>JAXLZK010000033.1:0-23188 GCA_046350935.1 Thermodesulfovibrionales bacterium
CGCAGCGGCACCTCTTCTCCGGTAAAGGGGTTTCTTATGTGCCCCACCTCTTTGACGAGTGGATGCTCTCTGATATCGTTAAGCACGGGGCTGCCGTCAGTCTGTTTTTTGTTTTTTCTCGCTCCCATTCTACCACTCCCTCTGTGGATTCCCTAGAATGAACCAGGGGCAGGGTGTAGGGTTCACCTCTTCGGCCTGTCGGCCTATCCCCCGAAAGCTCAAAATTATACAGATTTACTCACGTCTTTTATGGAATCCGCGTTTAAGCAGGTCCAAAAGCACCTTATAATCATCTTCTCCGGGTACACCCATAAGATAACTGCTTGCTCGGAAGTATGTTGAGTACTTATTTAAAATATTAAGAGCATGTGCAGCGAGTTCCTGCAGCTCTTCCAGGATTGCCTTTTCCCCTAAAGTTATATCTACTCCGCGATGTGCAAGCGCATTATTTCGTACCTTCATTAATCTCGAGACAGTTGGATTATTTTTGTGGAAAACGGATGATATGTCTTTATCCAGTTCTTCAGTGCTTGGAGTTATTTGACTCATTGCCAGAGAGTCCACATCGGGATTATCTTTGAGCCGCTTTCGGAAACATTCTTCCGTAAAAAGACTAAGGTTTTTCTTTATCGTGCCCAGGAGAAAACAGAGGTTAACGCTGGAGGGCTGTGAGTCATATACCCTACAAAGCGCCATTCTGGCCGCATCATAAAGCGAACCCAGGGTATAACTCCAAAAAATATTGGAAAGGGTAAGCGCTTCTTTATGTTCTTCAATTGAATTGAGTAACGCCTGGTACAACCTGAGATAAAGATTAGCATCAATAATGTCCAGAGCTATGCCTTGAAAATACTTATCCAAATCTTCTTCTTTTATAGCTTTCTTTACTTGCTTTTCCATAATTGGCGCCCTTTCAGGAGAGAGATAAAAAGGAATCGGAAGGCACGAGCTCCGGTTATCCTCCCGTGCCAGTCCACCTCGTATGAGTGCTTATCTTCTTTTCTGTCCATGGCTTTTAGACTGTGAGCCTTTCCCCTTCCGGTAAGCCTTCACGATCTCCGGTACTACTTCGATAGCAGGCTGCATGTGCCGGAAGTCCTCCTCAGTAAGTTCTCTCACCTCACCATCTTTATTGATCAGGGGCTTTCTTTGACGTTTTTCTCCTTCTGCCCTCTTGGGGGCTTTCTGCGGGCACCTGCTTTTCCGTTCGCGCTGGTACGCTTCAACGATTTCGGGGACCACTTCCGAGGCGGGGCGCATACGCTTGAAGTCCTCGTCGGTGAGTTCGGGATTGTCCGGGTCTTGTGCGATCCCTCGGTTTATTGCTGAGTCTTCCTCGTTGGTCGGCATTATATTTCCTCCATTCTCTTTATCCCTGCTCATCTGGATACCTCTAGGTTAGGGACCTTATTTCCGGTTTTCTGCATGTACTCGTGTAGCGGCCCAGCCACGCCGCGCTTTGCTGCTTGTATCGCCTCCCGGTACTCCTCTATCCCCTCCGCGCTGTACATCCACTCAGCTACAGCGTCCGGCGTCTCGAAAACGCCCATAAGCCGAGATAGACGCTCCACCCTGGCTTCAAGGCAGACTACCCTCTCTTCAAGGGTCTGCTCCTGAGAGGGGCGGGTGCTGGGCTCTATTTTCTTTTTGTTTTGTGCCATGGCGTTATTTTACCACTTCAGCATAGCCTGTCCTATGCTTAAAGAGGGGCGGGAGACCGCCCCCTGCTATCCTGTAAGGTGTCCCTGCCCTTTAAGGTTTTTTTGCAATTCTATCTGGTCCCTGCCGCAGTAGTTGCAGACCATCTTAAAGTACATATTCTGGAGCCCTATCGCATCATGACTATCGAACTTTTTACCGCACCTCTGACATTCATAGGAGAGAAGTTTTTGCTCTCCGTACGTGCCATTGCGACTTTCCACCAGGTCGTATGCGTGAAGCATCCTGTTGTGTATGATCTCGATCTCTTTGACGTTATCAGCTATCGCTTTGCGGACCGATAGGAGCAGGTCCGGGATTCTCTCCATTTCGTAATCACTGCCGTTCAAATGATGTTCTTCGATGATATAGAGAATTTCGGCCTGTGCTCGTAATGCCGCTAAGGGCTCAGCAAACCATAATGAGTGATCTACCGGCTTCGAAGTTTCGGCTGCAGATTCATCTATCACAGCTTTTTTTTCTTTTTCCATGTTTCCTCCGCTTTTTTGATTGTGTTTTGAGGTTTTTTAGTAGATTCTGCCTTCCGCAGCACGGATAGCCGAAAGCACAACTCCCATACCAACGTCGTGCCCGGCCTCGATTGTGTCCCTGACGTACAGAAGCGCCTCGTACATCTCCTTTGCTGCTGCCTTCATGGTTTCCTCATCCCCCGCCTTCACCTTCAAAGTATTCTCCTCCATAGTTTCCTCCTCCTTGTTCTGTCAATCACCGTGCGGTGTTTGACGCTGGACCTCTTAAGCGGCCCGCTTCAAAATGTTCTTTACCGTTTGGGGGTGCCACTTCCTCCCGTTCCCGATAGCCTCAAGCTCCCGGCATATTGCCCGGTATCCCATGCCCCGGCCGTGCAGCTTCTTTATTGCTGCAATCACCTCCTGTTCTTCGGGGACTGGCAAGAGCGTATTCCCATCTTCCGCAAGCTTCCACCCGTAGGGGACCTGTCCGGCACGCTCATTATTGGATATTTTGTGTTGCAAAGCATCCCGGGTTCTTTCGGAGATCAGGTCCCTCTCCATTTGTGCCAGGCTCGCCGTGATGTTCAGGAAGAAACGGCCCATGGCGGTACCAGTATCGATCTTCTCATTCAGGCTATGGAAGGTGATTCCGCACTTTTCAAAGGTCTCAATGAGGGTGAGAGTGTCTAGGACCTTCCGGCTTAGGCGGTCCAGCTTATAGACTATAACGGCATCAATCCGTTTCCCCTTCGCCTTTGTGAGAAGATCTTGCACGCCTTCTCGGTTCAGGTTCTTCCCGCTCTTCCCCGCATCCTCGATGATCTCCACGAGTTCTAGATCATGCAGGGCACAATAAGCCGTGATCTTTGCCCTCTGGTTCTCCAGGGAGATACCTTCCATAGCCTGCTCCGAAGTGGATACCCGAATATAGCCGGCTGCTTTTGCCTTGCTCATTTTCCGTTCCTCCTTCCAGAAAAGTATTACTTTTTGTATGTACTATAATAAATCGGTAAATTGTAAATGTCAATACTTTTCGTATATACTCAAAGTAAAAAAAGGAGAGCAGGTAAATGGTTGAAGTGGATAGGTTGCTCAGGCTCACCCGAGGGAAGACACGAGTGATCAGCGTAAAGCTCTCGCCTGAGTTGGTAGGGAAGATTGATGAGGCGATTCAGAAGGATGGGGAGATCAAAAGCCGGAATCAGCTAATTGAAAGATGCCTGCTGAAATACCTGGAGAGCAGGGGCGAAATATAGGGCCTACCCCCCATCAACATTCCTCAACAGCGTGAGGTTGGTACACAGCTGGTACACAACAGGGTAGTTCTCCTGACTATGTCTTTGATATCATTGGTAAAATTTTGAATGAATACGGGTTCGAGCCCCGTCCGCCCCGTAGCGAAAACCCCTTGCAATTCAGGGACATCTGGTTGCAGGGGGTTTGATTTTTTACTCACTCCTTGCGCTCCGCAGAAGCATCTCTCTGTTTCCTGTTCCTCCTCCAGGCCGTGACGTCTTCCGCGTCAAAGCAGTCCTGGTCGCCAAAGGGCGGGTGGTGCTTTTCCTTGTTGTTGAAGACCCAGAGGACGGGGAACGCGGGTTTCTTGTCGGGGAACTCCCCGTTCCCGTCCGTAAGGTAGATGACGAAGGACGGTTTGAATCGCCTCTCCTTTTCGAGCAGGGCGAAGGGAGGCTTGAACGAAGTCCCGCCGCGCCCGCTGATGGCGATCCCTCCGGCCGCGCCTTTCCCTCCTTTCCCCTCCTCGGGAAGGGGAGGCTCCGGGAAGATCCCGTAGACTCCTTTGCTCCGCCTGACCTTATGGAGTATCTTGTCCGTCCTGATGGCGTGGTCGCACTCGATATACCGGAGTTTGCCGACCGGCAGCTTTCTGATGACCTCGTCTACCAGTCCGAGGAAAAAGGCCGCATCGTCGGCGGAAACAGATCCCGATGTGTCCATGACGACCACCGGGTCGGTGACATAGTTTTTCTTCGAGGGCATGTAAATACCTGTGGCCGCCATGCGTTTCGTATAGGGTTGGATCCAGTTGACCTGTTCGGTGAGCGCCAGGCGCAGGTACTTCGCCACTTTGCTGAGGACCCTGACTTTGGGGGCCTTGATCCTGTCGATCAGCTCCTGGACCTGTCCGGGCAGGTCCCCTCCCTCCCTTCCTTTCAGGCGGTCCGCCAGATGCTGGTTATTGGCAGCCCGTATCAGCCTGCGCTCCCACTCCCTCTGCAGATGCTCCCTCTCGTCCTTGGAAAGGGGCTGGATGACACTGCCTTTTCGCCGGGCATGCGTGTCTTTGCCGACCGGTCCCCTCTCCGGGTCTATCGCCTCGTCGGGGTCTATGTGGACGTCGAGAATCTGCTGGTCCCCTGCGCCGCTGCTGGTGCTCTCCCGGCGTGGGGAGGGCGTGGATGGACCGGATCTCGATGAGGGCCGGGGCGAGTCCTGCCACTCCTTCATCAGGATAGCATAAATTTGTTCAGCCTTCATCCCTTTGAAAGACTCCCGGTGCAGCCCCTTATCGACAGAGAATCCTTGCATCACCGGCCTCTTGTTCTGGGGGAGGCGGGCGTAGCGCTCTTTCAGGTGCGCGTCCATTTCCCTGATGATGCCGTTGACCGCATAGTCAACAGCCATGTTCCATACCAGGGGATGGCGGTCTTTTCCCCGGTCCAGATGCTTGAAGGCGCAGTGCAGGACCTCGTGGAGAATGAGTCCCTTCAACTCGGACAGGGTGGGAAAAGCCTCCAGGATGCGCGGATGGTAAAAGAAATGCCGCCCGTCCGTCGCCACGCTGTAGAGCCCTCCCTGACGGCACCAGGGCGCCTCGACCGGCACGAGGTACATGCAGAGCGAGGCGAAGAAGGGGGACTCCCGCATCACCGAGCTGCGCGCCTTGGTAATCATCTCCCGGGCGGCTTTTCCCTCTCCGGTGCCCGCGGTCTCGCTCGTGTCCTTTTCCTGATCCTGCTTCCGGATGCCTGCCCGGGTGTCCATAGGGTGCGCTTCCTCCTGTCCGTTTCCGGGAGTTACCCTACCAGATAGACGAACTCTTTTGCGAATCTTTTGAAGTTGTCGGAGCTTTTCGACCTGCCGATGGCGTCCCGCACCTCGTCAATCGCCCAGGCTTCCTGCACCGTGAGCATGGCGAACTCGCCCGTGGCTCCGATGGAGAAGATGAAGTCGTAAAAATTATCCACTACTCCGGGGTCCCGGCACAGCCCCTTGAGGTGCGCGACTACGGAGGTACAAAGGGCGAAGAGCGTCCCTGCATCCCCCTCATCGGGCATTTTCATGGCGGATTCCTCCAGTGCCCTTTTCAAGCCCCTCTCCAGAATGGCGACCGGGTCGGGGACCCTGGCGAAGATGGTGGTTGCATACTCGACGAACTCATAGGCGCGCCCCTTTCCCACATTCTGCTCGGCGATGAGCTGTAAGTAGAGGATATCGTCGGTAAGGCGCCCTTCCTCATCGAGGAGCCCCATCTCTTTTCGGCGTATCTGGATGGATATCTTATGCCAGCTCCGGGGAGTGGGGTAGGCATTTTCCGCGTGTACGTTGCTCATGTCGAAAATCGCATCCGGCCTGAACTTCAGAAAAGAGATAATGGAGGGATGGATAGCGTGGCGGTAGAACCAGTTGTACATGTCCGCCCTCTGTTCCGGAGAGGTGGGAGCTTCCACCGTGATATGCTGGAACCTGTTCTTGAGGGGATGCGGCATTTCGATGATGGCCCCTTCGGCGTGCTCGAGCTCGTTGCCTGCAGCGATGATGCGCCACCCTTCCGGCAGGATGTAATCGCCTACCCGCCGGTCGTTGATGAGCTGGTAGCACGCTTTCTGCACATCGAGGGTAGCGAGGTTCAGCTCGTCGAGGAAGAGTATGCCCTTGTCCCCATGGATTCGCGGATGGGGCAGCACGTTCATAAAGGCCTTCCACGACGCCAGGTTCGTCTCCGGGTCGATGATAGGGAAGCCCCTCAGGTCGATGGATTCGAGCTGGGCGGCCCGCACGTCGAGGAGCCCTATCCCCAGTTCTTCCGTCACCTCCCGCACCATGGTGGACTTTCCCACGCCCGGCGGACCCCAAATGAAGAGGGAGACGCAGGGGTCGCTGTTCTTAACAATCCTCCTTGCCGTGGCGAGGGAGTATAAGTCTCCCTCTTTCATCCTTAACGGTTCATGTGCCGACATGATGTCCTCTGGTGCGCTATGCCTCCCAAGGCGTGATTCGTTTCATCCGTGAAAGAGGAGCATGCAGCGCAAAAAGCACTGCACTGACTTCCTCCGCAGCCGTCTGCCAAAGCCCGCCCGTAATCAAGGAGGCGCCGGAGGCCGTCCGCACCGCAGCGCGGCTGCACAGGGTCACCTCCGTGCGGGAAAAAGGGCGGGAATATTTATTACTATACCTCGAAGAAGGGAATATGACAAGGCGGCGGGCCTTTCGGTAAGTAAGAAAGTTACCTGCCCGGCTTTCCTGCCAGACGGTAATTGGCCTCGAAAGAATTGAAAAGATCGAGGTACTGTTCGACCAGGCGAATCATGAGAAACCTCTGTGCAACCGTCTCCCGCGCTCTTTTTCCCATCGTCTCTCTCAGCGCCTTGTCCTTGAGCAGCAGAACGATCCGGTCGGCAGCCTCCCTGACCGAGGAGACCAGGAATCCGTTGACGCCGTCTTCGATCTGGCGGCGTATGCCCCCTGCATTGCCGCCGATCACCGGCGTTCCCTTCCACATGGCTTCGGTCACGGTAAGCCCGAACCCCTCCCGGAGGGACTTCTGGAGGACGACGGCCGCGCGCCGCTGGAGTGCGTTCACCAGGGCCGAGTCCTGGTGGCTCAGGATGAGGATGCGCTCCTCGCGGTGCTTCATCAGCGATTCGTACACTTTCGGCCCTTCGGGGTCGTCGGAGGCCACGTTGCCGAGCAGAACGAGGGTGCTCCCGACCTGCTTGCGGGCGATCTTGAACGCCCTGACCACCCCTTCCGGGTCCTTCCATCGGTCGAAGCGCGACACCTGCACCACCAGCGGAAGATCGGTGGGAATACCGTAATGTGCAAGACGCTCGTCGATCTCCTCTTCGCTCAGTTCGCGGTTTTTGAGGGAAAAGGGATTAATGGCGGGGAGAAAAAACAGCTGCGGCTTCGAAATCCTTCGGGCGTATTCCTCGAGGGAAAGCACCACTGCATCGTACTTTTTGATGAACGAAAGGAGATAGCTCCACAACTTGCTGTCCGGACGGGTGAGGTCGATGTGGCAGCGCCATATCCAGGGACCCCTCTTCCGGTAATGGTTGATCAGGGGAAGAGGCTGGGGGTCGTGGACCAGGACGATGTCGTGGTCGAGATGGTTCCGCACCGCGTTCTCGAAAACGACGCTTTCATAGATCTCCCTCTTGCGCTTGCTGAGGTTGATTCCGCTCCCCTGCAGGGCGTTGTGCATCTTTTTCGTGATCGAAAAAAAATCGGGAGAGCCCTGGATGATACGCCAGCCTGTTTTGATGCCGAGGCTGTTCAGCAGGAGGGTCTTGGAGGAGAGGATTTCCGCCACTCCTCCCCCGTAGTACGTGGAGTTGACGCTGACGATGTGGTAGTCCCTGAGCGGGCGCGCTTTCCTGAGCACGCGCTCCACCGTTGCGGGCCCGACGTATTTCTCGTAATTCTCTGCAGTAATTATCCTATGGCTCTCGTTCACGGGGGTAGTGCCTCTATTTTCCTTTTAGCAACTTTGCACCGTATTGTCAATGTGCGGGCATCCCGCGGGCCGTTTGCAAAGAGCGTTTTTAAAATAGTACAATTCCCCTTCTGTTTTGCCCGAAGCGGAGGGCGCAGTGGGTCGGGAAAGGAGGGAGACGGCTATGGGAGTTCTGGAATGCATCGGAAATACGCCGCTGGTCGGCATAGAAAACCTGAACCCTAATCCCAGGGTGAAGATTTTCGCAAAGCTGGAAGGCAATAATCCCGGAGGCTCGGTAAAGGACCGCGTCGCCCTGTATATGGTGAAAACGGCTGAGCAGGAGGGGGGGCTGACGAGGGACAAGATCATTCTCGAGGCGACCTCCGGCAATACGGGAATCGGCCTCGCCATGGTTGCGGCCGCCAGAAAGTACCGGGTAAAGCTTATCATGCCCGCCTGCGTAAGCGTTGAACGCCGCCGGACCCTCGAGGCCTTCGGCGCGGAGCTGATCCTGAGCCCTGCCGAGGAGGGCACCGACGGCGCCATTCGTCTTGCCCGGCAGATCCTCGCTGAGTCTCCCGACCTCTACTTCATGCCGAACCAGTTTGAAAATCCCGCCAATGTCCTGGCCCACTACGAAACGACCGGGCGGGAGGTCATCGAGCAGACGGGGGGAACGATAACCCATTTTGTCGCCGGCATGGGCACTTCGGGCACCCTAATGGGCGCGGGAAAGAGGCTGAAAGAATACAACAAGGGAATAAAGATCGTCGGGGTGGAGCCGGTGAAGGGGCACCGGATACAGGGTCTCAAGAACATGACGGAATCCATTGTGCCGGGGCTCTTCGACCCCGCACGGCTCGACGAGCGCTTTATCGTTAATGATGAAGAAGCCTTCGCTGCGACGCGGATGATGGCGGTCAAAGAGGGGATTTTTGCAGGCATGTCCAGCGGCGCTGCCCTGCATATAGCGTTGAAGAAGTCCAGCGAGCTTCGTGAGGGGGTTATCGTGGTGATCCTTCCCGACCGGGGCGACCGCTATCTTTCGACCTCCCTGTTCGCCTCGGTGTGCGGCAAGTGTCCCCCCTAGTTCGGGAGCCGGGCTGTTCCGGAAAGACAGGGGAGGGAATGGCGGCAGGGAGAGGATGGTGTGCGGAAAGGATGGCAGAGCGGACCCCGGCCAAACCGGGGTCCGCTTTTTTAGTCAGATTTTTACGACGTTCTCAGCCTTGGGGCCCTTCGGGCCGTCGACAATATCGAAGCTCACTGTCTGGCCTTCGTTCAGGGATTTGAAGCCGGTGTCCTGAATTGCGGAGTAGTGTACAAAAACGTCGCCGCCGTCTTCCCGAGTGATGAACCCGAACCCCTTGGATTCATTGAACCACTTTACTGTTCCCTTCGTCACGATACTACCTCCTTGAAATAATGATTGAGGATTACAGAACTGCCGTAAAAAAACCGCACAGTTCAGGTTTCTGCGGTTCTTTACAACAAAAACTCTGACATCTCAAAAAAAGTATTGCACAAAAAAAGGGGTCGGTCAACTGGTTTTTTCTCATTTTTTCCGTATGGGCATAGACATACTGACCAGGGGAGTGGAGAGGGGGAGCATTCCGGTGAGGGTGCTCGTATACAATGTCCCGTTCTCCCTGCTATAATGGTGAAACGCAATGAATACGCCATCTTACAGCCTCTTTGAGTTGAACTCCCTCATCAGGGCGACCCTCGACGCCGCCTTCCCCGAAACGTACTGGGTGGTGGCGGAGATTGCCGAGTGCAAAAGCAATCAGCGCGGGCACTGCTATCTCGATCTTGTGGAGAAGAGGGAGGACAAGGTCATCGCACAGAGCAGGGCCACCATCTGGGCCTACGAATACCGCACGCTCCTGCAGAAGTTCCAGTCCGCCACCGGAGAGACCCTGAAATCCGGGATGAAGATCATGCTCCTCGCGGCGGTCGCTTTCCACGAGGTCTACGGGATGAGCCTGAACGTACGGGACATCGATCCCGCGTATACGCTGGGAGAGGCGGCGCGCAGGAGGAAGGAGGTGATCGACCGGCTTCTGCGGGAAGGTCTCCTCGATCTGAACAGGACCGTGCCCCTTCCCCTCGTGCCCCAGAGGATAGCGGTGATCTCCTCTCCCACGGCAGCGGGCTACGGGGACTTTTTCAACCAACTGGACAGCAACCCGTTCGGGTACCGGTTTGTGCATACCCTCTTCCCCGCCGCGATGCAGGGGGAAGAGGCGGAGAGGTCCATCCTTGCCGCATTGGAGGCGGTTGTCGTGCAGAAGGAGCGTTTCGATGTCGCGGTGATCGTCCGGGGGGGCGGGTCCGTCGTCGATCTGGGCTGCTTCGACCTCTACTCTCTCGCGTCCCGCGTGGCGCGGCTTCCCCTGCCCGTGTTTACCGGCATCGGTCATGAAAAGGACGACAGCGTTGTCGACAGGGTGGCGCATACGCGCATGAAAACCCCCACGGCGGTCGCGGAGTTTCTCATTTCGGGGATGCGGACGTTCGAGGAGGCAGTGCTCGCCCTGCAGGGCCGGATGTGCCGGCACTGCGAAGGGCTCCTTACGGACGGTTCTTTCAGGCTGGATGCCTTTGCCCAGCGGGTCGCCCTCGTCCCCTCCCGCATACTGGCCATGGCACACGCCAGGCTGGAGGTCAGGGAGAGCGACGTGAGAAACAGGGCGCGGCACAGCCTGCAGCGGGAGGACGGCAGGCTTGTCCGCATGGAGCAGGCGGTGTGGTTGCTGGACCCGGTGAATGTGCTCAGGCGGGGATACAGCATCACCCGGCGCGACGGGAAGGTGGTGAAGGATGCTTCTCTCCTCGCACAGGGAGAGAGCATCGATACCGTCCTCTTCAGAGGCACGGTAAAGAGCAGTGTCGAACAGACAAGGGAGGCGGCAGAGAGTGGGCAAGAGCAGGCAGCTTACCTACCGTCAGGCGCTGACGGAGCTTGAGCGGATCGTCGGCGAGATGGAGGCGGAGGACATCGATGTGGACGTCCTTGCGGAGAAGGTCAGACGGGCGACCTTCCTGATCACCTTGTGCAGGGGCAGGTTGAGGAGTGCTGAGGAGGAGGTGAAGAGGGTCCTGGCCGATCCTGCGGAGCATCTGCAGGAAGATTCACCGGAAGATTCGCCTAAAAATCTGCGCGATCTGCCAAAAAATAATTCAATAAATAAGGAAAATAAGCAGGAGAAACAGGAGCCGGACGCACTGTTCTGAGCAGAAGCGGAGACGGCGAGAAAGCGCCGAGGAAGAAACGCTGCTTCTGTGAGCCACCGGGAGGCGCGTCCGGAGTCCCGCCGCCTCCCGACGGGGCGCCCGGCCCTGTGTAGGGTTTTCCGGTAAAAAAACCAGGAGCACTGTCTCTCAATCCATACACCCTGCCACGTTTTCAAAGAGACTTCTCTGCAATTATTCTTCATTTCCAATGTCGTTTGACAATAGGTATAAAATTTGCTATTTGTTAAGTAATGATACATCGTGAAAAGCGTCCTATCGTTCCTATCGCTTCGCCGGAAAGCCGCTGGTTCGGTCAGTCTGCCTGCGCTGAGCGGGAAAACAGTAACGCTCCCCGAGAAAAAGGAGTCATGCCGCGCATCCGGCGCTTTCCCTTCAAGGGCGAGATAACGCTTGCCGCCCTTGCGGCACTGCTGCTCCTGGACTATCTGAGTATCTGGACGCCGGGCTGGGGAACGCTCCTGAACGTCCTTCTGTACGGCGTTCTCTTCACTGCGGGGACAGGTCTCGTTTGCCTCGAAAGGGGCACCGGGGAGGCGGAGAATTTCCTGGGGAGCATGCTGCTGATCGAGCTGAAGGGGAGCATTATTCTCGGGCTTGCTGCATTGCTGGGAGGAGTGGCATACCCTCTGTTCTTATTCGTGCGGAAGCTGCTCGGGTAGCTCCTTCCCTTCCTGCTGTCCACGCCGGGGCGGGTTTCCCTTTTTGTGCTGCTGCTTTGCCCGTATCACTGCCGCTTTTGAACGAACCTTTCGTATGCTTCTCCCTTCCGGACTCCTGAAAAGAACGCTACTTCCCTCCCGGCAACCCGTTATGGTATCATTATTTTCATGCACCGCTCTCCTCGGCTGCCTGCAGCGTACTGCGGTTCCACTCTATCTCTTTTAGGGAGGCCCCCATGCCTGACTTGAAGAAAATGTACCGTACGATAATGGACGACGCTTTCCCCGACGAAATGACCATACAGTTCGGCGACCGGACCCTGAGGTACCGGAAGAGGGTGTGGAAGATCCCCGACGAAAAGACCGGAGAGCTGATCGAGAAGGGCCTGCGCTACGGGGAGAACCCCGACCAGCAGGCTGCCCTCTACGAATTGGTGAACGGGAATCTTGTTCTGGGGGAGTGCGCCTTCATCACGCCGGGCAACGGACTGGTGAGCAGCATTACCGAAGACGATATGATCCAGGCAGGGAAGCATCCCGGGAAAACCAATCTGACCGACCTGGACAATGCCCTGAACATCCTCAAGTTCCTTTCCGGCAGGCCCGCGGCGACCATCATGAAACATAACAATCCCTGCGGGGTAGCCTATGGGGGAACCGTTGCAGAGGCCTATGACAGGGCGAATATGGCGGATAGGATCGCCGCCTTCGGAGGCTGCCTCGTGGTCAACCGCCCCCTGGACAGGGTGACGGCCGAAATGGTGAGCGGCAACTACCTTGAGGTGGTGGGCGCCCCGGAGTTCGAAGAAGGGGTGGTGGAGGTCCTCGCACGCCGGAAGAACCTCAGAATCGTCAGGATCGACAGAATCCACGAGCTTGAGAAATACCGCTCCCTCCGGTTCGTGGATTTCAAGTCGCTGATCGACGGGGGCATCATTGTCCAGCAGTCCCCCCTCAACAGGATCCGGACCCGGGGCGACTTCCTGCCCGCAAAGGCCTCCTTCAAGGGCAGGGAATACGTCGTCGAAAGGCAGCCTACGGAAAAAGAGTATGAGGATATGCTCTTCGGCTGGAATGTTGAGCAGGGGATCACCTCCAATTCCGTCATCTATGTGAAGGACGGCGCCACCGTGGGAATCGGGACCGGCGAGCAGGACCGCGTAGGGGTTGCGGAGATCGCAGTTTTCAAGGCCTACACCAAGTTTGCGGACGCCCTCTGCTTCAGCACGTACGGGATTCCTTACAAGACGTTCGAGATCGAGGCCGCCCGGGGCACACGGGACATCTCCGCCCTGCGCGAGATCGACGAGGAGACGAAAAAGGCGAAGGGGGGCCTTCTCGGGTCCACGATGGTCTCCGATGCCTTCTTCCCTTTCAGGGACGGCGTGGATGTGGGCATCAAGGAGGGGATCGCCGCGGTCGTACAACCCGGGGGCTCCGAAAGGGATTACGAGGTGATCGAGGCATGCAACGAGGCGAACGTCGCCATGGTCTTTACCGGTCAGCGGGCCTTTAAGCACTGACGGGGATTTGAACGGCATTCGACATTACTGATCGGGGGGAGACGATGAGGAACAGCAGGGAGATCATCCAACGCACGATGGAGGGAGAGCGGAACGAGCGGCTGCCCCGCGCCCTCTTCGGTGGCGGGCTCTGGGCCTACAAGCAGGCCGGATTGCGCATAGAGGACATAGCAGGAGGGGCAGACCGCTTTGCCGCGGCGCTCTCCCCGCTTTACGCGGAGCTGGACACCGACATCCTCTTCCTCGGTTCGGGACTCAACTCCTTCCCCGCCGAGGCCATCGGCGGGACGCTTGCCTTCCGCGGGGCACAGGCGCCCCTTCTCGCCCACCCTCTTCTCCATACCAGGGAGGAGGTGCAGCGGTGCGGACAGATCGACCTCTCCGCGTCGCCCTACACCCTCTCTCTGGTCCGCATGATCGGAGGAATGCGAAAGAATTTTCCTGAACGTTTTCTCTGCGTCACCTCCTGGGGGCCGTTTACCTGGGCGATGATCCTGTGCGACTGGGACCTGCTTAAGGAGAAGCTGGTGACGGACAGGATGTTTATCCGTGAAGTGGGAGAACTGGGAGTCCGGCTTTCCTCAGCGCTTTTCGATCTTCTCATCGATCAGGGCCTGGTCGACGGAATCTCCATTACGGGAGGATCGAATACCCTTATGCCCGACGAAGAGTACCGGGAGCTTATCCTGCCCCTGCAGCAGAGGCTCTTCGGGCACGTGCAGCAGAGGGGCGTCCGTTGCTTCCTCCACCAATGCGGGGAAATCCGTTCTCAACTTCCCCTCTACCCGCTTACCGGGGCCGACTGCATTACCGTCGATGACCATATCGCTCTCCGCGAAGCATACGACCTGTACCATGAGAAGCTCGTCACCGCCGGGAACGTCCCTGTCATCGACGTGATCGAGAAGGGAGAGCCCGACAGCATCCGCCGGGCTGTTGCCGCGTGCGTTTCCCAGGTGAAGGACCCCTTTCTGCGGTACATCCTCATGCCCTCCTGCGATCTGCCCCTTAACACCCCCCTGCGCAACGTGAAGGAATTCCTCTCGTGCGCCGACCGGGCGGACGTTCAAGGAAAATAAGGGGGGAGATGCGGCAGTGCAGACGGGCGGGTGCGCTCAACAAATGGCCTCAGTGAGCCGGCGGGCGAGCGCTCCGGGTACTTCGGAGAGGGTGGAGACTGCGGGACCGGGGGGCGTACCCGGAAACGGCCAGCGCTTCTCGAGCTCAGCCACCCATATGGTATCGAGCCCCACGGTATCCGCCCCCTGCACCTCCCATCCGTGGACGGACACGAGGCATGCGTCTGCAGGAGCGGTGTGTATCCGATCCAAGGCCATGCGATAGGGAGCGGGATGGGGCTTGCAGGCGGCCACCGCGTCGCACGAAAAGATATGGTCGAAAAGGTAGGTGCCCCCCGCCTTCTCGAGCAGGGAGTGGGTCGCCTGGCTGCTGCCGCTCGCGAGGATTGCGAGACGGTGCCCGTCCGTGCGCAGGGTGCGCAGGCATTCCCGCGCACCCTCCCGTGGTTCTGCCCTTTGGAGCGCATCGAGGAGGGGAGCGGCAGCAGCGCGGTGCACTCCTTTCGCCTCGATGACCTGGTGCAGGCTTGCCTCAGCGGCATCGTTGAGGGGGATATATCTGCCATACAGGGTTGCTGCCATAGAAGTCCGGCTCATTGCGGAGAGCCAGAGCTCCGTTATTTCTTCCGGGAGCCCCTGTTCCCGGCATTCGTTCCGGACACTGTCAAAGGAAAAAAGTGTTCCGAGGGTATCGAAGAGTACGATCATGCGCACGGCACCTCCGTTTTTCTTACTTTAATTGTATCCCTTCGGGAACCGTAGTCAAGTTCGTGGGCGGGGACGGGGTTCCTTTTCCCCGCATCTCTCCGCTACAATGGGTGTATGACGATACGGAATGCCATCTTCGACTGGTCGGGTACTCTGAGCGATGACCTGATGCAGGGGTATACCGCCACCATGAACGTATTCAGGCGGCTCGGAGCGCCGCCCCTGTCCTTCGAAGCGTACCGGAGGGAGTTCACCCTGCCCTATATGGATTTCTATAATAAGTTCGTTTCCCTCTCAGAAAGGGAATTGCGCTCCCTCTTCCTCGAGGAGATCAGCAAGGGGGAGGAGCCGAACCTCTTTCCCCAGGCGAGAGATCTGCTCTCCCTGCTGAGGGAAAGGGGGGTGCGGATGGCGATTCTCAGCTCCCATCCGCAGGAAAAGCTCGAACAGGAGGTGCGGGACTTCGGCTTGCAGGGCTGGTTTGCCGCGGTGCGCGGCAGCGTGCACGACAAGACGGGGGCGATTCGCAGGATCCTGCACGAAGAGCAGTTCCTCAGCAGCGAAACGGTGTATATCGGCGACATGACTCATGACATGGAAGCGGGGAAGGGAGCGGACGTGCTGACGGTAGCGGTCACCTGGGGCTACCAGACGAAGGAGAGACTCTCTTCCTGCAGCCCTGATTTCCTTGTAGACGACCGGGAGGAGCTGAAGGAGCTCCTTCTCCGCATTGCGCTTCCCCCCGTTTGACAGCCCAGCATTCTTCTTTTTATACTCCACTCAGACATCCGAAGGATTCTGTTTCACAGGAGGACGGTATGCCGCAATGCCCCATCAACCCGAGACGCAGCCACACGGAGAGATTCGAGAAAATCTATACGGCGCTCCACGATGAGCTGCTCCAGAGGAGCATCTCCGGTATCGATGATGTAGAGGAGCTGTCCATGGCCCTTGCGGTGCTGGTGGCCGACTCCCTGGAGATCGACGTCTATGAGTAAGCGCAGAAAAGGAGAGGTGGTCTGGATAGTCCTGACAGGAAACAGGGTCTGATGCGTGATACGCCGGCTCCGTTTCCTGCTGCCGCTCTCTGCGTGTTTCGTACAGTGACCTCTACGCCTTGAATGCCGCTGCGGTGATTCCTTCTCTGTCTTTTTGCCCTTGTCGCTGCTCCTTTCCGTTTCATTATTTCAGGGCAGCTTTGGCACTCATGCCCCCTTCTCTTTTTCCCCGGCCGGTTCTCTGCTCTCCCCCTGACAGGGAAAGCGTACGCTCGTTCGCTGCCGGAAATTGAAAAGCCTCACGACAGGATAGGCTCTCTGTATTCTTATTGCAGGGTGGGCGCCACCTGCTGCAGATGGCGGGCAAAGTCCGCCAGGTGGGGGACCATGTTTTTCGTTTCGACCCACACCGCCTCAAATGAGAGGGTCACCGGGTCTCCCGACCTCTCGACAAGGGGAAGAGCCGACCTGTTTTTCAGTGAGATTTTCGACTTGGGGAGAATCGCAGCGCCGACACCCATCAGTGCCCACTCTTCGAGCACCTGATAGCTTAACGCCTCGCCTGGATACTCGTTGATCTTCAATCGGTGGCTGCGAAAGAGGGAGCGTGTCGCCCGCGCCAGCCCGCACGCGTCCGGCACCATGACGAACGTCTCACCGGCAATGTCCTTCAGCAGTATGGTCTTCGCCTGCCGCCGGGATGAGGCACCCGCTTTGCTGGGCAGAAACAGGAGCGGCTCCCGGTAAAGGAACGCTCTTGCCCACTGCCCCTTGTGCGTGCCCGAAACGCCGAAGATGAAATCGAGCTGTCCTTCGTCGAGCAGGCGGTACAGGTCCGCCATGTTCATCTCGCGCAGAATCACCTCCACCTGGGGGTTTCGGCGGCGGAAGGGATCGATGATCAATCCGAGGAGACGGGGACTGATGAGGGGCGACGTGCCGACCCGGATGAGCCGCCTTTCGGGGTACAGGAACTCCCGCGTCTTCCTCAGGAGGGCGTCATGAGAGCCCAGCACTTCGAGTATTCCGGGAAGGAGATGCCGGCCGAAGTCGGTCAATGCCACTTTACGGGTGGTCCGCACGAACAGGCGCTCGCCGAGTTCCTCTTCAAGTTGAGCGATTGCGTTCGAAAGCGTAGGCTGGGTGACACAGCAGTGATCGGCGGCCCTGCTGAAAGAGCCGGTTTCGGCCACTGCGGCAACGAAGCGGAGCTGACTCAGATTCATTCTTTATTTATAACATATAACTATAAATAAAATGTTAAAAAACAATTTCTCTATAGAGGAGGGTCTTTGGTATCATCAGAAAATAAGCCGGTCGTCGCGCCGGCAAACCTGTACCGCAAAGGAGAAAAAAAGATGGTAAACCTTCAGATTACCATGAGGATCGCCTCCGGCGACCGCACCGCAGCCGCGGCCGTGTACAACAAGTACAAGCAGCGCTTTCTGCAGGAAGTTCCGGGCGCCGCATCGAAGGACCTGCTCGTGCGCGAGGAGGATGTCCAGGTAGCGCATGGCTTTGACACGGTGGGTCACGCAAAGGGCTATCTCGGTTCCGACCTGTTCACAAAGGAGGTAGTGAAAGCTTTGGAGCCGCTGCTGCAGAATGCCCCGGATATCCGTATCTACGAAACTGTTTAGGGGAGTGGAAGTGCAGCGTCACCTTTGAAAGTGTGGTCACCCCCACTCTCGCCCTCCCCCCTCAAAGGGGGAGGGAAACTTTAAAAACCCCTCTCCCCTGGAGGGAGAGGGGTCCCCAGGAAATCAGAGATTTTCTGGGGAATAGGTAGGGCGGCCGAAGGCCGGGAGAGGGGGAACGCACTCCACTATTTCAAAACTAACTGTGTACTGGTGAATATCGTTTTAGTTGGTCCCCTCCGCAACAGGGGAAAAGGAGGCGGTGAGTGCAGGTATTAGTGCTTTACTACTCGAAGGGAGGAAATACGAGAAAACTCGCGGAAGCGGCGGCCAAAGGGGTGGAGTCAACCGGCGTAAAGGCCGTGCTGAGGAGCACCGCTGAAGTTGCCAGGGAGGATTTTGCCGGTTCCGCGGGAGTTATTGCCGGCTCACCGGTCTATTTCGGCGTCATGGCCGCCGATCTCAAGCGGGTCTTCGATGAGTTTGTGAGCGTGCGCAGGCAGATGGAGAACAAGGTGGGAGCGGCTTTTGCAACGAGCAAGTTCCTTACGGGAGGGAAAGAGACGACTATCCTCTCTATCCTTCAGTGCATGCTCATCTACGGGATGGTGGTTGTCGGTGATCCCCTCACCGGAGCCACCGGCCACTACGGTGTCGCCTGTGTGGATGCGCCCGATGAAGAGACGGCGGATCACGCATTCAAGCTGGGGGCGAGGGTTGCGGAGCTGTGCAGGAAGGTAGGGAGTTAAGGAGAAGAAATGTCCGGCGTAGCGCAGAGATCGAGCAAATTGGATCACCTTACCGACCTCATCGGAAGTATGGAGAGCGTTGTTGTTGCGTTTTCAGGGGGAGTGGACAGCACTTTTCTGCTGAAGGCCGCCCTGCTCTCGAAAGCGAAGTGCCTCGCCGTGATCGCCGTATCGCCCACCATGCCGAAGCACGATTATCTCAATGCCATGGAAATGATAAAAACATTGGGAGCCGATCATCTCCTTATCGAAAGATCGGAACTTGAAAGCCAGGATTTCGTAAAGAATCCACGTGACCGGTGCTTTTATTGCAAGGATCAACTGTTCGGAAAGTTGAAGGAAATCGCCCTTTCCGCCGGGTGCCGCTTTGTCCTGGACGGCAGCAATCTTGATGACCTTGACGATTGGAGGCCGGGGAGGAAAGCTGCTCTCACGCATGGCGTGCGGAGTCCGCTCATCGAGGTCGGGCTCGGAAAGGAGGAGGTGCGGCAGCTCTCAGAGGAGCTGAAACTTCCTACGTGGAATAAGCCCTCTTCTCCGTGCCTTTCATCGAGATTTCCCTATGGGACTGTGATAACCCTTGAAGGGTTGCGCCAGGTTGATGCCGCAGAGAGCTTTTTGAGGACATTGGGGTTTACCGAACTGCGGGTTCGCTACCACAAGGAGAGCGCCCGGATAGAGCTCGGTGAAGAGGAGATTCCCCGGATGCTTGATGCCTCGATAAGGACCGAAGTGAATACGCATTTGAAATCGATCGGGTTCAGATATATCTCCCTAGACCTGGAGGGTTTCAGGAGCGGCAGGCTGAACGAGAGAGGTATTCTGAATAAAGGAGAGCTTCTTTCTCTATGAGAAATGATCGCTTAAGAGACCTGATGAAGCAGGTTGCGGCGGGTGAAGTGGATGTCGACAGCGCCCTGCAAAGGCTGAAAACCCTGCCTTACGAGGATATCGATTTTGCCAAGATCGATCACCATCGATCCCTCAGACAGGGGATCCCTGAGATCGTTTACGGAGCAGGTAAAACGAAAGAACAGATCCTCCGGATCATCGATGTTTTGAGTAAGAGCGGCAGTGATGCAATTGTTACGAGGACCGACAGAGAGGCATTTGAGTCGGTGAGAAAGCGCTATAAGAAGGCCACATTCAATGAGCAGGCCCGAATGATAATTCTGAGGGGAGGGGAAAAGAAGCCCGCCAATAGTGGTTTCATTCTTGTGATCTCGGCGGGAACATCCGATATGCCTGTAGCTGAGGAGGCTGCGGCTATGGCCGAAATCATGGGGAACAGGGTAGAGCGGCTCTATGATGTCGGTGTTGCAGGCATCCATAGAGTGCTGGATAAGGCAACCCTTCTGATGTCGGCCACCGTGCTGATAGTCGTTGCGGGGATGGAAGGCGCTCTTCCCAGCGTAGTGGGAGGCCTTGTGGACAAGCCGGTGATCGCTGTCCCCACAAGCGTGGGGTATGGAGCAAATTTTAACGGGCTGTCGGCTCTGCTGGGGATGCTGAACTCATGCTCTCCCGGCGTCGCAGTGGTGAACATCGATAACGGCTTCAGTGCCGGGTGTATCGCCGGTTTAATTAATAGAGCCCGGCACTAACACCACAGACAGTGACCAGGGCTAAACGACGGAAGAGAGAGGCGTTGAGAGCATGAGGCCGAGAGAGGCAATAACGAAAATAGTGAGGGGGGAGCGTACGGAGAGGAAGCCCGCCGCGCCGAATACTGAAATCACACAAACAGGAGGATATCATGGACAAGGTTATAGCTGCGGCGATAACTGCCGCCACGACAAATGTCAATTGGCTTACCAGTGACCGTATCGAGGCCCTTGCCGGCGGACATGGCATGCTGAACATTCCGGTCATTTCTATTGCCAACGTGGTTGCCGAAGAACTCCTGCGTGGCGCGGACATCTCGGTGAAGTTCGCCAACGTTCGACACCTTCCGGTCGAGGACGTCCTTTCAAAAGCAATTGCTGCTGCCAGGGACGCGGGAGCGGACGGCGCCAATGCCGCACTCCTCAGTGCAACCATGCTCTATATCGCGGGAGCAAAAGCACAAGTGGGCATACCTGCAGGCAACCGCAAGCTGGGAGCAATGGCGCGTATCCTCGCGGGAGTGGACCGGTGCGGTATAGTTGCAATTCCCACGGCGAAGATGAACAATAAGATATCCGGATTTCCTGCGGTACAGGCGATCTATCAGGCGATGGCGGAGGGAAAACTCAGTCCGGTAAGCGGCCGACAGTTGCCGCAAAACGTCGGAGGCGGTCCGCTGTATGGCCATAGCGCATTGGGCGAGGACGTAATATGGCCGGAAATGGCGGCGAATGGAGCGCGGATAGGCACGCAGGCTATGCTTGACGCAATGGCAGGAGCCGGAATTCATCCGCATCCGTTCACTGCGGCGCTCTTCGGCGCCGCCGCTATCCTTGAGATTATTCATCCGGATGCCGAGGTCGGTCAGGAGTACGGAACGTACCAGAAGGTCAACACGGCGTATCTTGTGGGCAAGTCAGCAGCGGAACTGGCCCAACTGCCACCAAAACTCCATGTAAGGGTCACCGGCGAGGAATATGACACGGCCCGTGTGATCGGCGACATGGGTCTGATCCTGAAGGACGCAGGTGGGCCATCGGTAATCGGAATGATGGCATTGGACGAGATCTTCAGCGTTTTCCAGGAGGGCATCGCGGGGTTCTCCGGCGGACCGGTGAATGCGCCCCTCGGTCACGTATGCGCTTACGCTGTGGTGGCGATGAAGGTATTGCTGCAAAACAAGGGGGATCAGCCTGCAGCTATAGAGGCGGTCGCAAAGGAGAGAGCCGCGTCTTCCTTCGATCCCGAGATGGCGATGATCGCGATCAACACGGTAACCCGGAAGGCGGCTGAGGTACGTGGCGGTCCCGTGACGGACACCCTTATTTTGGCAACCGAGCCGACCCGGTGCAATGCCCTCTATCGTCGCGCTGCCAAGGCGTGCGAGGAAATCAAGGCTGGAAGATCCTTGGCGGAAGTGGTATGCGCACTCGATCAGGAGCGCCGGCAGATCGTTGAGTCAAACGCAAGCGCGATGTTCACCGCCATGCTGGGCAAAGAGGTAAAGGTCCATGTGACCAAACTGGGACCTGCTGCCAGGCGCAAAGGCAAGATCGTGGAGAAATATTGGGCCTTCGACGCCCTTGCCGATGTGGAAGTCACCGTTGCAGGCCAGACCGCGCGGTTGGAAGGGTTCGTTCATGACCTGCTGCCGAAGGTAGTAAAAGGTGAGCGAACTGATGTCGCGTGGGCAGTGCCGCTGGCCGCTGCGGTCATGTCCGAACTGTATTTGGCGAGCAACACTATCATTAATGTTACCGTTCCTGCTGCCATCGCGGCTGCAATGGGGGTAATGGCCCCGCAACAAGCCGCGGAGGTTGCAGAAAAAGCGTGCTTCATAACAGCGGGGATTCCAGGAGCGCGAGAGCGCGCGGAACAGGTAGCGCTACTCGCTGCAAGGATTGCGCAGGCTGTTTAAACGCCTGTCGACATGGAAAATGTCGGCAGGAACGTCCGATGTGGCCATTAAGGAGGCGTTGAGGCATGACACCGAGAGAAGTAATACTGAGGGCACTGAGCGGAGGGCGAGCGGAGAGGATACCGGCGGCGTTGGTGGGCGGGGGGATGTGGAGCGTCCATCACTACGGCATTACCTTTGAGGAGATGGCCGGGGACGCCGTAAAGATGGCCGGGATGCTGGTGGAGATGGCCGGCAGACTGCGGAGCGACATCGTGTATGTGGGCTCGGGGTACCCCAACTTTCCGGTGGCGGCCCTTGGGGGCAGGATCAAGTACCGGGAGATCGGGGCTCCCGACCTGGAGGACCCTATTGTTTTTTCGGAAAAGGACCTGGCAGGCCTCGACATGGAGCGCCTCGACCAAGACCCGGTGATGACCACCATCAGGGAGGCCTTCCGGCAGACCCATTCCCGGATCGGGGAGGAGTATGTGGTGACCATGACCGCGTGGGGACCCTTCACCCTTGCGGCGCGGCTCATCGGGGAGGAAGTGATGATGAAGGCGGTCTTCAAGCAGCCAGCCTGGGTGCATCGGGTGCTTGATTTTGCCACCCGGCTGCTCCTCCGTTTTTTTGAGCCTTTGGTCCGGGAGCGGATACTGGAGGTCATTCTTGTCGGGGACCCCACCGCCTCGGGGGACCTCATCTCCCGGAAGCAGTTTGAGCAGTTCGTGGTGCCGTACTTAAAGAGGCTCACCGACTGGGCGCGGTCGTATGAGGTCCACACCATCGTTCATATCTGCGGGAACACCACCGACCGGCTCGACCTCTTTCCCTCCACCGGGGCAAGCTGCGCAAGCCTCGACCACAAGACCGACATGGTAAAAGCCAAAGAAGTACTGCACGGTAAAATGTGCATAGCGGGCAACATCGATCCGGTCAAGGTACTGCTGCAGGGCACGGTGCAGGAAGTGGAGGAGGCCTCAAGGCGAGTCATCGGGGCAGTGGGGACCGAGGGGGGGTTCATCCTCATGCCTGGCTGCGACATCCCTCCCACCATCCCCTATGAAAACCTGCAGCGGTTCATGCAGGTTGCCCGGCAGTGGCAAGGCTGATTTATTAAAACGAGGTACGCATATTTCGTCACTCCGGTGAAAACCGGAGTCCAGAAGTTTTTGAAAACTCTGGATTCCGGCTCAACGGATCTGCCGGAATGACGGA
>JAXLZK010000033.1:23288-45664 GCA_046350935.1 Thermodesulfovibrionales bacterium
TATCGATAAAGGAGAGCAGATATGCACAGAGAGATCATGGCCACCTTCCGGGCCGCTACGGCGCGGCCCGAATACCTTACCGTGGACAAGCTTGATGCGGGGCTGGGGGGCTGGGGAGCCTTCAACATCGGGGTCTGGGCGGCAGCGGACGTGATTGCCAAGGAGCTCCAGAAAGGCAGGAAACTGAAACTGGACCTCTCTGATGAGCCCCATACCGACATCGACGACATTGCAAAGAAAGCGGTAAAGAAGCTCATGGAGTGCGGGGCGGACCCCGCCAACGCGGCCCTTGCGGCGGCAACGCTCCTTTACTGGGCGGGGGTGAACGTGCAGTGCGGCATGCCCTGCCCCAACCGGAAGCTGGGGGCCGTCACCCGCATGGCCGCGGGCATTCCCTCGGGGCGCATCTCCTGCATGCCCACCGAGAAACAAAACAACAAGATCTCCGGCTTTGCCGCTACCCTGGCCATCTACCAGGCCCTGGACAAAGAGCACCTCGCCCCCTACGACTCCCGCTACCTGCCCCTTGGGGCAGGGGGGCCCATCGTCGGCCATTCCGCCATCGGAGAGGACCACCTCTTTCCGAAGCTGGGCCGGAAGCTTGCCACCATCGGCACGAGCGCCATGATGCGGGCGTACCTCTCTGCGGGGATGAAGCCCAACAAATGGCTGGCCGCGCTCTTTGGTGCGGCGGCGGCCCTGGAGATCATTCACCCGGACGCCTACGTGGGCGAAGAGTTCGGACAGTTCATGGTCACGCGCACCCCCGAGACCGTTGCCCAGGCAGCGGTCAAAGAGGCGGAGCTGCCCGAGGTGCTCCACATCAGGGGCACAGGGGATGAGCTCAGGACCGCCCAGGTGGTGGGGGACCTGGCGATCATCCTGAAGGACTCCGGCACGCCCACCGTGGTGGGCATGATCATGTTCTGTGAGATGTGCTCCGTTATCCAGGAGGGGGCCGCCATCGGCGCGGGAAGGTCCGGAGGCCCCCTGGTCATCCCCCTGCACCACTGGGTCACCTCTCCGGTGCTTGCGCTCTACCTGCTGGGGAAGGGAGCGGCCCCCGAGGAGATCATTGCCGTCATCAAAAAGACCATGGACATGCACTTTCAGCGGGAGGACGCCACGGTGGCGACTAACCTCCTTGCCCGCAGGGCCGAGGCAGTGGAGCGCGGACCGCTCACCGACGCCCTCATCAAGGCCACGGAGCCGGGGCTCACCAATGCCCTGACAAAAAGAGCCCTCTATGCCCACAAGCGTCTGAAAGAAGGGGCATCGCTCGAAGAGCTGATGGGAGAGGTGCAAAAAAAGCACATCGACGCTATTGCCGAAGCGGCGGCAAAGGCCATGAGCAAGCGGCTGAACAAAAACATCGAGTACATCAAGTTCACCACGGTAAAACCCGGCTCGGGAAGACGCTGCCACAAGTTTGCCCAGAAGCACTTCGCCTTTGACGCCTATATCGACGCAGAGGTGAAGATCGACGGCAGGGTCTATGAACTGGAAAACGTGCTTGCCAAGGCCGCGCCCGAGGCCCTGCTGAAACAGGACAGAGAGACCATCGATGCCATCTCCTGTATCTCCCCGGCCATCATCGACCTGCTCTGCGCGGGGGCCTGCTCCATGGACGTGGTGGTCTGCGCCTGCATGGCAGCCGCCTTGGGCATGGACCCCAAAGAGGCGGCGGACAAGGCGACCGAGACGGCCAACGTCATTATGGCCCTGCCCTCTCCCAGTCTTAAAAAAGCGACGCAGCTCGCTTACGACATCATGAAGGGCCTCGACTTCTAGGCAAAGCACCGGCCACACTCTTTATGGAAAAGAAAGCGCATCTGCTGCTTGCACAGGTCGATCATGCGTCGGGAGAGGTCCTCGGCTTCGCCGTGGAGAGGATCATGGGATTGGGCGCACACAATGTCCAGCTCATCCCCACCATTACCAAGAAGAACCGGCCCGGCCACCTCCTTCTCATCGATACGACGGCGGCAAAGGAGGAGGCCATTGCCGCGTTCCTGATACAGGAGCTCAAGGTGACAGGGTACCACCGGGTGGATACCACCCATATCTTCTACCGCGTTGCCTATGCCGCGAGAAAGGTTACTCTCAGAATGAAGGAGAAGGTCCAGGAGTTTCAGTGCGCGGTGAAGCTCGTGGGAGAGCCCGGGCAGCCCTTGTGCATGGATGTGGAGCACGACTTCCTGGTGAATGTCCAGACCCAGGTGAAAGAGAAGATGAACTGCCTCATCTCGCTCTCCGAACTCAGAACCATGATCGAATCAAAATTGAGAGAATCCGATGAGGAGGTTACTATTGAGATATGAAGAGCGTCTATTTTGATTGTTTTGCCGGTATCAGCGGAGATATGTGTCTCGGCGCCCTCGTGGATGCCGGGGTTCCTCTTACAGACCTGGAAAGGTCCCTCAAGGCTCTCCCCGTAACCGGCTATTCTCTTTCCTCCCGGAAAGTGACCCGCAACGGCATCTCCGCCACAAAGGTCGATGTCACCCTCAGGGGGAGGAGACATGGGAAGGCGGTCCGCTGGGAGGACATTGCCGGAATTATTGAAAGCTCCACCCTGAAGAGCACGGTGAAACAAAGGGGACTGCAGATCTTCAGGACCCTTTTCGAAGCGGAGGCAAAGGTTCATGGAGAACCCTTCGAGAAAGTCCATCTTCATGAGTTGGGGGGAGTCGATTGCCTGGTGGACATATTCGGCACCCTTTGCGGTCTCTCTCTCCTGGGAGTAGAGAGAGTATACACTTCTGCAGTCAATGTGGGCAGCGGCACCGTTGCAACAGACCACGGCGTTCTTCCGGTCCCCGCTCCCGCTACCGCGGAGTTACTGAAGGGCTTTCCGGTATACCGGTCAGATATTCCCTTTGAGCTGACAACCCCTACGGGAGCGGTGCTTCTCAAGGGATTGAATGCAGAATACCTCCCGAAGCCGTCGTTTTCAATCGACTCAATCGGTTTTGGGGCGGGCAGCAGGGATTTTTCCTCCCTCTCCAATACCTTGCGCTTGCTTATCGGCGGGGAGACAGAGCCTTTCCCCTCGACGACGGATAGCGCAGCGGCCGTGAGCGCGACCACTATGACGATATGACCCGCAGTGCTACGAAGACGTCATGGACTCCCTTCACGCTGCAGGGACGCTGGATGTCTTTCCGGGAGACATCATCATGAAGAAGAGCAGAAAAAAAGGGCCGGAACGCCGCTGTTGAGCGGTCCGGCCCGTGGGAAGGCGCTGCTCTTCTACTCTATGTTGAACGTCGCAACTTCCTTTATGCCGGGCAGGTATTCTCCCACCGGCACCAGCTTCTTGCCCTCGCTGACGCACCCGATAATGATCGTCCATACCTGGTTCAGCTCTGCCTTTTCCTGCTCGTTTTCCGGAATCATCTTCAGCAGTGTCCCCTCGAGTTCGAACTTCATGATTATCCCTCCGCTTCAAATGTAATTTTCTTCATTATATACCAAAACGGGATGCTTGGGGAGGGGCGCCGGACGAACCTCCTTTATGATCCTTTTGGGGTGGTGGTATAATGCCCTATCATGGTGCGGAAAGCTCTTTTGCTCATGTTCGCGTTTCTCGCAATGGCCGGCGTAGCCGGGGCTGCGTCCGCCCGCATTGAATCACCCTCGGGGAAGATACGGGTTGCCGTATTCCCTTTCAGCGACACCTCCCGCAAGGAAACCGATGCGCGGCTGTCCTCTGTGCTGCAGGCGGAGCTGGCCGCACGGGACTTCATCGAAACAGTGCCCCCGGAGGTCGTCAGGAGGGTGTTTTTGGAGGTGGAGCCGTCCTTTGCCTGGGCAGAGAGGGGGCGGTTCGGCACGACGGCAGGCGTGCTCTGGAAGATGGAGCCGAAACTGGTGGAGAGGGTATCCAAGAGGGTGCGCGCGGACTTCGCCGTCTATGGAGACATTGCGCGGTTCGATGCCAGGTGGGTGATAAACGCCTACTCAGCGGAGATGAAGGGAGGTGCGGTGAAGGCATTTACCCAGTCGGGGGAGGGCGAGGAGGAAATGCCCGGAAAGCTGGCCCAGCTCGCTACCGATATCGCCGTCTCGTTGCGCGAGGAGACCATTGTCGCGGAGGCTGAAGAGGAAGTGAGGAGGTTTTTGGGAGGGATCTATTCACTTCCCGTCATTGTCGGCAAGCTTGAGAAGCTGGTCCCGTTCTACCGGGACTCCCTCCCCCTGAAAGCCCTTCTGCTCGACCTCTACCTGAGGGACGAGGCGCTCTACCGGAAGAAGATCGTCCCCCTCGCTTCCGCCATTGTTGCCCGGTATGATCCGGCCCGTGAGGCCGATACCCGTTATCTTCGCTCCCTGAGCCTCGACCCCTTCGAGGTGCTTGCCCGCGCGCATGAGGAAGAAGGAGAATGGGCGAAGGCCATAGCGGTGCGGGAGAAGGCGCTGCAGGTGTTTTCCTTTGACGAGGAGAGCCACCGGAAAGGCATCGGACAGGATGCGTACGCCCTGGCGCGTTTTTACGAAAAGAGGGGAAAACGGGAGAAGGCGGGTGAGTATTACCGGAAGGCGCTTTCCTTTCTCCCCGGGCAGGCGCCGGAGCGGGAATCCGCCCGGGAGAGCCTCATGAGGTTGGGGCAGCAGGCGGAATGATTTCCGCTCTCCCTTCTGCTGAAAGGGCCTTCAGGACCGCTCCGGAGTGAGGGGCGCAATATCGTCTTCGATCTCCTCAACATACCGGGAGGGCAGGGAGAGCATCGCATCCCCGAACCGCATCCGGTACGCTGCCGAGGAGAGATAGAGTCTCTCCTTTGCACGGGTGATCGCGACGTAGAAGAGCCTCCGCTCTTCTTCAAGGGCGGAGGGGCTTTCCATGGCCCGGGCAGAGGGGAAGATCTCCTCTTCAAGGGCCACGACGAAGACCACCGGGAACTCCAGTCCCTTTGCGGCGTGGATCGTCATTACCTTCACCGTGTCGGAGCTGCCGATCCTGTCCTGGTCATGGGAGAGGATGCTGTCCTCCCTGAACTCGGAGAACGGCCTGCCCTCCGCCTCGACGGCCTGGAGTACATTGGCAAGCTCCGAGAGGTTCCCCCGCCTGTCCTCATAGTCCTCACGGTAATGCTCCATGAGATAGGAAGCATAATTGATGTCGGAAAGGAGCTCCATGAGGACCGTATAGGGTTTGTCCTCCACCGTATCCCCGTAGCTCTCGATGATCCGTGCGAAGTGTTCCGCGTGCGCTTTCGCCTTTGCTGCGAGGGGCGTATCCCGCAACGCCTGTATCCAGTCGGTCCGGTAGTTGGCCCGTATTTTCAGTAATGTTTGGGAGCCGATGGAGCGCGGCGGAACATTGATGATCCGCTCGAAGGCGGTCTTGTCCCGCCTGTTCGCAATGAGCCGGAGATAGGAGAGGATATCCTTGATCTCCGCCCTGTCGTAAAAGGCGGGCCCGCCGATGATCTCGTAGGGGATGCCGTAGTTCAGAAAGGTGTGCTCGATCCCGCGCGATACGAAGGACATCCTCATGAGAAGGGCGATATCCGAATAGCGGTAGCCGCTGTCAACGAGGTCCTTTATTTTCCGCGCGATGAAGGAACACTCCGCAACGCTGTCCTCTTTCCTCGTGTACCTGACTTCTCCCTCTTCCCCCCTGACGGAGGAGAGCTCCAGTATCCTGCCCTCCCACATACGGTCTGCCCGCGCGATGACCTTGTTGGCGATGTCGAGGATGGTCTTTGTGGAACGGTAGTTGATCTCGAGCCGCTTTTCCTCGGCGCTGAAGTCCTGCGTGAAGTTGAGGATGTTCAGCGGATGTGCGCCTCTCCAGGTGTAGATGCATTGCTGCGGGTCCCCGACCACGCAGATGTTCCCCTCCTTCCCCGCAAGGAGATTGACGAGCAGGTACTGTATCTTGTTGGTGTCCTGGTACTCGTCCACGAGGATGTAGTCGAAGCGCTTCTGCCACATCTCCCGGACAGCAGGCTTCTTGAGGAGCATCTCTACCACGAAATAGATGAGGTCGTCGTAATCCATGGCATTGCTCCTTTCCAGGTCCGCCTGGTAGAGCTCTGCCACCGGGGCGTAGGAGGAGAGGGGAAAAGGGAGCCGGGCGATGTAATCGACGATATTTTCCCGGTACTCCTGTTTTGCCTTCGAGATGACCCCTTTTGCCGCTTCCGCATCCTTTATAGGCCGGTTCTGGGAGCGCAGGATCTCCCTCAGCAGTTTCGTGCTGTCGTCCTCGTCATAGATGAGAAACTTCTTGTCGAAATTTTTCTCGAGGGAGTCGATGCTCTCCCGCAGCACCCGGACACAGAAAGCATGAAAGGTGGAGATCCAGCGCGGCCGCACCGACAGGAGCTGCTCCACCCTTTCCTGCATCTCACGGGCGGCTTTCTTGGTGAAGGTGATGGCGAGAATCCTGCTTGCCTTTATGCCCCGCTCCTGCACCAGCCAGGCGATCTTATAGGTGATTACCTTGGTCTTCCCGGAGCCGGCGCCTGCGAGCACCAGGAGGGGGGAGCCGAAATGCTCTACCGCTTCTCTCTGCTGGGGATTTAAATCGTCGAGTATCAAGGGGCTGGGTCCTCTTTCGTATTATACCAGCGCGCGGCATATCAGCGATACGGGCTTTGCTATGTCCGGAAAAAATAAAAGTCATTTATCCGACCGCATCTCGTCAAGGTTGCCGGTCCATTTAAGCTTCCCCCTGAAACCCGTTATTTTAAAAGTCTCAGACCCTCCTCTTTAGCGTTTTTTTTCGTCTTCTTTCCGAAAGCCTTGAGGGCTGATTCCTTTGAGCAGAGGCCGCAGGGGCTTGTCTCAAGCAGAGTATTCCTAGTGAATCAGTGTGAGGAGGGTGATACTTTATCTCTCCTTTATTCTGCGCGTTGCTGAAAACCACGCTATTGTACGGAAGCGGCTGGTTTAATAATAGGGTGATGTAAGAGACCTGTTCGGAGATGGCGTATCAGATCGCCGCATTCCCGAAGTTGGCCACCGCCGTCAGGAGCACCAGACAGCCGTTGTAGAGATCTTTCAGCGAAATATATTCTTCGGTCGAATGCACCTTCTGCATGCCGTTGGACAGGTTGATGGCGGTGATGCCCCTCTGGTTGAAGATGTTGGCGTCCGAACCGCCGCCGGTTGCGGCGAGCACCGGCTCTATCCCGCATTTCCGGAAGACCCCCTGCAGGAAGCGCAGAAAAAGGGTGTCCTCTTGTATCCTGAAAGCCCGGTATTCCATGTTCTCTTCGATACGGAGCCGGGCCTGGCACTCTGCGGCGATGCGATGGGCGGTTTCGTAGATGCTCTGCTTTGTCTTTTCGAGGGTTTCCACGGTATGACTCCTCAGCTCCCCGCTGAGCACCACCTCTTTCGGCACCACATTGGTAGCCGTCCCCCCTCTGATGCTGCCGATATTCGCGGTGGTCCCCTCGTCGAGCTTCCCATCGGGCACCCCGGCGATGATACGGGCGGCAACCCGTATGGCGTTGATTCCCTTCTCGGGCTCTATCCCCGCATGGGCGGACCGTCCGGTGATCTGCATCTCGTAGGTCAGATGGGTGGGCGCGGCAACGATCAGCCTTCCCACGCTCCCGCTGGAGTCGAGGACAAGGGCGTGCCTGCTGCGGAAACGGCCGTGATCGAGGTTTTTTGCGCCGAACAGTCCCTTCTCCTCTGCCGAGGTGAGGGCGATCTCGATGTCGCCGTGCGGTATGCCCCTTTCGTGCAGGACAGTGACCGCCTCCACGATCTGAGCGAGGGCGCTCTTGTCGTCGGCGCCCAGTACGGTTGTGCCGGTGGTTCGTATGAGATCGTTCTCCATCACGAGGGAGATCCCGGTCGTGGGCTCTATGGTGTCCATATGGGCGTTCAGGAGGAGAGGGGGCGCCTCCTGTCTGGCCCCTTTTCTGAAGGCAAGGAGGTTGAAGGAGCGGTCGTATTCCTGTTTTTCCACTCTGCATCCGGCATCCTCCAGCTTTTTGGCGAGCAGCTCTCCGATCTCCTGCTCCTGGAAAGAGGGGGAGTTGATGGAGACAAGCTCCACGAAGGTATCGACAAGCCTTTTCCGGTTTATATGATGCGCAAACATTGCTTCACTCCTGCAGAAACGGATGGATTTCGTGAGGTCTGTCGTTTATTATACCGTTTTGGGGCCGTTTTCGGGGCATGCACAGAAAGGCGGCAGCGCGCTTCAGGGCGTGAACGATACTGCCAGGTCGAGGGCGCGGTCTAGGTGTGCATAAGGAGTGTAGAAATGAGGAGAAAAACGGACCCCCCCACCGCGCGGCGCACAAACCACCTCATTCTGCGTCAGATACCGGTAGAGGGCGCCCTGATCGAGACCGCGGCGCGCAAAGGTGACGATCCCTGCAAAGCGTCCCTCTTCCGGGGAAGAGAGCAGCTCCAGCTCCGGCAGGGAACGGATCCTGTCGAAGAGATGCCCGCTTCGTGCGAGTAGCTCCCGCTCCACCTCCTCCATGCCCTTTTCGAGAAGGAGGGAGAGGCTTGCATCGAGGGCGTGGATGCCGAGCATGTTGGGGCTCCCGCATTCGAAACGGCGCGCCGACCTCTCGATGCTCCATTCCCGCCGGTCGAAGTCGCCTGCCTTTTCCACCATGTGCCAGCCGTATTGGGTGAGCTGCAGGCGGTCGCGGGCGGCGGGTGAAGAGTAGAAGAGGGCGAGTCCCTCCGGTCCCAGCATCCACTTATGCCCGTCCGCCATCACAAAGTCGGCGTGCATCTCCCGGATGTCGAACCGCACCGCCCCGATGCTCTGGATCGCATCCACGCAGAACAGGATCCCCCGCTCTTTGCAGAACGAGCCGATCCGCGGGAGGTCCATCCTCAGACCGGTGGCAAACTGCACCGAGCTGACCGAGAGGAGACGGGTGCGGGAGTCCACCTGCTCGAAAAGCGCGTCCTCCGGACATGCGGCGCTCCGGAGGTCCGCCTCGCGGAGCTCCACCCCTTTCCGGGCCAGGGACTCCCATACGATGCGGTTGGAGGGGAACTCCTGGTTGCTGCTTACGACGGTGTCCCCTTTCTGCCAGTCAAGGCCGTATGCAACGACCGAAAGGGCTTCGGACGTGTTTTTGAGAAGGGCGATATCGTCCGCCGAGGGGGCATTGAGGAGTTCCTGCGCTTTCCGGCGCAATGAGGCCTCTGTCTCGAGCCAGCGCAGGTAGCCCCCCGACCCCTGCAGCATGTTTTCTTCGGCAAAACGCTGCACCGTCCGTACAGTGCGTTCGGGCCAGGGAGAGACGCCGGCGTGGTTCAGGTAGAGGAGTCCCTCCCTCAGACTGAACTCCCCGGCAGGGACGCCCATTACTCTGTTGCCTTCTGGATAGCCTCGCCGCCTTTTTCGATATCTTTTCCCAAGCCGCGAAACGTATTGCACCCCGCAAGGAGGAAAAGACAGAGGGACAGGGAGACCGCCAGAACAATGCTCTTTTTCATGCATACCTCCTTCAAGCAATCATCTAAAAGTATTAAGGATTTCAGGAGAGAAAAGCAACTTTCCCCCGGGTTTCCTTGCAAGCCCTGCGGATATATGCTATGTAATTAAGAAGAGGGGGCGGTATCCGTTTTGGCGCGGCTGTTTGCCGAGGGAATACTACAAAAGACAAGAAGGAGGTGTCGTATGCGAAAGGTATGGATGCTTGTTTTTCTGCTGATCATCGGTCTCGTGTCATTGGGGATTGCCGCTGAACAAGACGAAGGCATGGCAAGGGGAAGCAAGGAAAAAGGCGCGGGCATGCATAGCGTGAAGCTGACCGGCGATGAGGTGGTCCCCCCCGTAAAGACAGACGCAAAGGGCGAGGCGACCCTCCATATGAGCAAGGACGGCAAAAAACTGGAGTATACCGTCACCGCGTCCGACATGGAAAACGTCACTGCCGCCCATATCCATACGGGCAAGAAGGGAGAGAACGGTCCCCCGGTCGCCCCTCTCGCCGTTGAGAAGAAGGGGAAAGCGAGCGGCACCATCGCCAAAGGCACTCTTACCGCGAACGATCTTATGGGATCGTTGAAAGGGAAGACCCTCCATGATCTGATCATGGAGATTGAGAACGGGAACGCTTACGTCAATGTCCATACCGAAAAACACCCCGACGGGGAGGTACGGGGCCAGCTCAAATAGGCCGATAGCGGAAATGAAGAGCCGGTGCTTCCCTTCCGGCTCCTGAGTGTCCGGCATGGAGGAGAGGCTCTCCTGCGGCGTCTCCTCAACGCCGCTACCCTTTTCTTTGTTCCCTCTTACCCTGAATAGTCTTGGCTTTATGGCATTGGTGGCATTCGAACTTGGGAGGGTGGGAGGCTTTCAGCGGCGCTCTTTTGCCCTGTCCGTGGCATTCCATGCATGCCGTACTGTCGGTAAGGGCCACCGCACCGTGCGCCGGATCGTTCGGAACGCGCGGGTAGTGCTTGCCGGATAGGAAGAAGAGCAGCCCCAGAACGGCCAGCGCAAAGATGATGAAGGCGGCGGTGTTTTTCATGAGTTCATTGTAGCATACTCCGGGCGTCCGGACGATACGGGGTTTCCGGAGCCGGAGGCCCGCCGCATCGCCAGGGGCTATTTCCGAAAAAGATCCCTCTTTGCGAAGAGCCAGAAGAGGCTCCTGACGCTCTTCAGGGCGGCGCTGAAGTCTGCGGGTGTCCGCAGGGCAAGGACCTTTTTGAGCAGGAAGGAGGGCCTTCCGTAAAAGCTCCGGAAGGCGATCCGGCGGAGCTCCCGTATTTCGTCCCGCGTCATGGTGTAGGGAACGAAAGCCGCTCCCTGGTAGGTGAAATCGGAGAGCTCTCCGGACAGAGTCCCGTATTTCTCCCTGTTGTCGTACAGATAGGTGCCGGGGAACGGGGTAATGGCGTGAAAATTGGCCATGTCGGGGTCCAGATCGACGGCGAAACGGACGGTCTGGAGCCCTTCGTCGAAGGTCTCCCCCGGGATGCCGAACAGGAAAGGGGTGCTTACCCGGAGCCCCGCTCCCTTCGCCGCCTGAACAGCCGCCCGTATCTGTTCAAGGGTGGTCCCCTTGCGGATGGTGTTGAGGTTCTTCTGGACGCCGCTCTCCGCGCCGAAGAGGATGGCCCAGCAGCCCGCTTCCCTGAATGCCCGGAGGAGGGGTGCATCCACCTGGTTTACGCAGGCGGAGGCGAACCAGGTGAAGTCGAGCCGGCGGGCTTTTATTTCTTTCGCGAGGCGCATGGCCCTGTCGTAGTCTGCGGCGAGAGTGTCGTCGATGAACTTTATCTCCCGGTAGCCCTGCCGGAGACAGTGCTCGATCTCCGACAGAACGCTCTCCACACTGCGGTACCGGATGCCGCTTGCGCGCGTCTTGTCGATCTGGAAACAGTAGATGCACTGCCGGTTGCATCCCCGCGAGGTGAGCAGCACCGCCACCGGCTTCCTCCGGTAGGTTGCGGGGGGAGGAATGTATTTCCCCGCGTCACCCAGGAGCTCACGGGCGGGAAAGGGGAGGGAATCGAGATCGGTAATCAGGGGTCTCGGCGGGTTCCTGACGATCCTGGCTTCCTCTCGGTAGACAAGACCAGCGACTCCTGAGAGGGGTCTGCCCTCCCCAAGCCTCTCCACCAATTCGAGGGTAGTGTACTCCCCCTCCCCGGTCACCGCTGCGTCGATGCACTCCCCGGCGTCTTCGAGGCAGCGCTCCGGTGCTGCGATGGGGTAGGGGCCGCCTACGCAGAGAAAGACCTTTCCGCCGAAGAGCCGCCTGAGGTCCGCGGCGGCCTCCTTTGCCCTGTTCCAGCCGAAAGCGGTGGAGTAAAGGCCGATGACGTCCGGCTCGAATCTCCGCGCTTCAGAAAGGATGCTCTCGCGGGTCATGAAGGCTCCGTTAAGGAAGAGCACCTCGTGCCCCGCCCTCTGCAGGACGGCGGCGACATAGAGCGTCCCCAGCGGCTGCCAGTAATTGATCTGGGAGCCGGCCGTCTTCGAGGAAAAAATATCTTCAGGAGTCCATGCCGGGATGATCAAGGCGCACTTCATGCCGAGCCTACCCCGGAAGAAAGCCCCTTTGCCGCTCCCTCCTCCTGTTCAGTGCTCTCCTCATCGGCCCCTTCTCCGCCGGCGCCTCCCGATTCCCCGGCGAGCCTCTCCGCCACGGCTTCCGCAGTGCGCAGTCCGGAATCGATGGCGTGGTCCATATTGTAGTAACGGAACATACCAACCCTCCCTGCAAGGTGCAGGTTGTCGAATCGTGCCAGGTATGCGTAAATCTCTTTGCAGAGATCCGCGTAGCCCACCTCGAAGAGGGGGTAGGCCTTGGGCGCGCGCACCACGCAGCTATCGATAACCTCTTCCCTTCCGATGAACCCCTGCTTTTCCAGGCCTTCGACGGTGAGGCGCACGAGAGTATCGTCCCTTTCGTTCCAGAGGGAGTCTCCCTCGGTGCTGAAGTACTCCATGACCAGGAGGGTTTTGCCTCCGGGAGCCATTTCCGCGCTCCAGTTGGTGGGTTCGTGGATTCTGCCGAAGGGAATTTTCCGTTCCGGGAGATAGAGCCAGGTGAGGTCGGTGACTCTCGTGCGGTCCACCATGACCGCCACCACCACGAGGTCCCGGAAACGGAGACGCTCCGCCGCCTTCAGGACGGCTTGCGGGGGAGGAGGATCGAGACTGCGCACCAGGGCGGGAAGGGGCATGCTCGAGAGGAAATGGCCGGTTTCCACTCTTCTTGTCTGTCCTCTCTCCCGCACCTCGACGCTGCGGACACGGGACCCGGAATGGTGAATACGTTCGACGCCGGTGCCGGTGAAAACGGGGTTGCCCCTTTCGATTTCCTCCCTGAACCTGTTGGAGATGCGTCCGATCCCCAGGGCTGGATACTCGAATTCGTCGACCAGGCTGGGAATATCCCTGCCGCTGAACTTGAAAAAGGCGTTCCTGACGGCCTTGGCGAGAGAGAGCCCCCTGATGCGCTGGGCTACCCAGTCAACGCTTATCCTGCTGCAGTCGAGGCCCCACACCTTCTCGCTGTATTCCTTGAAATAGATACGGAACATGGTGCGCCCGAAGCGGCTGATGACCCAATCCTCCAACGAGACCAGCTCGGGCGTCCGCACCAGGCTCTTCATTCTCTCCGCGCAATAATCAGCCAGAATCCTCACCGAAACGGGAATTCCCAGACCGAAGAGGGCGTTGAAGGGGCGGAGAGGGTAATCGAAGTAGGTTCCCCTCATATAGATTTTGCTTTTCCGCTGGACAGAGATCAGCTCCCCGCGCATCAGCTCCCGTACCAGGGCATTGACCCTCTCGTTTTTCGTGAAGAAGCGGTGCCCGCCCAGATCGAAGCGGAAGCCGTTGTGCAGGACGGTCCGGGAGAGGCCCCCCACCTCAGAATCCCGCTCGAAGAGGGCGGTCCGTATTCCGGCTCTGGTCAGGGAGTATGCTGCAGCCAGTCCGGTAAGACCGCCGCCCGCAACTACAACACTGTATTTTTCTTTCATAAAGGGAGTTGTCCTCTGCTGCACAAGGGAACCTCCGGGAGGAACCGCTTTATCTGACGCACCTGCAGGAAACGCCGGTGATCCGGACGCTGTAGCATCCCTCGCCGGGCTCTAGAGCGGTCCGGTAGCCCGACATCTCGGCAAATGCCTTTGTCTTTTTCGCTTCCTGCCGGGAGGGGAGAAGCACCTCAAGCGAGATTTCATTGTTACAGTTCTGCGCGAAGAGCTCCCGCAATCGCAGAAGGAGCTCCCGGGGCTCTGTTCCTCTTGCATCGATAACCATATCTTCTAGTGTAAAGCTACCGCCGGCTTTTTTTCCATTGCCGGCCATTTCCGGCCATTGCAGACCGGGGGCGCCTCTGCAGCAAAAAGCCCGGGAGAGGGCTCCCCCGGGCCGTGACGTCTTCTCGCTTTTTCTACGGTCTTTTAGTCCTGCATCGGCTTGATAAAGCGGAAATAGACCATTGTCCAGTTTCCGAGGATGATGGAAATAACGGCGGCGATGCTCCCGATGGACAGGGTGGCGGCTCCGGTAAGCCCCTGGCCGATATTGCAGCCTCCCGCAACGGAGGCGGCAAAGCCCATGAGGACGCTGCCGTACAGAACCGTCAGCATCTCGCCTGCGGAGGGGAGCGTCCATTTGAATTCCTTCAGGATTTTAGCGCTGAGAAAGGCGCCCAGGGGGACTCCGGCGATGAAAAAAGCCCCCCAGGTCACCTTGAAGCCGCAGAGATCGAACATAGGGAAAAACCGGGACCTTCCGTCTCCGGTCAGGATGGTGAAGAAAAGCTCCCCGGTGGGAGTGGTAAAGTTCATTCCGCGGGCGAAGCCGCCTCCCCAGTACTGGGACGCCCAGAAGGTCAGGACCCCTGCGAGCCCCAGGAGAAGGCCGGTGACCGACCAGTAGAACCCCTTCTGCTTGCCCAGGGAGAAGGGCTTGTCCTTGAGCGTAGCGATGAAGAGGAGAACGGCAATGATGGCGATGACGATCCACTTTACCGTGAGGGTATCTCCGAAGACTTCCCAGAGCATCGCGTTGGGCTTCCCCGCTATCTCGAACTTGACGCTCCGCAGCGCGTTATACAGGGGGTTCAGGATGCCGTAATTGGTTGCGCCGATCCCGAGGAAAAATCCCAGGACACCGATGGCAGCGGCAAGCTGTCCCTCTCCGCCCTTGTACCAGATCCCGCTTCCGCAGCCGCTGGCAAGCACCATGCCGATTCCGAAGAGGTAGCCGCCGATGATATTGGCCAGAGGAAAGAATGTCTGGCTCTTCATTTCCATGAAACCGAGATCGTTAAGGAAGTTGGCTCCGACAATGATGACCGCCAGGGCGATCAGATAGGACCTGAACAGGGTAAAGTCCTGGATGAATATCGTGTCCCTGAAGGCGGAATTCATGCAAAACCTGCCCCTTTGAAGAATAAATCCCACCAGTCCGCCGCAAAAGAGCGCGGACAGGACAAGGCCCCAGGTTGCGCTTTGTGCTGCCGTTTCTTCCATCCTCTCTCCTCCCGAAATTTTTTCATAAAGTATAGAGATACCCGTTTTGTTTTGTCAACGAAGCGTCTGACGGGTAAGGTTCCTGTTTTTTCATGCTTTTCCCTTTACGGACCAGGGGAAAACGCTGCCAGGGTATGAGCGTACACGGCTTTTGTAGCAGAAGGCATTGTGCCTGCATACCCTTAGATTTGCATAAAGCAGCGGGGAGAGGACAATTAATTTTTTTAATAATCCTATTCCCGGTGCGGGAGCCGGTAGTAGATGGTGACGACGGTCTGGTGCAGAAAAATGTCGTCCGACACGGTGAATGCCCGCATGCCGGGAAGTCCTTTCACTCTCTCCCTGATGAAGCCGGGGAGCTTTTCGATCGGGCGATCCGATATGATCGCCACCGGGACCGGCGGTGACGAGGGCTTCGCCACGGGGTCCCTCCCCTGATTTTCATAATAAGGAGGGTTCCTGTACTCCCAGGTGAAACGGAAGGGGGAGACTGCCCTGACCTCGGGTGGCGGCTGAGGGCCGGGCAGAGGCGCAAAGCGGATATCCTTCCGAGTAAAAAGATCGAGGAGGGGTGCGGAAATCGCGGGATTCAGCACGGGGTCCTCATAGGGAAGGACGAACACCGCGCATTCCCTGCCGGGTATGGTGTCGAGAAACTCTCCCGCTCTCTTCAGATTTATTTCGCTTACCGACTGCAGAAAGGGAAGGTAGGCGAAGAGCGCGACCACGAGGGAGCCGGTCATGATGCAGAGCGCGGTAAACTTTCGCGTCATCCTGTCCCGTACCTCCCGGAGCCCGTAGGAAGCCATGAGCGCAAGCATCGGGAATGCCGGCAGGTCATAGCGTACTCTCCTGATCTGAAAGAGAAAGAGGAGCGCTACGGGCCAGAAAACGATACAATAGGCGGGGTCCTTTTTCCGCAGGGCCGCAAGAATGGACACTCCTGCCGCGAGCGTGACGAAGGGATGCACCTGGAAAAAAAAGGTGGAAAGATAGCTCTCCCCCCATCTCCTCAGCCCCGGTTTTTGGTAGAGGGACAACAGCCGCAGTTGCTCCGCAACGACCCCTGCCTTCAGCAGCACTGCTCCGCCTGCAAGAAGCACGAAAAGAAGAAGGAAGGAGAGCAGGCGGCGGAGTCTTTTTCCCGCCTCCCCTGTCGCACGCCCCTGGTATAGGAAGACTGCTCCGGCAATGCCGAGGACGGAAAGCATCACCCAGAGGGAATACTTGGAAAAAAAGGCGAGAAAAGCGGCGAGGGCGGCAAGGGGGACCCACTTCCCTCCGCTCTGCATCCCCTTGAGAAAAGTGAAAAGCGAGAGCAGCAGAAAAAAGGCTGAGGGAATATCCGCCATCATGAGGGGGGCCTGGGTGAAGAGGTAGGGGACGCCGAGCAGGCAGACCCCCGCGTACAAGCCGGTCTCTTCGTCCCAGAGCTCCCTGCCTGTCAGGTAGGTCAGCACTACGGTGAGCGAAAAGAGGGTGGTGGTGAAGATCTGTATTACCGTCCTCTCCTCACCGAAAACAGAGAACAGCAGGCCGTAAAGGAAGGGAATAAGGGGCAGGTCGGTCCACGCAGGGAGGGCATTCCCCCACTCTCTGAGGAAGTATCCCGCACCGTAGACGCTCAGATGCTTTGCCTGGGTGAAGTACCGCGAGGCGTCCACAATGAGCTCCGGCTCTTTCCAAAAGAGAGAGGCGGCGCCGAAGGAGACGCTGAAAAGGAAAAGGGAGGGAGCCCGTTCGGGGAGCCGGCTTTTCGTGAGGAGATAGGCGAGAAAGATCCCGCCGAGGAGCAGAAGAACCATCCGGGCGGGAGCGGAGCTCCCGAAAACCCATTCCCAACTGGTGAGCCGGTTATCGTCGAGGGTGCGGAGCGAGAAGGGCAGGAGAAAACAGAGGAAGGCCAGAAGGGAGACGAGCAGGAGGGAGCTGTTTCTGCCGATGGTTTTCAGGGCCGCGCCCTCATCGCTCGATTAGGGTGTGTATGCAGACTGTGTTCGTAGCGGTCGCAGCAGAAGATAGCGTGCAGACACATCCTCTCTCAGTCTTTTCACGCTGCAGGCTACCAGGAGATGACCCTGTCGCAGGAAAAAATGGCATCGACGATGCTCTCATACGTGCTTTCTTTCCGGACCTCCTGCCGTGAGAGGTCGATCACCTGCAGTTCGTGGCTCTCCGACTGCGCATGCACAACGGCATCGGACAGGGGGGTGGGACCGTCGTTCAGCAAGTGCAGAATTTTCATGGGAACGCTCCTAAAGAACTATTACTCTGTCCGCCTTATTTACCATGACTGCGTTGTCGTACTGACTGCCGCAGACGATCTCTCCGCTGATCCCTTCCACAGAGACCTGAAACCGTTTTGCGTCAAAGTCGCAGAAGCTTAGGGAGACGCATCCTTCCGAGCACAGGCTCCTGATTCCCGGCTCCCCGAGGAGCCGCGTCCCGCTGTCCATGAAGAAAATAGAGACCTCGTGCCCCTTCGCACGCGCAGCCCTTGCGATGCCGGCCAGTTCGTCCGGGTGCCTGTCCGTGTTCACAAAAATCCCGAGTTTCATCTCTCTCCGATCCCGCCTCTCTGTCCTGAGCGTATGCGGGAAATGCGGCGGCCGTACGCAGGTGCATTCAAAATGCCGCAGCAGGTTAGTGTACTTTCCCCCAAAACAGGGGAAAATGTCAATGTGAGGAGAGGAGAGTTCGGGGGCCTGCCATGCCCCCGAACGGGGAGGGGCGCTCTGCCGGGGTTGTTGTGAAAAGGGTCGCTGGTAGGCTACAATTAGCTCTGTACACCCGACTTATAAGTTGCTATACTTCTTGATAACAGAATAAAAGAAAAAGGAGGTGAAAGAACATGAAGATGAAGGCACTTATTGCATTGGTAGTGGCTATGGTTTTTACTTTCGGCATCGTAGGGCTCAGTTTTGCCGCTGAGGTGAAGGGAACCGTCACCAAGATCGACGGGAGCAAGGTCACGATAAAGGACGCAGCGGGAAAGGAGTCGACCGTCGAGGTAAAGAACGCGAAGGAGATAAAGGTCGGCGAAATGGTGACGGTCAAGGACGGAACCGCAAAGAAGAAAGCAGCGAGCGGCGGCTATTAAGAGAGGGTTTTTTGTGAAAAAGGGGTGAAAGGCAGCGGCTTTCACCCCTTTTTTGCGGGGCGCTCAGGCTGGTGGGTGTCCACCCGAAAGGCAAAGGAAAGTCGGATGGGGAATTGGAAGGATAATATCTACTTTGTTTTGGTGGAGCCGCGGGAGCCCGGCAATATCGGGGCGACGGCGCGGGCCATGAAGAACATGGGCTTCAGGAACCTCTGTCTCGTCAATCCCCCTCCCGAATACAACGAAGAGGCTTGGTGGATGGCCCGCAATGCCCGCGAGGTGCTTACCGGAGCTGGACGGTATGCTACCCTCGCCGAGGCCCTCAGGGACAAAGCGATCGTGGTGGGAGTGGCCAGGAGGCAGGGCAAGAAGCGGGGGATGAGCCTTCCGCTCGAAACGGGAGTGAAGAAGCTCCTCGGGATGCCTGTCGCCACCAATAAAGTGGCCCTTCTCTTCGGGAGGGAGGACAAGGGTCTCTATAACGAAGAGGTGAACGAATGCGGGTTCCTTCTGCATATCCCGTCCTCAAAGGAGCAGCCTTCCCTCAACCTGTCCCATGCGGCGATGGTGGTAGCCTACGAGTTGTCCCGCGCCGAGTACCGGAGTGAAGAGGCCGGGGAGGTGAAGACCCCCGGTGCCTCGGTGGTGGATGCAGAGGGCAGGGCGACCCTGGTCACCCATGGTGAATTGTCCCTTTTATTTCAAAGGATGGCGGACATCCTCGTCCTGCTTGATTATCTGCCGAGAGGAGACCTGGATCTCCAGCGGCGTATCATGGATAACCTGAAGTATTTTATCGGCAGGGCGGGACTCACCCACTGGGAGCTGAAGATGCTCCACGGCATCTGTTCCCAGATCGAAAAGAGGCTGGGGGAGTAGACGGGCTGCTTGAAAAGGAATAATAAGGATTAACAGTAGACAAAACAGTTCGACAGGCGAAAAGCGTAACGCAAAAAGTTGGCAAAAACTCCCACAGCAAAAGGCCTTTGAGTCCTTATCTTTGTTCCCATTAATCAGAAACAGTGCTGATGCTTGCTGATATCTCTCTTGCTTTGAACTTTGTGAATCCTTCTTTCTATGCTATGCAGTGTGAATTTTCTATAAAGACTCACTTGAAAGTTAATGTAAGGCTGCGTAATTCACCTCCAAGTCGATGGAAACAAACTGCAGGGGGGAATATGTATTTTGAGGACTCTTTTGTTCGGTATTGAGCTCTTGTAAGGCAAAAGCGGCATCAACTCCATGTTGCCCAATGGCTCATCGTCAAGCCGATTATCTTACCTTTGGCGCCCACAATGACATTTGACATGCAGTCTAGCTGAGCAATCCCATAACTACGCAGGGTCTGCTTCGGTAACCTTGAGGTCGTAAGAAAAGGCTTGACAAATGTTTCTCTAAATGGTAATTTTTATTCATGAAAAATAATATTTGTTTCATAAACGAGCTATTTCGTATCATAAATGGGGCATTGCGTCTCGATATTGACAAGGTACGGAACTATACGTCTTTTTTAGCGGATAAGCTGGAGAAAGAGGGGGATAAGGTTTCTGCGGGGCGTTTGCGAAGGATGCTGGAGGAAAGCGACCACCAGCTTCGACCTGCCGACGTGGGATTTGCACGAGCCCTCCCCGTTGATCCCGAGAGCCGCTTTCCGCTTATAGAGCTTGTGAATCAAAAAGCGATAAAGGAATCTCCGATTGTGCTCTCTCAGGATCAGTGGGACGTGGTTAATGAGTTTCTGAGTGTGGCAAAGAGTTATGCACTGCTCGATGCACAGGGAGTCACCGGTTCTATCAACCTGCTTATGTACGGACCACCGGGAACGGGGAAGAGTCGGCTGGCGCGCTTTATTGCTCAAGAGCTAGGTTTTGATCTGTATGTAGCACGCTTGGATGGTCTGATATCTTCTTTTCTCGGCAGTACGTCAAAGAATATCCGAGCGCTCTTCGACTTCGCAGCGAAAACACCGTGCGTTCTATTTCTTGACGAGTTTGATGCTATCGCGAAGCTTCGCGGCGATAGCCAAGAACTTGGCGAGTTGAAACGTGTAGTCAATAGTTTTATCCAAAATCTGGACGCCCTTGGAGCGCAATCTATTGTCCTAGCAGCCACAAATCACGAGGATCTTCTTGATTCTGCAGTTTGGCGTCGCTTCAGTTATCGTTTGGAACTCAGTTATCCGTCACATGATTTGCGACTACAAATGTGGTTGCAATTCCTTAAACCTCTTGAATTTTGCGATCACGATATCGATCTTCTTATCGATCTGTCCGAAGGCTTTTCTGGCGCGGATATTCAGGAAGTTTGCCAGAGACTGCATCGCCGGCGGATTACTATTCATCACAATCCCGAACTGAAGGATGCCTTTCAGATCCTCCAGAATATTGGAATTGGAGAGGGACAGGAGCGCAGATTCCTATCAAAGCTCAGGGGTAAAGATGCAAACGCAATAGTACACGCTCTTCGAGCCCGGAACGCCAAATTGTATAGCCACGCGGCACTGGCGCGTCTCCTTGGAGTGTCAAAGGCGACTGCATATAGACGAACGCTGAAAGGAGATAAGAAGAATGGTTGGAATCAAGACTTCAAAAGCTGAACGGCTTCCTATTAAGCTCATTATGCCAAGACAAGGGGCAGAGAGGAAAGTCCCTGGAGGCGGTTCGCCTCCGAAACCTTTTCGCACCGTTGATGCTGCATACCGCAAGCGTCTTTCAAATGAAGTATCAGCAATTAGCGAGGCATTGTTTTCTCAAGTGAAACAGACTGCCGCAGTGCCTGTGCGTATTAAGCTTCTCAAAAAGGCTGCTGCCAAGAGTCATCGCCCCCAGCAGCTCTTCTCCTCTGAAACTTGTCCGATTGTCGGCGCTGGACATCTCGGCGAGCTGTTCGTGAAAGCAACGCTCCAAGGCTTGGTTAAACTTAAGAACATGATCGAGAAGAGCCAATCCGATCGCGTTACTAAAGAACTCTCATGCGTTGAGACAATTGAAGCGGTAACTCCAGCGTACCGACGCAAAGGTATTGAGTTGTCTGATATTCTTCGACGAAGTCCACGGGGGGGAAAAGGCTTTATTACCCGTGTGCGGCTTTTCAATTTCGGAGTGAACCAGGACCAGCCTCAGCTCGTAGCAAATTTTGAGGAAGCATGCCGCCATCGCAATATTCGCATCAACTCGGCTGGCTACGCATCCACTAGTTTTATTTATGCGGCAGAGTGCCGTTCTTTCGAAGACGTTGATGCGCTCTCACGCATCATCGGGGTTCGATCAGTTGAAAGCATGCCGCTTATCCGAACTATTCGCGCCAAGATGTTCAATCCGAAGCCTCTGCCAAAATTACTGAGGCGCAGTGAAGTATTAGGAGATATCCCGATTATTGTTGTTGTGGACAGCGGGATATCCAATCAAATCTCCGAACTTGAAAACTGGGTTGTTGGCCGTGACTCATATGTCGCGCCTGCATATCGCAATACCGATCATGGCACTTTTGTCGCCGGTTTGATTTGCTGGGGGAGCGAGCTTAACCCCACCATTCCCGGTATCGATTCAAACCCGTGCGGTGTATTTGACCTTCAAGTCCTTCCCAATGACGATCCGAGCAAGGGTGATACGGAATTTATTAGTGAGCAGGAACTCCTGATCTCGCTTGATAAGGCACTTCAGGAACATGCGAATAAATACAAGGTCTGGAATCTCTCTCTAGGTACTGACACGGTGTGCTCTCTCGACGAATTTTCCACCTTTGCCGAAGAGCTGGACAATCTGCAAGAGAGATACGAGGTTTCGTTTGTCATTAGTGCAGGAAATTATGTCAGCCCTCCGCTTCTCGAATACCCGCGCAAAGAGTCAGAGCTTGTTGCAGGCAGGATCACTACGCCAGCTGATAGCGTCTTAGGGATCACAGTCGGGTCTGTTTCGCATATCGATTATAAGAAAGGCGGACCTAAGGAGCACCATCCATCTGCCTTTTCACGTCATGGTGCGGGACCAAACTATGTGATTAAGCCTGACCTTGTTCATTATGGTGGATCGTGCTCTACAGATATGACGCATCTATCTGGCATTCGGTCGGTAAACGACAAGGGTTCAGTTGAGAACCTGGGTACAAGCTTTGCGGCTCCATTAGTATCAAGGACGCTTGCACAGATATATCATCATATCACGCCAACTCCAAAGCCTGTGCTTGCACGGGCGCTCCTCACGCACCACGCACGTGACCCCAGAACAGAGCAGAGGGTCCCTGATGGTGAAGAAAACTTCTTTGGCTTTGGTCTACCGGCACCCGTCCCTTACAGTTTGGAGTGTACTCAGCATATGTCAACCCT
>JAXLZK010000034.1:0-16331 GCA_046350935.1 Thermodesulfovibrionales bacterium
CACACGAGACGAGAAACGCGGCAGCAGCCAACAGAAAGAGGATTCTTTTCATGGCGGGACACCTCGCGCTAGCATGGATTGATGAGACTCTCTTCAGGCGTATCAGAATTATAGCACGAGTCAGAAGATGCTCAGTATTTCAATAGGTTGCGAAATGACTTATTTACGCCAAATCGAAACGTAAGACTCTGATACTATTGGATAACTTCAATGTGTCCCTGGGGTGTCCCTTTTATCCCTTGTCTTAGTTTTTGACAAGTAAAAATAACAAAAGAACATTTGTGTAAAGCAAAAATATGTTATACTTGACACAAAACTATTAATTGTTTCTATAAATGACACAATGAAACCATTTGTTCCACAAAGATTGCCGTTACAAGAAATTCAGTGGGAGCCGCTTATTCCTCTGATTGGAAAAGCAAATCGTTCGCTTGCTCACTATGATGGCGTGCTTTATAGTGTACCGAATCCTGACGTTCTCCTTTCACCACTGACTACTCAGGAGGCCGTACTTTCATCAAAAATAGAAGGGACACAAGCAACTCTCGGAGAGGTCCTTAAATTTGAGGCAGGTGAGGAGCCAGAGCGGGAATCGCTAAAAGTTGACATCCAGGAAATCATTAATTATAGAAAAGCATTGCGTCATGCTGAGGAGGAGTTGAATGCTCGACCTTTTAACCTAAACCTTTTACTGGAACTTCATTCTATCCTTCTGGATAGTGTACGCGGTCGTGACAAAGGGCGTGGGCAGTTCAGAAGGGATCAAAACTGGATTGGAAGGCCAGGGTGTTCTATTGAACAGGCTGATTTTGTTCCGCCCGATCCGACTTATCTAATGGAATATCTTGGTAATTGGGAAAATTATTACCATGCTGATCGCCCGGACCCCTTAGTTCAACTCGCAGTAATTCATGCACAGTTCGAAATCCTCCATCCCTTTAGGGACGGTAATGGACGAATCGGACGTATTTTAGTTCCGATTTTTCTTCACGAAAAAAAGATTCTTTCCCGGCCTATGTTTTATCTTTCGGCTTATCTTGAAGAATATCGGGAAATATATATTGCACGTCTACGGGCGTTAGGGCAGGAGGACGATTCCTGGAATAAATGGATTAGTTTTTTTCTTATAGCACTTAATGAGCAGGCGCAGCAAAACGCCTCAAAAGCACGAGCCATTAAGGAATTATATGAGAGACTTAAAATGCGTGTAATTGATCTTACTCGCTCACAATATGCTGTTCCACTGCTCGACCAGCTTTTTAAACATCCGATTTTTCAAAGTACCAGCCTTGTGCTTCCCGTGGATACCCAGCCGAGTCGTCAGTTAATTGCAAATATGCTTCGTATAGTGCGAGAGGCTAACATATTAAAGGTTGTCAGGGAGGGAGGCGGCCGGCGTCCTCAAGTATTAGTATTGGCTGAACTCATTAATTTATGTGAGGGAAAAGAACTTGTTTGACTGTCATCAGATTAGAACCTCTTCAGCATGTTTTCTCTTTCGGGAAAGGGTTCATTACAGAAGGCAAGTTCTACCATGTTATAAAAACCGCGCTTGAAACTTTTTTGATCTGACTTCTATTTTAAATAAGTTATAGGTAAATTCGCTTCATCTGAATTATACCAGATCGGAATTCTCCCTACGTTCCCGCAGGCCGGATCATCAGGGAGTCAACGGTCTCTTTCGGGGCCGGGGCGACTTTTAGGACGGAGTGCGTTCCGTTCTGAGCAACCGTGACTTCCACCACCGGCAGCCTCTTCGCGTCTGAGTAGCGTGCGCAGAGGGAGGCCGCCAGCTTCACCTCCTCCTCAGTCGCGCCGCCGCCGAGGACAGTGAGCGGGCTCCCGTATCCCTCCACCCAGAAGAGGTGCTCCCCGTCCGCAGCCAGGGAGCGGAGCGCGTTGTTGTCCGCCTCGTCCCTCCCCACAATGGCCTTCCGCGCGGCGGACACCCGGAAGTGGCGCCCCACCCGCAACAGGTTGATCCCGGTCAGGGACGGAGCGGGGGTATGCGTCAGCAGCTCCTTCAGCCGGTACGCATAGAGGGGGTCCGTCAGGAGGCATCCGCCCGCAGGCGCGGGATACTCCTTCAGTCCGAATTCCTTTGCCAGGGCCATCTGGGGCTTCCTCGACCTCCCGTTGAAGGCGCACAGCCTCTCGCGGTCCACCAGCCCCTGCTCCTCGGGGACCGTGGGCTTCAGCAGCTTTGCGCTGAGGGGGCGGAGGATATAGCCCTTCAGCCCCGACTCCCTGTCGATCCGGGGAAAGGTGTCCCGCCTCTGGCTCATGGGCCGCTGCCCAAGCACTTCGCCGGTGATCACGAAATCCGCGCCGCGCATCTTCATCAGCTCCTTCGCCTCCCGCAGCATCAGGATCCTGCAGTCGATGCAGGGGTTCATGTTCCTCCCGTGCCCGAACTTCGGATTGATGACGATTTCGGTGAATTTGTCGGCGAGATGGCAGAGCTTCACCGTGAAGCCGAACTGTTCCGCAGCGGCAAAGGGGTCCTTGGAACAGGATGACCGGTCCGAGATATCACAGCCGAAGTGGGTGAGAAAGGTCACCGCGGTCACCTCGATCCCCTGCCTCATCGCGACCAGGATCGCCAGAGTGCTGTCGAGACCGCCCGAATACAATGCTATTGCTTTCGCCATAGGAATACTCCACACAAAAATTCTTTTTTCACAGGGTGTTTGTTGATGCCTTGAATATGCCCGGGATATGCAGGTTACTTTCTTCTTGCTCCGTTGAGGGACCGGAGCAGCGCTTCCGGAGTCGCCACCGCGGTCCCCACCTCGGCCACCACGATCCCGGCGGCATGGTTGGAGATGAGCGCCGCCTCTTCGAGGGTGGCCCCCGCGGTGCGGGCAAGGGCAAAGGTCGCGATCACCGTGTCCCCGGCGCCCGTCACGTCGAAGACCTTCTTCGCCACCGTGGGGATATGCGTCGCACTGATCTCCCGCGGCGTTTTCCGCTCGAGCAGGCTCATCCCCTCTTCACCGCGGGTGATGAGCACCGACTTGCAGGAGAGCCGGTCCAGCAATGTCTTTCCCGCCTTTAAAAGGCTCTTTTCGTCCCTGATCTCCACGCCCGAGCCCTGGGATGCCTCCTGGAGATTGGGGGTGACCAGGGACACCTGCTTATAAAAATGGAAATGTCCCACCTTGGGGTCCACGGCGATGAAGGTGTTGTTCGGCTTCGCGTATTTCACCAGCGTCCTGATCAGGGCAGCCGAGACGATCCCCTTCTTGTAATCAGAAACGATCACCGCGTCATGCTCCTGCATCGCCCTTTTCACGTAGTCCAGGAGGGCGGCCAGGTTCCTGCCCTCCAGCCTCCTCCTGTCCTCCCTGTCGAACCGGACCATCTGCTGGTTATGGGCGATGACCCGCGTCTTCACCGTGGTAGGCCGGTGGTCCTCGATAATGCCGTCCACCGCGATGGCCCTCTCCTCAAGGAGATCCCGGAGCACCTTTCCCAGCGGGTCCTTGCCCACGATGCCAGCGATGGAGGCCTTTCCGCCCAGGGCGATGATATTGCCCGCCACATTGGTGGCGCCGCCCAGCAGGAAGGACTCATTCACCACATCGACCACCGGCACGGGGGCTTCTGGGGAGATGCGGTGGACCTTCCCGAATATATAGTGGTCCAGGATCAGGTCCCCGACGATCAGTATTCTCTTGTTCCTGAAAGAGCCGATGATTCTGGAAAAACCCATACGAAAAAAATAACCTATTCAATCCCGAAGTTGCAAGTAAGCGGGGCCTGTCGGAAGCGTACTGCGTGAGAGCAAATGAGCCTATGCATTCCTCTCCGTATGCCGGCTGCGGTGTTTATTTCCATTGGCCAACCCGTGTTTATTGAGTTTCCGGACAACAGTGGAATGATCAATGCCGAGCATATGCGCAATTTCCCTTGTCGAGCGCTTCATTTCCACGGCCTGAGCGAGCATCGACCGCTCCACCTTTTCCTTAGCGGATAGGAGAGAGGGCATATCAATCCCTTCTTTCTTCTCGAGGAGGTCCTCCTCAGCATAGAGAGACATGCTGCGCGGCAGGTGTTCAGGCCTGAGCACTTCAGAATCGCTCGTAACCACCAAACGTTCGATAATATTCTGCAACTCCCTTACATTTCCGGGCCAGTCATACAGCTCGAGCAGCTCTATCAGCTCGGAGGAAATGGTCTTGGACTGCTTATATTTCTGGTTGTACATTTTAAGAAAGTGCCAGGACAGGGGGAATATATCCTCACGCCTTTCCCGCAAAGGCGGCACCTCGATGGGTACTACACAGAGCCGGTAAAAAAGGTCTTCCCTGAACCTTTCTTCCCTGACCAGGTCCAGCAGGTTGCGGTTGGTCGCGGCGACGACACGCACGTCGAACGTGACCGGCTTTACCCCGCCCAGCCGGTAGGCCTTCATGTCCTGCAGGACCTTAAGGAGTTTTACCTGAAGGCTCAACGGCATTTCGCCTATTTCATCGAGAAAGATAACCCCTCCGTTTGCCAGTTCGAACAGACCGGGTTTCCCATCCTTCCCCGCACCGGAAAAGGAGCCCTTTTCATAGCCGAACAGCTCCGACTCAAGGAGGTTTTCCGGAATGGCACCGCAATTGATCGATATGAAAGGCCCGCTGCTCCGGGAGCTCAGGCTGTGTATCAGTTTCGCAAAAACCTCTTTGCCGGTGCCGCTCTCCCCAAGGATTAGGACAACCGAATCCACCTTTACTATCCTCAGTGTCAGATCCAGCACCCGCTTCATCGCAGGACTCTCCACCACGACATCTCCCCCGATACCCTTGTCGAGCTGGTTTTCCTTTGCCGTCGAGAGATAGAGTGCCGTGAGACGCGAGACCTGTTCCTTTAAATGCTGCAGTTCGGTGACGTCCCTGATATTCACCGCGACATGCTCGACCCCGCAATCGCACTTTATGGGAGTTCCGGTCACGTAAATCTCGTTGCCCTGATGCATCGTGCGCATGATGGTCACGCTTTTCTTCTGCCGGCGGGCCATATTGGAAACCTCGTAGATCGACTTCAGGCACACATGGGGGTTATCGGCGAGGTGCGCAATGGGCTTGCCCTCGGCGTATTCCTTTCTCAAGCCCGAAATTCTCAGGAAGCTGCTGTTGACCTTTATTATTTTTTCATGGTCGGTCAGGATAATTCCATCGTGGGATCCGTCGATGAGCACTTCCAGATTGCAGTATTGCAGCCTTCCTTGTAATTCCGCCGCCGAGAAATCCTGGAAGAAGTAGAGGATCCCTTCCACTTTCTCCCCGCCGGCAAGCAAGGGACCTTTCGCTATCAAGAGTTTCTGATCGACGGATTTGTGGAGAACCGCCTTATTGCATTTATTCAGGTGCCGGGATACCTCTTCGTAACAGGGCAGAACAGAGAGTGTCCGGCCGATTACGTTCTTTCTTTCTATGCCCAGCATCGCCTCGGCCTTGGTGTTCACCATGATAATGGTATCCCGGGGGTCCGTTGCAACAATGCCGACGGAGGCCGACGCCATAAAGTCGGCCGCACTGATGCTACCCCAAAACAAATCTCTCTCTTCCATGCCGTATCGTAGCATTTAGCATCCGCGGCGTTCAAGGAGACCGGACAGCAGTTCCCTCAGCTCTCAGACACACCCTGCTGACCCCTGCGAGAGACTCTTAAAAAACGGTAAATGCGGTGAGGGGCGATGCATCGCTTCAACAGAAGATAACAGAAGATCCGCTATGCATACCGAAGCATGTACTCCCAGCCACTACACGGCGTCATTTGGTGCATTATCGCACCAATACTGGAGATCATGGTGCAATTATACACCAAATCTTTCTCCTTGCAGAGCAGGCTAAGGAGAAAGTCTATTATGTGTCAGGTAGTTATAAGCAAAAAGAGATATGGCACACAAGATGCTTAAGACCGCGGGAAACAAGGGAAGAGGGAGGTGATGAATATTCAGCGGAAGCTGCGGGAGTGAATGCGTATCATGAAGCATTGCGGGGACTCTCACAAAAGTGCTCAGAAGAGCATGAGAGGAGAAAAGAGGAGGTAACGAAAATGGGAGGAGTGATAAACGAGGTGCGCAAAAGGAAAGGGAAAAAAAGCAAAGGCTTTCATCTTGCAGTGATTCTCCTGCTGGGAATCGCATGCTCTTTTTTAAACGTCTCCGCTTCTCCTGCGGAGGACCTGAAAGGGTGGCTTCCTTCCAAGCCGATGCCTGATTGGCTGCTGCTCTATAGTAATGCGGACAGGCCGGAACCCCATCCATCGGCTGCGCTCATCGGGCTCATCCAAGGGGGATTCGTAGACAGCAGCAACAGCCCGAGCCAGTTCAAGATTTTCAAATTCCGTCCCGGCATTGTGGGAACAATCACCGATTATCTGAGCTTTTACACCCTGGTGGAATTCGCTTCCAATGCGGTAACCTCGCCCACCTCAGGGGGAGGGAGACTGCTCGATGCCACGGTGACCCTGAGCCTGAAGCCGGTGCGACTTCAGCTTGGGCAGACGGTAATGCCTTTTGCAACAGACGCGACGCCTGCCGGTGCGGTGCCGTGGATAGACTATGCCGATGCAGTGAAGAACATTTACCTGAAAACGCTTTCCACCGATACGGGCACAACCGCCGGCAGGGATCTCGGGCTGATGGCCTGGCAGGTTTTCAGAAAAGGAGCTGCAAGCTATACATATTTCGTTTCAGTAACCAACGGAAACGGGCTCTCGCAGAACGACACCAACGACAGCAAAGACGTAATGGCCCATCTGAAGGTCGCCTATGGTCCGCTGTATGCGGGCGGCGCCTATTGGACCGGAAAAACAAGCGTCAGCGGGAAAGATCTGGACAAAGACAAGTATAATGTGCACATAGGGTTCGGCGATTACACCCCCGCCTCGAAGGACAGGATTTGGGGGCTGGTCGAGTATCTGAGGACAAATGAGGAGCAGTCCGCGGGAGGGGAGCTCACGGCGGACGGATGGCAGGCGGCGCTGGGAGTCCGGCCGGTTAAAGACATTATGGCCGTATACCGCTATTCCGTATACGAAACAGAGCCCGCGACGGGGACAGGAAACAAGATCACCATGCATTCGCTTATCGGGCAATATTTCGTCCCGAACGGAAAGGGCAGCCGCCTGATGGTGCAGTACGATTTTCGCGATAACAGGCTCACACCCTCCGACGAGAAAGCACTCTATGTGCAGGTGAGCGTTCCTTTTACCGTATCCCTCTTCGGCGGCAAGTAAGGAGACAAGGAGGTAACAATGAGAAATTTTGATGAACTGGACGAAATAATCGGTGAATATGAAAAAGGAAAGATGGACCGCAGGACATTCATCTCCAAAGCCGTCCTGATGGGATTAACCCTTTCGAGCATCAATGCATTCCTGTTTTCCGGTGGCACGCCGGTCAGGGAGGCGTCCGCCCAGACGCCCCCCCCGGGTAAACCGGCGGACATTACCGTCGGTTTTTTCCCCAGTTGGGTGGGAGGGTGGTCGGGCGCTGTCATCAGGAACCGTGAGTTGTGGAAGAAGTATCTCCCTGCGGGAAGCAAGGTGGACTGGGATATCCATGTCGTAGGAGCACCGGTGGCGAACAATCTCATGGCGGGCAAGCTCCAAATAGGGTATCTCGGGGACACGCCCGGCATGATCGCCACGACGAAACGGGATATTGCGGACCTGAGAATCGTGGAGTTCAATATGTTCTCGAATACGGGTCAGATATGCGCATGTCTCCTGGTCCGGAACGATGCGCCGCCGTTCAAGACCCTCGATGAGGCGCTGCAGTGGCTTGTCGGCAAGAAAATAGGAGTCTCGGGAAAAGGCTCCTGCGGCGACCGCTTTGTCTCAGGGCTCCTGAAAAGGCATAACATAAAAGCCGAAGTGCAGTACCTCGACCCCACCATTGTGAAGACCGCTCTTCAGTCGAAAAAGATCGATGCGGCGCAGAGCTTCCAGCCCCATGTCGCCCAGATCATGAATGAGGGATTGGGCAGACTGGCATTCACCGGAGCCCGGTGGAACTGGCAGGAGGGCAATGTCATTCTGATGAGAAAAGACTTTATCGACGCCTATCCGGACGCGGCGAAGGGGTGGATAAAGGCGGATATCGAGGCATTGCAGTTCATGCTCCAATACCCGTACGAAACGGTGAAGATCGTGGCGAAGGACCTGCCCGGCTACAGCACAAAAGATTTATGGATGTCGCTGTACGGTCAGTATCCGAAAAGCGTGGATTCGATGGAGACGAACGCGATCGCGCAGGTGGGTTTCGATGAACCGGTGATGCGGTATATTTCTGAAGCTTTCCAGTTCCTGCATTCGATAGGCGTCATCAAAATCGATAAGCCGCTGCCCGGGGCGGTCTACCCCGACCTGGTGAATGCAGCGATACGGGAAATGGGTATCAAGATACCTCTTGGTACCTTCAAGGGCCTGCCCCCGGCCGCCTTCAAGGGATAAGGCAGGGCTTTTAAAAACAAAATCCACGGAAGGAGCGTATGAATATTGAGTGCATAAGTAAAACCGCCGCACTGTCAGAAGACCTGGAAGGACTCAAGGAAGTAAAAGTTGTCTGGGATATAACCATAGGGGACGCGCAGATGTTTGCCGACCGGATCAACCTCATCCTGCAGACAGCAGAGAGCTTCCGGAAACGGGGGATTACTCCCTGCTTCGTCATTGCCATCCACGGTCCGGCGACGAAATTTGCGACACGGTCCCTGGCTGGTACGGTGTTCGAAAAGGAGAACGCCGAGAACATGCCGGATATCCGGAAGATCCTCGAGGAGCTGACCCAAAGCGGAGCGCGGATACAACAATGTGAAATAACCCTTCTGCGCGGCAATATCTCCGGTGACAGCATCCTCCCTTTCATCAGCACGGAGGAAAACGTACTGGTCAATATTGCCGCGCTTCAGAACAAGGGCTACGCCTACATGCCCTTTCACGTCGCCGAACCGCTCATCAAACCCCGTGGCTAGAATTTCAAGAGAGAGCTTTCCTCCCCCCCTTCCCCACCTCACCGCCTTTTTCACCAGAAGAGGCGGTGAGGTGGGTTCAAGAGGCCGGGGGACTGCCGGGGGAGCGCATCTGTTTCGTTCAGGAGGCTAATTGATGATAACGCAACGTAGAACCAAGATACTGTCTCCGCAGTTGTTCAGAGCGGTCGCCGGGATACTGATTTTCTTATCCTTCTGGTACCTGTTGACTGAAGTGCTGAAACTGCCGAGATTCAAATTGATCCCCGATCCCGTATCGGTCATCAAGGAATGGGTGAGTTTCGAGCCCCTGTCGGGGCGCTCCCTGTTCACCAAAGAATACTATCTCGATATCGCCTACAGCGTGGGACGGACAATGGCCGCCTTTACCCTCGCCACCGTGCTGGGTGTCACCCTGGGCCTTCTCATGGGCTGGAACCGTGTCCTGTACGATTTCACCTTTCCGCTGGTGGAGATCCTGCGCCCTATGCCCCCGCTGAGCTGGATTCCCCTTGCGGTGCTCATCCTTCCCGGCGTCGAATTCGCGGTTGTCTACGTGACTTTTATCGCGGCGTTCTTCGCTACCGTGCTGAATACGCTGCTCGGAGTATTCTCCATCGACAGGAATTACTTCCTGGCGGCCCGCTGCCTCGGCTCCAAACCGAAGGATACCTTTTTCAATGTGGTAGTCCCGGGCTCGCTGCCGTTCATCTTCACGGGACTGCAGATTTCCATGGGGATCTCGTGGATGTCCCTGGTAGCGGGGGAGATCATCTCCGGGCAGAGGGGCCTCGGCTACGCGATCTATGAGGGCTATTTCCTTTATCAGTTTCCGCAGGTTATCAGCTATATGTTTACCCTCGGCATCCTCGGCTACATTAGCAGCGCAGCAATCAGAGCCGCCGGCAGGAAACTCATGGCATGGGAAGCAAGGCGGAGGGGGGCATAGATGACAACACGGAACAAGACAGCAGGAGCAATTTCCATACGAAAGGTGACAAAAATTTACGATCCTGAGGGAGCCCGCGTGATGGCGATGAAGGACTGCTCGTTCGAAATGGGAGCAGGAGAATTCACCATCATTGTCGGACCGTCGGGGTGCGGCAAAACCACCCTCCTCAATGCAATAGCGGGGTTCGACACCATAACTGCCGGAGAGATTCTTCTGGACGGGGACATCATCTCCTCCTCCCTGCAGCAGATCAAACCGAATGTCGACCGGATGGTCGTGTTCCAAAACGGCGCCCTGTTCCCCTGGAAGACGGTCCTGGAGAATATCACTTACGGGCCAGTGGTCCAGGGCAGGATGAAAAAGCCTGCAGCGGCCGAGCTTGCGAAGGGAATGCTGCACCAAGTGGGGCTGGGGGAAATTGAAGACAAGTACCCGGAAGAGCTTTCCTCGGGAGTGCAGAGGAGAGTCGAGATACTGAGAGCCCTGATCAACCAGCCGAAGGTCGTCATGCTGGACGAGCCGTTCCGGGGGCTCGATGCGGTGGCAAAGACCGTGATGCACGAGTTCCTGATGGAGGTCTTCTGCGCCTCCCCCCGGACGATGTTTTTCATCACCCACGACCTGGACGAAGCCATCTTCCTGGGTCACAAGGTTGTGATCATGACCACCAGGCCCGCGCAGGTCAAGAAAATCGTTTCCGTGGACCTTCCGTGGCCCCGCGAGCACCACATCATGAACTCCCGTGAGTACCTTCAACTGAAACAGGAGGTGCTCGAGGCGGTTCACGAAGAGGCGAAAAAGGCCTTCGAAGCGGGGGAACGGGAGCTTGCATGATAAAAATAAGAACAGGAGTCCTCTGTATATGAAAAAAATGAAAAAGATCTTCACCGTCAGGACGCTCAGGGGCCTGCTTTCCATTGTCCTCTTCGTCGTCCTGTGGCAGCTCGTCGTTTTTGCGAAAGTCCCCTACCTGGAGAACCTGCCCTATCCGAAGGAGGTGGCGGTGCATGGCGTTGAGTCAGTACAGGCGAAGACGTACTGGCTCAACTGGGAAATCAGCCTTATTCGTATTTTCTTGGGGTTCATTGCGGCTCAGGTAATCGGTATCCCCTTCGGCCTCGCAATGGGCGCCAGCAAAGTCTTCAGGGGTTTTACCTTCCCCGTTTTCGAGATGCTCAGACCGGTTCCTCCCATCGCATGGATACCCCTCGCCATTCTCTTCTGGCCGACACGGGAGCTGTCCATCTATTTCCTGGTATTTGTCGGAGCGTTCTTCATCGTTGTGATAAATGTCCTGCAGGGGGTATCCACTATTTCCGTATCCCTCAAGTGGGCCGCCTCTTCACTTGGAGCTCGACCGAAGGATATCTTTTGGAAGATCATGGTACCCGGCTCGCTCCCCTCCATCGTCACGGGAATGACGGTCGGCATGGGAGTGACCTGGAATGTCCTTATCGCCGCCGAGATGATCGCGGGACAGGGAGGTCTGGGAAGAATGACCTGGGAGGCATACACAAACCACAACATACCCCTGATTGTTGTCGGTATGGTGAGCATCGGGGTGGCGGGCTACCTGTGCAGCATGGCGATTCGCTGGCTCGGCGAGCAGGCGATGCCTTGGAAAAAAAGGATCTGAAAGGAGCATAGTATGGCAGGCAGCAGCGGGAGCAGTACAATGAGCAAAGGAAATTTCGGCGAAGTGCGCCTGGAGGGCGTGACAAAGACATATGAAAAAGACGGGGTGTGCCATCCCGTGCTGCAGGACTGCACGCTGCACATCCCGAGAGGAAAGCTCACTGTCCTCATGGGTCCTTCCGGCTGCGGGAAGACCGTGCTGGTCAACCTGATCGCGGGGTATGAGAAGCCAACCTCAGGGCGAGTGCTTATTGACGATACCGGGGTAGCCGGGCCGGGGTCCGACCGCCTGGTGGTATTTCAGGAGACGGCGCTTTTCCCGTGGATGACCGTCTACTCGAATGTGGTTTTCGGATGCTCGGTGCAGGGAATGCCCAAAAGGGAAAGCAGGGAAAAGGCGGAGCTCATCCTGAAAAAAGTGGGGCTCTATGAGTTCAGGGACAAGTACCCGAGTCAGCTTTCCGGAGGAATGCAGCGGAGGGCAGAGCTCGCGCGGGCGATGATCAATGATCCGAAGATCATGATACTCGACGAACCCTTCAGGGGTCTGGATGCCATGACACGGCAATTGATGCAGGAGTTTTATATTGGCCTTTTCGAAGAGGTCGGCAGGACAAACCTCTTCATCACCCACGAGATCGACGAAGCCATCTTCCTGGCCGACAGGCTCGTCATCATGACGTACCAACCCGGGAGGGTCAAGGCGGAGATAGAGGTCGACCTGCCACGGCCGAGGGAATTCCACCTGCTCGCCTCGCCGCGCTTTATGGAGATACGCGAGCAGGCCATCGACCTGCTCTACGAGGAGGCGGCAAAAGCCTTTTCCGCGGGAAGCAAAGCGGCCTATGACCTTGTCGGAGCCCTTGTGGCGCAGAAAGGGGCATGCAAGCCGACATGCAAACCTCAATGAGCAGGGCGGGGGGCGCAGACGCACCCGCCTGCAGGGGAACGATCTCCCCCCTTCCCGGAAACCGGCAGAGTGCATGACCACTGATACGGTTTTGATCGCCGGAGTGATATTCCTTGCCTCCCTGCTCCAGGGGGTCTTCGGATTCGCCTTCATGCTGATCGCGTTGCCGCTGCTCTCCTTTTTCCTCAGCATGAAAGTCGCCGTTCCCTTGTTGTCTTTTTTTCTCGCGCTCCTGTCAGGGATTCTGGCGTTTCAGTTGCGCGGCAGGTTCGACCACAGGGGCGTTATTCCGCTCCTTATCGGCGGAGCTGCCGGAATACCCGCAGGGATCTTCTTTCTCCTTGCGTTCAATGATGCATTGATAAAGACGATTCTCGGCATCGTCCTCATCGTCTATTCGGCATATTCCCTGTTCCTCAAGCGGGCACCCTTTACGTTTCCGGGGTGGGCAGGATACCTGTTCGGCTTTTTCGCGGGGGCTTTGGGTGGCGCATTCAATATCACCGGTCCCCCCGTAGTCTTCTACCTGTCCGCCCGGGAAGGCTCGAAAACCGATATAATCGGCTCCCTGAACCTTTTCTTCTGCATTACGAGCGTGTTGGTACTGGCATTGCATGCAGCAGTAGGTAATATAACGTATGAGATTACCGTAACCTTTCTGGAGCTTGTCCCCGCAATGCTGGCGGGAATGATGACAGGCGGGAGCATCCTGAACAAAATGAACGAGGGCGTGTACAGGAAGGGGTTGTTCCTCCTCCTTCTCATCATGGGAGCGATGCTTCTCCTGTAAGCCCGAAGAGGCCTTCCTTGTTTGACATTTGGGCATATTTTCTTATAAAGTTAGAGGATTATGGAGCATTCAGCGATTCAACTCATCCTGCAAGCAGGATACGTCGTAAAGGCAGTCCTCATCGTCCTCCTCTTCTTTTCGGTGATGTCATGGACCATTATTTTCTATAAATGGCGCCAGTTCTCGAAAGCCGACCGGGAGAGCTACGACTTCATGAGGGTGTTCGACGCGACCCACAACCCCCGGGACCTGTTTTCGTCCTCGAAAAAGTACCCTTCCAGCCCGCTCTCCGGCCTGTTCAAGTCCGTCTACTCGGAAAAGACCTACACGGAAAGAGACGAGCTCAAGAGGATGCTGCGGAGGTACAGCACTCTTGAGGGTGCAAAGCTGGAGAGGTATCTCAATTTCCTCGCCACCACTGGTTCCACGACACCCTTTATCGGGCTTTTCGGCACCGTCTGGGGCATCATGAATGCCTTCAGAGGGATCGGGGCCGCCGGTTCCGCATCCCTGGCGGTGGTCGCCCCCGGCATTGCGGAGGCGCTGATCACTACGGCGGTGGGCCTTGTGGCCGCCATCCCGGCGGTCATCTCCTACAACTACTTCCTGAGCAGGGCGAACCGCATGATCATCGAGGTGGATGATTTTTCAGAGGAACTGGTCGATTACCTCCTGAGGCAGTAAAAATCATGAAGGCAGCCCGCAACAGAACAGCCCTTTCCGAGATCAACGTCACTCCGCTGGTCGATGTGATGCTGGTGCTGCTGATCATCTTCATGGTGACCGCGCCCCTCCTCCAGCAGGGAGTCGATGTGAACCTGCCCAAGGCAAAGGGAAAGGACCTGCCCCCCGAGGAACGGATCTCGATCGTCATCAAAAAGGGAGGGGTCCTCTATCTGAACGACACCCCCCTCCCGATGGCCGAGCTCACGAAAAAGCTCTCCGCCGTCAGCAAGCGGAACCCCAATGTCTTTCTGAAAGCGGATAAAGAGGTGCCCTACGGACTGGTGGTGGAGATAATGGGCGAAATAAAGGAGGCAGGGATTGAAAAACTCGGTATGATCACCGAGCCGAAGATTTCACTGCCATGAAGGCGCAGAGTTTCCAGGGCGCCCTTTTTTCCTCCCTCTTTTTCCATCTCCTCCTGGTAGTCGCCGCTTTCTTCATCGCCCGTCATTCGAGCTACTACAAAACCCCGGCCCCCTACGTGGTGTCCCTCCTGGACGAGTCCGCCTCCGCAGCGCCCGGCAGAAGCAGAGCAGAACTCCCCCGTGCCGAGGAGCCCCGCCGCGAGGAGACGGAAGCGCACGAGACGGCCATGGCCGCTCCGCAGCTCCCCGAGAAGACAAAGCCGGGCGCGAAGAAGAGAGAAGAGGAGTCCCTCCTTCAGGACAGGATCGCCGTACTCGAGGCAAAAAAGAAGATCGAAAAGATGGCGTCCCTGAGAAAGGTCATCGAGGTTGCTCCCCAGCACAGCGCCGCTCCTCCCTCGGCGGCAAAGGTCCCCGCGCCCCCCGCAAAGGGGAGCGGACCGGGAGGAAGCGGGGCAGCGCCGTCGGGGGGGGCGGATTATAGCTCCCTTGTGGCAAACAAGATCCGCCAGCAGTGGGTCTATCCGGAGACCCTCGACAGGGACCTGGAAGCCGTCATCTCCATCCGGGTAGCAAAAGACGGGAGCGTGACCATCGACCGGCTCGAAAAGAGCTCCGGCAACCGCCTCTTCGACCGTTCGGTGATGAGCGCCATTGCAAAAGCGAGCCCTCTCCCCGCCCCTCCGCCGGGCGCTGAGGAGATGGAGGTGAGGTTCAGGCCGTAATGAAAAGGAAAAGATACGGATTCTTCTTCTCTTTGCTCCTCGTGCTGCTCACGGTAGGCGCTCGCCCTGCCGTTGCCAGGGTGTATATCGACGTCACCTCTCCGGGGCTCAGGAAGCTCCCCATCGCCGTTCAGAGCTTCACCGGCAGAAAGGAAGTCTCGGAGGTGGTGAAGAACGACCTCGCCTTCACCGGGCTGTTCGAGCCCATAGAGGAGGCCGCGCAGATCGAGCGGCCTGAGCAGCCCTTCACCCCCGCAAACTGGCAGGGTCTCGGCGTCGAACTCGTCGTGAAGGGCGTCGTGACCGCGCCCGGGGCCGACAGGATCACCGCCCTTGTCTCCGCCTACGATGTCGTCGAAGGGAGGGAGGTGTTCAGGAAGGAGTATACGGCTTCGGCGGACATACTGCGCCAGGTGGGCCATTCCATCGCGAATGACATCTACGCCCTCCTTACCGGACAGCCCGGCGTCTTCAAGACGAAGATCGTCTTCGTGGGGGAAAAGGGCGGTACGCGGGAGTTCTACCTGATGGACTGGGACGGCTACCGGATGCAGGGGCTCGGCATCACCGGCGGCATTCTCCTCGCTCCGCGCTGGTCCCCGGACAGGTCAAAGCTCCTCTATTCGGCGGAGAGACACCGCCAGTGGGGCATCTATCTCCTCGATCTGAACACAATGAAGGAGCGGAGCCTCCTCTCCCTGAACGGGCTGAACATGGCAGGGGGTTTTTTCCCCGACAGCCGGGAGTTCCTCTACTCCTCATCACGGGAGGGGAACCCGAATATTTACCTCGGCGATACGGGGGGCGCAGCGGGAAGGAAAATCATCTCCTCACCCTGGATCGACGTCTCGCCTTCCGTCTCGATGGACGGCAGCTCCCTCCTCTTCGTTTCCAACCGCTCCGGCTCGCCCCAGATCTACCTGAGCGACAGGGACGGCTACGGGGTCCGGAGACTCACTTTTGAAGGGAACTATAACACCTCCCCGGCATGGTCCCCCCGGGGGGACAGGATCGCCTTCGTCAGCAGGGTCGGCGGCAAGCACCAGATCTTCACGATCAAGCCGGACGGTTCGGGGATGCTGCAGCTCACCTCGTCAGGCAACAACGAGGACCCCGCCTTCTCCCCGGACGGCCGCTCTCTCACCTTCACATCCGACAGGGACGGCTCCAAAGGCGTCTATCTCATGAGAGCGAACGGGGAGGGGCAGGTGCGCATCACCCCGAAGGGACTCAAGGCGGGCAGCTCAAGCTGGTCGCCG
>JAXLZK010000034.1:16431-19481 GCA_046350935.1 Thermodesulfovibrionales bacterium
GCGGTCCTCTCAAAGCTGGCGGAGGTCGTTCAGATACGGAAAAACGGCTGCGTGCGGCTGCGGCACCAAAGCTCACGCTGTCAGGAATGCAGCACCCACTGCCCTACCGGCGCCATCCAGGTCGGCACGGCGGGCGACGAAATCACCATAGAATGGGATAAATGCACCGGGTGCGGCATCTGCTGCACGGTCTGTAAAACAGGGGTCTATACGCTGAAGGATTTCAGTGACCGGGCGTTCCTCGGGAAGTGCCGGGAGGCGCTCACGCGCGGCAAGGGGCTTGAAATACGCTGCAAACAGGCCGGCGGCGGGGCGCAGCATTCCTGCATCGAGGCGCCCTGTCTCGGGATCATCGATCCGGCCCACCTCATCGGCGTTGCGGCGTATGGAGCCTCTGCCCTGCACCTGAGGCATGCGGACTGCAGCGAGTGCAGCGCGCGGCACGGGGACAGCTGCGTCTCGAAGTCGGTCGCCGCGGCGGAATCCCTGCTGCGCATCTTCGCTCCCTCAAAAAAAATGGCAATTACCGTGGGGACCCATCCGGCCCCTTTTACAGGAGAGGAAAGAAGAGCGGAGGAAAGCGGGTCAAAACCGGAAAAAATGGTTTCAAGGCGTGAATTATTCAAATTTTTCAGGGTGAATACCCTTCTTGCCGCCGCTGAAATCGTCGAGGCCCTCCCTGAGGAGCACCCCACACCCGAGAGCGAAATGATCAGGCACCGGGACTTCCTGCCTGAAAGAAGGGAGCTCCTGATCTCTTTTCTCAAGCGGATGGGGAAACCCCAGGGAAAGACGCCGGACACCCCGTCACCTGCATGCTCCGTGAGTGCCGGGCTCGAAATCGAGAGCGCTGCATGCGACAGGTGCGGCATGTGCTGCCACTTCTGCCCCACCCATGCCTTGAAGGGATACACCTCCCCTGATGACGCCGGAGGGGGGGCAGCTGTGCGGGAAATACGCTTCAGAGCATCCCATTGCGTACAGTGCGATCTCTGCCTCGTTGTCTGCTCCCGTAAAGCGATCCGCTATACGGACACGACCGATACGGGAAGCTTCCTCGAAGAACGGGAACGATCCCTGCTGGCCGGGGAAAGGAAAGCGTAGGGCAAAGAGGTGCAGCCTGAAGAGACAGGGAGGCGGAAGGGTCCGGCTATTCATTCGGAAGGCGGAAGGTCGCTCAGCTCCCTGATCGCCTCAATCAGCTTTTCCCTGAATACGGGCTTCACCAAGACGATGCAATCATCGCCGGCCCGGTGGTCTTCGTCCTCATAGGCCGTGGTGACGATCACCGGGATATCCGGCTTGAGCGTCTTTATCTGCCGCAGCATCTCCCTGCCGTCCATGATCGGCATGTTGACATCCGTAATCACTATGTCCGGCTCGTGCTGCTTGAAAAGCTCCAGCCCCTCCGCGCCGTTGGCGCCCAAATAGATGTTCGACACCGTCTTCTGCAGCCATCTGCCGATAATCATCCGGGCGAGCTCATCATCCTCCACATAGAGCACCTTTAATGGCAGGAATGCGGACGTACTCATCGCTCCCTCACGATCCTCAGGGTGATCTTCGTGCCGCCCTTTATGTTTACCGCCTCTATACCGCCGCCCATTTGCGCTTCGATCAGCGTCTTCGCTATATAGAGCCCCATGCCGGTATGGACGGAGGATTCCTTTGTCGTAAAGTACGGCTCAAAAATGCGGGTGATGATCTCTTCAGGGATGCCCCCGCCGTCGTCGCTGATCGAAAGGACCGCCTCCTTCCCTTCCTTCGCCAACTCGACGGTAAGCTCTCCCTTTCCGCCCGCGGGCATCAGCCCCCGGCTCCTCTGGTGTTGTATCGCGTGAAGGGAATTGATAACGACCGCCCGCACCACCTGCCTGAAGTCCTTTTCGTAGCCGAGCACGGAGATGCATTTCCCGCACGGTACGGGCGCCGCGGGATCGACGGAGACCACGTTATGCGCGTGGCAGACAAACCGATACGCGATGTCGAGCGCCTGCATGTCCGCGGCGAACGAGGAAACAACATCGCCCACGGCCTTGCCCGTCGAAAACACCTCTTTCTCTCCCTGGGGGGCGATAAGACCGTTGATCTCCCCGATGGTGCGGGAGAGGCTCTCCAACTCCTGCATTGTATAGTCGATTGCCTGGTTCAGCGCCTCCTCGTTCAGAGAGCCCTCGTGGCGGGCCTCCCGGAGGTTCTGCACCACGAGCCCGATCCTGTTCAGCGGCTGCCTCCAGTGATGGGTGATCGCCAAAAGCATCTCCCGCATCGCCGTGATCCTCAACTCCTGAAGCTGGTGCTTTTCTTCCTCTTTTTTCGCGATGCTGCCGAGGAAGAAGCTGATGCCCGCGAGGCCTGTCAGCCAGATAAGGCCGTAGATGAGCGCCTTGTGCGCTTCGTGCACGCACTGCTCCCGTATGAAAGGATCGAGCGGTACGGCAATCCCGATGCCGCCCCGGATCTGTCCAGCCTGGTACCCCTGATGTCCGTGGCACTTCAGGCATCCTTGTTCCGTCTTGATCGGCCGCATCACTCTCATGTACCGCAGGCCGTCGATGCGGGTCACCCCGGACTTTTCCCCCACGCCCTTTTCGAACTCGAGCAGCGCATTTTTCTCCCATTCATCCGGCGCATTGATCGGGTTCAAGTAATTCAGGCTCGTTATCCTGTTCCGCGGGGCCTCGGGGGTCTGGATGCTCAGCATCGCAAAGACCATCCGGGTCATCCATGCCGGGTTCACAAGGGTAAGGGAGGTTCCGTCCGTCGTGGTAATGTTTTTCTTCGGGACGTTGAGGTAAGGATTCGGAGCGAACTCCTTCGTCACCTCAACGTACACTCCTCCCCGCTCGGCAAACCACCTCCGATAGACCAGATTCACCTGATAGAGGGTCCTCGCCGCGACGCGGGCCTTTTCGAGAGTATGCTCATATTCCTGGTAGAAATCGAACAACAGCGCCAGGGCGAGCACGAAAGTCCATACTCCCAGCGGGCATAGAAAAGTGATCCTCTTGAATTGATGAACAAAAATGTTCTGAGCTTCCACCGGTAGC
>JAXLZK010000034.1:19581-42046 GCA_046350935.1 Thermodesulfovibrionales bacterium
GGAATGACGGCAGGAGCGAGCCGGAATGACAAATGCCCTTATACGTTCATTTTGTCAGACGCACTTTTTCTGCCTTTTACATCTCGACCCGCGTGACCACGCCGTGCAGCTTGTGGTGGGGGAGCTTGTAAAACTGCACATAGGCAGGGGTCAGCCGTTTAAAAACCGAGAAGATCTTCCAGATGATGTTCCGGGTGGAAATATCCTCAAGACCGTAGAAAATGGCCCTTTCGTCGATATCGGCCTCCTTCAGGATCTCCTCGATATCCGCCACTTCCATGTAGCCGAGCTGTATCTCGAAAGAGCGCAGCCCCTCTGCATAGCACGCCTTGAAGAAGCCGATCTCTCCAAAAGGGTCCTCCCTCCGCACGATCGAGACGATGATATTGTCCGTGTAGATGATGCCGTTGGTGAACATGGTATGCGTTATGTACGGAGGCACCCTCTGTATATCGCGTGCGAAAAAGAGGGCGGTGCCCTTGACCTTGCTCAGAGTCTTGAAGGCCTCGTTGTAGTGTGCGAGAAAGGTGTCGAGAGGCATGGGGTTCAGGGACCGGTACAGCCTCCTCTGGCCGTTGGTGTAAATGAGGATAATGGCCAGCGGAACGAGCGCGATGACGATGGACCAATACCCTCCATGGGGAATCTTGTAGGTGTTCGAGAAGAGGTACGCGAAATCGACAAGAGTCACCAGGAGGGAAACGAAGGCTTTCCCCTTCTGTTTCTTCAGGAAGAAGATCCAGGTCATCATGATGCCGGTGAGGGTCATCGTCCCGGTAACCGCGAGCCCGTATGCCGCGGCCAGGCGGCTGGATTCGCGGAACTGGAACATGATGAAGAGGACGGAGAGGAGGAGGAACCAGTTGACGAACCCGATGTAGATCTGGGAGCGCAGCTCCGTGGAGGTGTAGTCCACCTTGAACAGGGGCATGATGTGGGTCGTGATCGCCTGGTAGAAGATAGAGAACATCCCGCTGATCATCGCCTGCGACGCAATGACCGTCGCCATGATGCTCAGTACGAGAAAGGGCACGTACAGCACCTGCGCCTCATGAAAGATCATCTCGAACAGCACGTTCTTCGCCTCCGGATGCTGCAGGAGAAAAGCCCCCTGGCCCAGGTAGTTCAGCACGAGGGCGAAAAACACGAAATACCAGGCCCTGATGATGGGCACTCTGCCCAGGTGTCCCATGTCCGCATAGAGGGCCTCCCCCCCCGTGGCACAGAGGATCACCTCGGAGAGGACGAAAAACCCCGCTATCCCGTTCTCCGCAAGAAAACGAAAAGCATAGTAGGGGTTCACCGCCTTCACCACGGAGGGCACCTGTGACAGGGAGACGATACCCGAAATACTCAGACACGCAAACCACACCACCATCAGGGGACCAAAGGCCCCGGCCACCCGCTCCGTCCCCTTCCGCTGAAAGAAAAACAACACCACCGCAATGAGCCCCGCAATGAGAATCAGGGTCCCCTGCCCCGTCCTCTCAAACCCAGGGATCAGCAGGATGCCCTCCACCGCACTCAGGATACTGATGGCAGGGGTGATCACCCCGTCTCCCACCAGAAGAGAGATCCCGATGAAGGAGAGGAAGGTGACAAACGCCACCTTCCTGCCCGACTTCAGCAGGGGCACCAGTATCTCCCGCAGCACGATGGTGCCCCCTTCTCCCTTCTTCCCCAGGCTCATGGCGAGCCAGGCGTACTCCACCGTCACCAGGATCACCAATGTCCAGACTATCAGCGAGAGTACCCCGATCACATGCGACTCGGTCGGCTTGGTGAGAAGAAATATTACGGTGAGCGTATAGATGGGGCTCGTGCCGATGTCCCCGAATACAAGGCCGAGTGACTTTATGATTCCCTTCAGGGGAGATTCTTTTTCAAGCATGGATAACGGGCATTCTGTATGAAAATATCACTTTTCGGAATGCATTAACTTTAATGATTTTCCGGGGAACTGTCAAGTCGTTCCCCCGGGAAAAACAGAGTGAGACAGAAAAAGACAGGTAACAACAGAGAAAAACAGGACAAAACAGGGTAAGACAGGGTAAGACAAAGGAGAGAGGACAGCAGTTTTTTTCTTTCTCTTTTTATTCCTTCCCTGTTTCACCCTGTCTCTCGCTGTCTCACCTCTGCCTTCTTCCGCCTTTCAACGTTGTCTTCGCAGAGAAAAGTGCGGTATGATTTCTCATGCACAGAGTTCCAAAGGGAAAGGTGAGAGAGATGAAACTGACACACTTCGACGAGGAAGGCAAGGCCCGGATGGTGGACGTCTCCGGCAAGCCCCCGACCGAACGGGAGGCCGTCGCCGGGGGCTCCGTTTCGATGAGGCCCGAGACGATCGCCCTGATCAGGGACCGGGGGATATCCAAGGGAGACGTCCTGGGCGTGGCGCGGGTGGCGGGGATCATGGCGGCCAAGAGGACGGCGGACCTGATCCCGATGTGCCATCCGCTGACTATCTCCTCGGTGACCGTAGACTTCACCATCGATGAAGAACGGAACAGGATAGACATACGGACCACCGTAAAGATTACCGGGCAGACAGGAGTCGAGATGGAGGCGCTCACCGCCGCTACGGTCGCCGCCCTGACCATTTACGATATGTGCAAGGCAGTGGACAAGGAGATGGTGATCTCCGACATCGTGCTTCTCGAAAAACGAGGGGGTAAGAGCGGGGAATTCAAAAGAAAAGGGTGAATTACTGCTCGTCGGAAAGGGAGCGCACCAGGTGTTTCAGCTCCCCGATCTGCTCCTCGTCGTTCTCCTGGAATTTCACGGCGAACTTGATCTGTTCGGAGCTCTGGGCCGCTTCGGCAGCCTGTATCCTGATGATAAAACCCCTCAGCCCGGAGGTCTGCAGCCCGTTGTCCAGCTTGATGTCGACGAGCACCTTTTCGAGGATCCCGGGCAGCGGGCCCCGGCCGGCAAGCAGGACCAGCACGCCCCCCGCGCTCAGGTCGACAAGGGCTCCCGAAGCGGCCTCCGCCCCGAAACGGAGGACCACCTCACCTCCCCTATCGAACCGCCCGGACCTCCTCCGGTCGAAGCGGTCGTCGATGACCGCCATCTTCTGAAGGAGCGCCTCCGCGGTAAACGGCTTTACTACATACCCGTTCACCCCTGCATGGAGGGCCCGGGCCACGTCGTCCCGTTCGCCCCTCTCCACAAGCAGGATAAAGGGAATGTCCTTCAGGACCGGGTGGCTCCTGACCCACTGCAGCAGTGCGAGCCCCTTTCCCTCCGGCGACTCCCCGTCGCAGAGGATAAGGTCGAAGCCCCCCCTTTCAAGTTTTGCCCTGGCCTCCTCCCCGTCGCCCGCCTCCTCGACCCCGAAGGAGGGACGGCTCTTTTTTTCGAGGCCGCTCCTGATGAGCTCCCGGTCCGATGCGCTCCCGCCTGCCACGAGCACTTTAAGCCCCGCCATGGATCAGTGGTACCTCTCTACCGTGAACTTGCTGATCTGCACCCCGCTGTCGGACGGATCGATGCCCGCTTTCAGCATGGCGATGCGGAGCTGCTCTTCCACCGCATCGACCCCTTCGAGGTCGGGCAGCAGGAGCCCCCTTCTCCTGCCCTTTGCGACGATCACCCCGTATTTTCTGGGATCGAGCTCGCGGAGGTCCGCCACCTCCACGGGCGCGGACAGGACGTCCACGGTATACGAAAGCTCGGGCAGCTCTCGTTCCTGTACTGGAGAGAAGCGCGTGTCCTTAGTGGCGGCGCACACGGCATTGCGCACGATCTCCTGATAGATCGTCTCCGCACACGGCAAGAAGGTGCCGACACAGCCGCGCAGCTGCCCCCGTGCCTTCAGGCAGACGAAGACACCCGCCCTGATCAGCATCGCGGGGGGCAGGTCGGGCGGGGCGGAGGGCGCCCTTCCGGTGCGTACGAACTCCTCCACCGCCCTTTTGGCAAGCTCCACGTACGGGTGCACTATTCTTTCCTCTGCATCGCGTATTCAGCCATGGCGAGGAGCACTTCCTTTTCCCGTGATTCCGGGAAAACGGCCAGCTCCGCCTTCGCCTCTCCGATGAGGTCCCGGGCGCTCTGCAGGGACTCCTCGATCACCCGGTACCGGGCGAACAGCTCCGTGATCCGGTCGAGGTTCCTGCTGCCCGCTTCCGCCCGCTCCTCACGCGGCAGAGCAAGCGCCTCCCTGATGATCCCCTTCACCTCTTCCCGCTCTTCTTCCGCGGCGACTTTGAGGAGATGGAGCAGGGGCAGGGTGATCTTCCCCTCTTCAAGGTCCTTCCCCAGCCTCTTGCCCAGGTCCCTCTGGCTCGCCACATAGTCGAGCACGTCGTCCGCGAGCTGGAAGGCGATGCCGACCTTCAGGCCGAACCGGGCGAGGGCCGCCTCCCTTTCCTCCGGCACCCGCGCAAGGATCCCCGCAATCCTGCAGGCGGCGGAGATGAGGACCCCCGTCTTGGCGGAAATGATCGTGAAATACTCCTCGCGGGTGATATCCGGGTCGCCTATCTTGTTGAGCTGCAGGACCTCCCCTTCGGTCATCCGGGTCGTGGCCTCCGAGAGGGCCTCCATGATTCTCTGGTTTTTCTGGAAGACGGCGAGCCTCAGGGCATTTGAGTACAGGAAATCCCCGATGAGGACCACCACCGGGTTCCCCCACAGGGCATTGGCCGCGGGCCTCCCCCTCCTCGTCTCCGCGCTGTCGATCACGTCGTCGTGCAGGAGGGACGCCGTATGGATGGCCTCGATGATCGCCGCAAGGGTGGCGCGGTTTTCTCCCTTGTACCCGCACAGGTCGGCGCTGAGCAGGAGGAAGAGGGGGCGTATCCTCTTGCCGCCGCTGCTCAGAATATGCCTCCCCACCACGGGAATAAGGAAGGCATCGCTGCGGAAAATATCCATGAGCCGCTGCTCGACAACCTTCAGCTCTCCGGCATACTCCCCGAAAATATCTTTGCTTTTCATCATAGAACGTCCGTCGGTTCCGGTACCGTGCAAGGTGCACTGCCGTGCGGGACGCCGCCCCTCCGGCATTCCCGCATTCATGGCCGCCCGCAGCGCAGGGATGCGAGATCGACCCCCTCGCGCGGCAGCTTTTTTATGTCCTGCGGCCTGAAAGCTCCCTTTTCGGTGAAAAAGGCTGTGACATACCGTGCAGGGGTCACGTCGAAGGCTAAGTTTATTACATTTACCCCCTCGGGCGCAACCCGGTGGCCCCATATGGTGGTCACTTCCTCGGCATGGCGTTCTTCGATGGGGATCAGGTCGCCGGACTCCATCGTGAAATCGATGCTGCTCAGGGGGGCCGCCACATAAAAGGGAAGCCCGTGCTCCCTGCAGAGCACCGCAACGGTGTAGGTGCCTATCTTGTTCGCCACGTCCCCGTTCCGCGTCGTTCTGTCGGTGCCCACAATGGCGAGGTCGATCACGCCCTTTTTCATCAAAGCCCCTGCGGTGTTGTCCGTAATCAGGGTGACGGGGACCCCCGCCTGCATCAGCTCCCATGAAGTGAGGCGCGCTCCCTGGAGCACCGGCCGCGTCTCGTCGGAAAAGACCTGTATCCTCTTCCCCTGCTCCTGCGCAATGAGCATGGGCGCCGTCGCCGTCCCGTATCCGCCGGTGGCGAGGCTCCCCGCGTTGCAGTGGGTGAGAATGGTGTCCCCGTCCTTGATGAACTGCGCCCCCCATCTGCCGATGGCCTTGTTGATCTCGATGTCCTCTTCGAGGACCCTCTTCCCCTCTTCGACAAGGAGCTGCTTCAGCTCCCCGACCGAGGCGTCCCTGCGGCCTTCGAGGAGCCGCCGGACCCTCTCCACCGCCCACCTGATATTCACGGCGGTGGGCCGGGTGGCGAGGAGGGCCTCCATAACCGGACCGAGCTTCCCGATGAACTCGTCCGCGCTCTTCGCGCTGATGTCCTGCGCGCCGAGGGCGATCCCCATGGCCGCGGCGATGCCGATGGCCGGGGCGCCCCGTATCCGGAGCTTCCTGATCCCCTCGGCCACCATGTGGTAATCGGAGCATGCCACGTAGGCAACTTCCAGCGGCAGCCTGCTCTGGTCGAGCATAACCACCTTGCCGTCCTTCCACTCTATGGTTTTTACCATGTATCCTCCCGGAAACCCGCGATACGCCTTTTCAATCAAGCACCGCGGAATTGATGAATTCGAGCCGTATCCTCACACATTCGGGAACACCATCGCGACGACGAAGCAGAGCGTCAGCACCGCCACGGCAACCACCGTGCCCCACGAAATATAGTTGTACCCCTTCGGGTTGACGTACGCGCCCATGATCTTCCTGTCGTTGATGAGCAGGGTCGCAAAAACGAGGACGAAGGGCAGCAGCAGTCCGTTGATAATGGCGGAGAGCACCATGAGCAGAACGAGGGGGGCCCCGGGAATCAGCACTACGAGGGAGGCGGCGACGAGGGTGAAGGTATAGATCCACATGAACTGGGGGGCCTCTGAAAAGGTCTTGTTCACCCCCGCCTCCCAGCCCATCGCCTCGCACACGTAGTACGCGGTGGCGAGGGGGACGATAATGGCGCCGAGGATGGAGGCGTTGGCGAGGCTCAGGGCGAAAATGAGGGACGCATAGTCCCCTGCGAGGGGCTTCAGGGCGGCTGCCGCCTCCGCCGCCTCGTTGATCCGGATGCCCTTGGGAAAGAGGAGCGCCCCGCAGGTGACGATAACGAAGAAGCTGATGATGTCGGTAATGGAGCACCCGATGATCACGTCCAGCCGCGAGGCTTTGTAATCCTCCTTCTTGATCCCCTTTTCCGCAATGGACGACTGGAGGTAAAACTGCATCCAGGGCGTGATGGTCGTCCCGATGATCCCGATGCTGAGCACGATGTATTCGGCATCCCATCGTACGTGGGGGACCACGGTGTAGGTGAAGACCTCGTGCCAGTCGGGCCGCGCCATCAGGCCCGAAATGACGTATCCCACGTACAGGAGACAGGCGACGAGCAGTATTTTCTCAACAGCCCGGTAGCTGCCCTTGGTGACGAGCAGCCACACGGAAAGGGCCCCCAGGGGCACCATGACGTACTTGCTCATCCCGAGTATCTCCACGCTGGCCGCCCATCCCGCGAGGTTGGCGACCGTGTTCCCGAAATTGGCGACGAGGAGTCCCAGCATCATGAAGAAAGCCGCCTTGACGCCGTAGTTCTCGCGGATGAGATCGGAGAGCCCCTTGCCCGTCACCACACCCATACGGGCCACCATCTCCTGGATCACCACCAGCGCCACGGTGGTCGGTATCAGGGTCCAGAGCAGGGAATACCCGAAGCGGGCCCCGGCGACTGAATAGGTGGTGATGCCGCTGGCGTCGTTGTCGATATTGGCGGTGATGATCCCCGGACCCATGACGGACAGGAAGAGGAGAATGCTCCTCCAGCGGTTCACACCTTCCTCCTGTGCCTCTTAGCGGAGGGAGGGAGGATCCTGTCGATGATATCGTCGACGGAGACGATGCCGAGAATGCATCCCTTGCTGTCCACCACCGGGAGGGCGACCAGGTTGTATTTGGAGACGATCTCGGCGGCCACCATCTCGTCCGCTTCGGGCGGGACGGTCTTCAGCTTCGTCTCCATGATCCCGGAGAGCGGCGCAGCGGGGTCGGCCAGCAGCAGCTCCCGGAGGGAGGCGACCCCGACCAGCTTCTCCTGCTCGTCGGTGACATACACGTAATAGACGGATTCGATCTCGCCCCCGTCCCTCCTGAACCGTTCTATGGCGTCCCGGACGAGGGTGTCGGGAGGATAGGCGACGTACTCGGTGGTCATCATTCCCCCAGCGGTGTCTTCCTCGTGGGCCAGGAGTTCCTGGATGTCCTCGGCCTCTTCCCGCTCGATATGCTCCAGGATCTCCTTCGCCTTTTCGGTGGGCAGGTCGCTGAGCACGTCGGCAGCCTCGTCGGGAGGCATCTCCTCGATGATGTCCGCCGCCTTTTCGAGGTCCATGGCATTGATGATCTGCGCCTGCATCTCGGGCTGCAGCTCGGAAAGGGCCTCGGCCGCGGTCTCGATATCCAGGCCCCTGAACAGGTGCGCACCCTCCTCGCGGGAGACCCGGCTGATGAGGTCCGCGATATCCGCGGGGTGGAGCTCGGAAAGCATCTGGCGCGGCACGGTGAGGGTGATGGTATGCAGCTTCGGCTTCAGGTGTTGTATGTAGTTCCAGCTGATAAGGTTGTACGGCATCGAGGTATTGAAAAGCCGCAGCAGCTCCTCGCTTCCGCGCTCCACTCCCAGCCGCCTCAGGATGCCCCGCATCCCCACGTCGACGGCGACCAGGACGGCATCGCCCTCGTATCCCTCGAGCCTGATATCGTTGGCCCGCACCACCTTCGCCCCGTTGGCGTCGACGATCTGCCGGTCGAGGATGTCCCGCACGGCCAGGAGGTCGTCTTCGCTCATTTCATATGCGTCCGCTGCATCGGCGTGCACGTAGGCCGAGAGGATCCGCTTGTTGAAGATGTTGATTTCATCCCATTGTATCCTGCAGAGGCGCTTCTTCTTCTCGACGATGAGGGCGGACACCTTCGGAAGGGGATCTCCCTTCACCACAACGGCATCCTTCATCTTTCCGATTACTTCCCCTTTCGGGTCAAAGACGGGTTTCCTGATGATTTCGCTGAGAAATAGCTCGCCGAATAGAGGCATAATCGTTAGTATACCCTATTTGGGGGGAATCTTGATCGGTTTTCTGACCCGGTGGAACGGGCTTTTGACGGAACTCCCGCCCCTCTCAAAAAATCTCTTGACATCGGACATTAAACAGGATTAAATTTATCCTATATGAAAATTTCACGGGAAGCCGACTACGCAATCAGGTGCATCCTCCACATGGCGCAGGAGCCCGGAACGCTCCATCTGATCGCCGATATCGCGAAAGGCCAGGAGGTGCCGAAGAGCTTTCTCGCCAAGATCCTCCAGAAGCTCGTCCGGGCCGGGATCGTTTCCTCCACGCGCGGAGTGAACGGGGGGTTCTCCCTGAACAGGCTGCCCGCCGACATCACCCTGCTCGACGTCATCGAGGCCGTCGAGGGACCCCTCTCCCTCAATGTCTGCGTCGTAGACAATAAGGCCTGTAGAAGAAAAAAGGCGTGTTCGGTCCATCCCGTCTGGAAGGAGCTCCGTGAGTTCCTGAGCGGGAAAATGCGGGAATACAGTTTTGCCGGCTTCCTGGAAAGGAGCGACGCCTCTTCGGGCGGGTCGCTGAAGAGGCCCTCCCCCTCCCGGGCGGAGGGGTGCCTTTCCTGCGGGCAGGCACCCGACGCCGCCGAACCGGCATGCGTGAATAAGCAAGCTGAGGAGGAAACGCGGTAGCGAGGGAATTTTTACGACTGCATGGATTCACTCTATATCTATTTGATGGAAGCAAGGAGGTCACCAAGTGGCAAATGAGTCGGCGTATGAGTGGAGACCCGTCAAGGGTTTCACCCTTTCCGGTATTTTCTGGGGAGGGGTCTCGGTAGTGATCGGCCTGATCATCTCGATCCAGATGTGGTGGCCGGAGTTGAATATTCCCCCTTTCTTTACCTACGGCAGGCTGCGGGCGGTCCATATCAACGGCCTCGCCCTCGGGTTTGCGGTGGCGGAGATCTTCGCCCTGAGCTACTACATGGTGCAGCGACTTACCCGGACGCGCCTGCTCTTTCCGCGGCTCGCGATGGTGCAGCTCTATCTCTTCAATATCGCCATCGTCGCCGCGGCCGTCAGTCTCCTGGCCGGAATGACCCAATCGAAGGAATACGCCGAGCTCGAATGGCCCCTGGACATCGGCGTGGTCATCCTGTGGGTCATGTTCGGCATCAATATCTTCGGCACCATCCTGAAGAGGAAGGAAGAGCAGATGTACATCTCGCTCTGGTACCTCATCGCCACCGTCATCGCCGTCGCGGTCCTCTACATCGTCAACAACCTGGCGATCCCCGTCGGCCTCTTCAAGTCCTATTCGGTCTTCGCAGGGGTCAACGACGCGAACGTCCAGTGGTGGTACGGCCATAACGCGGTGGGCTTCATCTTCACCACCCCTATTCTCGCCATGTTCTACTACTTCCTCCCGAAGGCGACCGGCCTCCCCATCTACAGCCACCGGCTCTCGATCATCGCCTTCTGGTCGCTCGTCTTTGCCTACCTCTGGACGGGCGCGCACCATCTCGTTTATACGCCCGTCCCCGACTGGATCCAGAGCGTGGGAATCGCCTTCACCATGTTCATGATCGCCCCGTCGTGGGGCTCCGTGGTGAACGGGTACTATACAATGGACGGCAACTGGGACAAGCTGAAGTCGAACTACCTGACCAAGTTCTTCATCCTCGGCATCACCTTCTACGGCCTGCAGACCCTGCAGGGCCCCACCCAGAGCCTGCGGGCGGTCAGTCAGCTCATCCATTTCACCGACTGGCTGCCGGGCCATGTCCACATGGGCACGATGGGCTGGGTCGCCATGACGCTGGGCGCCGCCACGTACTACACCGTGCCTAAAATCTACAATACGGAGATCCATAGCGTGAAACTCGCCAACACCCATTTCTGGCTCGTGCTCGTCGGACAGCTTATCTTCTCCCTCTCCATGTGGGTCCTCGGCATACAGCAGGGGAGCATGTGGAAAGCGGTGTCCCCGGAGGACGGGAGCCTCGTCTACACCTTCATGGAATCGGTGGCCGCCAACTACCCGTACTGGAAGATGAGGACCTTCGGAGGGCTCCTGTTCGCCCTCGGCATCGTCGTGTTCGCCTATAACGTCGCAATGACCGCCCGCCAGGCAAAGAAAAGCGCCGCTGCGGCGGAAGGGAGGTAGCCCATGGCCGGCGCACTGTATAAAAAACCGATCGTGTTCGCCGTTGTCGTAACCGTCGCCGTCCTGGTCGGGACCGCCGTCATGATGGTCCTCCCCATGCTCAGCGCCAGCATGCACCCCAAGCTTGCGCATCTCAAGCCCTATACGGCCCTGCAGCTCGCGGGCAGGGACGTCTACCAGGCAGAGGGCTGCTTCTACTGCCACACGCAGACCGTACGGCCCCTGAAGGCCGAGGTAATGAGGTACGGCGACTACTCGAAGGCGGGGGAGTTCGCCTACGACCAGCCGTTCCTGTGGGGCTCGAAGCGGACGGGCCCCGACCTGGCGCGGATCGGCAACAAATATAACGATGCGTGGCATTACGTCCATTTCGACACTCCGCGGAAGCTCTTCCCGGCCTCCAACATGCCTTCCTACGGCTGGCTCGCGCGATCTCCTCTCAAACCGGAGAGCGTGGAGGCGAGGATGAAGGCCCTCGGGTTTCCCTACTCAAAGGAGGAAATCGCCGCCCTCGCAAAGAAATCGAAGCTCGACGCCCTTGTGGCCTACATGCAGTCCCTGGGAACAGCGGTGGCGCGGACGCCCAAAGCGCCTCTCGTCGCACCGGGTGAAAAGAACCCGCTGGCGGGCAATGCGCAGGCCATTGCGGACGGCAGGAGGATCTACGAGATGCACTGCGCCTCGTGCCACGGCCCGGACCTGAAAGGCGACATAGCGCCTCCCCTCACCGACGGGGAATGGCTTTATGTAAAGGGATCCCTCAGCGACGACGCCCTCTTCCTCCTCATCGCCGAGGGCACCGAGCAGAACAGGGAATACGCGGGGAGGAAAGCATTGGGCGGCATGCCCCCCTTCGGGGACTCTTTCGGCAAGAAGAAGATCTGGTCGCTGGTCTCCTATATAAGGGAGAGGGAAGGAAAATAGAAAGGACAGGAGGAGAAACATAATGGAGCAGGCAAAAAAGACAACAGAGGACCTTTACCGGGCAGAGGCTTCCGCCGCGGGAGCCGGCGCTTCCGGGGAGGAGGACAGTATGGCAGGCATGGAACGGGACGATACCCGCACCCGGCTCCCCCTGGGCTGGCTGCTGCTCTTCATCGGTCTTATCGTGTGGGGGATCTGGTACGGCATCGCCTACACCCCCGCGCTCAGCGGCTGGAGCCAGGAGGGCCAGTACCGGGAGTCCCTGAAGAAATAAGGTCTCTCTCCTCGCGGGGGGAGGAGCTGCCTCCTCCGCCCCGCACTCTTTTTTCCCTGAAGGGGAAAAGGCGGAAAGAAGGGAAGGGCCGTTGACGCCGCGGGGAGCCATGGGGTGCGAAGCGCTGCACGCAGCAAGGGGGAGAGGAGAGGATGCGGTCTGACAAAAGGGGGACGATGCGGTCGCGCAGGCGCATTGCCGCCGTCCTCCAGGCAGTAATCATGGGAGGCCTGCCGTTCCTGAAGATACACGGCGAGAGCGCCCTCCGTTTCGACGTCCCTACCCTCCGGCTCCATGTCTTCGGCTGCACCCTCTGGATGCAGGAATTTTTTCTCGTCCTCATCGCACTCCTCTTTCTCACTCTCCTGGCCCTCTTCGTCACCCTCGTCTTCGGGAGAGTCTGGTGCGGCTGGCTCTGCCCCCAGACCGTGCTGTCGGATTTCACCCCTTTTATAGACAGGTCCAGGGGAAAGGGGCCGGTCTTCACGGCAGCGGCGTATGCGGCGACCTTTCTCCTCAGCGCCGTCGTCGCCGCCTCCCTCCTCGGGTATTTTGTCTCTCCCTACGAGTTTCTGCCCGCCCTCTTCCGGGGAGACCTGGGAGCGGCCACCCGGGGGTGCTGGATCGTCATGACCCTGGGCATCTTCCTGAATTACGCCTTCCTGCGCCACAAGTGGTGCGCCACGGCCTGTCCGTATGCGAAGCTGCAGAGCGTCCTCTTCGACAAAAGCACCCTCATCATCGAATTGGACCCCAAAAGGGCCGCGGAATGCATCGACTGCAGACGATGTGAGCAGGTCTGTCCCACCGGGGTGCGCATACGCCGGGGCATGGATGCCGCATGCATCAACTGCGCCGAATGCATCGACGCCTGCAACGGGGTCATGGGCCGCTTTAACAGGAAGGGCCTTATCCGATACGCTTTCGGCTCGGGAGGGGAGGGAAAAGTCCTCCGGAGGAACTTCTTCGCCCTGGGCGGCCTCGTTCTCCTCTTCTTCGGGCTCTTCCTCTATTTCGTCCTCGCCCGGACCGGAGTGGAGGTCATGGTGCTGCCCCATACCATGGGGCCCCGGCTGACAAGGGAGGGAAAGATCGTCAACGCCTATGTGCTCGCACTGAAGAACATGCAGGACCGTCCGGTGGAGCTCACGGTGACCGTGGAGAGGTTCGACGACAGTCTCGTCCAGTCCCTCACCGTTCCCGTCCGCCTCGGGGCCGGGAGTGCGGACAAGGTCCCCCTCTTCGTGAGGGTGGAAAAGAGAGCAGGCATGAGGGGCGCGAAGAGAATGATCATTACCCTGGACGATGTTTCGGGGAAAATCCATATCGTAAAGGAGGCGAATTTCGTAATCCCCGATGAACTATAAAGTCCTTGTTGCCGCCGTTTTGACCGGAGGCATCGCCATGATAGCAGCGTCCGTTTACGTGGGCATCCGGGAGCGGGATGCGGTGGTGGAGGAGCACCCCTACGACGCGGGGCTCGCGTACGACACGACAAGAGAGCGGGAGGAGAAGCTCGGATGGAAGGTGGTCTTCCCCTCCTCCCTCACAACAGGCGAGAGCGTTTTTCAGCTCGACGTCCTCGACAGGGAAGGGAAGGGCATCGCCGATGCCGTGGTGGAAGTGCGTCTGAACCGGCTGGGGGACCCGCACGAAAAGACATACCGGTGCGAAAACGCCGGCAAAGGGCGTTACACGGCGGTGGTGCGGCTGGAGCTGCCCGGCTACTGGGACGCGCGCGCCCGCGTGGAGCGCTCCGGCGACGCCCAGCGCTTCGAGGGAAGGATACCCGTCCGGGTCCCCTGAAAAATACGGAGGAGAATGTCGGAATGAGAATAAGCGGATGGATCAACGTCGCCGTCACGGTCGTTCTTGTGGTCACTTTTGCCGTTATCGTCTGGCACTACTACAGGCCGAAAAAGAAAAAAGAGGAGGTCGAGGAGGTCGAACAGCCGAAATACAGGATGCTGGAAGACGACGACAAGCCGGAGAAGTAGGGGATGCGGGCTGCCCCTCCGGGGCCTGAAGACCGCCTACAGCACCCCCTGGATCGCCTTCGAGATCTTGATGAAGCACACCCCCTCGGGCATCCTGCATCTGCCGGCCCGCTTCTGGCCGACAGAGCTTTCGGGGAGCCCGAGCGATGCCATTCGTCCGCGCGTCTCCGCGAGCAGGCGGGCAATTTCAGCGGAAAGCTCCCGTATCTCTTCCGTATACCTCTCCTCCATGTCCGCAAGCCCCTCCTGCAGCCGTGCTGCGGTGTTGACGAAAGCCTTGCAGATGCCGCACAGGGGATCGTACCGCTGTCCTTCGAGAACTCGGGAAATGTAATGGTAAAACCGTATCCGGTTTTCCAGGTATGCCACCAGGACCTCCTTCTTTGTCGGGACGGATCAGCCTCCGGGCTTCAGGCGGAGGGGAAAGCGCGCCGTGAAGACCGTGCCCTCCTCCTCTGAAGTCGTGAACGAAACGTTCCCTTTCAGATACCGCTCGCCGAGGAGCTTCATACTGTAGGTGCCCAGGCCCCTCCCGCTGCCCTTGGTGGAGAAGGAGCGCTGAAAGATCTGCATCTGAACGTCGCGGGGTATGAAGGCGGGATTATGCACCGCAATCTCCACTCCCTCGCTGGAGCCCCGGTACCGGACGGTGATGGTGTCGCCCTCCCCGGACGCCTCGAGGGCGTTTTTCAGCATGTTTCCCACGACCCTGCCCACAAGGGTGCTGTCGCTCCTGAATACCACCTGCCCTCCGGCCTGGTCGACCGCGAGGGTCCGGCCCTGTGAGAACTCGCCCTGCCGGTACATGCCGGCGAGGTCCTGCAGGAAGTCGGGCAGCTCGATCTGCCCGGGAAGAACGGTCATTGCGTCTTTCTCCGCATTGACCAGGGCCCGGTGGGCCTCAAGCTCGCTCAGGGCGCGGTCCGCGGCAACCCGCATCAGGTCGAGGTATTTGCTCTTTTCGCACATCCCCTCCTCCTCGACGATGTCGATAAGCCCGGGGAGGCTCCCGATAGCATTGAGAACGTCGTGGAAAAAGACCCTTTCGAGGGCGGTCCTCCGTTTTTCATTGCTGATATCGGAGAGAAAAAAGAAGTGGAACCGTTCTCCGCCATAATTGAAGGGGGTAGAGCAGACCTTCAGGTCGAGAGCTTCGAGCTCGCCGTTGCGGACCCTGCTCAAACGGCACTCCTCGATATCCTGCCTCCCCTGGAGGCTGCCGGAGAAGGAATGGAGCGCCCCGCAGCACGTGCAGGCCTCAGAGTCGCCGCACCCTTCCGCTGTCTTGCCTGCATGGACGCACCGAAGGGCTTCGCCGAACCGGAAGCCGATAGCCTCCCGGATGTCTTCCAGCCCCAGAAACTCCTTCAGCCCGCTGTTCAGATAGACGATCTGCCGCTCCGCGTTCATGACGGCCACCCCGTTCGGCACGGCATCGAGGAGCGTCCTCAGGAGATCCGACCCGGAAAAAATGGAAAACTGCCGCTGGACCTCCTCGCGGGATGCCCTTCCTTCCGGGACAGGGGGAATGGGGAGTAAGCCTTCTTTCATCATTGTCTTGTATTATACCCCGGAACGCACCAAATTGCGGCCCCCGCGGTGAGCGCATCCGCAGCGATAGCGGCGCTTGCATTCGTTATGGAGCAGCATCTACTATATCCGGATGATCGTCGCACACGCCGCGGCTCTTTTCACAACGCGGAGCCGCGCCCCCATGAAATCGGACGGGAAGAGCGCGTAGCGCTCCCGCCTTCTCCTGAGGAGCATGCCATGACACAGGGCAACCCCTTTTTCCTGCTCGACGTCTTTGCGGAGCGGAAGTACGCGGGCAACCAGCTCGCCGTCGTCCGGATACAGTCTCCCCTGCCGGACAGCGAGATGCAGCAGATCGCCCGGGAGGTACACTTCTCCGAGACTACCTTCATCATGCCGCCCGGTGGGCCGGCCAGTGAGCTGGACAGTGAGCTGGACAGAGGAGCAGGGGAAGGCTACCCTGTCCGCATCTTCACCCCCGAACGGGAGATCCCCTTTGCCGGCCACCCGGTGCTGGGCACAGCCTATGTTATCCAGCGGGAGATCATCGGAGCTCCCGTGGACTCCGTGCTCCTCTCTTTGAAAGCGGGGCGGGTTCCGGTCAGCCTGCTCCACGCGGAGCAGGGGATCGAGCGGCTGACCATGCGGCAGGGGGAGCCGCGCTTCGGGCAGAGCATCCCGCACGACGAGGCGGCGGAGCTGCTGCAGCTCGAAAGCACCGCCCTGGACCGCCGCTTCCCCGTACAGGAGGTCTCCACGGGGCTCCCCTTCCTCATCATCCCCCTCAGGGGCCTCGAAGGGGTGAGAAAGGCCCGTGTTCACGGAGAGAAGTACCGGAAACTCATCGAAAATACCGAGGCAAAGGCCCTCTTCCTCTTCTGCCCGGAAACCTACCGTGAGGAGAACCACCTTAACGCCCGCATGTTCGGCGACTATTACGGCATTCCCGAGGACCCGGCCACCGGGAGCGCCGCCGGCTGCCTGGCTGCCTGGCTGCTGCAGCACGACTATTGCGGAGCATCCGCTCTCTCCCTCCGGCTGGAGCAGGGGTACGAGATGGGGAGGCCCTCTCTGCTCTTCCTCGATGCTGAAAAGAGAGAGGGTATCATGGAGATCCGGGTGGGGGGCAGGGTCGTCGAGGTCGCGCGGGGAGTGCTGGGATAGGGGAAAAGCTACGTAGAGAGAAGCGTTTACATCAGACCGCCGCATAAAGGTATACATTACCGCTCCTTTGTGTCTGAGCTCCTTGCTCTGCAAAGGGGGAACCGTTTATGGATGAGATGCGCTATAATAGGCGTATGCGATTCGAGGAACTAGGCATACCTGAAGAAGTGATGAAGGGCATCCGGGAGGCGGGCTTTACCGAGTGTACGCCGGTGCAGGCGGCCACCCTGCCCGATGCGTTGAGCGGCAAGGATGTGGCGGGACAGGCGCAGACCGGCACCGGAAAGACGGCGGCGTTTCTCATCGCGGTCTTCTCGCGGATGCTGCTGCAGCCTGGCCCCGGCCGGGGACCCTCACCCCGCGCCCTCGTCATCGCCCCTACCCGCGAACTCGTGGCCCAGATCCATGCCGAGGCGCAGCTTCTGGGCAAGCACACCGGATTCACCATCATCCCCGTGTTCGGAGGGATGGATTACCAGAAGCAGCGCGATGCCCTCGGCAGGGGAGCGGACATGGTCATCGGCACCCCTGGCCGCCTGATCGATTACCTCAAGCAGAATGTCTACAGCCTCAAGAAGACGGAGTTTCTCGTCATCGACGAGGCGGACCGCATGTTCGATATGGGTTTCATCAGCGATATCCGCTTCCTGCTGCGGAGAATGTCCCCCTATGACCAGCGCCAGTCCCTGCTCTTTTCCGCGACCCTCTCGTACCGCGTCATGGAGCTCTGCTACGAATTCATGAACCTGCAGGAAAAAGTCTCCGTCACCCCCGAGCAGCTCACCGTGGAGAAGATAGAGCAGGAGCTGTACCATGTGGGCAGCGACGAGAAGCCCGGCCTCCTCGTCGGCCTCCTGCGGCGCGAGAATGCGGAGCGGGTCCTGATCTTCACCAACATGAAGTCCACGGCCGAGAAGGTGGCCTCGGTCCTCGAAGCAAACGGCTATAACGCCGCCGCCATCACCGGAGACCTCCCCCAGAAGAAGCGTACCCGCATCCTTGAGCAGTTCAAGGAGGGCTCCCTCACGATCCTGGTGGCGACGGACGTGGCGAGCCGCGGCCTCCATATCGAAGGGGTCACCCACGTGATCAATTACGACCTTCCCCAGGACAGCGAGGATTACGTCCATCGCATCGGACGGACCGCCCGGGCTGGGGCCGAAGGAAAGGCCATCAGCTTCGCCTGTGAGGACTACGTCTACGCCCTTGACGACATAGAGAAGTATATAAAGCAAAAAATCCCCGTGGCTCCTGTTGAAGATGCCCTCATTGCAGCGGACATCAAGAGGGCGGAATCGCTGCGCCGGAGGAGGCGCTCCCTTGCCGGACCGGCCGGCCCCTCGGCGGGAAGGCGGCCGGGAGGGAGACCTGGAGGAAGGCCGGCACCTGCGGGCGGAGCAAAGTCGGGCGGGAGAAAGAGCGCGCAGCGGGGCGATCAGGGGAAGGGCGGCCACGGCCAAGGCAGCCACGGACAGAACAGCCCGGGAAAAGAGGGCCGGCCCGAGCAGAGCCGGAAAGAACACGACGGGAAAGAAAAGAAGAGATCCCGCAGCCGGCGCAGAAGAGGCTCCGCCGGAGAGCAGACCGGGAGCTCGTCTGAGCAAAAGCCCCCGGGCTCCCCTCCTGCCGCATCCTGATCAGCACCACACCCCGCCCGATCCCCTATGAGGAAAGCGTGAAGCAGCCCTCTGCTGCGTGTCGCGGCTACAAAAGCGCGTTTTTCGAGAGCGCCCTCCCGGTAAAGGGATCCACCAGGTCGGGGCCTTTGGTCGAAAAGGGGAGCCACACCAGCTCGGCGCCTGAAAGGGCGAGCTCTCCCCCCTTCTCCGTTGCTCCGGCATGCTCTCGCGCCTTCATTCCTCCATGGACGAAGAGGGCCAGTAGCTCGGCGTCCTCCTGGTCGTAGTAGCAGCCGTAAGAGATGCCGGAGCGGACCCCGGAGTCGGTGTGCTCCGAGACGGTATATTCCGGCTGCATGCGGGTGAGGGCCGTGGCGAGATCGGATAACGCTTTCAGCCCGCGGTACCGGAAGGCGGGGAGGAAGAAGCGGTGCGGCCCCTCCCCCTGTTCAGCCCGGAGCACCCAGAAGGGAAGCCAGACCGGAAGATAGGTCGCGGCGCCCCCCTCTGCGGCGGAATCCCGCGCTTCGGCAAACCGGTACGGCACCTCCCTGAAATCGCTCCCGTAGATCTGCCACGCCCGTACGCAGGCAGCGCAGAAGAAGACGACATCATCCGGTTTGACCGGCAGGTCTCCCCCGCAGTTCGGGCAGACAAGGGGACGGAAGCCGGCTGTCCGGTGGTGTGTTTCCGCAGCGGTGCGGTCGAGGACTTCGTAAAGGGAAAGGGGTGCATCGGACGGGATCACCGTGCCGGTTACGGCGTCCATGAGGGAGAGGGACCTCTTTCCCCCGCACTCCAGCTCGACTATCCAGAAGGGGAAATAGACAAGGGAGAGGATTCTGCCGATCACGGCTCGATAGAGGAGATTTTCCGGCAGCTCCGTCTTCATGCCCCGTGCGAGGGCCGCCTCGACGCTCACGTCGGCGGCGACGACCTTTCCCGCCGCCGCAAGCGTCTCTTCGTGGAAGAGCCGGAGGGCTAGGGCGGAGGGCCTCACCCCGAGGGAATAAATCCCCCGGCCTTCCAGGGAGCAGGCGAGAAAGTTTTTCTCCAGGTACCGGTCGGCGGGGAAATCGGCTCCCTCCGCTTCGTCGCCTTCCGCCGCCCGCTCCCAGCGCAGATCGTGTCCGGACAGGCGATAGTACGGGATGAAGCAGAGCCGCATTCCGGCGATATGGCACGAGTCCTCTTCCCTGCCCTTCCGGGCCGTCAGCACCGCGGCAGCCCCACGATGCCTGTCCGCCTTCGGCTCCACATAGTAGCTCAGGACCTGCTTCCTCCCGGTGACCAGGAGGTTCGAGCCGCAATACCGGCACTGCACCGCGTTGGACCCCTCCTTGAAATCGAGGGGAGCCCCGCAGGAGGGGCATTCGGCGGAAACGTCGAGACGGTTCACCCTCCCTGCTCCACCTTCTCCCCGCAGTTGAAGCAGAATTTCGTTCCGGGCGGCAGCTTCGTCCGGCAGTGCGAACACCTGAATTCGGTCGAGAGGTCCAGGCCGCACGAAGGACAGAAATTGGCATCGGCGGCGAGGTCCCGGGCGCAGCGGGGGCACTTCCTGATGACCACCATCTGGTGGCCGCAGTGGGAGCAGAAGCGGCTGTCCACCGTCACTTCGCTGTGGCATTTGGGGCAGTTCACTACGCCGCGGGGGAGGTTCTTTTCGGGGTCGAGGGCCTTATAGAGCATGCCCGGCAGCATCATCCCGAGGCCCGCGCCGAGGCCGAGCCCCATGCCGGAAGCGGCCTCCCCTCCCCCGGCGCCCCCCTCGTGCTGCACCGCGTCACCCAGGGCCTGCACCGCCTTGAATTTGACGAACCTGTCCAGATCCCCCACCGCCTCCATGCCGGAGCGCTCGTCGATCATCTTCTGCACCTCTTCGGGGGGAGTGATGCGGCTGATATAGAGGTCGCCCAGCCGCATGCCGTATTTACTGAAGTCCTCGATCAGACGGGCCTTTACCACCGCCCCCATCTCATCGTACTGCTTCGGGAGGTCGAAGAGGCTCTCCACCGATTCCCCGAGATAGTCATAGAAGCGCGAGACGATGATCTCCCGGAAAAAGTCCTCCACATTGTCCGTCCTGAAGGAGCCCTGTGTCCCGGCAAGGGAGTTGATGAAGAGAAGGGGCTGGGTCACCTGCATGGTGAAGGTGCCGAAGGCCCGGAGCCGGACGATGCCCAGGGTCTTGTCCCTGAAGGCGACCGGCTCTTTCGTCCCCCAGCGCATCGTGGTGAAGACCTTCAAATTGACGAAGCAGACCTCGGCCCGGAAGGGGCTGGTAAACCCCCACGGCAGGGCCAGGATCTTGGTCAGGATAGGGAGGTTGTACGTGGAAAGGGTGTGGCGGCCGGGACCGAGCACATCGAGGCCCTTGCCGTCCCGGAAAAAGACCGCTGCCTGATGGGGGCGCACGATCAACTGCGCGCCGAACTTGATCTCCCCGGATCCCTCCTCGGGAAAGCGATGGACGATCTTCGTGCCGGTTTCATCGAACCACTCGATAACTTCCAGAAACTGGGACATTCCTCTCTCCTGTTTTTTCCGTCGTGCGCTTACTGCGCCATGACGCAGTTCTTCCCTCTCGCCTTCGCCCGGTAGAGGGCGGTATCGGCGCTCTTCAGCAGGTCTCCGGTGCCGCGCACCGCTTCGGCAAGGGAGGCCACCCCTATGCTCACGGTAAGGAAAAGAGCGGCGGGCAGCGCCTTGAAAGGATACGCGCTGATTCTCTCCCGCAGCCTCTCCGCCATGGCGACCGCATCGTAAAGGGCGGTATGGGGCATTACAACGATGAACTCCTCGCCGCCTAAGCGCCCGACCACGTCCGACTTCCTCCGGTCGCTCTCCAGGACGGCGGAAAGCTCCATGAGCACCTCGTCCCCGACAGGATGCCCGAAGGTGTCGTTGATCCGTTTGAAATTGTCGATATCGATGAGGAGGAGGGACAGGGTGCGGCCGTACCTCCTGCTTTCGTAGAATTCCTCTTCCAGCTTGTCCAGGACATACCGCCTGTTATGCAGACCGGTGAGGGGGTCGGTAACGGCGAGGAGACGGAGCCGCTCCTGGTAGTTCTTCTCCGCCGTCATATCGATGAAATCAAGGATCTCCCCGATGAGCATTCCGTCCCTGCCGATCACGTTCCTCCGGTACACGTAGAGGACCCTCCCGTTATAGACCAGCTCCAGCGGCTCGGTGTAGAACTTTTCGTAGGCCATGCAGTACACCGGACACCGGAGCATGCTCTGGAGCCTGTCGCTCTCCTCCCCTCCGCTGCACCGGGAGCAGGGGACGCCGGAGACCCAGCAGAGGCAGTCCCTCCTTCCGTAGAGCGGGCATTCCCGGTCGCTGCACTTTCTGATCTCCCAGCATGTCCCCAGTTCGAGGGGCTTCAAAAACAGCTTTCTTACCGGATGGTCGACGGGGAGCTTGCAGATGCTTTCTCCTACCGGGACGACCCCCTCGCCCAGCAGCGCATCCAACGTCCGGTTGGTCTTCTCGATAATCCCGCGCGTATTCACGAAGACGATGCCGTTCACCACGCTCTGGAGCGTGGCTTCTGAAATGACCCTCTCGCGCGCGAGCCTCTCCTCAGCCTCTTTCCTCTCCCTCCGCAGCCGTATCTCCCCGAGGGCCTTCCTCACGCAATGGGGTATTTTCCCTGCAAAGGACATATCGGGCGTCTCCCTGACGACATCGAAGGCGCCCTCCTTCAGAAAGGGGGAGACATCCCCTGCATCGAGGGGAACGATAACGATGACGGGCGTTTCCCTTCCCGCCTCTTTCAGGCTCTGCAGGACATGGTGGCCGTCGAGTGCGGGGGGGCGGTGCTCGACGAGGAGCACGTCATAGCGTCCGGACAAAAGCGGGGCAAGGGATCCCGCGCCGGCGCCGGCACAGTCCGCTTCGAAGCCCTCCTGGGCAAGGCGTCCCTGAAGAGGGATCATCCGGTCTTTGTCACGGGCTTCGTCCGCCCGGACTATGAGGATTCTCTCTTTTCCCGCCATGCTGCTCTACTTTACCACAAACGGACAGGCAACAGAAGGCACAATCCCGGCAGGTCTTTTGAGCCGGGATCCAGTCCTTTAAGCCGTCATTCCGGTGGAAACCGGAATCCAGTCTTTCTGATAAGGAACTGGACCCCGGCTTTCGCCGGAGTGA
>JAXLZK010000035.1:0-41702 GCA_046350935.1 Thermodesulfovibrionales bacterium
CATTGCGAGCGGAGCGAAGCAATCTCCTCTTTGGAGAATTCACCAGCTTAGAGATTGCTTCGTCGCAGAAACTGCTCCTCGCAATGACATTGTGAGAGTTTTTCAGCACCCTGCCAGGCCGTACACGAACGGCCCTTACTCTTCCTCGAGTCCGTATTTTTTCAGCTTCCTCCAGAGGGATACCCTGTCGATCCCCAATATCTGCGCGGCGAGGGTCCGGTTGCCCCCCACCTCGTTCACCACCCAGCGGATGTAGGCGGTCTCCTGCTCCTCCAGGGAGGGGATCTTTCCCTCCTTCTTCCTGAAGGTCCGTATGCTCAGCTCGCGGAGGTCTTCAGGAAGGTGGGCGACCTCCACCGTCTTTCCTCCCGTGAGGGCCACCCCCCGTTCGATGATGTTCTCCAGCTCCCGGACATTGCCGGGGAAATCGTACCCGGTCAGCAGGGAGAGCACCTCGCGGGAGATCTCCGCGACCTCCTTCTTCATGAGGGCCGCGTACTTCTTGAGGAAATAGTAGCTCAGGAGGGGGATGCTTCCTTCCTTTCGGGAAAGGCGGAATGTGGAGGGACACGACGTTGAGGCGGAAATGGAGTCCTGCCGGAAGGCCCCCGTCCGTATCGCCTCGTGGATGTCCCTGTTCGTCGCCGCGATGAAGCGTACGTCTACCCGAAGCGGCTGCGTCGCCCCGAGGCGCAGGACTCCTTTTCCTGGATCACCCGCAGGAGCTTTACCTGCATCGAAGAGGGCATCTCCGTAATCTCGTCGAGGAAGAGGGTCCCTCCGGACGCGCCCTCGATGAGCCCCTTTTCATGGCGGGCGGCCCCGGTGAAGGCGCCTTTCTCATGCCCGAAGAGCTCGTTCGCAAGGAGTTCCTCGTTGAAGGCCCCGCGTTGAGGGCGAAAAAGGGGCCCTCGGACCGTTTGCTGTTGTAGTGGATGTATTTCTCGCAAAGAGCTCTTTCGGTGCCGCTTTCACCGCTCAGCAGGACGTTGCAGTCGGTGGGGGCGATCTGGCGCGCAGTGTCGAGGAGCCTCCGCAGGGAGGGTCCTGGGTGATGATCTTCACCTTCCTGGTAGCTCTCGATCTGATCCCCTGAGCTGCCTGTTCTCTTTTCCAGCAGCACTTTTTCCGCGGCCTCGTTCACCACCTTCCTCACCTCGTCCAGCTTGAAAGCGGCAATGTAATGAAGGCCCGTACTTCATGGAATCCACCGCCGTTTTGAGGGTTGCGTAGCCGGTGATGATGATCACTTCCGTATCGGGATAGAAGTCGCGGCACCTCTTCAGGATCTGCATGCCGTCCACCTTTTCCATCCGCAGGTCGGTGAGGGACGTCCTGCTGCTCGTCCAGCAGCTTGAGGGGGCGTTTTGCGCTCTGCGTACCCGTTACCGCGTAGCCCTCCTTTTTCATCACATGCTCCAGGTTCCTGAGGCGATCTTTTCGTCGTCCACTATCAGGATTTTTGTATCGATATGCATTGTCCGCTCCTTTTCTCTTATGTTCCTTCAGCATCGGTGCGGCAGGGAAGGGTGAAGCTCTTTCGGCAGGGGGAGGCGAATCAGGAAGACCGTCCGTGCCCCGGCGCGCGCTGTCCACCGCGACAGCCGTCGCTCCTCTACGAGAGGATCTCGTGTACAATGAAAGCCCCAGGCCCGACCTTTCCCCACGTCCTTGGTGGTGAAGAAGGGATCGAAGATCTTCTGCAGGAGGTCGTGCGGGGAATCCCGGCCCCGGTGTCCTGCATCGAGATGTCCACCGTATCTTCTTCAAAAGCGCACTTTCCGCGGATATTTCAGATAATTATAGATTTCGGACTCTTCCTCCTCGCGCATCCACTGCCCGGTGCTTCTGGTGCTGATGGAGACCGTCCCTTCGCCGGGGATGGCTTCCACCGCGTCTCTGGATCAGGTTCAGGAAGGCCTGCTGTATCCGCTGCTTGTTCCAGACAGAAGTGACGATATCGGGGAGATATCGACAGCAGATCTCCCACGGTGGTGGGGATCTGGCCCTTTACGAAGCGGATGGTCTCTCCAGGGTCTTCCGGAGGGGAAGCGCCTCCTTGAAGTCCTTGTCGCGCGAAAACTCCAGTGAGGAACGGACGATATTCCTCGCCCTGTCGGTCTGCTCCTCGATCTGGCTGGAGCAGCTCCTTCTTATAGTCCCTGTCATTCTCCTCTATCTCTTCGGAGAGGATCTGGCACGAGGTCGAGATGTTCGGAAAGGGGTTGTTCAGCTCGTGGGCCACGCCGGAGAGGAGGTTCCGAGGGACGCGAGCTTCTCGGTCCTGATGGTGCGCTGCCGCCGCAGGTCCAGCTCCTTCAGCATCTTGTTGAAGGCCCGGGTGAGGGAGATGACCTCCCGTCCTTCGAGCGGATAGGGATGATCTCGAAGGTGCCGCCCGCTATCTGCTCCATGCTTTGTTCCAGTTGCTTGAGCGGCCTGACCACTCATGCGCGACAGCACCTGACCGATCCCAAGGAAGGACAGGGTGAGGATCGAAGGATGAGGACGCTCTGGGAGTCTGTTCAGGATCACCTGCAGGTGTCTCCGTTCGGTCGGGAGATCTCTTCCGCGGTCGTGGTGATATCCTTTCCCGCCTTCCGTATTTTCCCCTCGAGCAGCATCTTGCGGGAGCCCTCCTCCAGCGCCGAGTAACTCTTCCAGCAGCTTCCGGTACTGGAAGGTTTTCTTCGAGGAGGGAGATCTGCTCCGGTGGCCTGCGATGGTGGTGAACGCCCGGGAGTTCCTCTCGATCAGCTCCCCGCAGCCCCCACGTAGCGGAGCGTCTCGTGGTAGTCGGGACCTTGCCGTAGAGGAAGCGGTTTCTCAACATCTGATTTCCGGTCGTGTTGAGGAACTCGGAAATGACTTCGCCGAAGGCGATCTCCTCTCGACGTACCTGAGCTCCAGGAAGGTGAACACGGAATGCCGATGATGACTGCTACGATGGCGTAATAGCCGAGGGTGATCTTCTGCCTGATGCTGGGGCGGAACGGGAACATTCCCTATTGTAAGCCGAGCGGCTGGTTGCAAAAAGCAACGTCGCCGGAGAGGGTGAAAGGCGATGAGCGAAGCACTCACGCGAAGCGATCCCGCGAGGAATACTCACTGGCGGGCATTGTAATGCCTTTTGCCCTGCAGTAAATAGCCCCTGCAGCACGAGATCGCGCCGCTTCCTCCACGCTGCCGACGAGGTGGAGGTGATCCCGTTCTTCACGGTATCGGGCAGGGCATCGACTTCCGGCCTGTTCGCCTGGAAGGGCGACGTCGGAGACGCACCCTCTTTGCGGCCAGGATCTTCTCCTGATGCCGCCCATGGGGAGCACCCTGCCGGTCGGGTGATCTCCGGGACAGGGCGACCCCGCGCTCCGCGCAGGCCTCTCCGGTCAGAGGGAGAGCAGGGCCATCGCAATGGGGATGCCGGCGAGGGCCGTCCTTCCTGATGGCTCCCTGCGGGGACATGGAGATGGATGTCGTGGTGCTGAAAAAAATCGTCGGGGATGCGAAGCGCTCCGCGCTGCTCCGTATATGGCTGAGGCGGCCTGGGCGGACTCCTTCATCACCTCGCCGAGGGAGCCAGGGTCAGCAGGGCTTCTTTTTCCCTTTCATTTTCACCGCTTCCACGAGGATGAGCTCTCCCCCGGATTCGGCCACGAGCCCGGGCGGTGACTCCCACCCTGTTCGTTCCTGTCCGCCGCTCAGAGGTATCTGCGGCGTCAAGAGGCAGTGCTCGACCAAGGAGGTCCACTGCGACGGTCCCGGTTCCAGCTCCGACACCGTCTCCCGCGCGATCTTCCTGCGGACGCCCGCTATCTTCTTTCGAGGTCCTGGTGCTCGCCTCGGTATACTCGTTGATGATTTTGTAGAGGGCCACCTGGCTGAAAACCGGAGGACGGGGCGGAGAGTCCTTGTCGCGGACCTGGCGGGGGATGAGAAGCGGGCGCAGCGATCTCCGCCTTCTCCTCCTGGGCGTATCCCCGTGAACTCTATCACCTCCATGCGGTCCCGCAGCGCCGACTGGACATTCTCCACCACGTTCGCGGTGAGGAGGAACATGACCCCCGAAGGTCGAAGGGCAGATCGAGGTAATGGTCCACGAAGGCGTGGTTCTGTTCGGGGTCGAGCACTTCGAGCAGCGCCGCACCCGTCCCCCGGAAGTCATGGCCGATCTTGTCCAGCTCGTCCAGAACGATGACGGGGTTCGCCGTCCGCCCTGCGGATCTCCTCGATGATCCTCCCGGCTTCGCTCCATGGGTGCGGCGGTGGCCGCGGATTTCGACCTCGTCCCGGCATCCCCCGGCGGGGATGCGGATGAAGGTGCGCCCGAGGGCGCGGGCAATCGCCCTCCCCATGGAGGTCTTGCCGGGAGGGGCCTGCGAAGCAGAGCACGGACCTCCCCGGGCTCTCCCCGCTTTCCCCTTCTCCAGCCAGCGCGCCTGCTGCAGCGTCGCACGCATCTCTTCAAGCTTGAAGGGCTTGGCGATATAAGAGAAGGCCCCTTTTTTCATCGCTTCCACCGCCGAATGGATAGTGGCGTACCTCGGTGATGACGACACGCGGGTGTCCGGGGCAGCGTGTCCGGATCTGTCCGAGCAAATCCATGTCCTTTCCGGGCATCCGTATATCGGTGAGCACCGCGTCGAACTCCCCGGACCTGAGTCTTTCGAGCGCCTCATTCCACCGCGGCGGCGTCCGCCTCGTAGCCGTGCCGAGGACATGGAGGAGGGTTCCTGCGGGCGACCTCCCTCATCGTCCACGACGAGCAGGCGGGGGGGCCGCTGCGACACGAGGACCTTGACCGCCAGTGCTCAAGTATCCTCTCCTTTACAGCCAGCAGTCCAATGGCCTTCGTTCAGCACCCTTTCGGCTTGTTCGAGGTCGAGGGTATCTTCCGGTCCTCCGGTTCCAGGGAGGGGGAGACGAGGTAGTCGATATAGGCAAGTCCGATGGGGTATTCGGCAACGGAGGTTGAGTTTTGCCAGGGTTTCGAGCTCCTGAGGGCGACCCTTTCGGCTTCGGGGGGCATCGCCGCGTCAAGCCGTCTTCCCGCCGCAGCTCGTCCTGCGCGCCTCCTGCTCCTCTTCTTCAGGCTTTTGAAGAATCGCACCGCCCTTTCCCTCAATAAAACTTGACGAATTCCCTGTCAGCGCATCCAGCCGCTTTGCGAGGATCTCTGAGAATATCTTGTAAATTTGAACTGAAGGGACCTCATCTCGTACGAGCCGGTCTCCCTGTTCAGCGCGTCGGCGCCGATCCGGAGGACGTAGGTCTCCGTGCAGGCGACGACGTCGGCGTTCCGCGGCTTTCCCGTGACCAGCGACATCTCTCCCGAGAAGCACTGTCCGGCGCCCAGCGACCCGGGTTTCTTCAGAAGGGCAATGCCGTTCCTCTTCCGGACCTCCGCCCTCCCTTTCAGGATCACGTAAAGGAGCATTCAGTATCTCCCTCCCGCCGCACCGGCTCTCCAGGGGCGCATTTTGGCCAGCGGCTCCCGGCAAGGAGGAGCCGGAGCTCCCCGCCGGTGAAGGGCTTGAAAAAAGCAGGGCGCTCATGATCTTTATTTTTTTCTCTTCTTCCTCGAAAGCCGTTTTTCCATTTTCCCTCTCTCTGTAAGTGCACTTTATTATAGCGGAAAGATATACCGGTATGTATACTAAGCGGAGGGTGCATACGCACCTGGCAGCGGCGGTGATAGAGCCGGAGAAGGAGAAGCACCATGCAGGACCATGCGATGTTTTCTTTTGTCGCCATCCTCAAGAGGTGAACGACAGGAGTTCCGGAAGAAGATCGGCGTATTTCGAGGAGCTCGCTTCTATGCGACCATAGCCGGAAGCATCGTCGGACTGGAGAACTCGAAAAGGGCGCAGGAAGCCCTGCCCGGAGTGATGGAGAGGAGCGAGGAGTTCGTTTCCCGGCTCCTCGGCATCGTACAGCTCGACCCGGACGAGACCTTCAGGGAGGTGCTCGAAACCTGCTCGCTCGACTCCTGAGGGACGAGATGAAGTTCTGCTAGCCAACTTCCCGGTTCAGCGGGTGTCTGGAGCTGGATTCCCTCTCTGTGGGCGAGCTTTCGAGGCGCACCCTTGGCGAGAGACGGAGTCCTCAGGGAGGAGATCGCCCGCCAGGTCGAAACAGCTCTCCGAAGACCCCCTATACGGAATCCGACGAGGCGTATGCACAATGCAGCCGGTTCGTGCATCACTACCGGGCGTCTGCAATCGGCGAGCTTTTTCGCGCGGTATGCGGACATTGCCGCGACGCTCAGAAAGCAATTCGGCATCAACTACGAAAGGATCCCTGGGGAGATGGTCTCCCTCGATGGCCTTCCATGAGAAATACAGCGCGCAGCCCTTTCCTTTCACGACAACTGATTCGCCTTCTTTTACAAGCCCCCCCTCTCCGCGGTCGCCCTCTCCTTCGAGGGAGAGGGTGATAGGCAGCGGGCAAAGCACTCTCAAGAGAATACGTACTGACCACACATTGTGATGCGATTGCCCTGCCTTCCTGTCCTGAAGGCGCCTGCCGAGCATCCAATTCGTTGCATCGCAACAAGCCTGATACTCCTGCATCACCTGTAGTTCCCCTGATTTATCAGATAATTAAAAATATAATCGCTCCACGATGCTGCACAATGCAACGGGGCGGTTTCGCTCTCGTGCGCCTCTGTTCGTAAAAAAATCTAAAAAAATCAGTAAGATGCCATCACTGTTCTGTCTGCACGGAATCTGATAGGGAGAGAAGGAGCACGAGGGTGTCCGTGAACAAAGGAGGAAAAGGATGAAGAAGCTGCTTTGAGGTTCGAGACCGCGATGGCAGTGGCCTTGCCGAAGCGGCAGAATTGACGCGGCCCGGTGATCATGAAGGAAGAGAAGCCGAGGAAGAGCGACAGGCCTTCCGTTTCGAGGAGAGCGCCGCGCAAGGAGCTCAGGGCCGACCGAGCCGCGGACGGGATGCGCGAAGAATGGAAAGACTGAAGAGGGCGATGAAGCGGTTCGAGACCGCGATGGCGGCCGCGGCTTTTGCCGAAGAGGGGAGCCCGATACCGCCCGCACCTTGGTGCGCGGGTGAGAGGCGGGTCCTCCTTGCGGTAAAAGAGGGCCGATAGACGGGAAAGACTTTCCGGTATGCCGTGAACACCTGCAGGAGGATCGGCGCCGATCTGGACATCCTGTGCCGTTTCCGCCGGGCAGGACGCCGACCCTGCGCTTGAGCAGTTCTCTCGGGCGTGCGGCAGGCGGCAAACTCACCGGCTGCAGAAAGGGGGGAAGCCTCGAAGAGGCGGTGATGCGTACACCAACGCGCGAAAAGAAGTGTTGTTTGCGGTTGTCGTGAACTGAGGACAACCGCGAAGCCGACGGGAAGGGAAAAGGAAAGAAACATGCCGGTGCATGGCAGGGACTTCGCTGTCCACTGGTGGTAGTGGCGGAAAACGGATAAAGCGGGAAAAACAGCGTCTTCCAGACGCTTTGAAGAAAAAGGAGGAGAAATGGCAAGCGGGTACGTGAAGAAGAGGAAGAAGCCCTACGGCAGGTGCTGCTGATGGGAGGGATTTCGGTGGTGCTGTATGCGGTCTGCTGAATGAGCAGGGGTTTTTATCAATTCTTATTTCGGGCGCGGCGGGGTATTTTTTTCCCCATCGCGACGGCCTTCGTTTTTTCTTTCGTACACGGCTCTTACCGGAAATTTCTGGACGGTCCTGGTGATCGAGGCGGCGCGGCGCAAGGAGGTAAAATAACATGCACGACATCGTAAAGAAGCGTCGCACTTCATCAATCTCGATACGATGCATATCGTCTATCTCTTTCTGGTCGGCTTTGTGGGGGGCTCGTCAGCGGGTTCATCGGCTCGGGAGGCGCTTTCGTGCTCACCCCTGAATGATGAGCATGGAGTGCCCGGACTCGTGGCGGTGGCAAGCAATATGTGCCATAAATTCCCCAAGGCCTTGGTGGGAGCGCTGAAAAGGGCGAAATACGGACGGAGTGGATGTGAAGCTCGGCATCTGCCTCGGCGTCTCCGCCGAGGCAGGGGTTCTGTACGGAGCGCGCGTCCAGGAGGGCGTCAAGAAATCTTTCGGCGACGCGGGTTCCAATCTCTACGTCAGCGTCGCCTTTGTGGTGATCCTCGCGGTGGTGGGCACTTTCGTCCTGCTCGACGCCTGGAGGACCTACCGGTCAGGCTCTGCAAACGAGGAGGAGAAAGTGACGCAGCTCGCCCGTTGGGTGCAGTCGGTCAACATCCCCGGTACCATGGTCTACTTCAAGAGCCTGAATGCCAGGGTCTCGGTGCTCTTCACTCTCCCCTCGGCTTCGCCACCGGCATGCTTGCCGCCACGATCGCGGTGGGCGGCTTCATCGGGGTCCCCTCCATGATCTACGTCCTCGGCGCTCCGAGCCTCATGGCCTCGGCGACGGAACTGGTCATCGCTTTCGTAATGGGGCTGGGGGCTCGTAGAGCACGCCGAGCGGTCTCGTCGACATCCGGCGCGATGCTCATCCTGGCGGGCTCCCTTTTCGGCATTCAGCTCGGCGCCATCGGCACCACCTACGTAAAGCCTTTCATGATCAAGGTGGTCATGGGGGTCATCATGGTGATCGTCCTCCAGCCGGGGCTGATGGTGCCGGTCTACCTGTCGCAGCTGGGGATCATCTCCCCGCTGGCGGGGGAGTGGCGACGGTCAAGGTGCTGAAAAGCTGGCTTTGCAATCGCATGATCCTCGCTCTCGCCCTCGGGGCGTTCATCGTCCTTCGGGCGATGGCAGGGAGGAGGGCGGAACGCGCGCTTCCCCGGCGCCTGCCCTCGAGCGCGGAAAGGCGAGGAATGGCGGCTGCCGGCTCCGGAAAGGGCGATAAAAAGGGCTGTCGCAAGATGCTGGTGGCCGTCAACGGCTCCGCCGCCGGCACGCACGCGCCCTCAGGAAGCCTTCCGCTTGCCGCTCACGAAAAGAGCTGGATCACCGTGGTCTCCGTGGCGCCCCCCTGAGGGAGACCTGGACATGGTGGGCATCGGCGCCATCCAGCAGGCGGTCCGGCAGCCCTGCGAGCGCGCCTCGCCGAGGCGGCCGCGGCGGCGGCGGCCAGGGTCCTGGAAGACCGTATGCGAGGAAGGGGAGGAGCCCCATAAACGCATTGTCGAGCTTGCCGAGGCCGAAAACAGCGACCTGATCGTCGTGGGAAGGCGGGAAGCACGAGGCGCGGGCCAGGTCTTCATGGGCAGTGTCGGCCCGGGTGATCGGATACAGCCGGCAGGACGTGCTGGTCGTTCCCTACGGCGCTGAAGTAGAGTGGAGCGCTATCCTCCTCGCAACGGACGGGTCGGCGCACAGCAGCGGCGCCGCTGAAAAGGCGGTCGGTCTGGCGCGGGCGTACGGAGGGACTCATCGCCGTCTCGGTGGATGTCCCTCCGGAGCTGTACGGCGAGGCTCCGCGGCCCTTGAGGAGCTGATCCGAAGGCGCGGGGCTATGCGGCGGAGGCCGCCGCGCAGGCGGAAGCCGCGGGGCGGAGCGCCTGCACGCTTGTGCGGGAGGGAGAAGCCCATCGGGTGCTGATCGACCTCGCCCGCGGCAATGAAGGCGAGTGTGATAGTGGTGGGCTCGCACGGGCGCACCGGAGTGAGAAAGTTTCTCGGGCGGCGTGACGGAGAAGGTCGTCGCCCATGCGTGGATGCCCCGTCTTCGTGGCACGGCTTTCCTGAACCACCGGCCTGGAGGAGTGTTACCGGCGGTCCCGCGGCAGGGCGAGGGCGCCGGAGCGCTGGTCGACGGCACGGTCGATCTTTTCTTTGCCGATCAGCAGAATGATATCTCGGCTGCAGCACGAAGTGCGGGGCAGGGTTTAGGCAGACTTCTCCTCCCCGCTGCAGGGCGATGATCGCATCCGGTAGCGGAGCGGAACCGGAGCTCCCCGATGGAACGGCCGCCTCCGAGCCCTCTTTAAGCAGATAGGTTTCGGTCTCTATCTCCTTGAGGATGTCCTGGTGTTCGACAAGCCGCCTGGGAGGTAGTTCCATCGTTCTGAAAAACCTGTAGCTGTCTTTCTGACGTTTTTCGATGTGGTCGGAAATAACGTTCCTCGGCGTGATAGTGATAAAAGGACCCTTGAAAACACCTCTATGGAGGTCTCGAACTCTTCGGGAATGACCTCATTGCCCCGAGCTTCCTGAGATCTTCCACCTCGGTAACGTACCGGGTCCCCATGATGTGAGGTGCAGAGCGGGGTTTCGTGCCGGGCGATCTGCACCATCCTGCGCGTGGCCGCCGCATCGGAAATGGCGATGACGAGCAGTTTCGCCGTCCGGACGCCGAGCTTCCGGAGTATCTCCGCGGACGTCCCGTCTCCGTAGAAGATCGCCCCCCCTTTTCTTCATCTTCCGTACGGTATTGGCGCGTTCATTTCGAGCACGCTGTAGGGAATTCCCGATTCCCTCAACCAGCACTTTTGCGAGGTTCGTTCCGTTTGCCGAAGCCGATGACGATGACATGGTCTCTTTTTCTCCCCGGGTAGTCTGCCGTTCCGCTCTGTGGCGCGCCCTGTCGAGCGCAGTGAAGGGCCGTTTTGAAACAAGCCAGGACAACGTGCGACGGCAAGCGCTGATCATAAAAGGAGTGACGAACATGGTGAGCACCGACGCGGACAGGAACAGCTGGTATGTCTCTTCGGTAATGAGCTCCCTGACCCGCCACGGCAAGGACGAAGGAGAACTCTCCGATCTGGGCCAGATAGACGCCGGTCTGGAGGGAGCTTCGCATCGACTGGCCGACAGCGGATGCGGCGTCGGGCTAGGCAGTCAGGACCTTGAGGGCCAGGATGACGCCGACCGCGCCGGCAACGGCGGCAAAATGGTGCGTAAAGAAACCGATGTCCATCAGCATGCCGATAGAGATGAAAAAGAGTCCGTAAAGCTCTCTTTGAACGGCATGATGCCGGCAATCGGCAATCTGGGACGCGTATTCGATTCCGATATGACGATTCGAGAAAGGCGCCGAGCGCACAGAGAGAGGTCCCAGCTCGAAGGTGAGGAAAGCAGTGCCGAGGCAGAGCAGGATGATGGTGATCACAAAGAGCTCCCTGCTCCTGGTCTTCGATTTCGTGCAGCAGATGCGGGACCCCACCGGGCCGACAGGGGGACCATGCCGATAACCAGGAGCGCCTTGAGCATGCTGAAGAAAGGGTATCGACACCCTCCGCCTTTTCCGGCGAGCACCGGGATCAGGAGCATGAACGGCACTACGCACAGGTCCTGGAAGATGAGAATTCCCACGGACATGCGGCCGTGCGGGGCGTTTATTTCAGCCCTGTCCATCAGGAGCTTTAATACGATCGCCGTGCTGCTCAACGCGACGAGGAAGCCGTCGAAAATCGCCGCGTTCAGACTTTGGTGAAAAAGAGAGAGCTGAGGAGCGCCACCGACCCGATCGTCAGCAGGACCTGAAGCAGGCCGCCTCCCACGACCGCACGGCGCAGCAGGAGGAGGTTTCCCAGAGAGAATCTGAGCCCTATGGTTAAGCATGAGGAGGATGACGCCGATTTCCGCAAAGATCTCGATCTCGTGGACGCTGCCGATGAGCCGTGGAAGCCGTGTGACCCAGGATGATGCCTGCGATAAGGAACCCGACAATGGACGGGACCTTCAGCTTGCCCAGCGCAAACACCACGAGGGCGGAGACCGCAAAGATGATGAGCAGCGATTTCAGAAATTCAAATTCCACGAAGGGTATCGTAGCATAAAATTATTTCTTTTCCGTGGGCTCGCATCCGACGCTCCTGACGGTGCGAAATGATGAAAATAAACAGCCTGCTCAATTATACCGTACCTGAGCGTACGGCTCAAGGGAGTGCGTACTTCAAGTGTTATGAGAAGTGGTCGCAATCTGAATACGCATCCCCTGGTGAGGGGCGAGGGCGTGTAGGCAGACTGTGTTCATAGCGAGACCGAGCGAACCGTACAGGGGCAAGGCGGCCCAAGGACTCCGGAAAAAGAACAGGGGTCCCCGAAGAATCAAAGATTCTTTGGGGCAGCGAAAACGCCCGGAGAGGCGTAGCAGCGCTACGTTGAGGACGTTTTGCCCGGGATAACGCAGTAACGGGGACGGTGCAGCCGGTCGTAGCAGAAGATAGTCTGCCTACACACCCTGAGGACACCCTCTTTCTTTGCAGGCGAATTCCTCTGTGGTCTCAGGGGATCTCCTCATTCCCCTCCCTCGAGGGGAGGGTGTCCTGTCCTTCTGCTATTCCAGACACTCGCTCAGAGAGAAGAGGATACCCCCTCCCTGCCCCGTTCACTCTGCCTCTGAAGCCGTCACCCCGGCGAAAGCCGGGGTCCAGTTCCTTTTCAAAAGACTGGATCCCGGCTCAGAGGATCCGCCGGGATGACGACAGAGAGAAAAGAGTAAGGAGAGAGAGGACGCCTCCTCTACGGCGTGGGATAACTTCTCTTCTTCTGTTTTCTGTTCCTCTCTCCCTTTACCTGTTTTTTGCCCTCTCTGCGCTTGACCTGGGCTCTTTCTTTCAGGTAGCGTATCCACCGGAGATCCGGAATGCCCTCGATACGAAGAGTCATACTGTGCGTTGTCGCCTTTTGCGCTGTTGCCTGCGCGCTCGCGCCCTGCCTGCACGCCGGAAGCGGGGTCGGGGAGGTCCGGAAGCGGGGATATCTCCTCTGGGGGGTGGACGTGGAAGGCGGCGCTCCGTATGCGTTCCCCGACCCCGGGGACTCCTCGAAGCTCATCGGGTTCGAGGTGGACCTGGCCGGGGCGATTGCGCGTGAATTGGGAGTAACGGCGCGTCCGGTGCAGAATGCCTGGGACAGCCTCATCCCGGCGCTCGAAAGGGGAGACTTCGACATCGCGATGAACGGCATCGAGATCACTCCCCAGCGGGCAGGCCGGGTGCTCTTTTCGAGGCCCTACTATATCTATACCGAGCAGCTCGTCGTGCGGAAGGAAGAGTCCGCCATCACCGGCCTCGGGCAGCTGAAGGGGAGGCGGGTGGGGACCCTGTCCGGCACGGTGGCCCAGACCATGCTCGAAAAAATCGGCGGCGTCGAGGTGCGGATATACTCCGGGCAGGTGGAGCCCTACGAGGACCTCGCCATCGGGAGGATCGACGCCGTGCTCCTCGACCTCCCCATCGCCGCCTATTACGCCAGGCCGAACCCGAAGCTCCGGTACGCCGGAGAGCCCGTGGGAGAGGGCTTTTACGGGATAGCCGTGAGAAAGGGGGGAGAGGAGCTCCGGGACAGGATCGATGCGATACTCGCGACCCTGCTGAAATCGGGCGAGCTGAGGCGCATCTACGAGAAATGGGGCCTGTGGGACAATGCCCAGGAGAAGCTCCTGAAACAGGGAGAGTCCCCCGCCGGGTACGTCGGCCTGGAGGAGAGCAAAAAGGCCCCCCTCTACACGTTTCTCCCCGCCCTGCTGAAGGGTGCGGCCGTCACCGTCGTCGTCTCCGCTGCATCGATGGCCCTGGCCGTTGCCCTGGGCCTGGTACTCGCCCTTCTCAGGATATTCGGACGACCGCCTCTCAGCGCCGCGTCGGTGGCGTATATCGAGGTGTACCGCGGCACGCCGCTCCTCATCCAGCTCTTCATCCTCTATTACGGCCTGCCGAACATCGGCATTTCCCTGAACCCTCTTACCGCGGCGGTCCTGGGCCTCGGGATGAACTACGCCGCGTACGAAGCCGAGATCTACCGGGCGGGGATCGAGGCGGTGCCCAGAGGGCAGATGGAGGCGGCCCTGTCGCTCGGAATGGGCAGGCCGCTCGCCCTGAGGCGGGTCGTCCTGCCGCAGGGGTTCAAGATAGCGCTCCCCGCGATCACGAACGATTTCATCGCGCTCTTCAAGGATTCTTCGCTGGTCTCCATTATCGCCATGGTCGAGCTTGCCAAGACATACAGCATTCTCGCGGTCTCGACCCTGCGTTTCTTCGAGCTCGGCCTTATCGTCGCGCTCCTCTATTTTGCGATGAGCTACCCGCTCTCCCTGCTTGCGCGGAGACTGGAGAACAGGCTGAAGGGCTCCAGGAAATGATCACGGTAAAGGGCCTGCACAAATCATACGGGGAGCTCCGGCTCTTCAAGGGGATAGACCTCACCGTCCGGAAAGGGGAGGTGGTGGTCTGCATCGGGCCCTCCGGGAGCGGCAAGAGCACGTTCCTGCGGTGCATCAACGGCCTCGAATTCTTCCAGCAGGGCGAAATCGAGATCGGCGCTATCGGGCTCCATTCGATCAACCGCGTCCGGCCCTCGCGGGCGGACGACGAGCTGCTGCGGAAGGTGCGGTGCACGGTGGGCATGGTCTTCCAGCACTTCAACCTGTTTCCCCACATGACGGTGCTCGAAAATATCACGGAGGCGCCCCGGCGGGTCCTCGGGGCCGCCAGGAGCGAGGCCGAAGAGCGGGCGCGTTCGCTCCTCAGCAGGATCAACCTGGAGGAGAAGGTGCACGAGTATCCCTCCGAGCTGTCGGGGGGCGAGCAGCAGCGGGTCGCCATCGCCCGCGCCCTGGCAATGAAGCCCGAGGCGATGCTCTTCGACGAGCCGACTTCCTCCCTCGATCCAGAGATGGTGGGCGAGGTGCTGGCGGTGATGAAGGGGCTTGCCCGGGAGGGGATGACCATGCTCATCGCTACCCACGAGATGGACTTCGCACGGGAGGTTGCCGACAGGGTGGTCGTCTTCGACCGGGGGGAGATTGTCGAGATCGATGCTCCCGAGCGCCTCTTTACGCAGCCCCGGGCGAAAAGGACGAAGCTCTTTCTGAGCCGCGTCCTGAAGAGATAACGGGGCAGAAGGGGCCTGCACCGGCAGACCCCTCTCCGCTTCAGGCAGCGTTTCCCCGGCGAATCAGGATTCGGCCCTTACCTCTATCTTTCTCGGCCTGAGCACATCCGCCTTCGGCAGCACCAGACGCACCACCCCGTTCTTCACCGACGCCTGGATTTTCTCCCTGTCCACTTCGTCGGAGAGGGTGAACACTCTCCGGTAGTCCCCTACGCCGTATTCCGACATCGCGAGCCGGTGGTTTTCCGGAACCGAGGGGGTGACCGACCCGTGGAGGGTCAGGACATTTTTCTCCAGGGTCACGGAAACGCTCGTCTCATCCACGCCCGGCATATCGGCGAGGATCAGGATATCGTCCTTCCGGGCGATAACGTCCACTGCCGGCGTATAGACCTTGCTTGCCTTTACGTGCTCCGCGCCTTCCGGTGCGGCAGCCTCTCTTTTCTGTATGTCCTTTGTCGCTTCCGCCATTTCACTCACCTCCTCGCCTTACTCGGCCTTTATGGCGATGCTTCTCGGTTTGTCCGCCTCTGCACGGGGCAGGGAAATGGAAAGGATCCCCTTACTGAACTGGGCCTCCACCTTGTCCGCCTCGATGGTAAAGGGGATTTCTATGGTTTTGCTGAACTGCCCGTGCCACCTCTCCCTGCGGTGGTAGGACTCGCCGCCCTTCAGCTCCTCAGGGGAGCGGGAGCCGCGCACCGTAAGGGTCTTGCCCACCACGGAAATCTCGAGCCCGCCGGAATCCACGCCCGGCAGCTCCGTAGTGACCACCGCACTATCGCCGGAGACCCATACGTTCATCGCCGGAAAATCCACGCTCATTTCCTGAGAGGGCCTCAGGAAAGCGCGATTCAACCGCTCGAATTCACGCCAGGGGTCCGGAAACCTCCCCCATCTTTCGAGTTCTGACCATGACATGACAGCTACCTCCTTTTTAGTAGGCCGTACACGCACCATGCTCCGCCTGCTCGCGGCACGACACCGTACTGCACGACCCGTTTTTGCTTTCCTATCTAAATTATGATAAAAAAGCAAGCCGCATGCCAGCATTTATTCGCAAGAGAAATCAGCGGAATGGGATGGAATGGTCCGGATATATACCCGATACTGGGACAGGATGACCTGGTATCGGGTGGGACAGGATGACCTGATAGGACAGGATGGCCCAGCTCTCATCAGGGGATCCCTCTTCTCTGTTCCCTCCCCTTACGGTAAGGGGAGGCGAGGAGGGGTTACGTCCCTTTCTCTTTTCCTGCCTTATTCTGTCTCATTCCGCCTTCTTCTGGTTCAGTTTCCTTCTGAGGGTGCGCAGACTGATGCCGAGGAGCTTCGCTGCCCGGGAGCGGTTCCCGTTCGTATGTTTCAGCGCCTCCCCGATGAGCTGCTCCTCGACTTTTGAGAGCGGGGTGCCGAGCTGGATGGTGAGAAAAGCGCCTTCCTCTGCAGGGGGCTCGGGAGACAGGAGCTCCGCCTCTTCGAGATTGGGCAGTACATGCTGGGGGAAGACCTGTTTTGCGCCGGGAGGTAGAAGGGTCGCCACGCGGGTGAGGACGTTTCTGAGCTCCCGTACGTTGCCTCTCCAGGGGTAGCGCTCCAGGAGGTAGATCGTTTCGGAGGAAAGGACAGGATAGGGGGGGATGCGCCCCATCTCTGCACACGCCCTGTCGAGGAAGTGAACGGCCAGAAGCGGGATGTCCTCGATGCGTTCGCGCAGAGGGGGCAGGTGGATTCTGAGGACATTGAGGCGGTAGTAGAGGTCCTCCCTGAAGAGCCTGTCGGAGACCGCTTTCGCGAGGTCGATCCGCGTCGCTGCGATCACCCTGACATTCACGGGTATCGGACTCTCTCCGCCCACCCGGTAGATCTTTTTCTCTTCGAGCACGCGCAGGAGGCGGACCTGCAGAGTGAGAGGCATGTCGCCGATCTCGTCGAGGAAGAGGGTGCCGTTGTGGGCGGCCTCGAACTTGCCTTTCCGTGTCCGGTGCGCCCCGGTAAAGGCCCCCTTTTCGTGCCCGAAGAGCTCCCCCTCGATGAGGCTTTCCGGTATGGCTCCGCAGTTGATGGGGACGAAGGGGCCCGAGGAGCGGGGACTCAGGACATGGATGGAGCGGGCGACCAGCTCCTTGCCCGTCCCGGTCTCTCCGGAAATGAGCACCGTCTGCCCGGATGCGGCGATGCCGGGGAGGGGGGCAAGGGCGCTGCGCATGGCGGAGGAGCGGAAGAGGAAGTACGGCTTTACCGTGGTTACCAGCGGTTCGACGACGGAAAGGGACGTGCTGACGGAGCGGGGCCGTCCGAGCGCCGTTTCGACCATGCGTGCAAACCGCAGCGCGTCGAGCGGCTTTTGCAGATAGTCGTCCACCACCTGGTTGACGGCGTCGAGGGAGGTCTCCACCTTGTCGTAGTCCTGCTCGGTGAGCAGATAGAAGAGGGTATCGGGGCGCCGGGCCTTGTAGTCCCGGATCATTTCGATGCACCTCCCGTCCACGAGGCGCAGGGAGGCGACGATGACGCCGACAGGCTCCCGTGCGAGGACGCGGCCCGCCTCTTCGGTGTCCGCAGCATGGACCACCCGCGCCCCGAAGGAGCGCAGGGCGTCCTCGAAAATTTCGGGCGGGAGGGGATCGTCCTCAAGAAGCAGGAAACTGAAGCCTTTCAAGTCAGGTTTTTTGTGGTCCATCCGACTCCTCGCAGAAATTTCCTCTCTACAGCGATAGAAAAATAATTATGAGACAAGGCGGCATGAAAAGCAAGAGAAGCGCGCAGGAACGTTTTTCGCCGGACGGTATTCTGCTACAATGTGTACAAGACGGCGTACGGGCGCCGGCCGGAAAGCCGGCAAGAAAGACGAATACTGCTGCGGGAGGATACGAATGTCTGCTGAACGCTCTTTCAAATACAGAAGGGAGGATTTCGGGCCTCTTCCGGTCGTCCTGCACCATCTGACCCTGTCTCTCTCTTTTTTTGAAGACAGGGTCGAGGCGGTCAACTGCCTCGAAATGACCGCCCGGCACGACCTGGAAGAGGTGTTCCTGGATGCGAACGGTCTCGAAATCCTCGCGGTCGAGTGGGTCACCGGTTCCTCAGACAGGAACGGGAGCTCCCTTGCGTATTGCTGCGACCGGGACCGGAACCGCCTTGCGGTGCGGCTGCCCCGGAAGGTGGGAGGGGGCGAGAGGTTCTTCGTGAGGACGACGACCCGTTGTTTCCCTTCCGACCATCTGCTGGAAGGGATCTACCGGGACGTCACGCCGCCCGGCGCTCCTCAGCAGTATATGTCCCAGTGCCAGCAATGGGGCTTTCAGCGCATCGCGCCCATCTTTGACGACTGCCGCGCCAAATGCACCATGACCACCACCCTGGAGGCGGACAGCAGGTACACGCACCTGATCAGCAACGGGAATATCGACCGCGTACGGAACCCCGGGGGGAGGCCTCTGCAGAAACCGGGCGAGCCCGGACGCCAGGTCATCACGTATGAGAATCCCGTCCCCATGGCGCCCTATCTCTTCATCGCCTGTGCGGGGACCTGGGACACCCTGGAGGACGAGGCCGTGTACGAGTCGGGCCGGAGGGTCCGGCTGGAATACCTGGTGCCCCCCGGCTCTGCAGGGGATGCGCGCATCCCGATGGAGGTCCTGAAGAGGTCCCTCCTCTGGATACGAAAGACCCAGGACTACGAGTATACCGGCGATACGTACCGCACTATCTGCATGACCAAATCCAACTTCGGGGGCATGGAGAACGTGGGCAACACCACCATCGTGACGGATGCCGCGCTCATCAACGAACACACCCTCGACACCGCCCTGCTGTACGCCCACGCCGTGATCGTCCACGAGTTCGAGCATAACCAGTGCGGCAGCGAGACCACCATGGACACCCCCTTCGATGTCTGGCTGAACGAGGCCTACACCGTGGACGTTGAGCGGCAGTTCATGGCCGATGTTTTCGACCCCTCTTTCATCCGCCTCCACCAGGTGGACAGCATCCGGAACCCTCTCCTCGGCCCCCTCGCCATCGAGGACGCGGGGCATGCGGGGAGGATCGTGCGGGAGGGGTTCAACGACCCCGACGAGCTGATCGACGGAGTGACGTACGTGAAGGCTGCGGAGGTGATCCGGATGTTGCGGCTGATCCTGGGGCCGGAAGCATTCCACGCGGGGAAGAGCCTCTACTTTACCCGCCACCGCTACGGAAACGCCACGACGGACCAGTTTTTCGGGTGTTTTGAAGAGGTGTCGGGCATCCCGCTCGAACAGTTCAAAAAGGGGTGGCTCTACACGATCGGGTATCCGAAGGTCACTGCCGACGCCGCATACGAGCCGGCCCGCAGGCGGTACCGGGTCCGCTTCCGCCAGGAGGTGCCGCCGGGGCTCTCTCCTTTCCACCTGCCCCTCTCGCTGGCCCTCGTGGACGTGAAAGGACGCGACATGGAGGGGACGCAGCGGGTGTTCCTCATGAAAGCTGAGGAGGAGGAGCTCGTCTTCGAGAATATCGGGGAGCCCCCCGCCTTTCCCTCGCTGAACCGGGACGGCTCATTCTACGGCGCCTTTCTTTTCAAAAATGCGACTCCGGTGACCCGGGCCCTCCAGGCGCAACGCGACCCGAACGTCTATAACCGCGTGGAGGCGATGCGGCAATTGACCGACCAGGAGCGCATCAGGCTCCTCCACGATCCGGCCGCGGAAATAAGCGGGCACTGGCTGACCCTGTACGGCAGGCTCCTTTCCGACCGGAGCCTCCCCGCCGCGCTCAAGGCGTATCTCCTCCGCATCGACGAGCAGCCCCTCGACCGGACCTACGCCGTCTGGTACCGTGAGCTGGTAGCGGCCCGGGAGCGGTTGATGGTCGAGGTGAACCGGAGCTTCAGGGAGCGGCTTCTCGAAGAGTTCGACCGGCTCGATACCTATGCCCCCTCCACGGCAGCGCTGCCCGCTTTCGGCATCGAGGAGCGCATGCTGAAAAACGTGCTCCTCGACCTGCTGGTCTGCGACGACTCGCCGGAAAGCCACCGCCTGATACTGGACCATTACGGCAGAGCAACCACCGCTGCGGACCGTGTGGCAGCGCTGTCCGCCCTCAACCGCAGCGCGGCGCCGTCGCGCCGCTTTGTGCTGGAACAGGCGTACGAGGCGTGGCACTCCCACCTCAGCGGGTACGCCAACTACCTTCGCGTCGTGGCGGGGGGGACGCGGGAGGATGTATTCGAGATGATCGACCGGGAGAAGAGGCGCTCCTCATTCGATATCACCCAACCCACCTGGGGCAGGGCCCTCTTCCTGCCCATGGCGGCCAATAACAAGATGGTCTGGACCGACAGGGGTATTGTGTGGGTCGCGGATACGGTCATCGAGCTCGCTCCCCTCAATGCGACCACCACGGGGCGCCTGCTCAACACCTTCCAGCATGTACACCGGCTGAAGCCGGAGCTGCGGGAAAAGGTGCTCTCCGCCCTGGAGCGTATTGCGGGAGCGGTCACTGAGGAGAGCAGCCCGCCGGTGCACGGCCAGGCACGGGCGTACCTGAAAGGGTAAGGGATACCGGGACAGGGCGCACGGTCCGCTTGACGACTCCCGGCGTCGTTGCTAGTATTGTGATAACCACTGAAGGATTTCCGTACAAGGAGGCGTATATGGCGGCGAACAAAACTGCGGAAAAAAGAGGGACGGGGAAGGCGGAAGAAAAAAGCGGGAGAAAGGCTGCTGAGGGGGCGGCCTCCGCAAAGGCGAAAGGCGCGGCCCAGAAAGGGATCATGAAGCCCATGAGCATCAGCCCTGCATTGGCGAGGGTGGTGGGGGACAGGCCTCTGCCGAGGCCCGAAGTGGTGAAAAAACTATGGGAATACATTAAGAAAAATAACCTGCAGGACAAGGAAAACAAGAGAAACATCAACGCCGACGAGAACCTCAGGGAGGTGTTCGGAGGCAAGAAAACCGTATCGATGTTCGAGATGACCAAACTGGTAAGCCGCCACCTCAGTTAAGCCCCGTGCAGGGGATGCAGGAGAGGCGGGAGGCGGCCGCCGCTCTGTTAGGGGTCCTGCCCGAACCCGTCTTTTCTGCTGAAATCGCCGAGGGGGCGGGTAAAAGTGAAGCGGAAGGGCTCTCCTACCAGCTCCCGCGCCGCGGTGTCCACGCTTCCGCTCGTGAGGGCGAAGGGCAGGGAGACGAGAAAGCCTGCGGTCCCCAGGACGAGGGAGGCGATGCCGAGGGGCCGCACGATCACGGTATCGGCAACGATGGCGGCCCCTCCGTCGTCGGCTGCACGGGCGGGGAGGGAGAGGAGGAGCAGGAAACAGGCTGTCGCTGCGAGGACTGTCTTTCTCATCGGATTTCTCCTTTCTTTACAAAGCGTCCTGCAAAATGAATAAAAGCCGCGCATGGGTGCGTCCTTTCTTCCGTCCTATCCAAATTGTAGGCCGAGATCCCCCGAATGTCAAAGGTCGCCGCAGAGGGAGCAGGCACCTCTTTGAAAGCAATGCGGTCGATGAGGAAATCTGTTGCCGTCATTCCCGCTTGACGGGAATCCTTCCGGAAGAGGAGTTGTAGTTATATAAAAAAGTTCACCGACAGGAGGACTCCATGTGCCGGAAATCGTCCCGTTGCACCCGGAAGGGCCCTTGTTCTATTCTTAGGTACGAAGTTACAGGAGAAAAAGAATGGATACATGGAGCATCGACTCAAGCACCTCCTGCGCCGAATTCGATCTGCGCTACCTCCTCTTTGCGCACCTGCACGGACAGTTCATCGGGATCACCGGCTCCGCCTCCCTCGACCCTGATGCTCCTCTCCGGTCCTATGTCGAGGCCTCAATAGACGCCGCCAGCGCCACGACAGGGGATGCGCTGCGGGACACCCAGTTGCGCGGCCCTCACTTCCTCGACACCGCGCGCTACCCCTCCATCGTCTTTGCGAGCACGGCCCTGGAGCTTGCGGAAAACAACCGCGCCCGCATCACGGGGGACCTGACCATCCGGGGGATCACCCGGCAGGCTGTCCTCGACGCACACTACGAAGGGCCGGAAGAAGACCCCGAAGCGGACCGCCTTACCCTGCATCTTACCGCAAGCACCACGATAGACCGTAATGACTTCGGGATCACCCTCGAAGAGGCGAAGGAGCTGGGGTCCCTGCTCGTAGGCCGGGAGATCCGGATCACCCTCAGGGTGCGACTCGTCTCTTCATTCGCCGCATCGGAGATTTCCGCACGAAGACCCGAATCCCCCTGAGCGGCAGCGCACAAGGGAGCCGGACCGTTTCTGTCAGGGTATGGTTTTCCGTCAGGAGAAAGAGGGGCCGAAAGGCGCGGTGTGCGAGAAAAGCAGGTTTTCAAAAGCGTCCGCGGAGAGGGGCCTGCTGACCAGGTGTCCCTGTATCTCGTCGCAATGCCGGGTGTGGAGATAATGCAGCTGGCTTTCGTTTTCCACCCCTTCGGCGATCACCTTCTTCTTCATGTTGTGCGCCATGGCGATCACCGCATTCACGATGGCCTTGTCGTCCGGATCGTCGACGAGCCCCTTTATCAAAGAGCCATCGATCTTTATGGTGTCGATCGGGAGCCTCTTCAGATATCTGAACGAGGAATATCCCGTCCCGAAGTCGTCGATCGAAAAAGTGATCCCCTTCTCCCTGAGCCACCGGAGAGTGCGGACGGTGAGGTCAATGTTCCTCATCGCAACGCTCTCGGTGATCTCAAGATCGAGGAGGTGCGGGTTCAGCCCGGTCTCGTGTACGATCCGGGAGATCTCCTCGACCATGTCGGGGTGCTGAAACTGGCGCGCGGAGAGGTTTACCGTAATGCGCAGGGCAGGGAAGCCCTTCTCCTGCCACGCCTTTCCCTGGGCGCAGGCCTCCTTCAGCACCCATCCGCCGATGGCGAGGATATAGCCGGTCTCCTCGGCCAGGTCGAGGAAGCGCGACGGATCGAGCACGCCCAGCTCGGGATGCCTCCAGCGCACCAGGGCCTCCGCACCGACCATTTTCCGCGTTTCCATGTCTATCTGAGGCTGATAGTACACCATCAGCTCGCCGCGCCCGAGGGCCTGGTGCAGGCTGCTTTCGAGCATGATCCTTTCGAGCGTCCTGGCGTTCATGGCAGGGTTGTAGAACTGGTACGTGTCTCCCCCCTTCTCCTTCGCATGGTACATGGCGATGTCCGCGTTCTTCAGCAGGGCCTCCGTACTCTCCCCGTCGTCCGGATAGATGCTTATCCCGATGCTGGTGGACAGGGAGAGCGTATAGCCCGCGATCACATAGGGTTCCCTGAAAGAATAGATGATCTTGCGGGCGGTGACGACGACGTCCTCAGCATGGGCGATGCCCGGCAGCAGCACATTGAACTCGTCGCCGCCGATGCGGGCAAGGGTATCGGACTCGCGCACGCTGCGCCTCAGGCGGACCGCGACCTCTTTCAGCAGGAGGTCCCCGGTGTCGTGCCCCAGCGTATCGTTGATGTTCTTGAAGCGGTCGAGGTCGAGAAAAAGGACGGCGACCTTCTTTCCGTCGCGGCGGGCCTGGGCGGTTTCGAGGCGCAGATGGTCAACGAACATCGTCCTGTTGAACAACCCGGTAAGGGAGTCCTGCGTTGCCTGACGCCGCAGGGCCTCTTCCATCCGTTTGCGCCCGGTAATAGTGCGCATATAGATCTCGAGCCTTTCCTCCCGCGGATAGGCGTGCACCTCGTACCACCGCTCCGAGAGAGGGGAGCACGCCTCGAAGTGAACGGGCCGCCTTTCCTCCACCGCGCGGTGATAGTTGCGGTAGAAATCGCTGCCCACGGATTCGGGGAATTCCTTCCACGCGACCTTTCCAAGGAGCTCGCGGGCAGGCCGGCGGAATATCTTCTCCGCAACAGGATTGATTTCGACAAAGCGCCACTGCTCATCCAGGACGAGATACGCGTCGGTGATGCTTTCGAGGACGCTCTTCAGCCTTTCGTTGGCGCTCTTCAACGCTTCTTCAGCCCGGACGCGCCCGTCGATGTCATGACCGACGCAGAGGAGGCCGGCGAACCGCCCTTCACCGTCGCGGATCACCCGGTGCGTCCAGGCCACCCACACCCGCTCCCCGTCTTTCCGCATGCTCTCCCGTTCGTCGACAGCGGTGCTCTCCGGGTGCTTCAGGATCTCCTCGATGCAGATCGGAAAGCCCCCTTGGGCCTCGTCGCCGGCAGGCAGGATCGTTCCCGCTATGCTCCTGCCGAGCACCTCCTCTTCGGCGTACCCGAAGAACCGCTGGGCGAATTCGTTGAAAAAGATGATCTTCCCCTCCGCATCCGTCTTGAGGATGATGCTGTTGGCGAGCTCCACCAGCTCCCGGTACTTTTCCTCGCTCACCAGGAGCGCCTCTTCAGCGAGCTTCCTGGTGGTGATGTCCGCGCACGAGATCAGGATGCGCACGGCTCCCGAAGCGTCCGTTATGGGGCGTGCGAATTCTTTTACCCACATAACGTCTCCGTTTTTGCATACCTTGCGGAATTCCCAATAGGTGATCCGTTCCGGGCTCCGGAGGGACTCCTCAAGCCGGAGCCGCACCGCACTCCTGTCGTCCCTGTGGAAAATGAGGAAGATCGGCTTTCCCGTCAGCTCGGCAGGGGCATACCCCAATTGAGCGGCCCCGAAGGTATTGACCCGATTGACAATGCCTTCCGGATCCACGATGAAGAGTATCAGGGGGTTTTCTTCGAAGAGGGTACAGTAGCTGACCGCATCGGCCTTGATCTCCCGGGATCTGCATACGGTCCTGAATGCCCTCGGGGTCCCGCACTCCCGGTCTGTTTCGAGCACGGGCCGCGCTCCGGATAGCTGCTTTCTTTCTTTCTGCGCCACCGTTACCTCCCCGGAAAGGCAGAATCATAGAAGGGCAGGTACGGCTTCGTGCTTTCCCGAGCGTACTCTGTCCGGCAGTTGGGCTTGTGATTGGTTAAATTATAACACGGAAGCTGTGTAGCCACCCGCGGAGAAAAAGGCGCTACTGCGCTTTCCGGAGCCTCTCCGCGACCGCGTCGATGAACTCCTCAGTGCGGACGTAGTGCGCCACCGGCGGCTGTGCGATCAGCATCAGGTCTTTCGTCATTACGCCGCCCTCGACCGTCTTGATCACGGTGTCTTCCAGCTTCTGCGCAAACGCCGCCACCTCCTGAGTGGCGTCCAGCTCCCCCCTCTTCGCAAGCGCCCCGGTCCAGGCGAAAATGGAGGCGATGGAATTGGTGGAGGTGGGGTTCCCCTTCAGGTGCTCGTAGTAATGCCTCATTACCGTACCGTGGGCCGCCTCGTACTCGTATTTCCCGTCGGGGGACACCAGGACGGACGTCATGAGCCCGAGGCTCCCGAACCCGGACGCCACCATGTCGGACATGACGTCGCCGTCGTAGTTCATGCAGGCCCAGAGCATGCCCCCCTCCGATTTCATCACCTGCGCCACCGCGTCGTCGATAAGGAGATACCGGTACTGTATTCCCGCCCGGTCGAACCTGTCCTGCACCTTCCCCACTTCCTCGGCAAAAATGTCCCTGAAAAAGCCGTGGTACTGCTTCGAAATGGTGTCCTTCGCCCCGAACCAGAGGTCTGCCTTCTCGCCGAGGGCGTACGTGATGCAGGACTGCGCAAAGCTCCTGACGGATTTTTCGGTGTTGTGCATTCCCATAACGACGCCGCGGCCATTGAAATCGTGGATTGCGACCACCTTCTTCTCTCCGCCGTCCGCAGGGGTGAAGACGAGCGCTGCGGAGCCGGGACCCTCCACAACGTACTCCGCGTTCTTGTATATGTCGCCGTAGGCATGGCGTCCTATGATGATGGGCTTTTTCCAGGAAGCGACTGCAGGGGGGATGTTCCTGACGATGATGGGCTTCCTGAACACCGTCCCGTCCAGGAGGGAGCGGATGGTCCCGTTGGGGCTCTTCCACTGCTGCTTGAGGCTGTATTCCTTCACCCGGGCGGCATTGGGGGTGATGGTGGCGCACTTGACGCCGATGCCGTGTTCCCTGATGGCGTTCGCCGCGTCGATCGTGACCCTGTCGTCGGTTTCGTCCCGGTGCCTGATGCCGAGGTCATAGTACTTCAAATCGATATCCAGAAACGGCAGAATCAGCTTCTCTTTAATGAGCTGCCAGATGATCCTGGTCATCTCGTCGCCGTCCATTTCGACAAGAGGGTTCTTCACTTTGATCTTTTCAGCCACCGAGGCCTCCCGTTCGTAGAAAGTAAGGAATACTGTAAAAGGAAAATGAAAAGGATGTCAATGACGCCCCCCGCGCCCTGCGCCCGTCAGAAACCGAGGGTCTGGGGAGCGCGGGGGCAGGGAATCACATCGCGGATGTTGGCCATCCCGGCAACGTACTGCACCAGCCGCTCGAACCCGAGGCCGAACCCGGCATGCGGAGCGGAGCCGAACCTGCGGAGGTCGAGGTACCACTGCAGGCCTCCCGCAGGGATGCCCGCCTCCCGCATCCGCTCCTCGAGCAGTTCCAGCCTCTCTTCGCGCTGGCTTCCGCCGATGATCTCCCCGATCTTCGGCGCGAGGACGTCCATGGCGGCGACGGTCTTCCCGTCGTCGTTCAGCCTCATATAGAACGCCTTTATCCCTCTTGGGTAGTCCGTAATGATGACCGGCCCCTTGAACACCACGTCCGTCAGGTACCGCTCGTGCTCCGACTGCAGATCAAGCCCCCACTCCACCGGGAACCCGAACGCCTCCTTCGCTCTCTTCAACTCCCTGATCGCGTCCGTATACGTGATATGGACAAAAGGCGCCCCGGCCAGCGCACGGAGCTCTTCGAGGGAGGTCCGCTTGTAGTGCTCCCCGAGGAAGGCGAGCTCGCTCTCCCCCTTTTCGAGGGCCGAGCGGCAGAGAAACCTGAGGAAGTCCTCTGCGAGCCGCATGTCCTCCTGCAGGTCCGCAAAGGCCATTTCAGGCTCGATCATCCAGAACTCGGAGAGATGACGCGAGGTATTGGAGTTCTCCGCCCTGAAGGTGGGGCCGAATGTATAGACGTCCCCGAGGGCCAGGGCGAGGAACTCCGCTTCGAGCTGCCCGCTCACCGTGAGGAACGCCCTTTTGCCGAAGAAGTCCTGAGAGAAGTCCGTTTTCCCTTCGCTGCCCCGGGGAAGGTTCTCGAAATCCAGACCGGTCACCGTGAAGAGCTCGCCCGCGCCCTCGCAATCGTTGGAAGTGAGAATGGGGGTATGCACCCAGACGAACCCCCGCTGCTGGAAGAATTCGTGGACCGCGGCAGCGAGGATGTTCCGTATCCTGAAAACGGCGCCGAAGGTGTTCGTCCTCGGCCGGAGGTGTCCGATCTCGCGCAGGAACTCAAGGGTGTGGCCCTTCTTCTGCAGAGGGTATGAAGCGGGATCGGCGCCGCCGAAGACCTCCAGGTCGGAGACCTCCACCTCCACCTTCTGCCCTTTGGCCGGAGACTCCCGGAGTATCCCCTTCGCCCTGACCGCCGCACCGGTGGCACCGCCGGCAAGCATCGGGAAGGCGGGCGACGCAGCCGGTACGACGAGCTGCAGGGTCTCCTGCGTGGAGCCGTCGTTCAGCGCAACGAAGGCGAAGCCCTTGGATTCGCGCTTCGTCCTGACCCAGCCGCACACCGCAACCGGCTGTCCGGTGGCCCCACGGGACAGCACGTCCCTGATCCGCAGCTTTTCCACCTGGCCTCCTCTCCTCCCCTCGCCCGACGCGCGTCTAGAAATCGGGAAACATCTTGATCGAGAGCTGTTTTCCGTCGCCGGTCACCGCCCTGGCGGAGAGAATTCCCCCCTCAATATACTTTAGCTCGAAATTCGCAAATCCGGCCGACACGAGATCGAGGGCGTTGGCGGGACAGCCGCCTTCGCAGCCGGCGATTCCCCTGATCATCCGGGGGAGAAGGCCCCTGACGTCAAGACCGCTCAGCGCCACTCCCTTCACAGAGACAAAGCTGTCGATTTTCCGCATCACTTCGTTCATATCCAGTCGGTGGGGGTTTTCCACGGGAAGGGAAAGGGTAGTGTTGTCGAGACTTACATCGATGAGCATTGCACGCCTCCGTACTCTCAAAGAGTGCCCGCCTTGCGCACCGTCTCAGCAGCGCGTTCCGACGGAACTCACCATTTTACCCGATCCCGTGAAAATACTCAACGCCGCGCGCGCCGCGCGGGGTAGGGCAGTGGCAGCAAAAGGCGCCGCAGGGGAAAACGCCGGGAACACCCTACTCCGTTTCAGGCGGTATTTTGGGAACCCGGGGGCCCTTCGGGGGCTTGGGCGGGGTTTCCGGAACACCGGGGGGCTGCGGGTCCCCTACAGGAGTCTTCTTCCCGGCTTTGCCGCCCCCGGCGGCGGTCTTTTCTCTCTCTTTCTTCTTTACGGTCATGCTTCCTCCTTGCGTATGCAGCGGGGGGTACAATGCCTCCGGCCCGACGTCAGCCGGAGCGTTTACGTCTCCTCCTGCTCCACATCCTTCCTCGCCTCCTTCGCCAATTTCCTGAATTTTCCCTTGATGTGCTCCAGCTGCTCGTCGTCCAGGTCCTCGACATCCAGGAGCGCGTTTTGTGCGCCCTTCAGGGCGCGTATCAGCTCGTCCAGCTTCAGCTGCAGGGCCTCGGTATCGCGGGTCTGCGTATTCTGAATAAGGAACACCATGAGGAAGGTCACGATGGTAGTGCCGGTATTGATCACCAGCTGCCAGGTATCGCTGAAGTGGAAAACGGGGCCGGTCACCGCCCATGCGACGATGACCAGGAGGGCGAGCAGGAAAGTCATGGGGTATCCGGCAGCGCGTGAGGTCCATTTTGCGAATTGCACAAACCATGTCGGCGATTTCATGCGTCCTCCCTCTCCCCGCCGGGCGGGATCAGCGGGTCAGTGAGGCAAGGTGCCTCTCCTTTGCCGCGGAGAGCAGGTTTCCCATGATCTTCCTCTGCTCTCCGTCGAGCACTCCCTCCGCATTCCGGAAGAGGTCGTCCTCCTCCTCTTCAAGATGGTATTCCACCGTGTTCCTGAGCACTTTGATCCCCGCGGTCCGGCGTTCGTCCTTCGGCAGGGCGTCGAGCCCGGCGAGCAGCACCCCGTAGGAGCTGAAAAAAGGAAAAGGGCATCCGGTGTCGTTACTTAAATTTGAGCACAGAGGAGATGAAAAATCAAGGTGGTACGACGCTAAGGTTCCGCCCTCTTTTCTCTCCGCGCAGGGAAGACCGGAAGGGAAAGCCTCCAATGCAGGGCGGCAAGGCGGAGGCAGAGGGTCACCAGCATCGAAATGATGATACTCGCACGCACGGGAAAGCCGAGGAGGGAGAAGGCCGCCAGCGTCGAAGCGCCGCACAGCGAGGCCGTCGCATAGATTTCAGCCCGCAGGATCAGGGGGATCTCTCCGGAGAGCATGTCGCGGACGATGCCTCCCGCAACGCCGGTCATCACTCCCATTATCACGCTCACTTCCGGAGCAACCCCGAGGTGGAGCGCCTTCTGCGTCCCGATGACGGTGAAAAGGGCGAGACCGAAGGCGTCCGCCGTTTTGAGGAGCCTGCCCTGGAAATCGTAAAAACGGGCCAGGAGGAACGTTAAAAGCGAAGCCCCGGCCGCCACGAAGAGATAGAGGGTGTCGGAGACCCAGAAAACGGGGTGCGCCCCCAGAATAACGTCGCGGAGGGTCCCACCCCCCAGCGCCGTTGCCAGAGCCACCACCACGACGCCGAAGAGGTCCATCCGCTTCTGTCCGGCGGCAAGAGACCCCGAGACGGCGAAGACCGCCACGCCGAACAGGTCAAGAAGATAAATTACCGGAAGGGAGCCGGACATACCTACTATTATAAAGATTTTCCCTCCTGCAATGCACGCCCCTCCCTCCGCGCGCTCTACCGGAGGAACTCCTCGGCGGCGGTATCCCTGCGCCAGGAACTCGTCGAAGCGTCGCGACTGCCTTGCACCGGCAATGACGTACTTGACCGAAGCCGTCCTCCCGTCCCCGAAATAGGCACAGGGGAAGCTATCCAGGAAGGTGTTGGGGTCTATCTCTCTTTGCCACTTCATCGCATCCGCCGGTCAGCGGGCCTTTACTTCGACGTCCGCCGTCATTTCTCTGCCGTCGCGAAGAAAGGTGATGGAGATCCGGCTCCCCGGGGAGAGAGGTGCGAGGAGGGCGGCGAGGTCCTTCAGGCTGTCCACCGGAGCGGCGTTGATGCGGATGATGATATCCCCTTCCCGAAGCCCGCATGCCCCGGCGGGAGAGCCCGGCACGACGCCCGAAAGACGGCATCCCTTGCCGGTGAAGGCAAAATCGGGGATGGCGCCGATGCCGACTTTCCTTTCGCCCTTCAGGAGTGCGCTGTCCCGTCCTGTCGCCGGCTCGCTGCCCTCGGGCGCTGCGGCGGTAAGGGACGCCTGCGACCCTGCCAGGTACTCCACCGCCTCCCGTGCGACGGCAGCGACCTTTACGAGGCCTTCAAGGTCGATCTTCTCGGGAGTGTCCGCGGGCCGGTGGTAGTCGGGATGAGGCCCGCTGAAGAGCTGCACCGCAGGGATTCCGGCCTCCTCGAAACTGACGTTGTCGCTCGCATCCAGTTCTCCCGGAACGGTCTCCACCTCCACCCCGGTAACGTATCCGGCTCCCCTGAAGAGAGGCGCCCACTCCCGTGCGGAGCCCGCCCCGAGCACGAGCAGCCGGTTCTTGCCGAGGCGGCCCACAGTATCGAGGTTCACCATGGCGACACACTTTTCGGCGGGGGACTCCTTAAGGCGGGAGACGTACTGTCGCGAGCCCCTCCTGCCTGCCTCTTCGCCGGCGAAGGCGACGAAAACGATCGTGCGGTCGTGGGGAGCGCTCTTCACGAGGGCGTGCGCCAGCTCCAGAAGCACCGCAACGCCGCTCGCGTTGTCGTCGGCTCCCGGATGGATTTTCCCCTTGTTCCCTTCGCGCACGTCGGGCCACCCCAGGCCAAGGTGGTCGTAGTGGGCGCCGAGCACTACGCTCTGTCCGCCTCCCTTCTTACCGGGGAGGACCCCGACTACGTTCCGTATGACGATCGTTCCTTCAGGGTCGCCCCCGCGGTCCTCCCCTACCTGGAAGTAGCCCCCGTCGCCGCCGGGCTGCAGGCCGGCTTCCCTGAATTGCGCGGCGATGAATTCCGCGGCGCGGTCGAGCTCCGGCGTCCCCGCGCCCCGTCCCTTCAGGTCCGCGCCTGCCAGGAACCGCACCGTCGCAGTCATCCGTTCCGCGGAAAAAGCGGAGGGAAGGGTGACAAGGGGGGGCCTCGGGGCACGCTTCCCCATCCCGATTGTGGGGAGCGGCTTCTCTTTTCCTTCTTCGCCCGGCAGGAAAACGGTCAGGGGGGAGTCGACGGCCGTCCAGCGGCCTTTCAGGGTATTGGCGGGCTCGCTCCCCTCGAAGACTAAGTAGCTGTACTTGTGGTAGTGGGGGAGCTTCCTCCCGAGTCCGGGAAGGGATTCCGCAGAGTCGCTCGCGATCAGGACGATCGCCCTGTCCTTGTCCTTCGGGTTTCTCGCCGTCATCACGAGAGAGCGGTTCGTCAGCGGAATCGTATCGCTGATAAGCTGTATCCCCTCTTCCTTCCTGCTCACTCCATAGGGAGAGAGCGCCGTAATCGCCTCCTTGAGGAACCGGTTCTCCCAGCCGAGGACCACGACCGCGCGGTCGGCGGGGAGCTGCTTCAGCTCGTTGTCGAAGCGTATTTCCACGGCATCGGGGCCCGAATCGGCCAGGGCCTTCACGAGCTCCCGGTACGCCGCAAGCAGTTTCTCCCCTGCGGAGGCCGGGAGGAGGACGAGCATCTTCTCCGCCGCCAATGCCAGGGACAAGGCCGGGGGGATCTCGTCCCGATGGAGCCTGCGGAAGAGGTCGAAGCCGGGGTCCACGTCCAGGCGCAGAGGCCGTGCAGGCAGCCGGAGCGAAACCTCCGCGCGCTTCCGGTCCATGACGATTCCTGTCTGGTAGGCCGCCTCCCTGTCCTCCATCGTCACCGCGAGGGGGACTGTCAGGAGATACGCATCGCCCGGCTGGACCTGCTCCAGGACGGCGGTGAGCAGGTAGCCGTCTCCCTCGGGCCGCGCGGCGACGTTTCCCACCCTGAGCAGGGGAGCTCCGGCCTGTTCGATCCATTGCCGGAACTCGCTGCCCAGGTCTTTGCCCGATGCCTTTTCAAAGCTCTTTCGCAGGTCGTCGAACGAGGAGAAGGTGAAGAGGCGGGCGCGGTAAAAATCCCGCAGCCCTGCAGAGAAGACGGCATCGCCGAGCTCTCTCCGGAGCATGTGGAAGAACATGAGGGACTTGCCGTATCCCACCGCCTCTGACGGGGTGCTGTGGCGGGAGCGAAATTCGGCGAGGGGGAAGTCCTTTCCCGCGCGTACATAGTCCGTATACTTCTGGAGGGTGGTCTGGCGGTACTCCTCGCCGGAGCCCTGCTGCTCCTTCATGAGGTGGTCGGAGAGGTAGGCGGTGAGCCCTTCCGACCAGTTCCCCTTCCGGTAGTCAGGGAAGACCCCGTTCCCCCACCAGTTGTGGAGTATCTCGTGGGGGTAGGAGGAGGTGATGATGAAGGGGAGCCGGATGACCTTCGGCCCGAGGAGGGTGAAGGAGGGCATCCCGAGGCCCGTCTCCCAGAAGTTCTCCACAAGGGCGAACTTCTTGTAGGGGTAGGGGCCGATAAGCTTCTCGTACATCGCCACATACTGTCCGGTGGCTTCGAGGTATTTTTCAGCCAGCGCCTTGTCCGGCGAGCGGAGGAACGCCATGGCGGTGATGCGGCCCTCCTGCCGCGCATACCCGGTAAAAGGCGCCGCCACGAGGAAAATCTCGTCCTGGGGCTCCGGGGAGTCCCACTGTACGCGGGTCACGCCGCCCGTCTTTTCGTGGAGGGCGCGTTCTCCCTGGCTCACCGCATCCCACTCCGCCGGGAGGGTGGCGTGGAGGGTAAAGGTAACCATCTCCCCGTCGAAGCGGGGATACCAGAAGGAGCTCCCGTCAAGATACGCTCCCTCTTGCCCGATGACGCCTGGAGAGTGGCTGAAGCCCCGCGCCTGCTCTTTTCCGGAGGGCGCTGCGGGGTTATGGAGAACGCCCCCATAAGCGAGCGTGAAAGACCGGGTGCCGGGGGGGAGCTGCAGGCTGAACGCTTCCAGGGGGACCGGCCCTTTCCTCTTCCCTTCCGGGGTGATGCGCACTCCGGGGGTGGAAGAAACAGGGTGAAGTCCGTCGTGCAGAAGAAAATGGAATCCGCGCGGAGAGTCCTCCGGCAGCGTGACGGTGTCCTCCGCTGCGAGCCGGTGCTCCCGTGGGGAGAGGGAGAGCTTCAGCTCGTGCCGCACGGGTGCTGCGCTCCGGCCCCTCTCCTCAGCACCCGGACAGGCGGGGAGAAGGGAGAAGGATGCGAAGAGCAGGAGGACGAAAGGGAGGAGGAATCGCTTCACGGTGTCTCTCCTTGCCGGGATGGAGGGATTTCAGCCCCTTTACTCCACCCAGTCGGCGATGAAGATGTCGGTTGCCCGGGGTCTCTTCGGGTTCCTGTTGGAGCCGAAGACCAGTTTCTTCCCGTCGGGGGAAAACATGGGAAAGCTGTCGAAGGTGTCATTGTACGTGAGCCGCTCCAGTCCCGTGCCGTCGAGGTTGATCAGGTAGAGCTCGAAATTGTGCCCGAATTTTTTTACGTCTTCGCGCCAGTCATCCCTGTTGCTCGAAAAGATGATGCGCTTCCCGTCGGGATGCCAGGAAGGCGCCCAGTTCGTGGCGCCGTTATGGGTAAGCCTCCTCTTGTTCGAACCGTCCGCGTCCATGACCCAGAGGTCCAGAGGAAAGGGGAGGATGTAGTTTTTTTCCATGCAGTCGCGCCATTGGGCCTTCTCTTCCTCTGTATCGGGGTACCAGGCCCGCCACACGATCTTTGTGCCGTCCGGGGAGAACCAGGGGCCGCCGTCGTAGCCCACCCTGTCGGTGAGGCGGCGTACGCCGGTTCCGTCGGCATTCATGAGGTAGATATCGAAGTCTCCATCCCTCTGGGAGCCGAAGACGATCCGCTTCCCATCGGGAGAGACGACCGGCTCCGCATCGTACTTCGGATTGTCGGTGATTCTTTTCAGGTCCGATCCGTCCGCATCGGCGACAAAGATATCGTAGGGGTACAGGGGCCAGACATATCCTGCAGGAAGGTTCTGCCGGGGAGGGCAGGCTCCCGGCAGGCTGCTGGTGGAGGCGAAGACGATCCTCCTCCCGCCGGGGAAGAAGAAGGAGCAGGTATGCGCTCCATGGTCCGGGCTGACCATCCGCTTGCCGGACCCGTCCGCATTCATGGTCCATATCTTGTCGCAGGCATACCCGCCGCTGTTCGACTGGTAGATGAGTCTGGCGCCGTCCCCGCTGAAATAGGCCTCCCCATTGTCCCCGTCGAAGGTGAGCTGCCTGACGTTCCGGATATGCCTCTCCGCGAGGGAGGCCTTTTCGGAGCGTGCCTGCTGAGGCGGAGCGGTGCCGAGACAGCCCGCAAGCACGACAGCAAGGAAAGCGCCCATGAAAATACCGCGTATCGTTCGCATAGAAAGACCTCTCTCTCGTGCCAGAAGCAGTGTCAGAACTCCTTGAAGACCTTTGCACCAGTTACGTTCTGCGGCGAGCCCCTTCCGGAAGCAGACCGGAAGCATGCAGGGGATCAGAAGTATTCGGCATCGTCGAAATCCCCGTACAGCGGAGAGGATTTCGAGTAGTAGCCGATGCCGTCGTCGTGCTCTGCTCTGCGCCGGTGCACTTCCACTGCCATGGACCCGGCGAGGAGCCCCACCGCCGCCCCGATGAGCCCTCCCTGAGCAGGGGACTTTCGGTGGGCGAGCATACCGGTGGCGGCCCCGGCCGCCGATGAGATACCGAGCCACAAGAGATATTTCGTTTTTATCATGGAAGACGGCCCCTTCGGTGATCCACTTCTTTTTTTATACGATACCACGGACAGCTACGGGGAGACAAACGGCAGCCGTTGCTCCGCGCCTCTTTAAAGTGATACAGTATGGCCCATGATCAGCAGGGACATGCGGGGCCGGGCGGCCGGTATACTGCTCTTCGCTTCCTTTCTGGCTTTTCACCTTTCCTCCCTTGCCGGGGGATGGAAGGCGCTCGACCTGCCTGCGCGGCTGAACGGCCTGCTCATTTCCCTCACCATTCTCCTTTTCGTTTCCGCCTATTTCCTGCGCACGAAAGCGGTGCGCCGCCCCAACGGCGCAGCGGAGACGTGGTACCCCCTCTTCTGCGCAGCTCTCCCCCTCGTTATCTACCACGACGGAGAGGCGGTGCGCGCTTTCGCTCCGGGGCTCCTCTCCCACGAAGCCGTTCGTTCGGTGTTCGGGGCCTCCTCCGCTCCTTTCCTGAAATGGAACGTATTTTCCATGGCGCTGGTGCTTACGGGAAACTGTATCACTCTGGCAGGCATCCTGTACCTGAAACGCTCTTTCAGCATCATGGTCGAAGCGCGGGTCCCCGTGTTCGACGGCCCGTACCGGTATGTCCGGCATCCTCTCTATCTCGGAGAGGCCCTTGCGACCCTGGGAGTGCTCGTTTTCCGGTTCTCTCCTCTTAATGTCTTCCTCTTCGCGCTCTTTCTTTGGTGCCAGACGGTCCGGGCCCGGTTCGAGGAGAGAAAACTGACGGCGGCCTTTCCTGAGTACGGCGACTACCGGAAAAGAACAGGGGCTTTCTTCCCGAAGCGCTGAACGGCATGCTTTTTCCCCTCTGTGCGGGGCGCCGCTGTCCCTTTCCTGAGGTCGGGGATCTTCTTTTCCTGGCAAACCAGCTGATAATAAATATTTTTTCCGTTTTTTCCTCAGTGCGGGACCCCTTCCGCAGATTTTTTTTGTGGTTTTGATTTAAGTCAAAGGCTTTTCGTGAGCGCCTTCTGTAGACTTAAGAGATCGAAGAAGTCGAACCCCGGCTTTTAGCCGGAAGAACTTTTAGATGATGCGAAGGAGGAAACCATGTTTTGTTACCAGTGTGAGCAGGCATCAAAGGGGGAAGGCTGTTCAGCAGTCAGCGTCTGCGGCAAGAGTCCCGACGTTGCGGCGCTTCAGGATCTCCTGATCCATGCTCTTCAGGGGCTTGCTCTGTATGCGGCGGAGGGGCTGAAGGCTGGCGTCCGTGACAGAGAGGCGGGGGTCTTCACCGTGAAGTCGCTGTTTTCCACCCTCACCAACGTCAATTTCGACCCGGAAGATATCGCGGCCCAGATCAGGGAGTGCGTCGCTCTCAGGGACAGGCTTGCGGCAAAGGTGAGCGCCGCGGGAGGCAATACCGCCTTCTCCGGGGGGCCGGCGGTGTTCAAGCCCGAGGCGACCACGGAGGGCCTGGTACGGCAGGGGGACAAGGTGGGACCCAAGTCGGACGCCTCTGTCGATCCCGATATCCTTTCGTTGCAGCATACCGTTTTGTACGGCATCAAGGGCGTTGCCGCCTATGCAGACCACTCCAGAATTCTCGCGAGGGAGGACGATGCGGTCTACGATTACCTGCACGAGGCCCTCGCCGCGATGACGAGGAGGGACCTCTCCCTGAACGATTGGGTGGGGCTCGCCATGAAGTGCGGAGAGATCAATCTTAAGGCGATGGAGCTCCTCGATGCGGCGCACACCGAGACCTTTGGGCACCCCGTTCCCACGCCCGTTTCCCTCGGGGTGAAGAAGGGCAAGGCGATCCTGGTGTCGGGCCACGACCTCAAGGACCTCGAAGAGATCCTGAAGCAGAGCGAAGGCAAGGGCGTCAACGTCTACACCCACGGCGAAATGCTGCCTGCCCACGCGTATCCCGGACTGAAGAAATATTCCCATCTCTGCGGCCACTACGGGACCGCCTGGCAGAACCAGCAGAAGGAGTTCTCCCAGTTCCCCGGCGCCATCATGATCACTACCAACTGCCTCCAGGAGCCCGAGGAGTCGTACAGGGCGAACGTCTTCACCGGCGGACGCGTGGGCTGGCCCGGCATCCCCCATATTTCCGACGGAAACTACGCGCCGTTGATCCAAAAGGCGCTTGCCCTGCCCGGGTTCTCCGAGGACAAGGAGTGCACTTCGGTGCTGACCGGCTTTGCGCGGAATACGGTCATGAGCGTTGCCGGCAAAGTCATCGATGCCGTGAAGAACAACCAGATCAAGCACTTCTTCCTGGTGGCGGGCTGCGACGGCGCAAAACCCGGAAGGAATTACTACACAGAGTTCGTCGAGAAGGTGCCCGACAACTGCGTCGTGCTGACCCTCGCCTGCGGAAAATTCCGCTTCTTCGACAAGCAGTTGGGAGACATCGGAGGCATTCCGCGGCTCCTCGACGTCGGACAGTGCAACGACGCCTATTCAGCGATCCAGATCGCGGTGGCGCTCTCCAAGGCATTCAATGTGGGCGTGAACGACCTTCCCCTTTCTCTCGTCCTCTCCTGGTACGAACAGAAGGCGGTGGCGATCCTCCTCACCCTGCTGTACCTGGGAATCAAAAACATCCGCCTCGGCCCCTCTCTCCCGGCGTTCCTGACCCCGAACGTGGTGAATTTCCTGGTGCAGAATTTCAATATCATGCCGATTTCCACTCCGGATGCGGACCTCAAAGCCATCCTGGGAGATGGATACGACAAGAAAGCTGCGTAACGGAAACGCTTTTCCAACGCGGAGGAGGGGGGCCTCCCCTCCTCCTCTCCTTTTTTCCCCTCTGCACGCCGGGGTGTGCCGGTGCGCCTCCGTTCTGTCAAAGTGCCCGAAATGTTACTATAATGTATTCAGGCAGCTATTTTTCCCAGGGAGGGCACTCAGCATTCTAAGCAACGTCCTACCCTGCTCAGTCGTATGGTTTCTTAGAGCATATAACAAAATGAGTTTGTCATTCCGGCTCGTCCGGAATCGTTTCCTGCTGTAAGAAGGATTCCCGTGATCCCCGACAGGCGGGGACAGGCTCCGCTCCGCTTGCGGGAATGACAACGCTTCAGAGTACCACGTCATTTTGTTAGGAGCTCTTAATAATATTCTCTGGTGAGGAGAGGGGCATACTGTGGGTGCCCTATGGCGGGGAAAAGGACACTACATTATTCGTACGCGAGGTGAGAATACATGAAAAAGGGCAGTGTCATTGCAGTAGTGATCGCAGGTATTCTCCTGGTGGTGGCAGGGGTTTTTGTCGGGGCGAGGCTCGATATGGGCAAGGGTCAGCTTTCCTCCCGCATTGTGGGGTTCCCCCAGTCTTTTGCCGACCTCTCCGCCAAGATAAGCCCCGCCGTGGTCAATATCAGCACGACGACGACGGTCAGGGTGCCGGGCAACCCTTTCCGGCACTTCTTCGGACCCGATGACGAAGGACCCTTCGGAGATTTTTTCAGGAAGTACGACGGCGACATTCCCGACAGGGAGATGAAGCAGCAGAGCCTCGGCTCCGGATTCATCTTCGACAAGAGCGGTTTCATTATTACGAACAATCATGTGGTGGAGAAGGCCGACGAGATAAAGGTGAAGCTCGCCGACGGCCGCGAGTTCACTGCGAAAGTGGTGGGCAGGGACCCCAAGACCGACCTGGCCCTTATCAAGATTTCGTCGCTGTTCAAGGACCTTCCGACCCTTCCCCTGGGAGATTCCGACAAGATGCGGGTGGGGGACTGGGTGCTGGCCATCGGCAACCCCTTCGGGCTGGAGCATACCGTCACCCAGGGGATCATCAGCGCCAAGGGAAGGGTGATCGGATCGGGGCCGTACGACAATTTCATCCAGACCGACGCGCCTATCAACCCGGGCAACAGCGGAGGCCCGCTCGTGAACCTGCACGGAGAGGTAATCGGCATCAACAGCGCCATTATCGCATCGGGGCAGGGCATCGGCTTTGCGATCCCCAGCGATATGGCAAAGACGGTCATCTCCCAGCTCAAAGAGAGGGGCAAGGTGGTCCGCGGCTGGATAGGGGTCTCTATCCAGAGCCTGACCCCCGAGCTTGCGCAGTCCCTGGGGATGAAGCAGACGGAGGGCGCCCTGGTGGGGGATGTGGTGCCGGGGGGGCCGGCCGAGGCCGCGGGCATCAGGAGGGGCGACGTGATCGTATCCTTTAACGGCAATCCGGTCAGGAACGTCTCTTCCCTGTCGAGGGCGGTGGCGGAGACAGGGGTGGGACGAACTGTCGAAGTCAGGGTGGCCCGGGAGGGAAAAGAGCTGCCCCTCAGGATCACGGTCCAGGAGATGACCGAGGAGCGGATGTCGCCCCGGGCCTTCCTGCCGAGGAGCGAGCTGGGGATCACCGTCGAGAACATCACCCCCCCGCTTGCACACCAACTCAAGTTGCGGGACAGGAACGGGGTGGTAGTGACGGACGTCGAGTCGGGCAGTCCTGCGGAAAGCGCCGGAATCCAGCCGGGGGACGTGATACGGGAGGTCAACAGGGTCCCGGTGAAGGACCTGAACGAGTATCAGAGTGTCCTGGCAAAGACGAAAAAGGGCGCCCCGGTGCTCTTCCTGATCAGGAGAGGAGAGCAGACCTTCTATCTCTCCATCAGGCTTTCGTGAAACGGGATGCAGTGCGTTATAGTATAATGAAACAACACAGCCTCACCAAGCCGTCTTTTCGGGCGGCGGGCTGCAAAGGAGGTTTGTATGTTCGGACTTGGACTGCCTGAAATGATGGTCGTGTTGGTGATCGGACTCGTACTGTTCGGTCCCAGCAAGCTCCCCTCTCTCGGCAAGAGCCTTGGAGAGGCGATCCGGGGCTTTAAAAAAGGCGTGGAGGAAGTGACCTCCGAGCAACCGAAGATCGAAAAGACGGAAGCCGGAGCAGAGAAGGGCAAATAGGCTGAGGGCGGGGGGAAGCTCCCGCCTCCGCCGTTTCCGCGCATGGTCCCTGCAGAGGAGAAGGGCTCTCCGAAGAAAAGAAACCGCCGCGTCCATATGGCGAATGAAAGGACCTTTCTCGCCTGGGTGCGGACCGGCATCGGGATCATGGCCTTCGGGTTTGTCGTAGAGAAGTTTTCCCTCTTCGTCAGGCAGCTCTCCTTTCTTCTGGGGCGGGATGCGGCCCTCCCCCTGCATGGGTATTCCCCCGTTCCCGGAATCGTCCTCATCGGACTCGGCGCCGTAATGGGCGTGCTTGCCTTCATACGCTATCTGGTCGTGGCAAAGCAGATCGACGACGATACCTACCGCCCCTCGCTGCTCCTCTCCGTTTTGCTCGCCCTCTCTTTTTTCGCTATCGGGATTTTTCTCGTTCTTTCCCTTATCCGTACTCTATAAAGTTACCAGGGATACCTGCTATAATGAGAAAAAGGAGATCCCGATGAGAAAGAAAGTATTTCTTCTGGTGGTGGCCCTTCTCGGTCCGATGCTGTGGCATGAGGCTGCTTCCGCCGTGGTGGTCTGGTATCCGCTTCACGAAGGGAGGGAAAAGGCCGAGGCCGAAAAAAAGCCTCTCCTGGTCGATTTCTTTTACGGGAAAGGATGTCCGCGCTGCGAGGCCCTCCAGGAGCAGGTGTACGACAATCCCGCCATCGCCCGGAAGATAATGGCCGATTTCGTTCCCGTGCGCATCGACCTGACAAAAAAGCTGGACGATGAGGAAGAGAAGCTCGGTGAACGGTACGAGTATAAGAAAGATTGCATGCTTCTGTTTCTCGACCCTCAGGGAGAGGTGATCAAAACACCGCAGGGGAAGGGGCTCTGCTTCACGGATACGGTGGACCCGGAAAGTTTTATCCGGTATCTTGATTTCGTAAAAGCGCACTACCGGGCTCAGTAGCGCGCCTTTACGAATCCGGCATCCGGGCGGCATCCGCCGATGCTGCTAATAGCGGGGAGGCGGCTCCGGGGGTCCTTCGGGACGGGCAGGCCTGCACTTCTGCAGCTCGTAGCGATTCTGGGCCGACTCGATGCATGCCTTGTCCTCCTGCAGCAGCTTTATCCTGCTCTCCACCCTGTTCAGCAGCTCCGTCCTGCGCTGCTCGAAGACCGGATCGGGCCGGACTGCGGGCGCACATGCGGAGAGGGAAAGAACGGCGGCCGCAAGCGAGATGCTCACCGTAACGGCCATAATGGCTCTTTTTCTCACCTCTTTCACCTCCTTTTTTCTTTCGCATAGTGTACCATGCCGCGGAGAAAAGATGTATACGGCCCCGGGGGAGCATACAGGACCGGCACAGCAGGCGGATCACTCTTCCCTGTAGCTGATGAAGGCCTGCCGGCCGATCCTTTTGACGGCAAGAGTTACTTCAAAAGCCTCTTCGAGCATCTCCTGCGTCAGCATCTCCTCGGGAGTGCCTGCGCCGATGATGCCGCCCTTCTTCACCAGGATAACGGTGTCGAATTCAAAAGCCATATTGATGTCGTGCAGCGCCATCACTACGGTCACGTTCTCTATGTTTCGCAAAAGCCGCACCAGTTCGAGCTGGTATTTGATATCGAGGTTCGCAAGGGGTTCGTCGAGCAGGAGGACCCCCGCACCCTGCAGGAGGGTCATCGCGAGAAAGGCCCTCCTCCGCTCCCCGCCGCTCAGGGTGTTGACGAAAGAGTTCTCCTTGCTCCCGAGGCCCACCATGCGCAGCGCATCGGATACACAGAGCGCGGGCGGGACGTCGCCGTACGGATACCTCCCCATTTCCACCAGCTCCCTGACGCGGAAAGGAACTCCCAGGTCGAGCACCTGGGGCAGGTAGCTGAGCAGCTTCGCCTTGTCCTTGCCCCTGTAGTCTCGGAGCGGTTTGTTCCAGAGAGTGATGCTGCCTGTCGAGGGGGTGTAGATCCCGCTTCCGAGCTTCAGGATCGTGGACTTCCCCGAGCCGTTCGCCCCGAGAAGACAGATGAACTTTCCCTCGTCCACCGTCAGGTTCAGGTCCTCGATGAACGCCGCGGACGGGGCGTACGAAAAGCCGACGTGGTGAAAGGAGAGGATGTCCCTACTCATTCAGGATGTCCCTTTTCTTGAGCAGGTAGAGAAAATAGGG
>JAXLZK010000036.1:0-28818 GCA_046350935.1 Thermodesulfovibrionales bacterium
ATTTCGAGCCCCGCGGCCCGCTCCAGAAAGTCCCGCACCTTCCCGAGGCATTCGTCTCCTCTTCCATAATCCCTGAAAAGCACCGTTGCGAGGGTGCCCTGCCCCCGGTGGATAAGAAGATATGCATACCCCTTCGGCGCGAGATCGTCGTTGAAGAGGACCGTCGCGAGGTCCTCCTGCGTCGTCGAGAAGGTAATCCCCACTGCGAGCACATGCACTCCTCTCGGTCCGGTGGCGGCAATGACACGCTCGCTGAGGCGGTCGGGCCTGCTCCTGAAAATGATTTCGACTCCGGCGGCCAGCGCCTGCGCCTTGAGGCCCATGTCAAGGGTCCCGTTGAGCGCGCCCCTCTGTACGAGATAGAAAATGGGGCGGGAAGAGCGTATCCGGAGGGGGGACAGGGCAGGGGCGCAGACCGTGCCTGCCGAGTAGGGAACGCACAAGAAATTCGTCTCGATACCACAGTCCCGCAGCAGCTCCGTCACATCCTGATCGGAGCTCCAGTTTTCGAGCCCCTGGAAGTCCCCGTGCAGACGGTGCCCGACCTCGGGCTCCTTTTCGTAGACACGCACCCGGTACCCATGCCGTGCAAGGACGATGGCGGCTGTCAACCCGGCCGGTCCCGCCCCGATCACATCTACCGGGCCTTTCATGCAGACCCCTCTTCCCCGGCACTCCGCCTTTTACGATTTTCGGCCCCTCTTCGTATCATCCTCTCTAGTATACGGCAAATCGATGCGCACTTCCGTGCCCTTGCCGGTTCTACTCGTCACAGGGATCTGCCCCGCCGCCCCGTGCCCGACGCTTCGAGAGCGTTGGGTATAATAGTAACCAATGCCCTCTCCCTATGGAAACTGTCGATTTCGACCCCTGACAGCCGGGAAGCCGGTCGGAAGGCCGACGAGCCCGGTAAAGAGGAAATGCCGCAACCAGTGAGTCCCATAAAAGGATTCTTTCGTCCGGTGGGTGAAGACAGAGGGAAGGGAGAGGAGAGGAAATAGGAAAGGAGGGCGCCCCTTGGAGCGCTGCTTGTCAGGTCGTGTACGCAAGGTGTTTCGCCACGAGAGCGTGGAAAGAGCCACCCGATGCCTTGGGGGCACGGCGTCGAGGGTGCAGCGCCAGCCAATGGGATGATACCGGGCCGCGCTCCGTCGAAGACGATGTGCCCGGGAGAACGCAGATCCGGGGACTACCGGATAGCAGGCAGCCGGTCGCAGCAGATACTGTCTGCGTACGCGACCTAATCCTTTTCTACCAACTGGATGTCGAAGGTAAGATCCTGTCCAGAGAGGGGATGATTGGCGTCGAGGGTAACGCCGTTTTCATCCATTTCCGTTACGACCACTTGGATGGCTCCTCCGTTCTGCTTGATCTGGAGCCCCATGCCCACCTCGAGGTCAATGTCCCGCGGCACCTGGGAGCGTTCGACCCGCACCACCAGGTCGTCCCTGCGAGGTCCGTATGCCTCCCCGGCAGGAATAATGACAGTCTTCTTCTCTCCCACCGACATGCCCGCTACCGCGCTCTCGAACCCCTGGATCAGATGCCCCTCTCCGAGCGTGAACGCGAGCGGCTCGCACCCCTCCGATGAGTCGAAAACCGTCCCGTCACTGAGCCTCCCCGTATAATGCACCTTTACCCTGTCGCCGTCATGTGCCTTTTCCATCCTTTTTTCTCCTTTCACCGGACATTCGCCCTTCTCTCAAAGACCCCGCACAAGGCATAGTGAGCACTTCCCTTTTTCATCGGCTTTCGGAACGACGGGAACAGGCAACCGGAAAGCAGCAAGGGTCTTCTTCTTGCGTGGAGGTCGGTCGAGAGGGGGCCTTGGTATCCACATCCAATCGTGCTTTTTCTACCTAATAGTAACAAATTTCCGGATTGAACGAAACCCCTTGAGCTGCGAAGGGAGGGACCGGCTTACGTATTCACTCTTCACACGCTCAGACAGTGCGTACCCGACGATCCCGTGGAATGATTTATCAGGCAGGCTTCTTCTTACTGAAAGTAATTTTCCCCTCGTTGAACTTGTGGATCAGCATGGAGATCAAGGACTGATACGGGATTCCCTCTTCAATAGCCTTCGCCTTGATTTTTCTCAAATCGCGTTCGGGCATACGGATATTGATCCGAGACTCTGTCCCCACTGCTGTCCTATAGCCATACCCTCCTTGCTTTTGATGCGTTTGCCCCGGGCATTCCTTGCATCAACCTTTCCCTATGCGGTATTATTGAAATTTACCGCACCATACGGGTCCGGCAGGAGAAAAACTCCTCCTGCACGGCACTCCATCCACGGGAGGCTCACGTGAGCGATACAGTACGGGTCAGGTTCGCACCGAGTCCCACAGGACACCTCCATATCGGAGGGGCGAGGACAGCCCTCTTCAACTGGCTCCTGGCACGGAAGCACCAGGGCGTCTTCATCCTGCGGATCGAGGACACGGACACCACCCGCTCCACTGACGAATATATCGATGCCATCATCGAGGGTATGAAGTGGCTGAAGCTGGACTGGGACGAGGGTCCGTACCGCCAGACCTCCCGTTTCGACCTCTACCGGAGCTACGTGGAAAAGCTGCTGCAGGAGGACAAGGCGTACTACTGCTATTGTACTCCCAAAGAGCTGGAGCAGCGGAGGCAGGAAGCCCTCGCGCAGGGGCGGACCCCCAAATACGACAACCGCTGCCGCTTCCTCACGGCGCCGGTGCCCGGAAGGGCCGCCGCGGTGCGCTTCAAGATGCCCCAGGAGGGAGAGACGGTCTTCACCGACCTGATCAAGGGGACCATCGAGTTCGAGAACAACCAGTTGGAAGACATGGTCATCATGCGCTCCGACGGGACTCCCACCTACAATTTCGTGGTGGTCGTCGACGACATCGACATGAAAATCACCCACGTCGTCAGGGGAGACGACCATGTGAACAACACCCCGAAACAGATCCATATTTATAAGGCCTTCGGATGGGCCGTCCCCGCCTTCGCCCACCTCCCCATGATCCTGGGAGCGGACAAGACGAGGCTGAGCAAGAGGCACGGCGCCACGTCCGTCATGGCGTACAAGGAGATGGGCTATCTCCCCGATGCCCTGGTGAATTACCTGGTGCGGCTCGGATGGGCGCACGGCGACCAGGAGGTCTTCACCCGGGACGAGCTAATACGCCATTTCTCCCTCGAAAACGTGGGGAAGTCCGCAGCGGTCTTCAATCCCGAAAAGCTCCTGTGGCTCAACGGCCAGTATATGATCGCCTCGGCCCCCGAAGAGCTTACTGCACTAGTGCTCCCTTTTCTCGTAAAGGAGGGAATCGTCTCTGAGGGGCAGCAGGTGGACATGCCGTGGCTCGCCCGGGCGGTCCACACCCTCCAGGAGAGAGCGAAGACCCTGGTGGAGCTTGCCCGCTCGCTCGGGTACTATCTCCTCGACTATGTGGAGATCGACCCCAAAGCAGGGGAGAAGTTTCTGAAACCGGAACACCGGAAGCTCCTTGCCGAGCTGCGGGATGAGCTGGCCGTCCTCGAAAATTTCAGCGCGGGGGAAATCGAGAAGGTCTTCGTTTCCCTGGCGGAAAAGCATGCGATCAAGCTCGGCGCGGTCGCCCAGCCCGCCCGCGTCGCCATGACGGGAGGGACCGCGAGCCCCGGCATGTTCGAGCTGCTGGAGATCGTGGGAAAGGAGAAGACGTTGAAGAGGCTGGCAAAAGCGGCCGGGGGATAGCCTCGTGCCGCGCGCTTGACAATCATTTCCCCCCTATTTTATCTTTTCCCGTACATCACAGGGTGTGTCTGCCGCACCCTGCTATAAAGGAGCGAGCATGCCCGGAATAAAAGTCGGTATCATCGGCGGTTCAGGAATGGACGACCCGCAGCTCTTGAAAGAGAAGAAAGAAAAGAAGGTGAAGACCCCCTACGGCGCCCCTTCCTCGCCCCTCACCATCGGAAAGATCGACGGCATCGAAACGGTCATTCTCGCGCGCCACGGCAAAGGGCACACCATCTACCCCACAGGGGTGAATTTCCGGGCCAACATCCACGCCCTGAAAAAGGAGGGCTGCACCCATATCCTCGCCACCACCGCGGTCGGCTCGCTCCGGGAGAAGATCAGACCCGGAGACCTCGTCTTCGTGGACCAGTTCATCGACTTCACCCGCCACCGGACCCTCACCTTCCATGACGAAAAGGTGATCCATACTCCCATGGCCGAGCCCTTCTGCAGGGACCTGCGCGCCCTGCTCATCCGGTCCGCAAAGGAGCTGAAGCTCCGGCATCACGCGTCGGGCACCGTGGTGACGATCGAGGGACCCCGGTTCTCCACGAAAGCCGAATCCCACATGTTCCGGCTGCTCGGGGCCGACGTGATCAACATGTCCACCGTTCCCGAGGTTGTCCTGGCGCGGGAAGCGGGCATCTGCTACCAGACGATCGCGATGTCCACCGACTACGACTGCTGGAAGGAGGGGGAGGAGCCGGTCACCTGGGAGATGATCCTCTCCATCATGTCGAAGAACGCGGAAAACGTAAAGAGGCTGCTCGTGCAGACCCTTGCCAAGATTAAGGATATCGGCTGCGCCGTCTGCAAATAGAGGAGGGACGCCATGACCATCAAATCACAGATACGGACCATCCCCGATTACCCGAAAAAGGGGATCATGTTCCGCGATATCACCACCCTTATCAAGGACCCCGTCGGGTTCCGGCTCGTCATCGACCAGCTCACCCAGCGGTACCTGAAGGGTGATGTGCAGTTCGATGTCATTGTCGGCATCGAATCGCGGGGGTTCATCATAGGAGGCGCTCTCTCCTACACCCTCGGCAAGGGCTTTGTCCCGGTCAGGAAATCGGGGAAGCTCCCCGCCGAGAAAATCAGCCACGAATATGCGCTCGAATACGGGACGGATACCATCGAGATGCACCGGGATTCCATCGAAAAAGGGGCGCGGGTGCTCCTGGTGGACGACCTCCTCGCCACGGGGGGCACTGCCCTCGCCTCCGCAGCCCTCATCGAAAAGCTGGGGGGAGTCGTTGCGGAAATGGCTTTCATCGTGAATCTTCCCGATGTGGGCGGAGAAAAAAGGCTGAAGGAGAAGGGATACGCCCTCTTCGCACTGACGGAATTCGAGGGAGATTGAGAGCGCAGGAAAGCCCCCCTGGCGGAGCTCCCCCGGAGTCCTCACCGGACTGTACAGGCCTCGTCGCGCTTCCCCTGTCGTATTTTTCTGTAACTCCTTGTTTTTTCCTATAAGAGACGTTATACTTGAAAGAATCAGATCGTACATGCCTTCGATTTCTGCATCCCTCCCTCCGGGTGCCGGATGCATTTTCGCCGAAAGGAGCCGGCCGCACAAAATGGGCAGAGTCATCGCCATAGACGGACCTTCCGGTGCGGGGAAGAGTACCATTTCCCGCCGTGTCGCGGAGCATCTGGGTTTCAGCTTTCTCGATACGGGGGCGCTCTACCGCGCCGCAGCGCTCTATCTCCACCGGAAGGGGCTGACCGCAGACAGCTCCGACGAAACGCTGCGCAGCTCCCTCGAGGGGACCGAAGTGATCTTCAGAGAGGGGAGCGTCTTCCTGGACGGAGAGGACGTATCGGAAGCCATCAGAACCCCTGAAGCGGGGCACTACGCCTCCGTCTTTTCGGCGAGGAAGGCCGTCAGAGACTTCCTCTTCCAGGTGCAGAGGGACGCCGCTCTCCACGGCGATATCGTCACCGAAGGGCGGGACATGACGACCGTTGTCTTTCCCGACGCGTGGAAGAAGTTTTACCTCGACGCCTCTGAGGAGGGGCGGGCCCGGAGACGCTACCAACAGCTGAAAGAAAAAGGCCTTGAAATCAGCATCGATGAAGCTCTCAGGGATGTCAGGGAGCGGGACATCCGGGACAGCAGGCGCGACATCGCGCCCCTGCGGAGGGCGAAGGACGCCCTGTATATCGATACGACGGACATGAGTCTCGACGAGGTGGTCGCCTGCATCCTTTCCTCCCTGGAAAACTGATGAGCAGGCTCATTTCCCCGAGGGCGGGAAGAGGGCGCTGCCGGGGAAATGAGGGGACGCGAGGGCGCTCCCGAGGGGGCAAAGGTACATAACGCCTTGAATACCCTGTATAAAATCCTGTATCCTACTAATAGGACGCAACGATGGAAATAATAATTGCAAAACGGGCGGGTTTCTGTTTCGGGGTAAAAAGGGCGGTGGACATGGCCTTCCATGCCGCCGAAACGGGCGAGAAGGTCTACACACTCGGCCCCATCATCCACAACCCGCAGGTAATAGAAAAGCTGAAGGAGCAGGGGGTGCAGCCCACTGCGGATGTCGGAGACCCGGAGATCAAAAGCCTCATCATACGGACCCACGGAGTACCGAAAAGCGTATCGGAAAAACTTGCCGCAATGCGCTACGAAGTGCTTGATGCCACCTGCCCTTTCGTGAAAAAGGCCCAACAATATGCTAAACTTTTAAAGGAAGACGGGTATCAGGTCATCATCATCGGCGACAGAGAGCATCCCGAAGTAAAAGGCCTCATGAGTTACGCGGGGGACGACGTGGTGGTTATCAACAAGGATGATACACTCCCCCGGCTGAAGAGCAGGGTGGGGGTGGTGGTGCAGACCACCCAGCCGGCGACCCTGCTCCAGAAGATCATCCACGACGTGCTGGGCCAGGTAAGAGAGATCAAGGTGTTCAACACCATATGCAATTCTACTTCTCTGAGACTCAAAGAGACAAAGGAAATGGCGAAAGAGGTGGACGTGATGGTAGTCGTCGGCGGGAAGAACAGCGCTAATACGTCTCAACTCGCCCACCTGTGCGCCTCCATGTCTGTTCCCACCTACCATATCGAGACCGCGGAGGAAATACGGGACGAATGGTTTTCGGACATGCAGACGATCGGCATCACGGCGGGGGCTTCGACACCGGACTGGATCATCAAAGAGGTGGAAGAAAGAATTAGAGATAGAGGAGGAAGGGCACGAGATGGACACTCAGACCAAGGATGAAACAAAAGACCTTGAAACACTGTATGCAGAGACACTGCAGAGAGTAGAGCGGGGAGTTATCACCAAAGGCAGGGTTATCGCCGTCAAGCATGACGGAGTGGTGGTAGATGTCGGCTACAAGTCGGAAGGTCTGATTCCCGTCTCGGAGTTCAGCCAGGAGGAGTTGTCCCACCTGGAGGAAGGCGACGAGATCGAAGTCCTCGTCGAGAGGATCAACGACGAGGAAGGAGTCGTCATCCTCTCCAAGGAAAAGGCCCTGAAGATACGCTCCTGGGAGACGTTGAACTCGGCGTACAGCAGCAATCTCTCCCTCGAGGGAAAGGTCTTCGAAAAGACGAAGGGCGGCCTCTTCGTCAACGTCATGGGCATCAAGGCGTTCCTCCCCGCCTCCCAGATCGATATCAAGGGAGTAAAAGACCTGGACGCCTTCATCGGGCAGACCATACCCCTGAAGATCCTCAAGATCGTCCCCCAGAAAGGTGCTCCCACCCATGCGGCGGGCATGTCCATCATCGTGTCCCGGCGGGCCATTGTCGAGGAGGAGAGGAGCAAGAAGAAGCAGGAGACCCTCACACACCTGAAAGAGGGCGCCGTGCTGAAGGGCACTGTCAAGAACATCACCGATTACGGGGTTTTTGTCGATCTCGGCGGCATCGACGGCCTGCTCCATATCTCCGACATATCTTGGCGGCGGGTGAACCACCCATCGGAGTTCTTCTCGGTGGGGGACGAAGCCGAATTCATCATTCTGAAATACGATGAGGCCACCGAGAAGGTCACCCTGGGCTTCAAGCAGAAGATTGCGGACCCCTGGCTGGCCGTGGAGGAAAAGTACTCCCCCGGAATGCGGCTGAGGGGGAAAGTGGTCACCATAGCCGATTACGGGGTCTTCGTCGAGATCGAGGAGGGGCTCGAAGGGCTCGTTCATGTGTCGGAGCTCGATTGGGCTCCCCGGCCCAAGCATCCATCGAAGTATCTCTCCGTGGGCGAAATGGTGGAGGCGGTGGTCCTGCACATCAATAAGGAAGAGCGGAGGCTTTCCCTCAGCATAAAGCAGCTCCAGCCGAAGCCGTGGGAGCAGGTAGGCACGCGCTACTCCGTCGGCGACCGGGTGAGCGGAAAGATAAAGACCATCACGGACTTCGGGGCGTTCATGCGGCTGCCCGAGGGAGTGGACGGGCTTATCCATATCTCGGACCTCTCCTGGACCCGGCATATCAAACACCCCTCCGAAATGCTGAAGAAGGGGCAGAAGGTCGATGCGGTGGTCCTCAGCCTCGATCCCGAGAAGGAGAGAATGGCGCTCGGCATCAAGCAGCTCACCCCCGACCCCTGGCAGTCAGAAATCCCGGTGAAGTTCAAGCTCGGCGAGGAGTTCACGGGGAAGGTGCTGCGGATCACCGATTTCGGCATCTTCGTGGAGCTGGAAGGCGGGGTGGAAGGGCTGGTCTATTCTTCCGAGGTGGACGCCTCCCGGGAGATCAAAGAGGGCGACGAGATCCGAGTCCGGATCATCAAACTGAATGTAGAAGACAGGAAGATAGGTCTCAGCATGAAGAACCTGAAGACACATGAAAGCTAAAAAAATTTGTGTCTTCATAGGCATTTTCCTTTCGGTCCTGATCGTCCTGAGCGCCCTTTTCACCCTCTCGCAGAAAAGCGGGATCTCTCTGGGGGAGAAGGTGGCGCTCGTCAGGGTGGAAGGCCCCCTGCTCGAAGCAAAATCCATTGTCGATGAAATAAAGGGATACGTCAAGGACTCCTCAGTACGGGCCATCGTACTCAGGGTGAACAGTCCGGGGGGTGGCGTCGTCCCGTCCCAGGAAATTTACGACGAAGTGCGGCGGGCCGTCGCCGTGAAGAAGGTGGTGGTCTCCATGGGTTCGGTGGCGGCGTCGGGGGGCTACTATATCTCCGCTCCTGCAAGCAGGATCGTCGCCAATCCCGGAACCATCACCGGATCCCTCGGAGTCATCATGGAGGTGCCCAATATCAGGGAGCTCCTGAACAAGATCGGGATACAGGCGGAAGTGATCAAGAGCGGCAAGCACAAGGATATTGCCTCCGTCTTCCGCGGCATCGGAAAAGAGGAGCGGGAAATCCTCCAGGGGGTCATGGATGACGTCCACGAGCAGTTCATCGCCGCAGTGGCGGAAGGGAGGAAAATGCCGGTGGAAAAGGTGAGGCCGATAGCGGACGGCAGGATCTTTTCCGGAAGGCAGGCCATACAGGCGGGGCTGGTGGATGAACTGGGCGACCTCGACCATGCGCTCCAGACGGCGGCCAGGATGGCCGGCATACGGGGAGAGCCCGAAGTGGTAACCAAAAAGGAAAAGTCTCCGATCCTCGACCTGCTCAACGGACGGTTTCCGGAAGGACTCGCAAAGATCATTCCCAAGCTGGAACTGAAATATATGTATCTGCAATAAAATCATGTTAGGGAGGCTCCATTATGACTAAGTCGGTTTTGGTGGAAAAAGTAACCGAAAAAGTGGAAGGACTGACGAAGAAGCAGGTCGAGACCATCATCAATACCGTTTTCGACGGAATGAAAGACGCCCTCGCCCGGGGCGAGAAAATAGAGATCCGGGGGTTCGGGAATTTCAGGGTAAAGCAGCGAAACGCAAAAGTCGCACGGAACCCCCGGACAGGGGAAAAGGTGGAAGTGCCGGCGAAGAGGGTCTTGCACTTCAAGCTGGGGAAGCCCTTCCACGACGCCCTCAACGAGGAGATGGTGGAGAAATAAACCGTCCCTCGCCGTGCCGTTCGCCCTTTTGCCAGGCAGCAGGTCTTCTCTCCCTGCTGCTTTTTCGTGTCGTCGCCGATGGGGTATAATAGAAGAATTGTGAGAAACATCGTGAGCAGCGAATACGGGAAGCAGCGCCGCACCCCATGCCGATGACGCTCCTGAGCATACGAAATCTCTCCGTCCTGTTCAAGACCGGCAGGGGAGCGCTGCAGGTCGTCTCCGACCTTTCCCTGGATGTCGAAAAAGCCGAAGTATTCGGCCTGGTGGGCGAAAGCGGCTGCGGCAAGAGCCTTACCGCCCTTTCCGTCCTGGGCATCCTCCCCCCTAATGCCTATGCGGAGGGGCAAATCCTCTTCGACGGGCAAGACCTCCTCGCCCTCAGCGGCGAGGAAATGCGCCGGATACGGGGGAAAAACATCTCCATGGTCTTCCAGGAGCCCATGACCTCGCTGAATCCAGTCCTCACCATCGGGTACCAGGTGGCGGAAGCGCTGAAGGCGCACTTCGCCATGACGAAGAGGGACGCCCGCGACAAGGCGGTCGAGCTGCTCCGTGCCGTCCGGATCCCCTCTCCCGAGCTGCGCATCAAGGACTACCCCCACCAGATGTCGGGAGGAATGCGGCAGCGGGTGATGATCGCGATGGCCATCGCCTGCAACCCCTCCCTGCTCATCGCGGACGAGCCCACCACCGCCCTCGACGTCACCATCCAGGCGCAGATCCTGGAGCTGCTGCAGGGTCTCCGGAAGCAGCGCGAGATGGCGGTACTGCTCATTACCCACGACCTGAGCATCATCTCCGAGCAGGCGGACAGAGTCGCCATCATGTATGCAGGCCAGATCGTGGAGCGTGCCGGGGTGGAAGCCCTCTTCAGGAACCCCCTCCATCCGTATACGATCGGTCTTTTGAATTCGCTGCCGGTGGCGAAAGGTACCGCGCTGAGGCCTATCGCAGGCTTCGTCCCCACCCCCGACCGGTTTCCGGAAGGCTGCAGGTTTTCGGACAGGTGCCCCGAGGTGCGGGAGGAGTGCCGCCGGACTGAGCAGATGCTGGAGGAGGTCGAACAAGACCACTATGTACGGTGTATGCGGTGCAGGGAGCTATGGAAGAGATCCTGAGAGCAGAGGCGATACAGAAATTTTTCTCCGTCAAAGGGGGCGTCCGTACGTCAGACACCTGGCTGAGGGCGGTGGACGGGGTCAGCTTCGAGGTGAAGAAGGACACGGTCTTCGCCCTCGTGGGGGAGAGCGGGTGCGGCAAATCCACCGTGGCCCGGATGATCCTGAAGCTGCTGCCCCTCACCGGAGGGAAGATCTTCTTCAGGGGAAAGGACATCGCTGCTCTTCACGGGGAGGAACTGAAGAGGTTCCGGAGGTCCGTGCAGATCGTCTTCCAGGACCCCTTCGCCTCGTTGAATCCGCGGATGCGTATTGCCGACACCCTCTCCGAACCCTTTCTCATTCACCGGGCCGCCCCCTCCCGGGAGGTCCGGGACAGGGTGGTGCGGCTCCTCGAAAAGGTCGGTCTTACCGCGGATGCGCTGGGCAGGTATCCCCACGAATTCAGCGGCGGACAGAGGCAGAGGATCTGTATAGCCCGCGCCCTCGCCCTTTCCCCGGAGCTGATCGTGGCGGACGAGCCCCTCTCCGCCCTCGACGTTTCCATCCAGGCGCAGATCGTGAACCTGCTGCAGGAGATCAAGAGAGAAACGGGGATCTCCCTTGTCTTCATCAGCCATGACCTAAAGGTGGTGCATTACCTGAGCGACGAGGTGGCGGTCATGTATCTCGGCAAGATCGTCGAAAGGGCGAAGACGGAGGACCTGTTCCGCGAGCCGAAGCACCCCTACACCGAGCTGCTCCTCTCCTCCGCTCCGAAGCTTAAATACCGGATGCCCGAACAGGCGATACAGGCACGGATGGCCGAAACAGGGGACGTGCCGAGCCCCCTCTCCGTCCCGCCGGGATGTCCCTACCATCCGCGCTGTCCGAAGCGGCGCGATCTCTGCGACAAGCAGGTTCCCGAGCTGAAAAAGAGCGGCGACAGGCACATTTCTTGCCACTTGTACTAATGAAGAGAGGGAAGCACTGTCCCCTCCCCTTAGGGTAAGGGGAGGCGGGGAGGGGTTACGGAGCGGGGAGCTTGAACTTGCACTGCAAGACCGGCGAAGTGCGCGGTCCTACAGAAGCGCCTGGATCTCCTTCATGATGGCCGGCTCCGTCCATTCCTGTCCGCCGTAGTAGATTTTCGCGATATTCCCCTTCTTATCGATAAGAAAGGTGGTGGGGATCATAAAGACTTTATAGAGGTTCCTCGATACCTGGCTGTTGTTGTCGAGCAGCACCGAAAAGTGCACGGGGGTATTCTTCAGGAAATCTTTGACCTCCCCCGCCGCCCTGTCCGTCGAGACAGCGAGGATGGCGAAGGGCTTCCCCTTCATCTTCCTGCTCAATGCGTTCATGTCGGGGATCTCTTCACGGCAGGGAGGACAATAGGTAGCCCAGAAATTGAGCAGGACCACTTTCCCCTTGTACGAGGCGAGGGAAATCATGTTCCCGTTCACATCCTTCAGCATGAAATCCGCGGCCTTCCTCCCCTTGGCGCCGTCGGCGGCAAAGGGGGACGGCAGCTCCGCCGCGGAGGCGGGGAGGGGCGGACACACGGCAGCCGCGAGAGCAAGGGCGGCAAAGAGAAGGAATGCCCCGAACGAGTGCTGCAGTCCGGCGCGTCTTCCCTGCCCGGCGCCTTCAGATAATTCCCGCATTCTTCAGGACTCCCGCCAGCTTCTCCCTGTTCGGCGCAGACATCTCGCACAGGGGCAGCCTGAGCTCATCAGTGATCCTGCCCATGAGCGCCACCGCCGTCTTCACCGGAATGGGGTTCGTCTCGATGAACATGGCGGTGTTGACGGGCTCCAGCTTGTAATGGAGCTCCCGCGCTTTTGCGATATCGCCCCTTTCCCAGGCGTTGAACATCTCGGCGGAATCCCGTGGCGCTACATTGGCGGTGACGGAGATGGCCCCCCTGCCGCCGAGACAGAGCATCGGCAGCGTAGTGAAGTCGTCACCCGAGACGACCGAAAGCCTGTCCCCGCAGAGGCGGATCAGTTCGCTCGCCTGCTTCATATCCCCGGTGGCCTCCTTGATCGCCACCACATTCTTTACTTCCGCCAGGCGTGCAACAGTGGCGGGGAGGAGGTTGACCGCGGTCCTGCCGGGCACGTTGTAGAGGACGATGGGGATGTCCACCGCCTCGGCAATGGCCTTGTAATGGCGATACAGGCCCTCCTGCGTCGGTTTGTTGTAATAGGGGGTGACGATCAGCGCCCCGTCGGCGCCCAGCTTCTTCGCCCTCTTCGTCAGATCGATCGCCTCATCAGTCGCATTGGCCCCTGTGCCTGCAATGACGGGGATGCGCTTGTTCGCCGCTGCGACCGCAACCTCGATGACGCGGTAATGCTCCTCGAAGGAGAGGGTGGACGCCTCGCCCGTGGTGCCGCAGGGGACAATGCCGTGCGTGCCCTGGGCAATATGCCACTCGATGAGGTCTGCGTACGCCTTTTCGTCAAATGCGCCGTTCCTGAAAGGTGTCACGAGTGCAACGATAGAGCCCTTGAACATTCTTGCCTCCTGTGCATTAGGGTGTGTATGCAAACTCTCTTCTGCTGCGACCGGCTGCAGAGCCCCCGGGTCTGCATTGTCCCGGGCACACCGTCCTCAACGGAGCGCTGCTCCGCCTCCGGGCGCTGTACCCGTGACGCCTTGCCCAAGGACTCTTCGCCCGGCCTCGCTACGAACACAGTTTGCAAACACACCCTAGTAAAGGAATTGCAGGCCCGCCCGGTAGCGATCGCCCGACTTCATGCTCCACTGGACGACGGCGATTCTCGGGGTAGAGGGATTTTCTCCGCTTTTCACTATAATAACCTGTCCCGGTTCCAAAGCACAATCAGTAATGACGCCCATTCCCGACGGACCGGCATCCACGGCCTCGCCAGGACGGAAGGTCTTGAGGCACTCTCCGTGGAGCGCATATTCGAAGGCGGCGAAGCGGGAGAGCCGTGGCTCCTTTCTTCTCTCTCCGTCCTTTTCCGTCAAAGGCTCACCCTCCCGGTAAAGACCTCGGCTGCGGGTCCGGTCATGAAGACGTGGTTATTCTCCGCCCATTCGATGACGAGGTCTCCGAGGGCGAGATGGAGGGTGACCTTCCTGTCCGTGAGGCCCTTCAGCATCGCCGCCACTCCGGCCGCCGAAGCGCCGGTGCCGCAGGCCAGCGTCACCCCGGCTCCCCTTTCCCAAACCCGCATATCCACCTCGCCCCGCCCCCGCACCCGGACGAATTCGACGTTGGTCCTCCGGGGAAAGAGGGGATGCGTTTCGATCTCCGGCCCGTAGACCTCGAGGGGAAACTCCTCCACCGCTTCGTCCAGGAAGGCGACGGCATGGGGGTTGCCCATCGAGACAAAGGTCAGCCTGAATTCACGGTCCTTCACTCTCAAAGGAAAGTCGATCACCGGCGGCGCGGCATCCACCCGTACAGGGATCCTTCCGGGGTCGAGGACCGGCTCTCCCATATCCACCTTCACCAGGTCCCCCACCCTCTCCGGCCTGATGATGCCCGCGAGGGTCTCCACCTCAAGAACAGCCTTTGTGGAGAGCCCCCGGTCCCAGAGGTAGCGGGCAAAACAGCGGATCCCGTTGCCGCACATCTCCACCTCACTGCCGTCCGCATTGAAGATCAGCATCTTGAAGTCAGCAGCTGAAGAGGGGCGGAGCAGCAGGAGCTGGTCGAACCCGATGCCGAGCCTCCTGTCGCCGAGCCTCCGCGCCAGGGCCGGCATGTCCACGGAGCGGAAAGAGCCCTCCGCCCGCGCATCGATGAGGACAAAGTCGTTCCCGAGGCCGTGCATCTTCGTAAAGGTAATTTCCATCGGCACAAAACCCTCTCTGTATCTTCGCGTGAGCTTACTTTATAGGAAGTCCGGGATGCTTTCTCCCCGCACCAGGTCGTTGTATGTCTCCCTCTTGCGCACAAGGGAGCATTCCTTCCCCTTGACCATGACCTCCGCGATGCGGGGCCTGCTGTTGTAGGTGGACGCCATGGCAAAACCGTATGCCCCGGCGCTCATCACGGCGAGATACTCCCCCGCCCGGACCGCGGGGATCTCCCTGTCTTTCGCGAGGAAGTCCCCGGACTCGCAAATGGGGCCCACGATATCGGCGATGATCGTCTTCCTGCGGCTCTTCACCACGGGCCGGATGTGGTGATAGGCGCCGTAGATGGAGGGCCGGATGAGGTCGTTCATCCCCGCGTCCACGATCACGAACTCCTTTTCCTCTCCCTTCTTGAGATAGAGGGCCCTGGTGACGAGGATACCCGCATTCCCGACGATGGACCTGCCCGGCTCCATGATCACCGTACAATTCCTACCTTTGAGAAGGGGCAGGATGCTCCCGGCGAGCTGTGCGGGAGGAGGCGGCGTCTCTTCGTTGTAGGTGATGCCGAGCCCTCCCCCGATGTCGAGGCAACTGATGGAGATCCCCTGACCCGCCAGCTCATCCACCAGGCGCAGGATCCTCTTCAGGGCGTCCACGAAGGGAGATACCTTGGTAAGCTGGGAGCCGATGTGCTTATGGATGCCGATCACGGAGATGTTCGCGAGCTTCCGGGCGAGCTTGTAGTAGTCGAGGGCCTCCTCGATCGGGATCCCGAACTTATGCTTCTTCAGCCCGGTCGAAATATAAGGATGGGTATGGGGATCGATATCGGGGTTGATCCGCAGGGCGATGGGCGCTTTCACTTTCATCTCTCCCGCGATCCGGTCCATCTCCCTCAGTTCGTCCGCAGATTCCACGTTGAACATCAGAATCCTGCTCTTCAGCGCGTACCGGATCTCCTCCTCGGTCTTGCCCACCCCTGCATAGACTATCCTCTGCGGGGGCACGCCGGCCTTCAGCGCCCTGAAGAGCTCCCCCCCGGACACCACGTCGGCCCCTCCCCCGTTCTGTGCCAAGAGCCTGATAACAGCGGCGTTGGAGTTCGCCTTGAGGGCAAAACAGACGAGGTGGGGAAAGCCGGCGAAGGCGTCGTGGTAGGCCTTCAGGTGGCGCAGAAGCGTCCGGTGGCTATAGATATAAACGGGACTGCCGAAACGGGAGACGATCTCCCGCACCGGAACGTCCTCCGCATACAACTCTCCGTTTTTGTAATCGAAATGATGCATGAAATCCCCTTATTTTATTTGATTTTTTCTATGTTTTTTTACCATAATAGAAAGGGTAAAGTCAAAAAAAACGCGCCGGAACGGCCACGGGACGGCCACTGAACAATAGGATTTCAGATGCCCTGCGGACAGGGAGTGGACACCGAAGCGGCACCCTGCCGTCGCAGGGTCCAGCGCCCTGATGAAGATAAAAAATCAAGAAGAGAGAGGGTACCATGGGAAAGAATATCGTGCAGAAGATATTTGAGGCACACCGTGTCAACGGAGAAACGGAGGCCGGAAGCCCGATAGCGCTGAAGGTCGACCAGGTGTATACCCAGGACGCCACCGGAACCATGACGTGGCTCGAATTCGAGGCGATCGGCATCGACCGGGTGCGGGTCCCCCTCGCGGTGTCGTACGTCGACCACAGCATGCTCCAGGCGAATTTCATGAGCGCGGACGACCACCTGTTCCTCCAGACCGCGGCGCGGAAATTCGGTGCGTACTTTTCGAAGCCGGGGAACGGCATCTGTCACCAGATCCACCTCGAGAGGTTTGCTGCTCCGGGCAGAATCGCCCTCGGCACCGACAGCCATACCCCCACCGGCGGCGGCATGGGAATGATCGCCATCGGGGTGGGGGGCCTGGAAGCGGCCACGGTCATGGCGGGAGCCCCCCTCGAAATCACCATGCCCAAGGTAGTGAATGTCCGCCTCACCGGCAGGCTGCAGAAGCCGTACGTATCCGCCATGGACATCATCCTCTCCCTGCTCAAGCGGCTCACCGTCAAGGGCGGCGTAGGCAAGATCATCGAATACGGCGGCCCCGGCGTGAAAAGCCTGACCGTCACCGAGCGGGCCACCATCACCAACATGGGGGCCGAGCTGGGGGCCACCACCTCCATTTTCCCGAGCGACGAGGTGACCCGCGCCTACCTGAAGGCACAGGGAAGAGAGGCCGACTGGATGGAAATGGCGGCCGATGCGGACGCGGAGTATGCAGAGGTGATCACCCTCAACCTCGGCACGATCGAGCCGATGATTGCACAGCCCCACAGCCCGGACAACGTCGTTCCCCTGCGCGAGGTCTCGGGGAAGAGGGTCAACCAGGTCTGCATCGGGAGCTGCACCAACTCCTCATACCCGGTAATGAAAATGGTGGCATCCGTCCTGAAAGGGCGCACCGTCGCCGAGTGGGTCAGCCTCCTCATCAACCCCGGCTCCAAGCAGGTCTACGAAATGCTCGCCCGGGAGGGGCTCACCGCGGATATGATCGCGGCAGGGGCGCGGGTCCTGGAGTCCTCCTGCGGGCCGTGCATCGGCATGGGCGGAGCGCCGGGGTCGGGGCAGGTCTCGGTCCGCTCCTATAACAGGAACTTCCAGGGAAGGTCCGGCACCAAGGACGCCTTCGTCTACCTGACGAGCCCCCTTTCCTGCGCGATCATCGCCCTGAAGGGAGAGATCATCGATCCGCGGGATGCGGGGATTCCCCTGAAAAAGGTGGCGGACCCGAAGGCATTCCGCATTAACGACAATCTGCTGATCCCCCCGACGCCGGATCCGAAGGGGGTCGAGGTGGTCAAGGGGCCGAACATCAAAGAAGTGCCGGTAAAGGAGCCCCTCAGGAACGAAATCGAGGCGGAGGTGCTGCTGAAGACCGGTGACAACATTACCACCGACGATATCATGCCCGCCGGCTCGAAGGTGCTTCCCTTCCGGTCCAATATCCCGGCCATCTCCGAGTTCGTGTTCGAGAACATCGACAAAACCTTCACCGGGAGGGCGCAGGAGGCGAAAGCACGGGGCGGGAGCATTATCGTCGGGGGAGAGAATTACGGACAGGGCTCGTCGCGGGAGCACGCAGCCATCGCCCCCATGTACCTCGGCCTCCAGGCGGTGATCGCCAAATCCTTCGCACGGATACACCGGGCCAACCTCATCAACTTCGGAATCCTGCCCCTGGTCTTCACCTCCGGGGCCGATTACGAGAGGGTGGAACAGGGGGACAGACTCGCACTGCGCGATGTGGCCGGAGCGGTGAAAGGGGGCCGGAACCTCATTGTGGAGGACCTGACCAAAGGGTTTACCTTCGAGGTGGCGGTCACCCTCAACGACAGGGAGAAGGAACTGATTGTGAAGGGCGGGCTTTTACCCTATACTAAGAATAACTGACGGGAAAGGGGGGCTTTCGGCGGTTGACAAAGGACCTCTTTCCATTGTAAATTAATAATCCTTACAGCTTTGGGCCGCTAGCTCAGTTGGTAGAGCAACGCCCTTTTAAGGCGTGGGTCGTTGGTTCGAATCCAACGCGGCTCATTGTCGGCAACAAGCAGTGCCGGGAAGAAGAGGGTTTTTGCACGAACGCAGGATTAGTGTATACTACTCAACGGCCCAGCGCTGTTCTCGATGTCCCCATCGTCTAGCCTGGCCTAGGACATCGCCCTTTCAAGGCGGTAACATGGGTTCGAATCCCATTGGGGACGCTTACTGAATCACATTGAAAAGCCTGAGAATCAAAGGGAAACCGGAGATCTCAGGCTTTTCCGTTTTTGATGTTTTGTAGGCTTATTTAAGGTGTTTTAAAGGTATTTTTTAGTACTTTTTGCTACGGTCCCCTGGAAGCCGACCCTACATTGACAAACATCGGGCGCCAGGGATAGAATGGGTGACTCTTAAAATATTTGAGCTACATGAGCTACAATTGAATAGGGCTTCAAAAATATTTCAACCGGTAATCATTCCGAAGTATTCAAGCATCGATACCGAAATCATTAAAAGTAACATGAGGACAGCGCGCATGACGCGCGAGAGATATTCTGAGCTTTTAAAAATAGCTCTACTACCGCTCTGACTTTTCCGGCCACGTCACCGCACCCGTGTGGATGCTTCCCCTCCGACAGGCTGCATTTGCTAAACTAGGGAGTGGAGACACACTATCTACCGCGACACAAGGAGAGGAAGATTCTGAACGCCGCTGAGTTCCTTTACCACATCGGGTACTCCCTGAAGAAAAGATATGCACTGAGGCATCGCAGACGGCTCCCCCACACGGTGGTCAGCCTCGGCAATATAACCGTGGGGGGGACGGGAAAGACGCCCGCTGTCATCGCCCTTGCCGAAGAGGCGAAGAGGAGGGGCTACCTCCCCCTGGTGCTGACGCGCGGGTACCGCGGCCGGGCGCACGGCCCCTGTTTCGTTGCGGAGCGTAAGGAGGGGGGCGCAGAGGTGAGGAAGCTTTTGAGAGACGCCCCCGCTCCGCCCTTCTGCTGCACTGCCCGGGAGGCGGGCGACGAGCCGGCGCTGATGGCCGGAAGATTGCCCGGCGTCCCCATCATAAAATGCGCGGACAGGTATGCGGGCGGGATGTTCGCCCTCTCCTCCCTCGCCCCCGATCTTCACCTGCCGCTGCTCTTTCTCCTTGACGACGGCTTCCAGCACTGGAGGCTCGAGCGGGAGGTGGATGTCGTCCTTGTGGACGGGCTCGACCCATACGGCAACGGGAGAATGCTCCCTGCCGGCTCCCTCCGCGGCCCCCTCAACGAGCTGCGCCGGGCGCAGCTGCTTGTCATTACCAAAGCGCGCAACGAAGAAGTCAGGAAGGAACTGGAGAGGATCAACCCGGAAGCCCCGGTCTACTTTTCCGGCTACCGGGTGAAGGGAGTACGGAACGGAAAAGGAGAGGCGGTCCCCGGTGGCATGCTCCTCGGGAAGAGGATGTACGCTTTCTGCGGAATAGCCCGCCCCGAATCTTTTATCAGGACGGTGGAGTCCCTGGGGGCGCAGGTCTGCGGGGTACACTCCTACCGGGACCACCACCGCTATACGGAGTCCGACGGCGCACAGCTCCAGCGGCTGGGGAAAGAGGCGGGGTGCGATTTCCTGGTCACCACCGAGAAGGACTGGGTGAAGCTCGCAGAGGCCCCCCTGCCCGAAAACCTGCTCTGCATCGAGATTGAATGGGCGGTGGACAAGGAATTCTACAACGACCTTTTCAGGAGGGTGTCATGAGGCGCTACCGGGCCCCGCAGCCCCCGCGGTCGCGCTATATCACTCCGGAGGGACAGGAGCGGCTGAGCCGGGAGCTGCAGCATCTTTGGAAGACAAAGCGCCCGCAGGTCACCCAGGCGGTCGCCGAGGCGGCGGCCATGGGCGACAGGTCGGAGAATGCCGAATATATCTACGGGAAGAAACAACTGCGCGAAATCGACGCGCGCATTCGCTTCCTCTCGAAAAGACTCGAAGAGCTTCTCGTGGTGGACCGCACCCCCGAAGACGAGGGGACGGTCTATTTCGGCGCGTGGGTGCGGCTCGAGGACGAGGAGGGGGAGCTCTCCGCGTACCGGATAGTGGGGCCGGATGAGATCGACGCGGAAAAAGGATACATCAGCATCGACTCCCCCATGGCGCGGGCACTCCTGAAGAAGGCCGAGAGAGACGAGGTGACGGTGGAGCGGCCCCGTGGCAGGGCGGTCTTCACCATCGTGGAAGTGCGCTACCGCCCTTTCGACGGCGGCGGCGACGGCGGCCGGGAAATCAGTAGACATCCGTGAGAAAGTATGAAATAATTTGGTACCGGACATGCCTCCCCCACTCCCCGCTCACCCCGAGAGGAGGAGGGGAAGGGGGTATGGAGCCGCCGGCCGGAGCCTGCACGACGCACCTGCCGGCCTGACGGCGAGGAGGCACCGATGCACTACCGAAAGGGATGCTATCCGGCAGGGGTTCTGGCAGCCCTCTGCCTCCTGCTTCTCTCTTCGTGCGCGGGGGGAAACCTCCGGGCCGTGGAGACGGGCCGTATCGATGAGACGGCGACCTATACCCTCATCCTCTACGGGGGGCGGTACCTTCAGGACCTGGCGAATGTCGCGCTCCTCGACAGGGAAGGGGACGGCTACACTTTCGAGGTCTATGCTCCCGCCTTTGACTACCGGGTGGTAAAGGGGTTGACGGCGAAGGAGGCGCTTTCCGCAGCACAGAAGCATGTTGCCCAACACTATGCCTTCTGGCGCTCTTATCTGAGCGCACTTCCCGGCCCCGGAGGAGAAACTCTGGGCTACGAGATCAGCCCCCGGTACTACCCCTATGAGACGGGCACTCCCGACGTCCTCGACATCAGCTACCAAATGAAGGGCAACAAGGTGGTCGCCCGGATACAGCTGAAGCCCGACGTCGAGAGGAGGCTGACGGACGAGGAGAGTCCGTTCATCATCAGGCGGTTGACGCGCTGAGACGTTCCTCTTCTCCTCTCTCCTCTCCTTTCCTGGCCCGTGCTGCCTGCTTCGTCCGTCTTTTCTACCCCTTCTGCTGCTCAGTAAGGTAAACTACAGAATGGAGCTGTCCGGTTCATGATAGAAGTCACCGGTCTGACGAAAAAGTACGGAAAGATTCTCGCCCTGGACGCCCTCTCTGTTTCCATTCAGAAAGGAGAGGTCTTCGGCCTTCTGGGTCCGAACGGTGCGGGGAAGACCACCCTGATCAAGGTCCTCACCACCCTGAGCAGGCCCAATGCAGGCATCTGCAGGCTCGATGGCGTCGACATCGTCGGGAACCCCCTGGAGATTAAAAAGCGCATCGGCGTGGTGCCCCAGGAGAACAACCTCGACCGCGAGCTCACCGCGTACGAGAACCTGCTCATTTATGCAATGCTCCACAAGGTGCGGGAAAAAGAGGAGAAAATACGGGAGGCGCTCGAAACGGTCGACCTGTGGGACCGGAGGGATTCGGTGGTGGACCACTTCTCCGGGGGAATGAAGAGGAGGCTCGTCCTGGCCCGGGCGCTCCTCGGGGACCCCGCGGCCCTCTTCCTTGACGAGCCCTCCATCGGGCTCGATCCCCAGATCCGGCACCATATGTGGGATGCCATCCGGAAAATACGCCGGGAGGGCAGGACCGTCGTGATCACCACCCACTATATCGAAGAGGCGGAGGCCCTGTGCGACCGGATCGGCATTCTCTCCCGGGGGCGACTGATCGCCCTCGGCACCCCCTCCGACCTGAAGGCCTGCGTGGGCGACTACGTCATGGAATTTGTGGACGGGGAGGGGAAGCTGATTCAAACGGTATGCAGAAGCCACGACGAGGCTCTCAACAGCGCCCGGCAGATCCTCTCCCCGGTAACGATCAGGCACTCGAACCTCGAAGATGTCTTTATCAAATTGACGGGAGAGCGCATAGAATGAGGTTCACGACGGAGTGGTACCCCCTCTTCCTCCGGGAGATCCTCCTGTTCAGGAGGAAGCTCCTGCGCATGGGGTATCTCTTTTCCGCGATGATGGTGCCCATCATCTACCTGGTCACCTTCGGGTTCGGCCTTGGGAGAAATGTCTCCCTCAACGGCAAGGACTACCTCGGCTTCCTGATTCCGGGGCTCGTCTCCATGAGCTCCATGAACAACTCCTACACCTGGGTGGCGAGCGCCCTGAACCTGAACCGCCTCTATTTCAAGACCTTCCAGATCTTCGTCCAGTCGCCCATCCGGCCCTCGTCCATCATGGCGGGCGAGGTGCTTGCAGGCATGGTGAAGGGGCTCTTCGCCTCTTTCCTGATCATCGCCGTCGGGCTCATCGCGTCTCCCTCCTTCGCGGTGACTCCCCTCTTCTTCCTCACCCTTGTCCTCAACTGTTTTCTCTTTGCGAACATGGGCGTCATCACCGGCATGCGGGCAAAGTCCCACGAAGATACCGCCACCTACTCGAACTTCTTTATCCTCCCCATGGCGTTCTTCAGCGGCACCTTCTTTCCCGTGGACAGGATGCCCTTCCTGTTCAAGCCTTTCGTGTATCTCATGCCCCTCACCCATACAAACATCCTCATCAGGAAGGCATCGCTGGATACCGAGGGGGTCGTCTCTCTTCTCGTACTGCTCCTGTATGCGGGGGGCTTCTTCCTTTACGGCTCGCGGTTGATCAAGGAGTACAGCGAGTAAGAGGGGCTCGTTCGGGGGCGGAAAACGGAAAAGGCCTCAGGTGGAGGAGGAGGCGCACTGGGAAACCTTCTCCGCTGCCAGCTTTTCGCGGCCGTACGGCGAGAGAGACCGCAGCTCCTTGATGATGGGCGGCAGCACCTCGATCACCTTGTCGATCTCCTCCCCGGTGTTGTACCGGCTCAGGGAGAAGCGCACCGAGCCGTGCATGGCGGTGAAGGGCACTCCCATGGCCCGGAGCACATGGCTCGGCTCGAGGGAGCCCGAAGTGCAGGCGGAGCCCGAGGAGGCGCAGATGTCGTATTCGTCGAGTCGCAGGAGGATCGCCTCCCCCTCCACGTACTCGAAGCTGACGTTGGTGGTGTTGGGCAGGCGGTGTTCGGTATCTCCGTTCACCCGCGGGTCGGGGCACAACTCCAGAAGGGCCTGCTCCAGCCTGTCCCGGAGATGGGTCAGATAGGGCACCTCGGCCTCCAGGTTTTCCGCAGCGAGCTCGCAGGCTCTGCCCAGGGCGATGAGGGAGGCCGTGTTCTCCGTCCCTGCCCGTCTCCCGTGCTCCTGATGCCCCCCGATAACGTAGGGATAGAAGCGCGTGCCCTTCCGCACATAGAGGGCTCCCACCCCCTTGGGCGCATGCAGCTTGTGGCCGGAGAGGGAAAGCATGTCCACGGGAAGCTTCTTCAGATCGATGGGGATCTTCCCCACCGCCTGCACCGCGTCGGTATGGAAGAGGACTCCCCTTTCGCGGAGGAGCGCTCCGATCTCCTCGATCGGGAAAATCACTCCCGTCTCGTTGTTGGCGTACATGATCGAGACGATGGCGGTATCGTCGTCGAGGGCCTCGTGGAAGGCTTCCATGCTAAGCCTGCCCTTGCCGTCCACCGGCAGATAGGTGACGCGGTAGCCTTTGCGCGCGAGGTGCTTGCCGAAATTGAAGACGGCGGGATGCTCCACGCGGGTGGTGATCACGTGCCGCTTCTGGGGATAGGTCTCCAAGGCGCTCATGATCGCGGTGTTGTCGCTCTCGGTGCCGCAACTGGTGAAGACGATCTCTTCCGGCTCCGCGCCGAGGAGACCGGCGACCTTTGCCCGCGCCTCCCGCACCTTTACGCCGAGCTGGCCGCCGAAGGTGTGCATGCTCGAGGGATTGCCGTAGAGCTCCTTCAGATAGGGGAGCATCTCTTCGAGGACTTCGGGGGCAACGGCAGTCGTCGCGTTGTTGTCGAGATAGATGGGCTTCATCGTTCCTCCACCACAAGATCCCCGCTCACCAGCTCCCGCAGCTTCTCCTCGATCCCTTTTACGGTGACTCCTCCCATGGGACAGGCCACGCACATGGCGCGCAGGGCGACGATGACCGTATTTCCCTCCACGTCGAGCAGCTCGACATCCCCCCCGTCCGCCTGGAGGCGCGGCCGTATCTCCTTTTCGAGCACGTCCTGGATGAGGGCGATCTTCTGGATGTTGGTCAGCTTCTTCGGCTCCCGGGGCATCTCCGCAACCGGCTTCAGGGACCAGATTTCGCGGAGGATGGCTTCGATGTCGGGAATGCAGGACCCGCACCCGCCTCCCGCCTTCGTATAATTGGTGACGTCGGCGACGGTGGTGAGGTGGTTCTCGATAATGACCTTCCGGAGCTTCTCCTCGGTCACGTCGAAGCACTTGCAGACGACCCTTTCCCCTGACTCGGGGAGCGCCACCACCCCGCGGTAGCTCGAAATGGCCGCCTCCAGCGCCTCCTTGCCCATGACGGAGCAATGCATCTTCTCGTCAGGCAGCCCCCCCAGGAAGTCGGCGATATCCTTGTTGGACAGCTTCAGCGCATCCTCCAGGGTCTTTCCTTTCACCAGTTCGGTAAGGGCGGAGGAGCTCGCGATGGCGGAGGCGCAGCCGAAGGTCTGGAACCTGGCGTCCACGATCCTTCCCGTTTCCTTATCGATTTTGAGGGTGAGCTTCAGCGCATCGCCGCAGGTGATGCTCCCCACCTCGCCCACCGCGTCGGGGTTCTCTATCTCCCCCACGTTCTTCGGATGGAGGAAAAATTCTTTTACTTTTTTCGTATATTCCCACATAGTTTCTTTTTACCACAGAACAGGGGGGAAGTCAACGAAGCGGCCCCTCCCTGTCAAGGCAAAATAGAAATGTCCGCTTTTCGGCAAAATAGAAATGACCGGTTGGTTCATACTGTGGCCCCTGCTGGTTTTTTAGCGTTGGCGTTCCATTTCATTTGCCGCCAAAGGTAGTTGTTAGCTTTTCTCCATGGATGATCGGGCGGTACCACCGGCGGCTTCCCTTGCCGGCGTGGTGCCGGATTGTTGTGCTGCTTCTCCGGCCGCTCGGTTATTTCCCTGAAAGGCAACCTGACGTTGTTATGAAACATATGCATGCTGCCGTTGACCCTCTCCTCGACAGTCACCACCTTTGCATTCACGGCTTTCCCTACCTGGTACAGCTTCTTATTATGTGCCACCGTGAAATCGTTCCTGAGCGTTCTGCTATTCCTGATGCACAGTATCCGGTCCAGGTCCACTCCCTTTGGGACCCCCCGGTGCAGGTTGCTCCTCTCCTTTGCCTGCACCCTGAACTTCCTGTTATGCAAGGCAAGATACCCGTCCAGAAATCCATTGGCCTCATCGATGCTACTGATTCCCCTTACGGTCATTTCCTTCACCAGCCGATCCTGCAGGGTCTTGAACAGCCGCTCTATCCTGCCCTTGGCCTGGGGCGAGTTGGCATGAATGATCTTTACTTGCAGTTCCGTCAATGCCCTGCCGAACTGACTCAAAGGTTCTGTCCCGTTTATCTCATCCTCGATTGATGGTTCTGCGGAAGATTTATACGTCGTGTGTTTGTCCAGATAGACGCTCAGGGGTATGCCGTATTTCCTGATATACCGCTTGAAGCTGTCCATCGCAGGGAGAGTGCCCTCGTACTCGTAGAATCGGGCATAAATGGTATTCGTTGCATCATCGATGTACGCCATCAACACGCATGCCGGCCCCCGGTCCTCAAACCACCGGTGATGGCTTCCGTCCATCTGCAGCATCTCCCCAAAACATGCCCTGCGCTGCCGCCACTGCCGGTGAACCTTCCGCTTGCGGCCTTTCTGCCAAAGACCGGCATCCATAAGCCAGGTGCGGACGCTCTCTTTGCTCACCTCTGTGCCTTCCCCTTCGCGGAGCTTCTCCGCCATGAGTGTTGGACCAAATCCCAAGTATTTCTCGCGATACAGCTGCACAACCCTCGACACCAACGACTCCGGCGCTTTCCGATTGGAATCCTTCCCCCGAGCCCCGTGCACTATCCCCTTGTCTCCTTGGGCCTCTATGCGCCGCACAATCCGACGGATCTGCCGTTCGCTCACAGACAGCATCTCTGCTGCCTCTTTCTGCATCAATACCCCTTCCATCACCTTCCGAATCACGTGCAGTCTCTTTAACTCCTTCTGGGTCATGGTGATTATGTCCTCCGCTGCCATCCTGCCTCCTCCTCAAAAGAGACAGTTTAGCACCGGACATTTCTACTTTGCCCATATAGGACATTATCATTTTGCTGTTAACGAAGCGGCCCCTCCCCTGCAAGAGCGAACCCGGCGGAGTGGATGGTAGCGGCAATGTGCCGGAGGTGCTCCTGCCCCCTCGTTTCGAGAGTGATGATGACGAAGGTTTTCCCGATGGGGACGTCCTCTGCGAGGCGGTCGTGGACGACATGGAGGATGTTCCCCCCGAGGTCCGCGATACTCCCCGTGAGGCGGTGCAGGCTTCCGGGAATATCGTCGGCCACCACCCGCAGGACGCCGATCCTGCCGCTCAGCACCAGGCTCTTGTGAATAATCCTGTCGATAAGCGTGAAATCGATGTTCCCCCCGCTCACGATCAGGACAACCCTCTTCCCGCGGAAACGGGCGCCCTGTTCGAGCAGCGCGGCCAGGGGGACCGCCCCGGCGCCCTCCACCACCAGCTTTTTTCTTTCGAGGAAAAGGAGCACTGCCCGTGCGATGGACTCCTCAGATACGGTGACCACATCATCCACGTACCGGCCGATGAGCTCGAAGGTCTTTCTTCCGATCCTCTCCACGGCGATGCCATCTGCGATGGTAGGCTGCGGAGGTGCTTCCTGCAAGCATTTTTCGTGAAAAGACCGGTAGGCGGAAGGGGCGGATGCGGTCTGCACCCCGATCACCGCGGTCTTGGGGGAGATGCTCTTCACGGCGACCGCGATTCCCGCGATCAGCCCTCCCCCTCCCACCGGGACGAGGACCGCATCGACGTCGTGCAGGTCTTCAAGCAGCTCGAGCCCGACGGTGCCCTGGCCGGCGATGATGTCGGCGTCGTCGAAGGCGTGGATGAAGGTGTACTCCTCGAGGGAGAGAGCATAGCGCAGCGCGTCCGCGAAGGATGCGCCGTGGAGGACCACTTCCGCCCCATAGCCTTTCGTCGCCTCCTGTTTCACCAGGGAGGCGGTGCGGGGCATGACGATCTTCGCCGTGATCCCCTGTCTTCCGGCTGCATAGGCGACACCCTGAGCATGATTTCCCATGGAGGCGGCTACGACACGCAGGGGTTTCCGGCTGATGAGGGTGTTGAAAGCACCTCTGACCTTGAAAGATCCTGTTTTTTGAAGATTTTCCGCCTTCAGCCAGACTTCGGAGCCGAGAAGTCCGCTGAAGGAATTGGAATAAACGAGGGGGGTGCGATGGATATGGGGGGAAACCACCCCGAGGGCCTTTCTGATGGAGGACAGGGTAACGGGCGCCATACTATCACTACATCACAGAAAGGCGATCGGTGTCCAGGGAAAAATGCCGTCTCTTCCCAAGCGGTTGTCAGTTGTTGTATCTCCCTCTCATGTAATCTCTCAGCTTTAAAACATCCCGCGCCAGGAGATCCTCGATTTCGACGGTGGTGCTCTCCTCTTCCGTCTTCCGGGCCTTGCCCCGGAGCCACTGCCACATGCCGTCGTCGTCAAGGCCGCAGGGGCTTCCCGCAGACTCGTATTCCTTCCGCAGGATGGGATGGATTATCCGGTAGTAGGTGTTCATTTCGTCCTTGAACTTCTGAAGAATGGGAAGAATGTCCTTGCCGAACTCGAGAGCCGACTGGCTGATCTGCTCCATGACCTTTCGCAAAATCTCCACATCTGTCTTGTCCATTGCGCACCTTCCCTGCGTGGTATAAAAAAATTGTATCATACTTTTCTCCTGCCCCCAACGTAAATTATTTCCGCTCGATGGGGAGCTTTCCCGCGGGAGGGCGCGAGTGGTGCATATTGCAAAATACTTCGGCGAAATAATATACTTGATAACGTTTTCAAGGCGTTTGCCCCGTGGGGGCAGGGCGTACCGCGTATATCAAAGTGAGACGAGGGAGAATCGTGAAAAGAACAGGAATAGTGACGCTGTTTCTCTTGCTTTCGTGCATGGCGCTGCTGCTTGCCGGATGCGGCAGCAACGGCGCACGCTTTACCGTGGCGGGAAGCATCACCGATACCGGAGGAAAGGGGATTGAGGGGGTCACGGTCACCATGGGTTCAGAGACCTCCGTCACTGACTCCACCGGGCGATACGGATTCACCAGCGTAGAAGACGGCGATTACACGATCGTCCCTTCCGGAGAGGGATATATCTTCAACCCCGTAAGCCGGTCGGTGCAGGTGGACGGCGACAATGTGTTCGACCTGAATTTTACCGTAAACTGGACGCCGAGAAGCTCCGGCACCACCAATGATCTGAACAGCGTCGCCGTCTCCGGCACCACCTATCTTATTGTAGGCGCTTCGGGGACGATCCTCACCTCCGGCGATACCGTGACCTGGAACACGCAGACCTCCGGGGTATCCGCAAACCTTAACGGAACCATCTACGGGAGCACCTTTGTAACCGTCGGCTCGGGGGGAACGATCCTCACCTCCAGCGACGCCGCCACCTGGACGGCGCAGTCCTCAGG
>JAXLZK010000036.1:28918-30551 GCA_046350935.1 Thermodesulfovibrionales bacterium
GGGGAACGATCCTCACCTCCAGCGACGCCGCCACCTGGACGGCGCAGTCCTCAGGCACCTCCAGCGACCTGTACGGTATTGCGTACGGAAACAGTCTCTACGTGGCGGTCGGCTCGGGGGGAACGATCCTCACCTCCAGCGACGCCGCCACCTGGACGGCGCAGTCCTCAGGAGCGTCCGTGAAGCTGGGCGGGGTCGTCTACGGGAGCACCTTCGTGACGGTAGGAGAAGCCGGAACGATCCTCACGTCGGGGGACGGAGCGGCATGGACAGCGGCGGCTTCCGGCACCACCGCCAATCTGAACGGCATCGTCTACGGCAACAGCACCTATGCCGCGGCAGGGGACAGCGGCCTCGTCCTCGCCTCGACGGATGCGGCCGCGTGGTCCTCGAAGGATACCGCTACCACCACGAATCTCAGGGGCATCGGCTACGGAAACAGCTACTTTATCGCGGTGGGCGCTTCCGGAAAGATCCTGACCACGACAACGCCGTAAAAGAGCGATCAGAGGAGTAAAAAGGAATCCTCCTCCCGGGCCACCGGAGAGGGGGATTCCTTTTTGCAGAGGAGAGCAGCGGAAGGCCTGATAATAAAGTTTCTATTGAATTCAGTGTGTTGCCTTGTTAAGGGGAAAGACCGCCGTATCTTCCTTCCCGTCTTTCCGGATGCTGAGCAACAGATCCCATTCGCCTTCCATGGTGAGATACACGTCCGTTACCCTATACATTCCCTTTCCTTGCTCTATTACCCGCGTGCTTTTCGTGGAGCCGTGGCTGTGCAGTGTCATCCAGGGAGTAGCCTCGATGACCGCTCCTTCGACCCCTTTCCCCGTCCGGCGGTCCAGTACCGTCATCAGTACGGTGTTGTTGCCCACGACGGGACGGGGAGGGTCGGTCTGCACCCTGATTGCATAAAATCCGCTTTCTGAAAGCCTTTCGCCTGTTTCGGCCGGGGATATGTCCACGGAAACGAACAACGCAAGGAGGAGCGGTATGATCGCTTTCATTCTCACCTCATGCACGGTCATCCTCCTCAATGGGGCGGCATCGGGATGAAGACCGGGACCTCGTTGTTGGTAAAAGTGTACTTCTTCAGCATCTCCTCGTCTTTTGCATAGGAGGGCTTCAGGTAGATGTAGAAATCCTCGTTCTTCTCGACGATGTCCTCTTTGGAGAGGGCGTCCGCCGCGATATAACTCATGCTGTTTATCCGCACATGCATGTAACCGGGAAGTACCTCCTCAAAGTTCCTGAAGGGCACCTCGATCAGCATAGCGATATCCTTTTCGCCGTCGAGCCTGGTCACTCCTGACTCTCCACTCCCCTTTCCCGGGGGGAGGACGGGGATCTCTTTCCATAGGGTCCCCACCTGGATGAAACACCTCAATTGCGGGGTCATGAAGTACAGGGCCTCTTCGGGGAATGCATTTTCGTATTTGATCGTGATCCTGTATTTATCTTTTATATATTCCACGTTCTTGACCTCGGCCCTGAGAGTGTACCATGCAAGCTGTTCCATCTTCTTCTTCAGTGCGGCCTTTTCGCTCAGCACCCTGCCCTGCCTGTAGCCGACCACGTAATCCAGCGCGACGGCGGAAAGCAGGAGCAGGAGGATCCCGATCGCTATCTTGTA
>JAXLZK010000036.1:30651-43345 GCA_046350935.1 Thermodesulfovibrionales bacterium
TCCGTGCTTACATAAATGAAGACGTCTTCGTTTTTCTCGATGATGTCCTCTTTGGCCACCGCTTCAGCAGATATATACGAGAGGTTGTTGATCTTCATATGCATATACCCCGGCATCAGTTCCTGGTAGTCCTTGTGCGGCATATCGAAGGTAACGGTCATGGTAAGCGGGTCTTTCAGCCGCTCCACCGAGTAGTCGCCGCGCTTCATTCTCCCGTCATTCACGGACAGCTCTCTCCAGAGGGTGCCCACCTGCACAAACGCCTTGATGGAAAATACCATAATCCACATCTCATCATCAGGCCGTACGTTCTCGTATTTCAGCTTCATGGCGTAGCGCCCGTCTTTTCCTGTGTAGAAGATATCCTCGATATTGGTCCTTTCGAGATACCACGCCAGCCTCTCCACCCTTTTCCGCTGGGCTTTCCGTTCTTCCATGATTCTGTCCTGCCGGTACCCGACAAAAAGGTCCAGGAGTACAAGCGCCAGGACGACTCCCATAACGAGAAGGGATATCCTGTATCTCTTCAGTGTCGTGTTCTTCACATTCCCTCCCGGTGTATCCATTTGTCGGTCATCGGCGTTACCCAATAATAGGACTCGAAGTCGGTGCGGCGGCCTTCTGCATCGGGACGGGAGGCGGACTGCACCCTGCAGGTGAACAGGAGCGATATGTCCCCCTCGTACGTTCTGAAGGTGTCCGGCATATGCAGAGGGATGTCGATTAGGACGGCGAACATTTCTCCTGCCCCTGCAGGAAGGTAGCGCTTCGCAGTACCGGTCGCATCCCCGGTGTCCACGCTCTGCAGCGGCCTCCATCCCGTGTCGGTCTGGATAAAAAATTTCTTCTCGACATGCTTCAGGTATACCCCTTCGGTCGACCTGTTGGTCAGCGATATCCCTATCCGGTAGACAGTTCCTCCGAGAGGGGAAATTGCAGTGATTTCCACTGCCACCGCGTCACCGCCGGATTCCCTTTCGGACCGGCCGTTCTTTGCAGGAGCCTGCGACGCGATAAGGGCAATTCCCAGAGCGCTCACGATGGTGCAGAGGAAGACGGCCGACGGTATTGCCTTTCCCTGTAGCATGTGCACCTAGGATACTTCACAAACATTGTATTTATGGTTATACGTATCCTCGACCACCTCGCCGTCCCTGAGCCTGATGATGCGCTTTGCATGGTTCGCCTTCTGGGGGTCGTGGGTGACCATGACGATCGTCAGCCCCTCGCTGTTCAACTGCTCGAAGAGGCTCATGATCTCCTCCCCGGTCTTTGTGTCGAGGTTTCCCGTCGGCTCATCGGCGAGAATCAGCAGAGGATCGCTCATCAAGGCGCGGGCGATACTGACCCGCTGCGCTTCACCCCCGCTGAGCTGATGGGGAAGATGGGAGGCCCTTTTGCCCAGACCGACCTTTTCGAGCATGAGCCGGGCACGCTCTTTTGCCTTCGATCCTGCCGAGCCGGAATTGCGGAAGGCCAGGGGCAGCATTACATTTTCGATGGCGGTCAGAGAGGAGAGCAGCCGGGCCTCCTGGAAGATATACGTCACCGTCTTCCGCCGCGCTTCAAGGAGCGCTTTCTCACTGAGGTTGTCTATTCTCTTCCCGTCCAGGTAAACTTCCCCTTCGGACGGGATATCGATGCCTCCCAGGATATTCAGGAGCGTCGACTTCCCTGATCCGCTCGGTCCCATAACGGCGATATACTCTTGCCTCCCGATGCGGATATGTATCCTGTTCAGGGCGAAAACCTCGGACTCTCCCATCAGGTATTTCTTGGAGACTCCCTGTAAGTTTACGAGAGTATCGTTGTTCATCATTCCCCCTCAGAGAGATTTGAAAGCCTCGGTGACCCTGATCTTCGAGGCGTAGATCGCAGGGTAAATGCTGGCCAGGATGGTCGCCATCGTGCCGAGCAGTACCGCTATCACCAGGAAACGGGGGCTGATCTGTATGACGATATCCTTGAACAGGATCGGCCCGACAACATGCGACAGCGCGCTTCCCAGGACAAAACCGATGATCCCGCCGGTAATCCCTATCAGAACCGCCTCATAAAGGAAAAACCTGATGAGCTGCCCCTTCGATGCACCCAGGGCTTTGAGGAGCCCGATCTCCCGCATCCTGCTGTGGATCGACCCCATGATGATATTGAAGACCCCGATGCAGCTTATGATGAGGGAGGCGACGACGAAGCTCACGATCAGGGCGGTGGTCTTCTGGAATATCTGGGACTGGGCGGTGGCGATCTCCATCTGGGAGGTAGCCCTCACCCCGAGTATTTTTTTGTTGATCTCCACAGCGGCCTCTCCCACCGGGCATTTGGGGCACATGGCCCTGACGTTGATCATCGAAACCTTTCCCTGCTTCCCGAAGGTCGCCTGGCACGCCGTGAGGGTTGTGAACACCATGTAATCGTCCGGGGAGTCCGTCTCTTTCAGGATACCCACCACCCGGAACCTGCTTTTCCCGATATCGAGGATTTCGCCCATTGTCGTCCCGGTGACCGTGGCGAACAGCCGGCCGATGACCGCCTCATCGTCGCGTTCCATGAATCTTCCTTCCGCGATGTCCCACCAGAACCGGGCGATCAGTTCCTTTTCGAGGGTCACCCCTCCAACGATGACCTCCTTGCCCTTGACGGTGGTTTCCTCATACAGCCTCGGCGCAAACGTAGGGGGCGGGAACGCGCCTCCTCCTATCGTCCCTTCCTGGAAAATCAGCGCTCCCATCTTCTCCCACCCTGCGATGATCGCGTCCTGGTAGACCTTCTCGATATCGGGCAGGGCCTTTTCCGGTATGTAGGACCCCGTACCGATTCCGAAGGTCTTCAGGCTCTGCTGGGAGTTGGTGTCCACCGGCACGATCGTCAGGCTGTGGCCGTACCGCGCGATGACATTGAAGACCTCTTTCTGTCCCGACGATGCGGTGATCATCACGGATATCAGCATGGAGACCGCTACGGCGATCCCGAAAGAGGTATAGAGAGTCCTGATTTTTCTTTTGCGGATCTCTTTCAGAGCAACCTGGTAAATTCTCATGCACACCCTCCCGTGAGAAAAACTGTATCGCCGAGAACGCGGAATCCGCAGAGAAGGGGGAAGTCCCCACGGAACAGTAGGCGCCTTTCTCCATGATTTCTCCCCCTCTGCACCGCCTTGTTCAATCGAGTACCACTCCGTCTCTCATGTGAAATACCCTGTCCGTCATTTTCGCCAGGTCCAGGTTATGGGTGACCATCAGGAAGGTGGTCTTCTCCTGCTCGTTGATGCGCGAGAAAAATTCCATTACTTCGGCCTCGTTCTGCGCATCCAGGTCTCCGGTCGGTTCATCGGCGACGATGATGGACGGTCTGTTGATAAACGCCCGTGCGATGGCGACCCGCCTCTGCTGTCCTCCCGAAAGCTCGGAAGGGAACGCATTCAGCTTGTGCGAAAGCCCGAGGGTGGAGAGTATTTCCCCGGCATGCCCGTAAATATCCTTTCTCCCCCTCCCGTTCATCCTCCTGCTGAAAATGATGGGGAGGGAAACATTGTCGATGACCCGCAGGGTCGGCAGAAGGCTTGCAAACTGGAAGATGAAACCGATCCTCTCATTCCTGAGGGAGGAAAGCTCTTTATCGTCGAGCCCCCAGATGTCGATTCCGTCGATCAGGACACTCCCCTTTGTCGGCTTTGTGAGCCCGCCCAGCACACTGAGGAGAGTGGTCTTGCCGGACCCCGAGTGGCCGACGATCGAGACAAAGCTTCCCCGCTCTATATCGAGGTTGACGGACCGCAGCGCCTCTATTTTCTGGTCTCCGACATCATACACCTTCCAGATGTCCCGTATCCGTATCATCTCGTTCCTCTATTCGCCTGCCCGTATGGCATCGTACGGTTGTAATTTGCTCCCTTTTACCGCCGGGTAAAAGGCGCCGCCCACTCCCACAAGGACGGCAGCACCTATGGCGATGCAGGCCAGCACCGCTATGGAAGAGGCGGGCGGCCAGAGGTACGGCATGTTGAGTTCTTTCAGATTAAATATGATGGTGCGCTGGTAAACACGCATGATGACGATCCCGACGATAACGCCCAGGACCCCGCCAGCGCTGGTCAATAGTGCGGCCTCGTAGACGATCAGCCTGAAGATGGAAACCTTTCTCGCCCCGATCGCCCGCAGGAGCCCCAGCTCCCTCTTCCGTTCGTTGACGATGGTGGAGAAGATGGCGCTTATCATCAGGGCGTTTGCGACGATGAGGACAACGCTCAGGATAAGAGTGCTTCCGAACAGCGCCACGAGGTTCTGCCTGACGGAAGTGATGATGTTCCCGGCGGTGATCACCTTCACGTTCGGGTTCTTGCTTATGGTGAACGATATGTACGGAAGTTTCGCTCCCATGTCCGTCTGTACCAGTGCGGCGGATATCTGGCCCCGCACCAGCTTCAGGGGCACGACGCCGGGGAGCTTCTGCGACTCCTCGGCCATGGAATAGGCTCTCTCTATTGCGATGAAGAGCGCGTTGTCGTACAGTCCGACACCGGTCCTTCCGAGTTTCCCGTAGACGGTAAGATTCTGTCCGTAAAAAAATATTTTATCCCCGAGGGCGTAGGCGTTGGCGCCGCCGATAATGACGTCGTTCTCCTGGAAGGGCCTTCCCATCCTCTCTTCGATCCACGGCAGGACGGTGAAATCGCTCTTCGGATCGAACCCGATGATGAAGGCGTTTCCCATGACACAACAGGTGCCCTCGACGCTGGTGAGGAATAATTGGGGAGAAACCTTCTTGACGCCTTTTATGCCGGCTATTGTCTGCATGATATCCCTTTCCATGTAAAAGAGGGATGGCTCGCCGGTGAGCAGGGCCGATTTCATGCTCACCATGGAGCCTTTCGGTACGACCAGGAGGTCCGCCCCGAATTTGGAGAGCCCCCTTTTCAGGCTGCTGTTGACCCCCCACATCAGGGTCGTGGTGGAGAAGATGGCGCCGCTCACGATGGCGATGGCGAGAAGCAGCGCGTAGGTCCTGAAGGTCCTCCGCATCAGGTTCTGCAGTGAAAGAAACAGCAACGATATATTCATGATGATCGCCTTTCCCTTGTCGTGGAGAGCCCCCTGCCCCCCGTACAGGAACGGGAGGCAGGGGAGGTGCCTGCATTCGGACTACGTAGTCGGGCTTCTGCTTATCATCAGTTCTTTCTGGTTCCTCGGAATGATCACGCAGTCGTGGTGTCCCTGACCGCTCGGGAGGAAGCCCTTCAGCGTATCGGTCTTCACATCGATGACATAGATACCCGATGTCGTCTTCTGGTATCCGCTGATGACCCCGAAGACATGCTTGCCGTCACCGGTGACCCCGAGGGTATGGGCATCCGGGCCTACCTCGATCTCCTTGATGACCTTCCAATTCTCCGCGTCTACCACCGCAACGCCGTTCGGTGTAGGAGACGGCCACCAGAGGGTCACATACACCTTCTTGGCGTCGGGAGTGAACCCCATGTGGAAGGTGTTGGGATATGCGCCCCTCCAGTGGGGCTGGGTCACCATAGCCTTCTTCTTCCACTTCATGGGGTCGGGATTCGTGGAATCGAATACCATGATGTTATTCTCCCTGACCCCGTTCATGAGGAGGAAATGCTTCCCGTCAGGGGAGAAACCGGCCTGGTGGGCAGGGGAATGCACCTGGGCTATCTCGATTTCCCAGGTATCCTTATCGACCTGCTTGAGGGGATATGTCCCGGCAACCTTCGTGGGCGACAGGATCATCCCCACCGGGTTCCATGTCGTCGTATCGAAGATGACCCCTCCGCCGATGGTCCTGAGGGAGGCGACCCCCCATTTGCCGTTCGGATGCCATACGAGGGCATCCAGGGCGCAGACATTCTGCTGCCGCGGGCCGCTGACCTTGCCGTCCTCGATATACAGCTCACCGCCGGGCACAAGCTCCCAATCGATCTTCACGCCCTTTGTGCCCACATAGTCATATTTGCCGTCGGAATCCGGGTGGAGCTTTTTAATGACAAGCTTTCCCCCCCCTGTCCATGCCTCTTTGTTTGTCTTTACATTGGGGATCCAGTCGAAATGGATAGCGGTGATCACCTTGCTCGGCTCGCGCTGGTAGATGCCGAGGATATCCTTCTGGCCGTCGCCAATGGCATACTTCTGGGCATCGGGCGCGATGGTGACATGCACGCCGAGGGCGAGGCCGGTCGTCTCGGCAACGTCCTCGACAAGGTTCATCTTCACCCCGTCATACCTGACCTTGTAGATGTGGAAGCCCTCGGCCGGGTTCTTCACTTTAGTCGGCAGACCGTAAATATAGAGGTTCTTCCCCCCCTGTGAATTCACGACATACTCAAACCCCTTGTACGGGTCCTCCGAGGGGAACGCGGCGATATGGTGAATAATGGGGTTTGTGTCACCGTAATTGACAAAGGATATCCAAGCCAGGGTCTTCCCGGTGGACATATCATGAGCCGCCACGGTGCCGGCGAACTTGCCGGGAGTGAGGAAAATATACTTTCCGAGAGTCTTGTAGACATCATCGAATGTTGCATCTCCGAAGACGCCTGCTTTCGACTGCAGCGGGAAGCTGACCAAAACCAGGGAAATCATCAACAGGCAGATTCTCATCTTGTACTTCATCTCGTTACCTCCCTTCGTTTTTATTTGAGCAACCACTAGCCGACCACTTCCTGTGCCTCCCCTTTCACCTCCTTCGCCTTCGTTTGTGCATGGCATTCCGGATGCCTCCTTTCTCTTTTTCCGCTTTTCAGGGGAATGAGCAATTTGTGTACCTGTCGTGAACCCCTCCCGCTTCCAGGAGGAGAAATAGCCGAAAAAGGCCGGCCGAAGCAGGAGGGAAGACACAATATGGCTTGAGAAACAAAGGCATTTGGACGAGCCCCGGGAACTGCCGGGCATCATTTCCCCCCCTGGTACTCTTCTGTCCTTGCAGAGCGGTGTTCCCGGATTTTCATTTTGGAAAGCGGGGATGTTCAGTATGGAAAGGATGGTGTGCCGGAGACCCCTGCCGGCTGCAGCGTGGCGTGGAGTGCGCTGTAACCGGCAGGCAGATGGGCTACGAGGCTTTATGTCTCGAAGAGCTCACTTCGATCTTATACTGCTTCATCTTCCTCCAGAGCGTCGTCCGTCCGATCTTGAGCTCCCGGCACACCTCCGCGAGGTTGCTGGGATGCCTCTCGATGCTCCGGAGGATGATCTTCCTCTCCCACTCCTTGATGTCCATCGGCGCGCTCTCGTCGATCCCGACAGGCGAGCAGCCTGCGTGCTGCCGGAGGGAAGACGGCATGTCCTCGCAGCCGACAAGAGGGGAGTCGGAGACGGCGACCGCGTGGCAGATGATGTTGTACAGCTCCCGGACATTGCCCGGGTATTCGTAATGATAGAGCCTGTCGATGGCTTCCGAGGTGAAACCGACGATATGCTGCCTGTCCTGATCCGAAGCGCACAGGGAGAGAAAGCTCTCCGAGAGGAGGGGAATGTCTTCCTTGCGCTCCCGCAGGGGGGGGATGTGTGCATGCAGCACGTTGATCCGGTAGTAGAGATCCTCGCGGAAGTCCCCCCTCTTTATCGCTGCGATGAGGTCGGTATTCGTCGCCGCTATCACTCTTGTGTCGACCGGTATCTCCTCATTGCTGCCGACTCTCCTGATCGTCTTTTCCTGGAGTACTCCCAGGAGCTTGGCCTGTATCGTCTTCGGGATATCGCCGATCTCGTCGAGAAGAATGGTCCCTCCGTGCGCAGCCTCGAAGAGTCCCTTCCTCTCCATGATGGCCCCGGTAAAGGCTCCCTTTGTATGCCCGAAGAGCTCGCTTTCGATGAGGTGTTCGGGAATCGAGGTGCAGTTCACCGAGAGAAACGGGCCGCCCGCCCTCGGGCTGTTGAGGTGAACGACCTTCGCAAAGAGGTTCTTCCCTGTCCCCGTCTCCCCCGTCATCAGCACGGGAAGACTGTTGGCGGCGATCTTCCGCAGCTGCGTCCTGATTCCCCTGATAAGAGGACTCTCCCCGATGATCATGGAGAAATCCTCCGACGAGGCGGCCCTCGCCCGGGACATCCGGTTCATCTCCCTCTCGGTCTCCGCCTGTCCGATGGCCCGTTCCGCCCTGTGGAGGATCTCCTCGTATTCGAAGGGCTTGGTGATGTAATCGCAGGCGCCCGCCTTCATCGCCGAAACCGCCGACTCGATGGTCCCGTAAGCGGTCATGATGATCACCGGCACCGGAATGCGGTTTTCCCTGATAGAGTGCAGAACGTCGGTTCCGCTGACGGCATCCATGCAGAGGTCCGTGACGACAAGGTCGAACTTCTGCCCGGCGAGATACTCGAGAGCGGCTTTTCCGCTTTCCGCCTGGTATACCTGGTATCCTTCCTTTTTGAAGAGGATGGACAGGCTTTTCCGCATGCCCTCTTCGTCATCGACGATCAACAGAGACGCTGTTTTCATTTTCCTCTCCGTTACGATACGGCTTCGGGGCAGCGCACCGGAAGGGATATTTCCACCCGTGTCCCCTCGCCCTGCCTGCTGGATATCGAAATATGCCCCCCGTGCGAGTGCACGATTTTTTGGACGATGGAAAGGCCGAGGCCCGTCCCTTTGGCCTTTGTGGAAAAGAAGGGCTGAAATGCCCTGGACACTATTTCTTCGGGCATGCCGACCCCGTTGTCGGATATGACGACGCTTGCTCCCCTGAAGGGCTCGTTATTGCGGATTTCAATCGCGTATCTCGTCGTGACGATCAGGGTTCCGCCGTCGTGCATTGCCTGGATCGCGTTGATGAGGATATTCCAGAGACACTGCTTCATCGCATCCCTGTCCATAAAGATCTCGGGAAGGTCCTGGTCGAAGTATTTGGTGATCCTGACGGCAGGGCGCCGGACACCGTTGCCGTTTGTCAGAAGGGCCAGGGTTTCTTCGATGAGGCTGTTGAGGTTCGCATAGGTCTTCTCGTGGGGGGCGGGCTTTGCAAAATCCAGAAAGTCCGTAATGGTCCTGTTCAGTCTCCTGATTTCTTCCCCGATGATATCCATAAGCTCCTTGTCGTCATCCGCAAGCTGCTTGTGCCGTTTGAAGATACCGATAGCATTGTTTATCGCGCCGAGGGGGTTCCGTATCTCGTGGGCGACGGTGGCGGCCATCCTGCCTATCGAGGCGAGCTTCTCGGACTCGAGGAGCTCTTCCTGGGTATTCGTGAGGTCCTCGCAGGCGCGTTTCAGCTTGTCGACGGCGCCGGTGAGTTTTTCACGGGACTCCTGCAGGTCGCGGAAGGTCCTGCTGAACCCGTGGGCGAGCCCGATCATCAATCCGGTGAAGATGATGAGCTTTATGACGTGCCAGTACCACCAGCTCAGGTCCCAGAGCTTCGAGAAAGCAAACAGGAACTCGCTTTCGAAGAAGAGGAAAGCGGAGAGGGAGAATACGTGAAACAATACGTCGTTCGTCTCCCGGAAACGCCTGAGGAGCAACCCTCCCGCACCCAGAAAGCAGGCAGCCGAGACGATATTGAAGACGATGGTGGATGCGGAAAACTCTCCCACTACCGGCAGGTCGGCAGGGAGGTGACGGTAGGTGCCCAGCGTCACGGCGTTGGGGAGCGGCGGGGAAAGCTTTGAAATGACCGCTGCGGAGAGGAGGGCGGCGGCCGCGCCGAAAACGACAAGGAATCGCCTCAACCAGGGAGGGTCGCCGGTGCCGCCGTCCCCGGCGGAGAGGGCGCCCAGCAACAGGAAGGATGCACCGCTGAAGGCGCTCAGGGAATGGAACCAGACGAAGAGATCGAGGCAGTAGTTGGAATAGGAATGGAAGAAATCGTAGACCCCCATGGAGAAGAAACCGAGGAAGAGATAGAGGCTGCTCCTCTTTCCGGAGGCCTTGTATTCACGGTAGATTATATAGGCGATGATAGAGGAGATGATGCCGCAGTAGGACTCCAGCAGGGAATGGTTGAACGTATCGATCCAGTTGATGTTCCTGCTTTTCAGAAACTGGATGGGGATGGAGCTCAGGAAGACGACGCTGAGCGTGACAGCGGAGAACCAGTAAAGCTTCCTCCTGGTCCGTATGATCAGGTCGTCAGGGTAGTCGAGACGGTACACGATATTAGCGAACAGCGAGTCCGCCTTGTTGCGCATGCTCCCGGTATCCCCCTGTTTTCTTTCACTTCATTATAGACACGCGGGAAGGACGATTGTCAAATGCGGATTAGCGGGGCGGGGTGATCGGCTGCGAACCGGCAGGGAAGGCTTGGGCAAAAAGAGAGTCCCTGGATGTGTTCTATCCAGGGACTCTTAGGGAGGGGGATTCTTATGCCGGGGGCGAGGGTCCCGCCGCGCTTCTCCTGCCACGGAGCAATGTTGTTTTTACAGGGCTGTGTGAGACCCTCGTTATACCCCGGACAGCTCGCTCATGCCCGCTCCCTGCTGCCTCTCCCGGTCTTTTGCCGCACCCCACCCTATTCTCCTTCCGTATGCCCACCCCCGGCGGATAAAGAGCATTTTTTTCCTCTTGTGCAGACGGGCTTTCCTCTTCTGGAGCGTCATCCCTACGAGGACGGACAGAACACCTAACAGCAGATACGACGTCAACCAAAACTCCCGATGCATTGGTTCCATGGCGCTTCTCCTTTGGTAGAACGATTCGACTGCTTCGACCGGCTATCCGGATACAGAGCAAACGCCGTACCCGCCCGGTGCTCATCGGACGCAGGCACTTACCGCGAGGGGTGGAGGGAAAACTATACAATGCAGGGTATTCCGCCTGCAGGACAAACCCTGCTCCCGGCACGGCGGAGAGACGGAACCGTCCTATTGACTTCGAGGCGCCTTTTGTAGGATAGTATAGGCGACTCCCCACTATCAGATAATCATGAATAGTATCATCCGTTCCCGTTTCTCTTCGCGGGGTGCATCCTGACACTCTCCGTGTTTGTTGCGTCCTTTTCTGAAGCATATCCCCTGGAAGCGCTCAGGCGCAAGACATACGACTTTCGAGCCGCATTATGCCGGAAAGCCCCTCCTTCTCCCGTTGTGGTCGTGGCCGTGGACAGGAGAACCTGCGCCCGGATGGGCCCCTGGCCGTGGCCTCGCGCCTCTATCGGCCTGATGCTGCTCCGTCTGCACGAGTACGGGGCGCGCGTGATAGGCGTCGAGTTCCTCTATTCCTCCGAGGACATGAATCCGGGACTGCGGGAAATACGGGAGATCATAAGGTTCCCAGTGATCCCCGCCTCCTGCAGGAAGACGGCATCACCGAGCTCTTCGCTGCCCTGAAGGACGCGGAAAAGAGGCTGGACAACGACGCCCTCCTCGCTTCCTCTCTCGCTTATGCAGGGAGCGTGGTTCTGCCGGTGCGCCTCCTCTTCGACGGGGACGGAGGAGAAGAGAGGAGCAGATTCCCCTGGAAAATTCCCCGCGAAGAGCCTCGCGTATTTCGGGCGGCGCACTCTTCAGCACGGGCGTCCTGCTCCCCTCTCAGGGAGTTCGCGCCATGCTTCCGCCCTGGGACACATCAATCACTCCGCCGACAGCGACGGAATCATCGAGCGAGCCCCTCTTCCTGCCGTACGAACGGAGGCTGGTCCCCTCCTTCGCGCTGCAGCTTGTCCTCCGATACCTGGGGAAGTATGACCTGGAGAACGTATCGATCGGAAGGAGACGCGATACGCCTGGGAGACAGGCAGCTCCCCACCAACGGAGAGTATAGAATGCTCACCGACCCCCACTGATCCCGGCTCCCCTCCCCGTCTATTCCTTCTCGGATGTCCTCAAGGGGAGGATACCGGCGGAGCCTTCAGAAACAGGATCGTCATCGTGGGAGGGACCGCCCCGGAGACAGGGCCGCTCGTGCGGACCCCCTTGCGCCGGAACTGCCCGCTTCCCTCCTCACCGCCGCGACGGCTGCCGGCATCCTCGGCGCATCCTACGTCACGCGGCCGGCATGGGCCTTCCCCCTCGAATCGCTCCTGCTGCTCCTTGCCGGCAGCATTCTCTTCCTCGGCTTTTCAGGGCGGGATGCCGGCACGCGGATCGGGCTCTCCCTGCCCTCTCTGCAACATGGACCGGAACAGCGCTCCACCTTTTCTCCGTCCACGGCTATTGGGTGAAAGTAACGTACCCCCTTGTCCTTTCGGCGGCGGGCATCATGGCGAAATGCTCGCCCCAGCGCCTCTTCACGGAAGGAAAAGGGAGGAGGGATTCGCCGGGTCCGAGGTCATCGAGAACGACGAGCTCAGAATGGTCGGGAGCACGGACCGATACCGGCCGTGTCCGCCGGTCAATGAGACTCCTTTCTGTATCGACAGCGATGTCCGCCTCCTCGCGGTGGCGGACGGGATCGGAGGGCACTCCTCAGGAGAGGTGGCCAGCAGGATGGCGGTGGACGGGATACTGCGAGTACTTCAGGAGAGGGGAGAGAGGGCGCTTTCTCCCCGGCCGCAACGGGTTCTCCATAGATACCGCCCTCCTCGGGGACTCCGTACGGTCAGCCGGAAGGGCTATCTACGAGGCGGCCCGGAGCAACCTCCGCTGGGAGCGGATGGGGACCACCCTCGCTGCAGTGCTGCTCCGGAAGAACAGATTGAGCATTGCCCACGTGGGGGACAGCAGGGTATACCTTGCGCGGGCGGGCATCCTGGAACAGCTCACCGAGGACCATTCCGTAAAGGAAAAAACCATGAGGCATGTCCTGACGAGGG
>JAXLZK010000037.1:0-4114 GCA_046350935.1 Thermodesulfovibrionales bacterium
CCATCTCAATTATTAACATATATATTACTTCTTGTCAAGGAATAAATTGTTTTCTATATTCTTTATGAGGCCCTCCACGAGAAAAATGATGGATTCCACATCGAGAAACGCATCGGCAGTGGAGTCGAAGAGCACCTTCGCCTTTGAGGGGAATTCCTCTTCGGAAGGCCAATAGAGAATCATGGCCGGCATCTTGGGGAGAAGGTGCAGGAGCCAGGCGTGTTGCGTAGGGAAATCGTCCCGGCGCTCCGCGCCCAGTCCTGCCAGCACGGCTTCCACCCGGCCGGTGTCCCGGTCGAAGAGCTCCCTGAGCGGGTCCTCCGCCTCGCGCAGGAAAGCGGAGGCCTTCATCATTCCGCATTTCATCTCCCCGTAGGAAATCCACCTGCCCGTCAGGTCCTCTTTCCCGGACGTCCTGATGTAGTGGAGCAGCAGAATCCGCATCCAGGGGGTGATGAACCCGCCGGTATGTATTTCCCCCTCGGGAGTGATGCTGAATTCCCTCCCGAGGCAGTGCAGCACCAGGCTGTCTCCTCTCATAACGCCGCCGAGACCCGCCGCAATCTCTCCGAAGCGTATCTTCCCGACCTCTTCACGCAGCTTCAGAATCAGCTCTTCCCTCCAGTCGGACCGGGTGAGGGAGCCCCTGATCGCCTCCGCCTCTCCTGAGGGAAGAAGCGGGCATTCTCCGGCATCGGCGTCCCCCTTGATGACGGCCAGGGCAAAGGGCATGCACGCCTTTTGCGCGCACCCGCCGCAATTTTTCCGCGGGAGTTTTTTATAGAGCTCCAGAGGGTTCACTTATTTCCGCCTTTCAAAGACATACCCCGCACCGATGACGAAGACGAGGGAAGCGACAAGGATGACGGAGAGGTCCGTCCCCAGGGGAAAATCCTGGGTCAGCATCCTTCTTTCCGGGAGGACCATGTATTTCAGCGCATCGATCCCGTAGGTCAGCGGATTGACCGAGGTGAACGCGCGGAGGACGGGAGGAAGGAGGCTGACCGGGTACATCGCCCCCGACAGAAAGAACATGGGCATGACGATGAAATTGATGATGATGTTGAAGCTCTCGAAATTCTCGAAAAAAGAGGCGATGAGGATGCCCAGCGCGGAAATGCAGAACGACAGGACGAGAGAGATGCAGAGGATGAAGAAGACCTGCGCGGCACCGAGCTTCAGGCCGATGAAGGGAAAGAGGAGGAGGATGATGAGGGCCTGGATGGTGGAGAGGAGGGTGCCGCTCAGCGCCTTCCCCACCACGATCGAAAAGCGTGATACCGGCGCCACCAGCATCTCCTTCATGAACCCGAACTCCTTGTCCCACAGGATCGAGACGGAGGAAAAGATGGAACTGAACAGGATGGTCATCCCGATGATGCCGGGGAAGATAAACTGCATATAGGGGATCCCCATGTCGGGAGCGACCACGCGGGACATGCCTCCGCCCACGAGGAAGAGCCAGATGACGGGGCGCGACAGCGTGGAGATGAGCCGCCCCTTCTCCCGGGCGAACTTGATGAATTCCCGCGCAATGACGACATAGACGGCTTTCAGTTCGGAGCTCATCTGTTGTCGAATTTCCTCCGGTAGGTCCGTACGATGTTCCGCATGTCCTCCCCGCTCGATGCGGTCTCAGGCCGTATCGCCTTGCCCGTGAGGTGCAGGAAAACGTCGTTCAGCGTCGGTTTCCGGAGCCGCACCGCGAGCACGCTGTCGGCAAGGGCCTGGACGACGCGGGGAATATACGACTCTCCGCCCGAGACCGTGATGCAGAGCTCCCCGTCCCTCTCTTCGGCATTGAGGCCCAGCAGCGTTTTCAGGTCCGCCGCCGCCCTCTTGTTGTCCGTCGTGGTGAGAAAGAGGGAGTCCCCTCCCACCTGCCGTTTCAGCTCCTGAGGCGAGCCCTGTGCGATGATGGTCCCCCTGTCGATTATCGCTATCGTATCGCAGATCTCCGCCTCCTCCATGTAGTGGGTGGTCATGAAGACCGTGACGTTGTGCTTCTGGGGCAGCGTGGAGATGAATTCCCAGAGGTGCGCCCTGCTCTGGGGGTCCAGTCCGAGGGTGGGCTCGTCGAGGAACAGGACGCGCGGCTGGTGCACGATGGAGCGCGCCACTTCCAGCCGCCTTTTCATTCCTCCCGAGAACCTCTTCACCTGCTCGTTCCTCCTCTCGTAGAGGTCGACGAAGCGGAGGGCGTCCCCGATCCTGTCCTTCCGCTCCCTTCCGGGAATGTTATAAAGATAAGCATGGAGCAGGAGGTTTTCGTAAGCGGTCAGCTCCTTGTCCAGGGTGTTGTCCTGAAAAACGATGCCGATCCTCTTTCTGACCTCCGACGGCTCCCTGGTGCAGTCGTGGTCGTCGATCCGCGCTGTCCCCGAGGTCGCGGAGAGGAGGGTGCAGAGAATGCTGATGGTGGTGGTCTTCCCCGCGCCGTTGGGACCGAGAAAGCCGAAGATCGTCCCTTTCTCCACCGTGAAGGAGACACGGTCTACGGCGGTCACCGCGCCGAACTTCTTCGTTAAATTTTCTACCGTAATCATGGGCTGTCTCTTTTGCCGCGAAGCGGAGCGCTTCAGCGGTACCACTCCGTCTTGTCCTTCGGGACATGCCAATGGATGAAGTCGTACCAGATCCCGAGGGGAGCTTTTTCCACCCCCTTAAACCGCCTCTGGAGCACGGGAAGGGCGTCGGGCACATAGAGGAAGAGGTACGGCTGGTCTTCGGCAAGCAGAGCGTGGATCCGGTGGTATATCCTCTTCCTCTTCTCCCTGTCGAAGGTCTGTCTGCCCTCGATGAGCAGCCTGTCCACCTCTTCGTTCCGGTACGAGATGAAGTTGAACTCCTCCTCTTTTGTTTTGGAAGAGTGCCAGATGTCGTATAAATCGGGGTCCCGCGAGAGCGCCCATCCCATGATGATGGCTTCGAATCTCTTCTTGTCGATGAAGTCATGGAGCATCGCCTGCCACTCCAGCACCTTGATGTTCATCTCGATACCGACCCTCCTGAACTGCTCCTTCAGGATCTGGGCGGTCTTGATCCGTGCGTCGTTCCCCTGGTTGACCAGGACGGTGAAGGAGAAGGTCCTTCCCTTCTTTTCGAGGAGGCCGTATGCATTCGGCCGCCAGCCTGCTTCGGCCAGCAGAACCTTCGCCTTTTCGGGGCTGTATGCGTACTCCTTGACGTCGGGATTATATGCCCAGGACTCGGGGGGGAAGGGGCCGGTACAGGGGGTCCCGTACCCCAGTAGCACCCCGGCGATGATCTCGCTCTTGTTCACCGCGTGGGCCATGGCCTGGCGTACGCGCTTGTCGGAGAAAAGAGGATTCAGGAGGTTATATCCGAGATAGGTGTATCCGAAGGAGGGGAACCGGAATGTCTGAAAGTATTGCCTGAAGAAGTCGGTGTTCGCCTGGAGCTTGTACTGGGGCGGCGTGATGCCCATGTAGTCGATCCCGCCGAATTTCAGTTCGAGGAACATAGTGGCGGTATCGGGGATGATCCTGGCTACGAAGCGGTCGATGTTCGGCCTCCCCTCAAAGTAATGGTCGAAGGCCTCGAGCACGATCTTCTGGCCGGTGATCCACTCCTTCATCTTATAGGGGCCGGTGCCGACCGGGTTCCGGTTCAGCTCGGGAGAGGTGAGGTCCCTCCCCTCCAGCACATGCTTCGGGATAATGCCCATGCCCCACGACTCAAGGGCTGGGGCATAGGGCTCTTTATAGCGGACCACCACGGTGTAGGGGTCTTTCGCCTCCACCGTGTCCACCGGTCCGTACACGCTGCTGTACGGAGTGGGGATCTTCGGATTTGTCACTGTCCGGTAGGTGAAGAGCACGTCGTCCGCGGTAAGCTCTTTGCCGTCGTGCCATTGCACCCCTTTCCGCAGATGGAAGGTGACGGTGAGCCCGTCGGGGCTGATATCCCACGACTCGGCGAGGTCGCCGGTGATCGAGATGTTCTTATCGTACTTCGTCAGTCCGTTGAAGAGATACCCGCTGATCTCCCCGGAGGCGCTGTCGGAGGCGAGAAAGGGGAGCAGGCGCTTTGCATCGGCCAGGAAGCCGACGGTGATGGTGGTGGGGGACTTGATCTCCGGTTCGCGCGTGCA
>JAXLZK010000037.1:4214-29168 GCA_046350935.1 Thermodesulfovibrionales bacterium
CCTGCGGCACCGCCTGCCTCTGCTCGGCCGGCGCCGTCTGCCTCATGACGGAGGCGGACTTCGAAGTCACCATGGTCAGGGCGAGGGAGGTGAGCATGAAGACCACGGCGGAAATGGTCGTGATCTTGTTCAGAAAAGTCGCCGCTCCCCTGCTGCCGAAGAGGGTCTGGCTCGAACCGCCGAAGGTAGCGCCTATTTCGGCCCCTTTGCCGCTCTGGAGCAGCACGATGGCGATCAGGAAAAAAGATGCAAGGATATGTATGATGATCAAAAGTGTCGTCACAACCGCCTCCTTAAAAGATGTCGGTAATTCGGAATAGTGTATCTGCCGCGGACTTACCGCCTGAAATGCACCAGCCGGGCGAAGCTGTCGGGTTTCAGGCTCGCTCCGCCCACCAGCGCGCCGTCGACATCGGCGCACTCCATGAGCGCATCGATGTTTTCGGGCGTAACGCTCCCGCCGTAGAGAATCCGCATCGAAGACGCTTCGTTTCCGTACAGGAGGGAGAGCCTCTCCCTGATGAACCGGTGCGCCTCCTGGGCCTGCCCGGTGGTCGCCGTTTTGCCCGTTCCGATCGCCCAGATCGGTTCATAGGCGACAACGATTCCCTCCGGACCGATCCCCTTCAGCCCCTCCTCCACTTCCCGCTGCAGGACGGAAAAGGTTTTTCCCGCCTCGCGCTCATCGAGGGACTCCCCGACGCAAAAGATCACGGTAAAGCCGTGCGAACGGGCAGCCTTTACTTTTTTGTTCAGGAGCTCGTCGCTCTCCCCGAAATAGTGGCGCCTTTCGGAGTGGCCGAGTATCACATGGGTGCAGCGGAGGTCGGTGAGCATGCCGGGAGCGATCTCTCCCGTGTAAGCACCTTTCTCTTCGTAGTACATGTTTTGCGCGGAGAGCTGGATCGGGGCGCCCTTGAGAAGGGAAGAGACAGCGGAAAGCGCGGTAAAGGGAGGAGCGATGACAATGTCCGCATCCGCCACGTCTTTCACAAGGGGAATGAAATCGCGGAGAAAGGCCTCCGCCTCGCCCACTGTCTTGTTCATTTTCCAGTTTGCGGCAATCAACGGTTTTCTCATATCTGAAATAGTAGTTTATTTTTTTACGGCATGTCAAGAAAGCTTTGCTTTTTCCGCAAAAAAAGGCGTTTTCGGTTGACTTGGACGGAAGGGGAAAAGTATAATTTCAGCTTATGGAAGAGATGAACGAATTGATAGAACAACGTTTCAGGAAGCTCGGAGAACTGCAGGAGCTCGGCATCAACCCGTACGAGGGGCGGTTTCAGCCGGGGGCGAGCGCTGCTGAGGTCAAAGGGAAGTACGAGACGGTTTCCAAGGAGGGGCTGGAAGCCGAGGAGTTTTCCGCCTCTGTTGCGGGGAGGATCGTCGCGCTGCGCGACTTCGGAAAGGCCTCCTTCGCCCATCTCCAGGACGCCACCGGCAAGATACAGATCTACCTCAAAAAGGACGTCCTCGGCGGGAAATACGCCCTGGTGAAAAAACTCGACATCGGGGACATCGTCGGCGTTTCCGGAAGGGTCTTCCGGACGAAGACCGAGGAGCTCACCGTCGAAGTCAGGGACATCGTCCTTCTGAGCAAGTCCCTTCGCCCCCTGCCTGAAAAATGGCACGGGCTCAAGGACATCGAGATCCGCTACCGGCAGCGGTATGTGGACCTCATCGTCAATCCCGAGGTGAAGGAGGTGTTCGCCAGGAGGAGCGCCATCATCAAGGCGATCCGCGACTTCCTCGAATCCCGCGGCTTCATCGAGGTGGAGACCCCCATGATGCACCAGATCCCCGGGGGGGCCGCTGCGCGCCCCTTCATGACGCACCACAACGCCCTCGCTATCGACCTGTATCTCAGAATTGCGCCGGAGCTCTACCTGAAGAGGCTGCTGGTGGGCGGATACGAAAAGGTCTTCGAGCTGAACAAGAACTTCAGGAACGAGGGGATCTCGACGAAGCACAACCCCGAGTTCACGATGCTGGAATTCTATATGGCGTATAAGGACTATACCTACCTCATGTCTCTCACCGAGGAGATATTCACCTTTGTGGCGGACAGGGTGCTCGGCACCTTGAAGGTACCCTACGGCGATACGGTGATCGACCTCACCCCCCCCTGGCCGAGGGTCCCGATGCTCGAGGCGCTGCAGCAGAAAGGGGTACCCGGCGCTATCATCGGGGACCCTGAAAAGGCGAAGGAGTGGGCCCGCTCCCGGAAGCTGGACATCCCGACAGGCGCTTCCCACGCGAAGGTGCTGGACGAGATCTTCAAGGAGCTTGTGGAGCCCGGGTTGGTGCAGCCCACCTTCATCACCGATTATCCCGTGGAGCTTTCCCCCCTCGCGAAGAGAAAGCCCGATGCCCCCGAGCTCGTCGAAAGGTTCGAGCTCTTCATCGCGGCGCGGGAAATCGCCAATGCCTTTTCCGAGCTGAACGACCCCGTCGATCAGAAGGGGAGGTTCATGAAGCAGGTCGAGGCGAAAAAGCAGGGCGATGAGGAGGCCCACTGGATGGACGAGGACTTCGTCCGGGCGCTGGAATACGGGATGCCCCCCGCAGCCGGGGAGGGGATCGGCATCGACAGGCTCGTGATGCTCCTCACCAATTCCTCGTCCATCAGGGACGTGGTGCTCTTCCCGCAGTTGAAGCCCGAGCAATAGGGTGCGGCAGGCGGGGTGCGGAACGTGGCGCCGTGGGCTTTCTCCGCAGTTTTCTTGAATCGCCCGTCCTGAATCCTGTATCCTGATAGTATGAATCTTCCTTATCCTCTCTTCATCGCCCTGCGCTACCTCAAGTCGAAAAAGCAGCACCGGGGCATATCCTTCAATACCGTGGTCGCCATCAGCGGGGTCGCCGTCGGGGTAATGGCCCTTCTCGTGGTCCTCTCGGTAATGAGCGGCTTCCACGAGGACCTGCAGAAGAAAATACTGGGTGCGAACGCCCATGTGATCGTGCAGAGCTTCAAAGGGGGGATCGAGGACTATCCCTCGGTGGTCGCAAAGCTGCGGGAGGTCCCCCATGTGGTCTCCCTCTCGCCCTTCGTGATGGGGCAGGTCATGGTATCCTCCGGCCCCCGTGCGCACGGGGTCTTCCTGAGGGGGATCGAGCCCTCCTCAGAGCTCAGGACCACCGACATCCTGAAGCACATCAAGCAGGGGAGCGTCGGGAACCTCGTTCAAAAAGACGGGGTCCCCTGGATCATCATCGGCAGGGAGCTGGCGGGAATGCTGGGGGTGTCCACCGGCGATCCCGTCAACGTGATCTCTCCGGTGGGAGAGATGGGCCCGCTCGGGATGCTCCCGAAGGTGAAGCAGTTCAGGGTCGCCGCGGTCTTCGAGATGGGGATGTTCGAGTACGACACCAGCCTCGTCCTCACCGATATGAAGGCGGCCCAGGAATTTTTCAAGATCGGCAGTGCGGTGTCGGGAGTCGAGCTCAGGCTCGACGATATTTACCGGGCCCCGGATGTCCGCGACGCCGTAAAGGAAAAGCTCGGGTTCCCCTTCCATGCGCGGGACTGGATGCAGATGAACAGAAACCTCTTCTCAGCGCTGAAGCTCGAGAAATTCGCCATGTTCGTCATCCTCATCCTCATCGTGCTGGTGGCCTCGTTCAACATCGTGAGCACCCTGATGATGAACGTCATGGAAAAGCAGAAGGAGATCGCGATCCTGAAATCCATGGGCGCTACCCACCGGGGGATCATGCTGGTGTTCATGCTCCAGGGGCTGCTTATCGGGCTGATCGGCACCACCCTCGGTATTGCGGGGGGGTATCTCCTCGGAAAGATCCTGAACAACTACGAGATCATCAAGCTCCCCGCGGATGTCTACTACCTGAGCAAGCTGCCGGTCAAGATGAAATGGATCGATTTCGTCGTCGTTTCGGTCTCTGCGGTCACCATCAGCTTTCTCTCTACCCTCTATCCTTCCTACTACGCGGCGAAAATGGAGCCCGTGGAATCCCTGAGGTACGAATGATGTTCACCCTGGTGCGCCGGATCCTCTGCCTTGTCCTCATCGGAGCCCTCGCTTTCCTGATCATTGCCCTGTGGACCGGAGGGAAGGAGTTCAGGAAGCTCGGCAGGGAAACAGGCGGGGCTATCCGGAAGGGCAGCGAGCGGCTGGCGGAGAAGGCGGACCGGATAAAGGAAAAGAGGGACGAGACGACGTCCGCGGTAAAGAAATGGACGGGGAAGAAGCCGCCCGGAGACAGAGAAGGCGCCCCGGAGGAGGAGGGCCGCACGGGCCGGAAGAAAGAGGCGCAGGGCTCCGGCGCTGAGGACGAAAAAGCCTCGGACGCCGATGACGCCGGGAGCGCGGAAAAGGGGTTTTTCCGCACCCTGCTGGAGACGGCATGGGGAAAGATCAAGGAATTCGTACGGGAAAAGGTGTCCGATGACGAGAGACCTCATAAGAATTGAGTCGCTCGAAAAATCCTTCTATACCCCCGCCGGAGAGCTGAAGGTCCTCAAAGGGATCACGGAGACCTTCTCCCGGGGGGAAATGGTCGGCATTGTCGGTGCCTCCGGCGCGGGAAAGAGCACTTTCCTGCATATCCTCGGCACGCTCGACACCCCGACAGCGGGCGCCGTCGTCTACCGTGTCGGCGGGCAGGGCGGGGAGGTGAGAGACATCGCCCCCTTCTCCCTGAGCAACACGGAGCTCGCCTTTTTCAGGAACAGGGTGATCGGGTTCGTCTTCCAGTTCCACTATCTCCTCCCCGAGTTCAGCGCCGTGGAGAATGTGATGATGCCGGGGCTCATCGCCCTGGCGCAGGGCGGCGACAGGAGGGCGCTGCGGGAGAGGGCCGAGAAGCTGCTCGATGAGCTCGGACTCTTTGCGCGGAGGATGCACAAACCCGGAGAGCTTTCGGGGGGGGAGCAGCAGCGTGTCGCCGTGGCCCGGGCTCTCCTCCTGGAACCCGAGGTGGTGCTTGCCGACGAGCCCACCGGGAACCTCGACACCGCCACCGGCGAGGAGCTCTTCCGTCTTCTCCAGGAAATCAACGCGCGGCGCGGCGTGACCTTCATCATCGTCACGCATAACGAATCCCTTTCCCGGAGATGCCATCGCCTCGTCGAGATGGCCGACGGCAGGCTCGTGGGCGGAAAATGAATGGATGTCGTTGCATTGCTTGTGATATAATGATCTTTTCCATGGAGGTGCGCCATTAAATATATACTTCCCGACGGCTCGCAGCGGGAGCTCGGAAAAGAGGATCTGAAAAGGGAAATGGACGCGGTGAAGGCGGTTGCCCTGCGGGTGGACGGCGCGGTGCGGGACCGCGCGGCGCTCGAGGCCCTCGGGCCGGACACGGCGGTGGAGCTCGTCCCTGCCGGCTCGAAGGAGGGGCTCGAGCTCTACCGGCACAGCGCGTCCCATATCATGGCCCATGCCGTAAAGGAGCTCTTCCCCGAAGTGAAGTTCGCCATAGGCCCTGCGACGGACGAGGGGTTTTATTACGACTTCGACCGGGAGTCTCCCTTTACCCCCGAGGACCTCGAAAAGATCGAGAAGAGGATGAAGGAGATTATCAAGCAGAACAACCCCTTCGTCAGAAAGGATGTCCCCCGCGAGGAGGCCCTGGCGCTCTTCAGGAGCCGCGGCGAGGAGTACAAGGTCCGGCTCATCGAGGATATCCAGGACCCCGTCGTCTCGCTCTACGAGGAGGGAGGATTCCTGGACCTCTGCAGGGGCCCCCACCTGCCCGGGACGGGAGCGGTGAAGGCTTTCAAGCTCCTGAGCATCGCCGGCGCCTACTGGCGGGGCGACGAAAAGAACAAGATGCTCCAGAGGATCTACGGCACGGCCTTTTTCAGCAAGGAAGAGCTCAAGGCGCACCTCGACTTCCTCGAAGAGGTGAAGAGGCGGGACCACCGGAAGCTCGGGAAGGAGCTGGACCTCTTCAGCGTCAGCGACGATATCGGCCCCGGCCTCATCCTGTGGCACCCGAACGGCGCCATCGTCAGGAAGACCATGGAGGATTTCTGGCGGGAGGAGCACCTGAAGGCTGATTACAAGATCCTCTTCTCCCCCCATATCGCAAAGCTGCACCTCTGGCAGAGGAGCGGGCATTGGGACTTCTACCGGGAGAACATGTATTCCCCCATGGAGGTCGACGAGGTCGCCTACGAGGTGAAGCCCATGAACTGCCCCTTCCATATCGGCATCTATAAGAGCGCGCTGCGGAGCTACCGCGACCTGCCCCTCCGGTACGCGGAGCTGGGGACTGTGTACCGGTACGAGCGCTCGGGCGTCCTTCACGGGCTCCTAAGGGTAAGGGGCTTTACCCAGGACGACGCGCATATTTTCTGCCGGGAGGACCAGATCGAGGAGGAGGTCCTGGGCATCCTCGATTTCACGCTCTTCATCCTGAAAACCTTCGGGTTCGAGGCGTACGACATCTATCTCTCCACGAGGCCCGAAAAGTATGTCGGCTCCCCCGAGAACTGGGAGCGGGCGACCGGTGCCCTGAAGCAGGCCCTCGAAACGAAAGGCCTGGCATACCAGGTGGACCCGGGAGAGGGCGTCTTTTACGGGCCGAAAATCGATATAAAGATAAAGGACTCGCTGAACAGGTCGTGGCAGTGCAGCACTATTCAGGTGGACTTCAACCTCCCGGAGCGGTTCGACACGGCATACCGCGGCAGCGACGGGAAGGAGCACCGGCCCATCATGATCCATCGCGCCCTGATGGGCTCCCTCGAAAGGTTCTTCGGGGTCCTCGTCGAGCACTACGCGGGCGTGTTCCCCCTCTGGCTCTCCCCGGTGCAGGTGGAGGTGCTGACCATCGCGGAGAGGCATGACGAATACGCCGGGGAAGTCTACCGTGCGCTGAAGAGGGCGGGCGTCCGGGCCGAAATCAACAGGGAGAACGAGAAGATCGGCTACAAGATACGGCAGGCGACTCTCAAAAAGGTGCCCTATTTGGTTATAATAGGCGATAAGGAAAGGGAAGAGGGCAGGCTCACCGTCCGGAAGAGGAGCGGCGAGAACATCGGGCCATTTACTTTGGAAGAGTTTACGGCAATAATAAAAGAAGAGATTGAAAACAAAGGGCAACAGACAGCAGGTCTGCCGTCGTGACCGGTGAGGGCCGCAGGTTGCTGAACATGGAGGTGTCGACATAAGCAAAGATATCAGAGTGAACGAGGGTATCAGGTCTAGGGAAGTAAGACTGATCGGCGAGGAGGGAGAACAGCTCGGGATTGTCACCATCCAGGAGGCCCTCAGGATTTCGAGGGAGAGGGGGTTCGACTTGGTGGAAGTCGCTCCCAATGCCGCACCGCCCGTCTGCAGGGTAATGGACTTCGGCAAGTACAAGTACCAGATGAGCAAGAAGCAGACGGGACGGAAGACCATCGATTTAAAAGAGGTGAAGATACGCCCCCAGATAACGGAGCACGATCTCCAGCTCAAGGTGAGGAACATACGGAGGTTCCTGGATGAAGGGGACAAGGCGAAGATCACCATGTACTTCAGGGGGCGCGAGATCGTCAGGCCCGAGATAGGCATGAGGGTCTTCGGGAAGCTGACAGAAATGCTGACCGGAAAGTTTACTGTCGAGCAGCACCCCAGGCTGGAAGGGAACCACATCACCATGGTTGTCGCACCGAGCAGCAGCAAATAGCGGACGGACACTACGGGACGGACGGGGCACGGCAGGCGGGAGGGACTGTCTGCTGTTCCTGCGTGCCCGGTTGCCGATACAAGAAAACGGCTGATGGAAAGAAACAGCCGATACAAAGAAACGGAAGGAGAGGAGGAGAGTATGCCGAAACTGAAGACCCACCGGGGCGCTGCCAAGAGGTTCAGCGTTACGGGCAGCGGAAAAATAAAGAGGAACAAGGCGTACAAGGGGCACCTGCTGACGGGCAAGTCGGCCAAAAGGGGCAGGAACCTGAGAAAGAGCGCCCTTGTTCCCGACGTGCAGCACGACAACGTCAAGAAACTGCTGCCGTATCAGTTTTAACCTGGTCTGAAGGGAATCAGCCGGAGGGATACCCCGTCCCGCGCACGCACGGAGCAACTCCGGCCTGCAGCGGAGGGGATACCCTCTCTTTTAGGGAAACTTGACGCCTGCACCTTCGATTTATTAAACTGTAAGTTCTTTAAAAGAAAAGTAAATTGGAGTTCAGCCGGACTACTTTAGTGTTGAGAGGAGACAAGGAGGAAAAATGCCCAGAGCAAAAGGTGGCTTCAAGACAAAAAGGTATCATAAAAAAGTTCTTGAGAGCGCAAAAGGCTATTACGGCGCGCGGAGCCGTCTTTATAGAATCGCGATCCAGACCGTCGATAAGGCGCTCATCGCCGCATACAAGGACAGAAGGCTCAAGAAGCGCGAATTCAGGGCGCTCTGGATCGCGCGGATCAACGCCGCGGTCAGATCGCTGGGCCTGACGTACAGCCAGTTCATGAACGGGCTGAAGAAGTCGGACATCGCGCTGAACAGGAAGGCTCTCGCCGACCTGGCCTACAACGACTTCAAGGCCTTCAGCGAGCTGGTGGCGCAGGTAACCAAAAAATAAGAGAGGAACCGGAGGGACGGGAGGACGGTCTTCCCGTCTTTCCCGCGTCCTGTTTCCGACGCAGCGTTTTCTTCTATGCTTGAAGACCTGAAAGAGACATTCCTTCATGAGCTGGAAGCAGCCCGGACCCTCGCCGATACGAATCAACTCAGGGTAAAGTACCTCGGCAAGAAGGGGCTCGTCACCGCGGAGTTGAAAGCCCTTTCGGCCCTCTCCCCTGAGGAGAGGCCCGTCTACGGGAAGCAGGTCAACGACCTGAAGGTGCGTATCGAGCAGGACCTGGAGGCGAGAGAGTCCCTTCTCAAGGGAGAGGAGTTGCGGAGCCGGCTGCTTGCGGAAGCGATCGACGTCACCCTGCCCGGCAAGGCCGTCCTCCACGGCAGGGAGCACCCCCTCACCAGGACCCTCTCCGACATTGTGGGTATCTTCGTACGGATGGGCTTCAGCGTGGAGGAGGGACCCGAGGTGGAGCTCGACTACTATAACTTCGAGGCCCTGAACTTCCCCAAGGAGCATCCCGCGCGCGACATGCAGGACACGTTTTTCGTCAGCAGCGAGGTGGTCCTCCGGACGCACACCTCTCCTGTACAGGTGCGGGGCATGGAGAAGAGGAAGCCCCCTGTCCGCTTCATCGCGCCGGGCAAGGTGTACCGGTGCGACGCCGACATCACCCATACGCCGATGTTCCACCAGGTGGAGGGGCTGATGGTGGACAGGGGCATCAGTTTCAGCCACCTCAAGGGCGTCCTTGAGGCCTTCCTGCACCGGATGTTCGGACCCGACACCCCGGTGCGGTTCCGCCCCAGCTTTTTCCCCTTTACCGAGCCCTCTGCGGAGATCGACATCGGGTGCATCCTCTGCGGCGGAAAGGGGTGCCGTGTGTGCAAGGGCTCCGGCTGGCTCGAGGTGCTGGGGGCGGGTATGGTGCATCCCGCGGTCTTCGAGCATGTGGGCTACGATCCCGAGGAATACTCGGGCTTTGCCTTCGGCATGGGGGTCGAGCGGATCGCCATGCTGAAGTACGCCATCGACGATATACGGCTGTTTTACGAAAACGATACCAGGTTCCTGAAGCAATTTTAAGAGGAGGGAGTGGCATCCCCGAGCCGTCAGGTGCGCAGCACAGGAAGAGGAGCGGTCCTGTTCAGTCGATCGTTCCGCTTCTTGTGATCCGGAATTGAGGGTTCGGATGCCGGGCGATTATGCGTGTACCGTTTGAGTGGCTGAAAGACTTTATTCCCCTCGCTGTCTCTCCGGAAGCCGCGGCCGGGAAGCTCACCATGGCCGGCCTCGAAGTGGAGGCCCTGGAGCGCGTCGGGGATGACGTCGTTTTCGAGGTGAACATCACCCCCAACAGGGCGGACTGCCTCAGCATGGCGGGGATCGCCCGCGAGCTCTCCGCGGCCTACGGTCTCAGACTTTCCCTGCCCGAGCACGATGTCGTAGCCGAAACCGGAGAGCTGGACTTCAACGTCGATATCCTCGACACCTCCCTCTGCCGCAGGTACGCGGGCAGGATCGTGAAGAACCTCACCATCGGCCCCTCTCCCGACTGGATGAAGGACAGGCTGGAGAAGTGCGGCATCCGGTCGATCAACAACGTGGTCGATGTCACCAACTACGTCCTCCTCGAACTGGGGCACCCCCTCCATGCCTTCGACCTCGGTACCATCAAGGGGCATTGCATACGGGTGGGCACCCCCGACATGATCAGGGGCGCGGGGGCGCAGGTCGCTTTTACCACCCTTGACGGGGCGCAGCGCGTCGTCCCCGGCGCGTCTCTCCTCATCTGGGATGCAGAGGAGCCGGTCGCGCTTGCCGGGATCATGGGAGGGAGCGCAACGGAGGTGAACGGGGCGACGAGGGACATTTTCATCGAGAGTGCCTACTTCGATCCGGTGTCCGTACGGAAGACGGCGAGGGCCCTCGGACTGAAGACCGAGTCCTCCTACCGTTTCGAGCGGGGGACGGACATCAGGATGCTGAAAAAGGCCCTCGACCGGGCTGCCTTCCTGATGAAAAAGACGGCCGGCGGAACGATCTACGGCAAGATCGACCTCTACCCGAAGAAATACGCTCCTGCGGCCATCCGGGTGCCCTACGGGAAGGTGGAGAGGGTCTTGGGGCTCAGGATCCCGAAGGAGGAGATCTCCCGCTCCCTGAGCGCCCTCGGCTTCACCCTCGAGGAGTGCGGCGATGCGGTGACCGTTACGCCCCCCGCATACAGGGCGGATGTCACGCGCGATGCGGATATCATGGAAGAACTTGCCCGGTCGTACGGGTACGACAGGATTCCGGCGCTGCTGCCCGAAGCGGCGCTCGGCGAAGAGGGCAGGGAATCGTTCCGCAAGAGCACGATCGAGAGGGTCGGGACCACCCTGCGCGAGTCCTTCCTGAAGTCCGGCTTCACCGAAGTCATCAACTACAGCTTTATGGGCGTCCAGGACCTCGACATCCTCGGCATCGCGGCGGACGACCCCAGGACCCGCGCGGTGCGGATACAAAACCCCCTGAAGGGGGAGGACTCCCTCATGAGGACCACCCTGCTTCCCTCGCTGCTGCGGAACGTAGTCCACAATGTGGCGCACGGCAACAGGGAGTTCATGCTGTTCGAGATGGCGCAGGTCTTTCTCGACGGGCCTTCCCCGTACGGAGAACAATCGGGGAACGGCAGGGGAGGGGAGCTGCTTCCTGAGGAGAGGAAGCGTCTCGCAGCGGTCTCCTTCCGGGAGAAGACCCGTTCGCTGTATCCGGAGGACACCCCGGACTTCTTCCTGATGAAAGGGGTGTTCGAGGCCGTCCTCGACGACCTGAAGATCGCGGAATGCGCATTTGTCAGATCGCACGAGCCTTTTCTGCATCCGGGCCAGTCTGCGGATATCCTCCTCGGGGGAACGAAGATAGGGTATATCGGCGCCCTCTCGCCGGTGGTCGTCGAGCGCCTCGCGATCAAGGCCCAGAAGCCTTCGGTGGTGGTCATCGAATTCGATACCGGGGCCCTTCTGCCTTTTGCCGCACGGGATGCCCGGTACAGGCCCCTGCCCAAATACCCCCCCATCGAGAGGGACACGGCCCTCCTCGTCGCTGCGGACCTCGAAGCGGCCGCCGTCATGCGCTGGCTCGGTGAGTATCCCTCCGACCTGATCGAGGAGACGACCCTCTTCGATGTCTACCAGGGCAAAAACATCCCTCCGGGGAAGAAGAGCATCGCCTTCACCGTCCGGTACCGGGCCGCGGACAGGACGCTGCGGGACGAGGAGATCGACTCCCTGCACGCCTCCCTGGTCGAATACATCAGGGAGAAGACGGGAGGCGAGGTGCGGAGCTCGTAGGCAGGGGGGCGGCTCGCCGGAGGCTACCTGACCACCGTATATCCCGCCTTTTCTATCGCCGCTTCGACATCCTCCTTCCTGATCCTCGCCTCGTCGATGACCACCGCTGCTGACCCGACGGCCACCTCGGCCCGGGAAACCCCCTGAAGGGCGTCGAGAGCCTTCTTCACCCTCGCTACGCAGTGCTGACAGCTCATTCCCTCGATCCGTATCGTCATTTCCGTCATGGTGTGCCTCCTTTATTGTCCTGTCGTGAGCGGACCCGCACCGGCAGGAATGCATCGGCGGATCAGTAGTATTCAAGAGTTCAGAAACAAATATGGGTTATTATACCGCGGATGGACCCTGGTCGTCCAATGCCTTTTTCACGGCCCGGGCGAGCGTCCGGCGGGTAAAGGGCTTCTGGATAAAGCCTTTTGCCCCGCTGTTCAGCAGCGTGTCGATGCCGGCGAAGCCGCTGTGGCTGTACCCGGAGCAGAGGAGTATTCTCAGGTCGGGCTTCATGGAGCGGAGGGCCTGGAACACCTCGCTTCCCGCCATTTTGGGCATGATCATATCGAGAAGGACGAGGGAGACCTCGTCGCGCGACGACCGGAAGGAGTTGATGCCGTCCGCCCCGCTTCCCGCCAGCAGGACGCGATACCCGAAGGGCTCCAGCATGTCCTTACACAACTCCCGCACGTCGTACTCGTCGTCGATGACGAGGAGGGTGCCCGAACCCTCCAGCGCCTCTGCGGCTTCCGCCGGTCCGACTTCAAGTCCCTGCGGTACCGGCAGGTAGAGGGAGAACCGGGTCCCCCTGGCCGGTTCGCTGTAGACGTTGATGTATCCGCCGTGGTTGCTGATGATGGAGTGTACGATATAGAGCCCCAGCCCGGTGCCTTTGCCCGGCTCCTTCGTGGTAAAGAAAGGATCGAAGATCTTCCTCTGTATCTCTTTGTCCATGCCCGTACCCGTATCGGAGAGGGAGAGCCTGACGAACCCTCTTCCGCAGGAGGGGAGGTCGTTGGCGGCCCCGTTCTCCTCTCCCACAAGGGCGGTCTCGAGGGACAGGGTCCCCCCTTCGGACATCGCGTCCCGCGCGTTCACCGCGAGGTTCATCACCACCTGCTGAAGCTGGGCGGGGTCGGCCTGAATCAGGGGGATGCCGGCCTCCAGATTCCTGACGATCTCTATGTTCTTCGGGATGCTCCTCACCAGCAGCTCCAATGAGCTCTCCACCATCCCGTTGATGTCCACCGGCTTCGTTTCCATCTTCTCTTTCCGGGTCATGGTCAGGATCCTCCTGCCGAGCTCGGCCCCTTTTTCCGCGGCATTGTAGATGATGGAGAGGGGTCGGTGCAGGGAGTCCTCCTCAGGTATCCTGCCGAGCAGGATCTCCGAGTACCCCAGGATAGCAGTGAGGAGATTGTTGAAGTCGTGGGCGATCCCGCCCGCAAGGGTCCCGATCGCCTCCATCTTCTGCGCCCGCAGCAGCTGCTCGTACAGCTTCTTCTCCTGGCTGATATCCCGCTGAATGGCTGCATAGCTGACCGTCCCTTCGCTGAAGATGGGGAAGATGATCGCGGACGCGTGGTACATTTCTCCGCTCTTTTTCCGGTTGATGAACTCCCCCTTCCAGATCTCCCCGACCTTGATGGTAGACCAGAGTTCCTTGTAGAAGGCGTCGGAATGAAATCCGCTTTTAAGGAAGCTCGTCTTTTTTCCCGCCGCCTCCACCGCCGTGTACTCCGTAAGGGTCGCGAAGGCGGGATTGACGTAGGTGATGTGCCCCTCGCTGTCGGTCATGACGATAACGTCGAAAGCGGAGTCGATGGCCTGCTTGAACTTCCGCAGCTCCGCCAGCCTTTCGGCCCTGTTCAGCGCAACGGCCGCGTCTGCCGCGATGGCCTTCAGAACGGTCTCCTCCTCAGCGGTGAAGCCGCCTTCCTTATTCCCCAGGTACAGCGCCCCGATCGGGTTTCCGTGGTTGTTGAAGACGGTGCAGGCGAGCAGATTGCGCACCTCTGGGTGGCCCTCGGGGAGCGCCCCGCTGAAGGCGGCATGCCCGGCAACGTCGTCGATGCGGACGGGGTCGGAAGAGCGGTGGATGAACGCGAAGAGCCCCTTGCCCTGAGGAAGGGACTCCCGTCCCCGGAGGGAGCCCTCGGTTGTAATCATCTTCGTGATGGCCCCCTGGCTGTCGAAAAGGGCGCAGGCGGATATCCCGGAATGGAGGAGGCGGCTGGTATGGTCGATGATGCGGCGCAGCACTTCGTCCGTCGAGAGCTCCTCGCTGAGGGAGACGGAGAGGGTGTGCAGGGTCTGGTATTGTTCGGTCTTCTTCTGCAGCATGGCGAGCGTATCGTTTATCACCGTGCCGACGGTGTCCAGCTCGTAAATACCGGTGGGGCCGATCCGGTGCTTTGTCCGGATGTCCGCCATGATCCTCTCCATGGGCTGCAGCAGGTTTTTCCCGATGATGAAGGAGGCCGCGGCGAGCATCAGGAAGGAGCCGAAGACGATGAAGACCAGCAGGAAGAGAAATTTCCCCGCGATGAAAAAGGGCGGCGAGGAGTGGGAGAGGAGCAGAATATTCCATTCCCAGACAGGGAAGGAGAGAGAGAACCCGTGGAGGTCCTGCGCCTCTCTCTCCAGGTGGAAGGGGCCTTTCCGCGCGGCATAGGGCAGCAGCGTCCCGACCGTCTCCTGAGAGGCTGAAGAGAAGAGGACCCTGTTGCCGGAGTCGAGGAAAATCGCCTCGATGTTCTCCTCAGCGAGGTGTGCTTCGATCTCCCGAAGCGCCGCCTCCTGCCTCGCTTGTACTGTCCGCTCTTCTCCGGATTGCCCGCTCCTCAGGAGGTCGCTGACGGCGCGGTAGAGGAACTCCTGCACCTCTCCCGCGTGCGTGGCGATCGCGGCGTTCCGATAGTCCTCCGCGATTTCACGGGAGGCGACCGAAAAGAGGTAGAGCATGATAAGCGTCGAGGCGACGATCAGGATAAGAATCGGAGTCAGTATTTTATAGCGAATGCCGTTTTTGTTGAACACCCTCTCCCTCTCGCCCGGTGCGGCGTGCAGGAACGCCGCACCGGATCCCGCACGGTGTGCGTTACAGCCCTTAACAAAGAAATTTACATAAGCTCATAAAAAAAATCAATATGAACTTCGCGCTTTTGGATAACTTTCCGGAACAAAAAGCTTTTCAAGGGGGCAGCCGTCCCGGGGCGCCCTGCGAGATGGAGGAAAGTACCTTGACACGATCATGTCATTATAATATCATGTCAACATGATTCAAAATGAAATACAGCCGTTGCACAACAAAACGGTTGATAGGTTCAACCAGGAAAAGCTCTACCTCCAGCTTACGAGGATCCTTCGGGAAGAGATCCGCTCAGGCGAATGGGCGAAGGGCTGCCGGATCCCCACCGAAGAGGAGCTCTGCAAGAAATACACGGTGAGCAAGATCACCGTCCGTCAGGCGATCCACAACCTCGTTGCGGACGGCTACCTTCTCAAGGTGCAGGGCAAGGGGACCTTCGTCAACTCCGTCCTGCCCGCTGCGGGGCTTGCTATGAAGACCCGGCTGACCGAGGAGATGTTCGGTGAAGAGGTCGCGGTCGAAAAAGAGGTCCTGCTCAAGGAGATCCGGGAATCCGCCCCTGATGCAAGAAGCTACCTGAAGACCGACGACGTCCTCTACTATCTCCTCTGCAGGAGAGCGGTAAACGGCGAGCCTGAGTACCTTGAGGAATCCTTCATACCCTGCCGGATGCTCCCCGACCTGGAGAGTCTCGACAGCGCGCGGAGCTCCCTGTATTCGCTCCTCCAGGAGAAGGGGTTGAAGAAGATTTTCAAGGTGCTGCAGACCGTCGAGGTGGCGCGGGTGGAGGGGGAGTGGGCGAAACGTCTCAAGGCTGAAGAGGGCGGCCCCGTTCTTGTGGTGCATCGGCTCCTCCTCAGCTCCGACGGTACGCCGGTGGCGTATACGAGATTCCTGGGCAGGAGCGATCGGTATAAATTCCAGACGGAGTTCGAGAGAATACGCTAGCTGTTTCACCCCCTCTCCCGGCCTTCGGCCGCCCTCTCCCCCGGAGGGGCGAGGGAAAGGGTGAAGGGTTTTAGCCACCCTATCCCTCAAGGAAGAGGGGTCTCCAGGAAATCGGAGATTTCAGAGGGAAAGAGTGAGCGCCTTCAGTGTCCCTCTCCCTTGAGGGGAGAGGGGAAGGGTGAGGGTGAAAGAAAGATTCTTGAAATAACTTTGCGTATAAGGAGGAAGGAGTACAATCATGGCACATCGCTACCCGAAAGTCGTGCTCGCACTAGCGCTCTTCCTGGCGGTTCTCAGCACGGTCTGCCTGGCGTTCGCTTCCGCTGAACAGTCCGCCGCAGCCCCTGCCGCCCCGTCTTCCCTGCCGTGGTGGGCATGGCCGCTGATCCTCTTCGTCGTCACCTTTTTGCTCGGCATCGTCGCCGTCCTCGGCGGGGTGGGCGGGGGCGTCCTTTTTGTTCCCATCATCGGGGGCTTTTTCCCATTCCACCTGGACTTCGTCAGGGGGGCGGGGCTGCTGGTCGCCCTCGCGGGCGCCCTGGCCGCCGGCCCCGGCCTGCTCAAAAAGGGTATGGCCGATCTGCGGCTCGCCCTCCCGGTGGCGCTGATCGCCTCGTCGTGCGCCATCGTCGGCGCCATGCTGGGGCTCGCCCTGCCCACGAACGTGGTGCAGACTGCCCTGGGCGCCACCATTCTCGGCATCGTCGCCATCATGCTTATGGCGAAGAAGTCGGAATATCCCGAAGTAAAACAGGCGGATGCCCTCTCGACGGCGCTCAGGATACACGGCATGTACCACGAACCGTCCACCGGGCAGGCCGTCAACTGGCAGATCCACCGGACGAAACAGGGTTTGGCTGCATTTGTGGTGATCGGCGTCATGGCGGGCATGTTCGGCCTGGGTGCGGGATGGGCGAATGTCCCGGTGCTGAACCTGATGATGGGCGCGCCCCTGAAAGTCTCCGTCGCCACGAGCAAGTTCCTGCTCTCCATCACGGACACCTCCGCGGCCTGGATCTACGTGAACAACGGCGCCGTCCTGCCCATGCTGGTCGTCCCCTCCATCATCGGCATAATGCTGGGTTCGATCGTCGGGGTCAGGATCCTCGCCAAAACCAAGCCCGCCGCGATCCGCTACGTCGTGATCGCGATGCTTCTCTTTGCGGGCTCGCGGGCGCTGCTCAAGGGGCTCGGTATATGGAGCTGACGCGGTGCGCCGCTCCCGGCATCGGAAAAAACTTCTAAGGAGGTCTTCTCATGGATACGAAACTGAAGGCGACTGAAGAGCAGATTGCCTATGCGCGGGTCCTCGACGCGGGAATGAAGCTGGGGCTGCTGATGCTGCTCATTACCTTTTTTGTGTACCTTACGGGAATTCTCCCTCCCCATGTCCCGGTGGTCGAGCTGCCGAAATACTGGAGCATGTCGGTGCATAAATACCTCGACGCCACCGGCATTCATCCCGGCTGGGCCTGGCTCGGCATGCTGGGAAAGGGGGACTTCCTCAACTTCACCGGAGTGGCGTTCCTCGCCGGAGTCACCATCCTCTGTTATCTGCGGGTCGTTCCGATCCTCTTCAGGAAGAACGATACGGTCTACGCCGTCCTTGCGCTGGTGGAGATTTTCGTGCTGACGCTGGCTGCTTCGGGCCTCCTGAGATCGGGAGGCCACTGACCCGCACCTCTACCCCTGCTTCCGGGCTTTCCGGTGCCCCGCCGCCAGGTTGAGCGCCTCGATGAATCCGGAAAAGCCCATGGCGAAATAGATGTACCCCTTCGGCACGTGGAACTCGAGGCCCTCCGCCAGGAGGGTCACGCCGACCATCAGGAGAAAGCTCAGCGCGAGGATCTTCACGGACGGATGCCGGTGGATAAAGGAGCTGATCGCTCCGGAGGCGGCCAGCATCAGGAGCAGGGCGATCACCACCGCCGCCACCATCACCCCCAGGTGCCGCGCCATGCCGATGGCGGTGATGACGGAGTCGAGGGAAAAGACGATGTCGAACAGGATGATCTGGAAGACCACCGCCGACACCGTCGAATAGACCTTCGCCGTCTGCTCCTCCTCTTTCTCTTCGATCGTGCTATGGATCTCGCGGGTCCCCTTTACCAGAAGGAACAGCCCCCCCGCTATCAGGATGCAGTCCCGGACGGAGACCGGCTGCGACAGGAGGGTGAACAGGGGCTTTGTGAGGCTTGCGAGCCAGGCGATGCTCAGGAGAAAGAGCACCCGGGTCACCAGGGCCATGCCGATGCCGAGACTGCGGGCCCTTTGCTGCTCGTGGGGCGGGAGCTTGCCCGAGAGGATCGAGATGACCACGATATTGTCGATGCCGAGGATGATTTCGAGGACCGTCAGGGTGATGAGGCCAATCCAGATCTGCGAATCGGTAAGCCATTCCATTTTTACGCCTCCGGTAGAGTGAATTTTTTGTGCGACAATAAAAAAGACCTTTGCAGAAGGGCGCCTCTCCCGGAGATGCCTCTTTCTGCAAAGGTCTTGCCTGCCAGAATGATCCGTACTGCTTCTGACCAGCGGCTCCGGTCCGTGAGGACGTGCTGACGAAGGCCGCTGAATAGGGCTACTCCCCTCTGCGCTTGATTAGAATACCCGCAGGCCGCGGGTCGTGTCAACAAGGGCGCGGGAGGCGCAAAGCCCCGAATAATGCACTTCTCCCGAAATACCGGTACAATTAAAGTAAAGTACCGGTACTTTTTACAGAAGAAAAATTGCACTTATTACTAGCAAAAAGAACATTCATTTCGCGTACAAACAATCCTGCCCCTGCACGGGAGACCCCTTATGGAAGATACCGCTGTAAAGGACAACGATCACGATCTGGAGCGCCGGAAGGAGGAAAGGCGCAAAGGGGCGGCCGACCTGGGAGACGCCCTGAACCGCATCAACCTGATCATCAACTCGACCTTCAATTACGAGAAAATCATGGACAGCGTCGTTGTGGAAGCCGCAAAAGCGATCGGGTGCGAAGCTTCAAGCGTCGCACTCCGGGAGGGGGCTAACTGGATAATCCGCCATGTCCACGGGATGGCGCGGGAGTGGCTCGGCAGGTCCTTCTCGGACAAGGAAGCCCCCCACGCCCTGTTTGCGGAGGTGAGCAAAAGACCGGTGGCGATCAACGACGCCTTCACCGACAAGCGGACGAACAACGAAGTCATGAGGGCCATGGGCGTCCGTTCGGTCCTCGTCATCCCCCTGCTGCCGCGGGGGAAGATACGGGAGACCTCTTCTTCACCTACCACTCCGCTTCGGTCGTCTTCAGCGACGCCCAGATCGATTTTGCGAACAAGCTGGGCGCTGCGGTCTCCCTCGCCCTCGACAACGCCTCTCTCTACGAAGAGTTGAGCAGGACTCAGGAGCGCGAGCGGGTCTTCGCCGATGTGATCGAAACCTCGGCCAGGCCCTTTGCCGCCTGGCATGCCGACGGCCGCATCATGATCTACAACCGCGCCTTCATGGAGCTGACGGGGTACGGTGCTGCGGAGCTGTCGGAGATACGGTGCGCGACGGACCTCACCCTCCGCAGTGGCGCGAGCACGAGAGGGAGGTGCTCGAAAAGCTGCACACCACCGGGGAGCCGCAGGTGTACGAAAAGGAATACGTGAGGAAGGACGGCCTCCGGGTCCCGATCGAGGTCATCGTCCACCAGGCGTGAACGCGGCGGGGCAGGTGCAGTATTACTATGCGTTCGTTTCGGACATCACACGGAGGAAGAAGGCGGAGAGCGACCTGCAGCAGGCGAAGAGCAACCTCGAAGGCTATGTGAACGAGCTGGAGCAGCGTAACCGGGAAATAGAGATGCTCAGCGCAATGGGAGGGCTGCTCCAGGCCGAGCCTCACGGTGGAGGAGGCCCATGGGGTGATCGCGAAATCGGTGCGGGAGCTTTTCTCCGGGAGTCGGGAGCCCTCTTCCTGCTCAGGGGAGCGAAAAAACATCATGGAGCCCATCGCGGTCTGGGGCGACGTACAGCTCGCGGACCATGTGCTGACCACGAAGGAGTGCTGGGCCCTGCGGCTCGGGAGGGTCTATTCGGTGGAGGGTCCTGCGGGATGCTCTGCCCCCATGTGAAGGGGACCCTGGCGACCAGCGTCCATCTGCACTCCCTCATAGCGCACAATGAGACCCTGGGCCTGCTCTACCTGCAGCTCGGCGCCGGCCTGGCGGGACCTGTCGCGCGAGGAGCGAACCCGCCTGCTGGAGCACAAGAAAAGGCTGGCGATCACCACCGCGGAAAGCGTGGCGCTCTCCCTGGCGAACTTCAGGCTGCGCGAGGTCCTCTACAACCAGTCCGTCCGTGACCCCCTCACCGAGCTCTTCAACCGGCGCTATATGAAAGAGATGGTGGAAAAGGAGGTCCACCGCACCGGGCGCAAGGGCAGGCCGATGGGCATCCTCATGCTCGATCTCGATCATTTCAAGCGGTTCAACGATACCTTCGGGCACGAGGCGGGGGACATGCTGCTCCACGAGCTGGGCGCCTTTCTCCAGAGACAGATACGGGACGAAGACTTCGCCTGCCGCTACGGAGGAGGGTTGTGATAGTCATGCCCGAAACATCCCTGGAAAACGCCCGGCACCGCGCCCGAGCAGCTGCGGGGAGGCGGTTAAGTCCCTCACGGTCCCGTATCGGGGGAGCCTCCTCGGGCCGGTGACGCTCTCCTGGGCATCTCCGTCTTCCCCGAGCACGGCGCCACGGCTGATGAGCTCCTGAGGGCGGCGGATGCGGCCCTCTACCGGGCGAAGGCGGAGGGGCGTGACAGGGTGGTCGCCGCATCGTAGGCGACGGCGGAGAGAGCGCGCGACCTGCAGAGGCGCCGCCCCTTTCCCTTACCCTGCGCTCCCGTAGTGGCGGAGAAGGGCGTCCCTCGTACGCGCGGTCCAGGGGGCGGGAGGGGTGTAGAGGGCTGCGCCTGATGACGTCCGCGGCGCCGTCCCCATACACACGCTCTTCGCTCCAGCTTATTTCGGCAATCCACCGGGCCGGAAAGAGCTTTTTCTTTCCGGGCAGCCACTTCCGCGTGTCGATTTCCATATAGCGGATGGTCCAGCCCCTCCAGATCGACGATGAAGTCTCCGGCATGTCCGGTTTCGCCGTCGGTCGCCTGGACTGCGTACCCGGTTATCTCCTTCATGCTCGGAGATGGGTCCGCCCCTTCCTCCTCGGTCTCCTCAGGGACCTCGGAGGCTGGAGGGGAGGGGCGGCGTTGTAGAACCCCCCGAACGTCCAGTAGGGAGACCACCCGTAGTAGGCATTCAGCTCCGTCTGGTAGCGGCGGGAGACGGGCATGTCCTTTTCCAGCGGGGGGCTGTTCCTGATCTGGTCCTTTGTAAGGCGCACCGGGAGCGTCTCTGCCGTCTCGTCCGGCAGGCTGACCGCCTGGGGCGCGATCAGGACCAGCGCGCCCGGAAGCCATCTGCCGGTGTCGACCACGATGTACTGCACGCCCCACGATTCGTCATCGAAAAGAAAATCGTGCACCTTCCCGATGTCTCCGTCCGTTGCGGTAATGGTGTACCCGGCAAGGGTCTCCAGGCTCCTGAGCTTCGGTTCCGTCCTTTCCCGGACGGCAGCGGCATCTCCTGACGTATCGGGCGATTCCATTTTCTTTCCCTCCGGTTCAGCTTACGGGCTGCAGGCGCGCCGCGTGCTCGGCAAAGAGCCCGGTCATCGCCTGGTTGAATGCAGGAATATCGCCGGGCTGTCGGCTGCTCACCCAGTTTTTGTCGCGCACCGCCTCCTTGTTCACCCAGTGGCCGCCCGCATTGCGGATATCGTCCTGGATAGTGTAGTAGCTGGTCAGCGTCCGCCCTTTGGCCAGCCCCGCCGAAACGAGGAGCCAAAGGGCGTGGCAGATGGCGGCGATCGGTTTGTCCTGCTCGTCGATCCTCCTGACGAACTCACGCGCCCTCGGGTCCATCCTCAAGGTGTCCGCATTGAGCGCTCCGCCGGGGAGGAGGATAGCGTCGAAGTCATCGGGATCCGCCGTCTCCAGGGTCATGTCCACCTGGAAAGCGTCTCCTCTGGTATCGTGCTTGAACCCCATCACCTGGCCGGGCTTCGGGGCGACGATCTTTGTGACGGCGCCGGCCTCTTCCAGGGCTTTTTTCGGTTCGGTCATCTCGACCTGCTCGAAGAAATCGGCCACCAGGATGGCGACCTTCATTCCGTCCAGTCTCTTTCCCGCCATACCGCACCTCCCGTTCGTTCACCTCTCCTCTTTGCCGCTTTAGAACATCTGACAAAATGACGTGGTACTCTGAAGCGCTGTCATTCCCGCTCGTCCGGAATGACAAACTCATTTTGTTGGACGCTTTAGTTAATGTATAGGCCATTTTGAAAGTACAGTCAATACGTACCCTTTCGCGGGTGTAACTAAAGCGAGGGTAAGCGGGGAGGGGGTATGTCTTTCCCGGCTACAGGAGGAAGGAGAGGTTCTTTTCGAATTCGGGTGCCGGAAGGGGCTCGCCGGCGCAGAAACCCTGTACGGCGTCGCAGCCGCTGGAGCGCAGCAGCTCCCACTGCTCCTCGGTTTCCACCCCTTCGGCGACCACCTGGAGCCCCATTTTGTGCGCCATGGCGATCACCGCCTCGACGATGGTTTCGTCGCTGCTGTCCTTCATCAGTCCGTGAACAAAGGACTGGTCGATCTTCACCTTCCGGAGAGGCAGCCGTTTGAGATAATTCAGGGAGGAATACCCGGTCCCGAAGTCATAGATCGCAAAACGAACCCCCCGGGCGTGCAGGCGGGTCATGGTGGAGATAGTGACGTCGATATTCTGCATGGCCGCGCTCTCGGTCACCTCCAGCTCCAGCCACTCCGGGCTCAGGCCGGTCTCGGCCAGCACCTGCTCCACCAGTGCCGCCAGGGAGGGGTTCTGGAACTGGCGGGGGGAGACATTGACGGTGAGGCAGAGGGGCTCGTATCCGGCCTCCTGCCAGGATTTATTCTGGGCGCAGGCGGTGCGCAGCACCCATTCGTCGATGAAGACGATCATGCCTGTCTCTTCGGCGACGGGGAGGAACCGGAAGGGGTTCAGCAGACCGAGCTCGGGGTGTTGCCAGCGCACCAGGGCCTCCACGCAGAAGATCCGGCGGGAGCCGGCGCTCACCTGCGGCTGGTAATGCACCACCAGTTCCCCGCGTTCAAGGGTGCGGCGCAGACTGTTTTCGAGGATCATGCGCTCGAGGGTCCGGATATTCATGGCGGCGTTGTAGAACTCGTACGCGCCCCTGCCGTGCTCCTTGACGTGGTAAAGGGCGATGTCGGCGTTCTTCAGGAGAGTCTCGGTCTGCTCGCCGTCGTCGGGGTAGATAACGATGCCGATGCTGGCCCCGCAAAAGAGCTCGTTCCCTTCGATGAGGAAGGGCATTGTGAAGGCGTGGAGTATCTTCCCCGCGATGGTGGCGGCGTCCTCCGCATGGGAGATATGGGGCAGCAGGATGGTGTATTCGTCCCCGCCGATGCGGGCGACCACATCCGACTCCCGGACAGAGGCCCTCAGGCGGTCGGCGGCGGCCCGGAGCAGGACATCTCCGGCGGTATGGCCCAGGGAGTCGTTGACGGATTTGAAGCGGTCAAGGTCCAGGAACATGACCGCCAGCGGATGCCCGTAGCGCCTGGCCTGATGCAGGGCATTGGCGACATATTCCATGAAGCGGGCCTTGTTGGGCAGCCCGGTAAGGGCATCGTGGTGCGCCTGATGCTGCATAGCCTCTTCGCCCCTCTTCCTTTCGGTGACGTCCTGTCCCACGGAGAGGATTTCGGTCAGGACTCCGTCCCTGTCGCCAACAGGCCTGTTCGTCCACACAACCCACACCCGCTCGCCGTTCTTCCGCATCCCCTCGCCTTCGATTTTCTGGTACCGCGCCGGGTTCAGGACGAGGCCGGCGAGCATCTCCTGGAAGACCGGCACGAAAGGGCTGCGCGGGGGGATGAGGGTGCCTACCGCATTCCTGCCCGTCACTTCGGCGGCGGAATAGCCGAAGAACTCCTGAGCATACTCGTTGAAGAAGGTGACGGTCCCCTGTCGATCCACCTTCAGGATGATACTGCGGGCGTTCTGCACCAGTTCCCGGTATTTCGTCTCGTTCTCCCGGAGCGTCGCCTCCCACCGCTTGCGCTCGGTCATATCGGTCACCGTCGTCCGGCACAGGGAGGTGGTACTTTCCTGATCTTCCACGGCGATACTCTGGAGCTGCGCATGGAGGACGGAACCGTCCTTCCTCCTCAGCCTCACCTCGCAGGTCTGCCGGAACTGGTGCAGAAGCGTTGCCCTGATATGGGAAGAGAGCGTATCCCGGTCTTCCCTGGGGAGATGCTGTGAAAGGGGCCTGCCCTGCAGAAAGCGTTTTGGGAAACCCAGCAGCTCCGCGCCGGTACTGTTTACCTCGCTGATAAGACCGTTGGAATCGAGAGTAAAGTAGCCTATGGGCGCCAGGTCGAAAAGCTCCGCATACTTGCGGCGGGACTCCTCCAACTCTTCCTGCGCGCGCCGGAGCTCCTCGTTCTGTATTTCGAGCTCGATCTGGTGGGTGCCGAGCTCATAGACGAGACGCTTGACGTCCTGCTCGGAAAGATCCTGCAGCCTTTCCGTCTGTTCGCGCAGCTTTCTCTCCGCTTTTTTGCGAAGGGTGGAAAGGTCCGAGGGGCTATTTTTCAAAGGTTTCTTGCTGTCCATTCTTGTCGGCGATATCCTCTATGGCGAGCAGGACCGCCGAGGTATGGGCACCCTTCTGGGTGATCCTGCGGGCGTTGAGCAGCATTCTTTTCCGTCCGACTGTGGGAAATTCGTGCTCTACCACGAAATCCTGAAATTGGGTGTTTTCAGGTAGGATCGTTTCGAGCAGCCGCCGGAGCTCCGGGATGTTCCACTGGCCATCACCAAGGTCGTAGACGCGCCGGTTCTCGGTCTCGCCGGGAGCGGTGCGGAAGGTCTGGTAGAAGGTCCTGTTCGCCATGATCACGCGCAGCTCTCCATCGAGGACGAGGAGGGATTCACGCACCGTCTCCACGATCCCCTGGGTAAGGGAGAG
>JAXLZK010000037.1:29178-36527 GCA_046350935.1 Thermodesulfovibrionales bacterium
CTGCGCTCTCTTCAGCTCGGTGACGTCTAAAAAGGTGATGACCGCTCCATCGATAACATTTTCTTTGGTGCGATACGGCATGATCCGCACGATATACCACTTCCCTTCGGTGTGCTGGACCAGTTTTTCCTTTGCGGCGAGGGTCCTGAGCACCTCCTCCGCATCGTGTACCAACTCCGGGTAGTCCAGCTTCGAGGATACATCGCTTATCGGCCGTCCCACGTCCGTCTGGATGAGGTTGATCATAGAGGTAACCGGGGAGTAAACGTTTTATCCGCAGTGCATTGTTCAGGAAGATGGTGGCGATCTGCGTGCTGACCAGCAGATTGCTCATGTCGTTGTTCACCTGCGACAGCTCGTCGATCTTGTTTTGGAGTTCCGCATTTACGGTGAGCAGCTCCTCGTTGACCGACTGGAGCTCCTCCTTGGAGGTCTCGAGTTCCTCGTTGGTGCTTTGGAGCTCTTCGTTGGACGACTGGAGTTCCTCATTGGTGGATTTCAGCTCTTCGTTGGCGGTCTCGAGCTCCTCGATGGTGGTCTGGAGATGCTCCTTGGTGGACTTCACCTCGAATTCCAGCTCCATTACCCGCTTGTTGATCCTCTCCTCATCCCCTCTTTCGAGACTATCCTCCTGGCGCGGGGGAGCCGGCACATCGATGAAGACGATCATGATCAGACCCTGGAGGGTTTCGGGCTTCCTGATATACTTCACCTCGAGGTTGATCGTCTGAAAGTCGCCGTTGGTTCTCACCCGGAGCCCCTCGCTGATCACGTCCTCCTTTCGGGCGACCGCTTTACGGAGGGCGGTCCTCAGCTCGAGCTGCAGCCCCTCCCTGGCCATGGTGAGCGCATTCAGGCTCGCCTTTCCCGGCGCCGGTTCCAGGTATTTGCCGGTGCGGCCGTGGAGGTAGAGGATATCCCCCCTTTCGTTCACGATGGCGCATGACGGAGAGTAATACTCCAGCAGGAATCGCTCCGCCAGATCGCCGACACTGATATCCCCCGGTTTCTTCCCTGCGAAGCCCTTCTCCCTCAAGTCCCTTTCGGGGGGCGCCGCGGTGCGCATGTCCATCGGCGGAGGAAGGGAAGGGGAACGGGTGGCCTTGTAGATTTTCCACTTCTTGTTGAATACGGAAAATATATCGGAGAAATCGCCGATTGTCTCGGAAGAGCCCAGGAAGAGGATCCCCTCCGAGTTCAGGGCGTACCGGAAGAGCGGGATGACCTTCTTCTGCAGCTCGGTGCCGAGATAGATAAGGAGATTCCTGCAGCTTATCATCTCCAGTTTCGAAAAGGGCGGGTCCTTGATGAGGTTCTGGACGGCGAAGACCACCATCTCCCTGATATCGTCCTTTACCCGGTACGAGGTATCCTGCTTGATGAAATACCGGGAAAGCCGTTCGGGGGAGACATCCACCGTGATGCTCTCGGGATAGACGCCGTTCCTGGCCGTTTCGATGGCGTTGGTGTCGATATCGGTGGCGAAGATCTGGATCTTGTGGTTTTTTTCGATCTCCTGCATATGCTCCCTGAAGAGAATGGCGAGGGAATACGCCTCCTCCCCGGTGGAGCAGCCCGGAACCCAGATGCGGACGGGAGCATCATAGGACCTGTTTCCCAGGAGGTGCGGGACTACTTCCTTCTTGACCGTCTCGAATGCCTCGGGGTCTCTGAAGAAGTTGGTCACCCTGATGAGGAGCTCCCGGAAGAGGGCTTCCACTTCGTGCGCGTTTTCGCGGAGGTAGCGCACATAGTGCGACAGGTCTTCTATCTGGTGGATCGCCATGCGCCGTTCGATCCTGCGCAGGATGGTGTTCTGCTTGTAAAGGGAAAAATCGTGTCCGGTCTGGGCCCGTATCAGGATGAAGATCTTCTGGAGATAGTCCGCTTTCCCTTCGATTTTTGTCATTGCCTGCGGCGGACGGACGAGGGGGCTTCGGCTATATTTCATCAGATGCTCCGCCATCCTCTGGGCGGGCAGCACGTAATCGACGAGACCGCCGGCAATGGCGCTGCCGGGCATTCCTCCGTACCGGGCGTCATTCGGGTCCTGGGCGATGGACAGCCCGCCCTCTCCCTTTACGGCCTTCAGTCCCAGGGTGCCCTCCGTACCGGTCCCCGACAGGATAATGCCGACGGCCCTCTCCCGCTGGTCCTGGGCAAGGGACCGGAAAAAGAAATCGATGGGATGGCGCAGGCCCCGGCGTTCCACGGGCTCCAGCAACTGGAGCTGCCTGTTGATGATCGCCATATCTTGTTCGGGGGGATGATGTAGACGCGGTCAGGCTGGACCTCCATCCCGTTCTCCACCTCGAAAATTTCCATGCGGGTATACCTCTTCAGCAGGTCGCGCATGATGCTCTTGTGCGTGGGGTCGAGATGGAGAAGGATGAACGCCATCCCGCTGTCGGAGGGCAGGGGAGGGAAAAAACTGCTCGAGAGCCTCCAGCCCTCCCGCGGAAGTGCCGATGGCGACGATGAAAAAGTTGCCGTTCGCGGCTGGCCTCCGCCCTTCAGGGGGGGGGGCGTCTCGGCGGAGGAGGCCGGCTTTGATCGTTAGGCTTTCTCAGGCGTGCCATTCCTGTCTCCTGTTTCGTTTCCGCCGGGGGCTGCACACTGACTTCGCTGGGTGCTCTTGCGATTCTTCGAGTTTTTCGGGCAAAACGTGCCGGAGCGCTGCTCGGTTATTATCTCATCGGCGGGCGTTTTCCTCGTGGGTTACGCCTTGCTATGGGTGCGTGGCTTCCCGAATACAGCTTGCAGTATAAAAATAGTATCGGCATTTTTTTTTTTTTTTCAATATATTTTTCACTATGATAGATAATTATAAAGAAATTCCGGGAATAAGGAAACAGAAAGAGACCCGGGGTCATGCGGCAGGAAGGACTGAGGGAGAGAGGCGCTGCAGGGGCGCCGTCAGGCGATATGCAAAAGCAATTCCCTGATATGTTGGGCGTTTTTCTTTGCCTGTCCGCTTCGGTCGCGTAGTCCTTCAAAGAGAAGCTGCGCCCACGGCCCTTCTCGTCCCGAGCAAGACGTTTGAGCATGTTGGCACGCTCTTCCAGCGACCGCACTGCCGCCCAGAGGGCGCGCTCGATGGTCTCGTTCTGGCTCGCCAGCAGGGTGCGCGCGCGGTGAAGGCGTGGCCGGTGTTGCAGCGGTAGCGGTGAACGGGATCGTTCTTTATCTCCCATATGCCGCCGCCGCATTCGGGGCAGCCGAAGGGCGACTTGGTGCCCATGTTTTCTATGATATTGATATCGCTCATCGCCTTTTCCGCTATCCGGGCCTCGACCACTATGTCCTCCGGGATAGGGAATATCGCCCGTCGGATCCGTCCGCGCAAGATGATCGAGCAGGGGGCCTAATTCGGATACGGGCAAGCGGTAGTCTATCCGCACGTTTTCGAGGGCGCTCTGGGGCATTTCGGGGTAGAGGGCATCGGTAGGATCCTGCACGCAGGCAACGCCGCCGCATCTCTTCACGGTAAAGAGCCCTGCGGTGCCGTCGTCGAGCATGCCCGTCAGCACGACTCCCACTACCTTCGCGCCGTATGCGGCGGCGGCCGAGCGGAACAGGGGGTCGATGGCGGGCCGCATCCTGTTCTCACGGGGACCGCGGGTGACAAGAACATGGTTTTTCTTGACCAGCAGGTGGTGGTCGGCAGGAGCCACATAGATGGTCCCGGGGATGGAAATGCTCCCCGCTCTTCGGATATTTCGCCTTCAGGGGGCCGGAGCGTCCCAGGATATCGGCGAAAACGCCGGGAGACTCGTGGGAGGTATGCTGCACCACGAAAATCGCCGCCGGGATATCGGGAAGCCGCCCACCAGCTTCTGAAGGGTCTCCACTCCGCCTGCCGAGGCGCCGATTGCGATGATGTCATGTCCCCCCATGCAAACCTCCTCTTTATGTTTTACTTAAAGTATAGGGCACGAAGAGCAAAGAAGCGAGAGAAACAGGAAACCGTATCAATACCTAACTCTGTCGTCATCCGCCACCATCCGCCGTCATCCCGGTAGTTCTTCAGATCCCGGATCTCCCGCCGTCATCCCGGCAGATCTTCTGAGCCGGGATCCAGTCTTTGAATAAGGAACTGGACCCCGGCTTCCGCCGGGGTGACGGCCAGGGCAATCGTATCAAAATGGGTGGTCGGTGTGTATCCCTGGGATTGCTTCGCTCCGCTCGCAATGACAGTCATCGAAACGATTTCCTCTTGACCTCTCACCCTTTCCCTCTGCCTGTCTTTGTCATTGCGAAATCTTGTTGTTTTCCCTTACATCGCTCTTTTGATGCGTTTGCCCTGGGAACTGGACCCCGGCTTTCGCCGGGGTGACGGATTCCGGTTTCCACCGGAATGACGATCTGAGAGAGACTTTGGCTCTCGCCGGAGTGATGGGGTGACGGCTCATTGTCTTTTCCTTGACAGCCCGGCGCGTGTCTCTCTATGCTTTAGGGAGAGCCTGCCTGTTTCCGGCGCGGATGCATACCGCAGAGAAGGGGGTCTATGGAGTATCTCGGCTATTTCCTGCTCACCGTCATTCCCCTCATGGTCGCCATCGATGCGCCCGGAGTCCTCCCCCTCTATCTGGCGGTCACCGAGCATCTGGAGCCGCAGGAAAAGAGAAGGATCGCCCGCCACTCCGTCTTTACCGCCTTCATCATCACCGTCCTGTTCATCTTTCTCGGGAGGGCCATTTTCAGGATCCTGGGCATCCTGGTGGAGGACTTCATGATCGCGGGAGGCGTCCTCCTGCTGATTATCTCGATCTCCGAGCTGTCGCGGGCGGGAACGCAGAAGATGACCGTTTCCCCCACTTTCGGGGTGGTGCCCCTCGGCACTCCGCTGCTGGGAGGGCCTGCCACCATCACTACCTCGCTGCTCCTCGCGGGGAACTACGGCCCGGTTCCGGTCATCATCTCCCTTATCCTGAACCTGCTCCTGGCATGGTTTATCTTCGACAGGGCGGACTTCCTCATCAGGCGCATGGGGATGAACGGCGTCCGGGTCATCACCCGGATGGCCTCCCTGCTCCTGGCGGCCATTGCGGTCAAGATGATCAGGGTGGGGGTCTTCACCCTCATCAGCCAATGGCAGGGGGGACACTGAGGGGGGCGTAGTGACGGACAGTGCGAAGGGTCGTATCCTGAAGCAATCTTATTGTTTTCCCCTGAATCGCTTTTTTGATGCGCTTGCCCTGGTGAGGGAATTCCGCCTCCTTGCGGTTTCCTCTTTTTTATGGTCCAATTTAGAGAGAGTCCGGGCAGGTAGGGGCTTACACCCCACTCAAAAAGGAGGAACCGATGGACATTCTCGAATTTTTGCGGCAGGACCATGAGGCGGTATTGTCCCTTTTCGACAAGCTGAACCAGATGAAGGGCAAAACCTCGAAGGACGGGGACAAGGACAGGGTGTTCGAGAAGCTGAAAGAGGCTCTCGAGCTGCATACGGCGGGGGAGGAGGAGTTCTTCTATCCGCCCTTCCGGGAGGATGAGGACCTTCGCCCCATGGCGTTGAAGGCGATCGAGGAGCACCACGTCGCCAAACTGCTCCTCACCGAGCTGAGCGGCATGCAGAAGGACGAATACTGGGATGCCAAGCTTTCCGTCCTCAAAGAGAGCGTGGAGCAGCATATCGAAGAGGAGGAGGAAGACATCTTTGCGAACGCCCAGGAGATGTTCGGCACGGAGCAGCGGAACGAGATGGGCAAAAAGGTCGCGGAGATGAAGAAGGCGCAGCCGGCCGGCAGAAGATAAAGGGGAAGGCGCCCGCAGCGGGGGTGCGGCTGTTTTCCTGCTGCATTTTGCTTCATTCCGGTATACAATAGGGGCATGCGCCAGAGCATGCAGCGGTGGAAACATGCAGGCTGACGCCCTCTCCCCGGCGATATCCCTGGGGGCGGCATTGCCGTTGTGGAGCACGGTTCCCTTTGTGGGAATGCTGCTCTCCATCGCCCTGTTTCCCCTCGTTGCGCCGCGGTTCTGGCATCATTACTTCATGCAGGTTTCCGTTTTTTGGTCGGTGGTAATCGTTGCTCTCCTTCTCTTCCTGAGGGGGGGCGGGGTCGTTCACGATTTCCTCCATCTCATGCTTGCCGATTACCTGCCCTTTATCATCCTTCTGGGAGCGCTGTATACCATTTCGGGCGGAATTCTGATCCGGGGGAGCCTGCGCGGCACCCCGCTCCTTAACACCGGGATTCTCGCCGCGGGGACCCTCCTCGCTTCGTGGATGGGCACCACCGGCGCCGCCATGCTGCTGATACGCCCCTTTCTCAGGGCCAATGCCCACCGGAAGCACAGGACCTTCATGGTGATCTTTTTTATCTTTCTCGTGGCCAATATCGGGGGCGCACTCACTCCCCTGGGAGATCCTCCCCTGTTCCTCGGCTTCCTCCTTGGGGTGCCCTTTTTCTGGACCCTTGCTGTTCTGCCCCCCATGGCGCTTGCCGCGGGGACTCTGCTCGTTGTCTATTATCCCCTGGACAGGTACTTCTTCCTCAGGGAAAACGTTTCCCCTCCCTCCGGAGAGGGGGAAAAGGAGAAATTACGTGTGGAGGGAGGGTTTAATTTCCTGCTGCTCCTCGGGGTTGTCGGGGCGGTCCTCCTGAGCGGGACGGCTCACTGGAGAGAGGTATCCTTTTTCGGGGTGCACCGCACCCTGCAGGACCTGGTACGGGATCTGCTCCTTATCGGGATAAGCCTTGTTTCCCTTGCGGTGACGCCGCGTAGGGTACGGGAGGACAATGAGTTCTCCTGGGCTCCCCTGAAAGAGGTGGCGGTGCTTTTCGCCGGGATCTTTCTGACCATGATGCCCTGCCTGAAAATCCTCCAGGCAGGGGAACAGGGGGCGCTGGCCTTTCTGACCGGCGCGGTACGTGAGCCCGCCCACTATTTCTGGGCCACCGGAGCGCTTTCGAGCTTCCTCGACAACGCCCCCACCTATCTGACGTTTCTGAGCACCGCGCTGGGAGGGTTCTATCCGGGAATACCCGAGTCAAAGGCCGTTGCGCAGTTGATACGGGAGAGGGGGCTCTACCTGGAGGCGATCTCCGCCGGCGCGGTCTTCTTCGGTGCGGTCACGTACATAGGAAACGCCCCGAACTTCCTCGTGCGCTCCATCGCGGAAGAGGCGGGTGTCCCGATGCCGAGTTTTTTCGGATACATGATTAAATATTCATTAGCGATCCTGCTACCGGTTTTTCTGGTGATCACCTTTGTTTTCTTTTAGGGTATGCCTGGAAGCTATTTCAAGGCCCTCTGTTTCACCCTCTCCCTCGCCCCCCTCAAGGGGGAGGGAGTCTTGAAAGGAGTTCTACACACTCTGACTCTTCCATTTTACGCAACGG
>JAXLZK010000038.1:0-15306 GCA_046350935.1 Thermodesulfovibrionales bacterium
CCACCCCTGGCGGCTGAACAGATCTTTTCCTGTTCAGCCATTTTTTTATGCGCGGAAATTATCTGGATTCTGAATAGGCATCCTTTGGCATGGGGCGAGGGGATACCCTCTTTCTCTCTCTCTACCCGCTGCAAAAGGGCCTGATGGAAGGAACAGCAAGGGATTGCACCCTCCAGCCTTCTGCATCACTTTCCTCGGCATGCATGTCGGATGTTGCAGGCATGTAATTTGCTGAAATCCATGAACAAGGGCCTCAAAAAGAGGCATGCAGAGAAATTTCAGCAGGCAAAAGCACTAGGCGTTGTGTCCGAGAGAACGCAGTACAGGAAACTCTTCGCTCGGACTTGCAACGAACACAGTCTGCAAACACACCCTGGCGGGAAAGAATATTTTCAAAAGAAAGGAGGTGAACAGCAATGGAAAGGCAAGGCAGCCCCATGCCGGCATCGGAGGAGGCGTTGTCACGTGCGGCAAATCAGAAAGACGTTGAGTTCAGGAGGCGGATCGATTCAATGTTTAACCGGGACCGCGTATTCGGATGGGTGTTCGTGGCGTGCTTGTGGATCGTTTACGCATTCACTTTTTTTGCCGTCACCGCTGTCTCGGAGGCCGCATCCTCCGGCGTGGTCTATACTGCGCTCATCATCGGAGGAATCCTCGTCCTCATTTACAACACGGCTTCCATCGGGGCGATGATCAGACACTATGCCGAAGATAAGGAGTTCATTTACGCCGTCGACCTCCGCCACCTGGATCGCCTGAAGGCGAAGAAGCGGAAAGCCTGATGCAGCTCGCTTTTTCAAAAAACGAGAAGAGTGGAGGTAGCGTATGAAGAGTCCCTACGTCCCCCCGCAGCAGAGCACCCTCGGACAGATCGCCGATTCATTGATCCTCCTGGTGCTCATTTACGTCGTGCTCCTTACGCCCATACTCCTGGGTCTCACCGCCGCAGGCAAGACGGAAGCGAAAAAGCTCGAAAAAATAACCTGGGAGACGCTGGAGCAAAATCCGACCATGGCAGCCCAGTGGGAAAAGCTGGGGTATACTCCGGAGAAGGCTGCCGCGATCATCAACCAGAAGTTCGACTACCGGATCAAGCTCGTGCCGTTCCTCATCACCTCTGCCGTGCTGATCGGGTATTTCGTGATGGTGCTGAAGATGTCCGATAAGGAATACCGGGAGGTAATCGCAGAGAAATTCGACTGAGCGGCGTCGAAACAATCAACCACACCGGGGTGCGCCTGCACGCCCTGAGGGGAGGTGTTCTATCATGGATTTCTGGGATCTTTTATCCTATGCTTGCTGGATCGCGTCGGCACTCCTGCTCCTCTGGATGCTCATCGACTTCTTCCGGACCGGGAAGGAGCACGCCGAGGAGTTCCTTCTGAGCTCCAGGGAAGGGCACGACGAAATTCTGGAACAGGAGAGGATGTTCGCAGAACAGCGCGACAAGGCAAGACAAAAACTCACAGAAACCCGTTAAGGGAGGGAAATAATGAACAATGAGGCGGTAGCACCGGAGCAGAAGGAGCGGATCTCCCTGCTCAAAGTCCTCGGCCCCGCCCATGTCTGGGCGCTCGGCGTGGGGATCGTGCTGGTCGGCGAGTTCATGGGCTATAACTTTTCCATTGACAAGGGGGGCGCGCTCGGGTCACTGATTGCGTGTTGGTTCATCGGTCTCCTGTACACCTGCGTGGCCATGATCGATTCGGAGGTCACCTCCACGGTGGCGGCCGCCGGGGGACAGTATTCCCAGGCAAAACACATCATCGGGCCTCTGATGGCCTTCAACGTGGGCCTCTATCTCGTGTTTGCCTATACCATGCTGGAAGCAGCCGATGCGCTCGTCGTGGGCGACCTGATCAAGGCGGCGGCTGCCGACTTCGGACATGCCGACCTCGATCCGAAACCCTTCGTCGTCTTCACCGTGGCGGTCCTTGCATGGTTGAATTACCGCGGAGTATACATGACGCTCAACGTAAACCTCGTCATCACGGCCATTGCGTTTGCGACGATTTTCATCTTCTTCTTCGGCATGAAGGGGTGGGACCCGGCCGGCGGCGGGTTCCTGCACAAGGGGCTGCTGACCGACCTCCCGTACGGCTGGATCGGGGTGATCGCGGCTTTCCAGTTCGGGATCTGGTATTACCTCGGCATCGAGGGGACGTGCCAGGCCGCCGAGGAGGTACGGTCGGTAGGCCGCTCTCTCCCCCTGGGGACAATGACGGGCATCATCACGCTCCTCATTGCGGCGACGGTAACATGGTACTGTACCGCAGGGCTCGTGCCCTGGGAGTACCTGGGGATCAGCCTGATCCCGCAGTATGACGCAGCCCGTGTCACCGGGAGCACCTTCATCCAGGTGGCCATGTTCACCGGGACCCTCTTCACCGCGCTCGCATCGGCCAACGGCACCATCAACGACGCAGCCCGCGCGTGGTTCGCGATGGGCAGGGACCACTACCTTCCGGTCTGGTTCGGCGCGGTGCACCCCAAGTACCGGACCCCTTTCCGTTCCATCCTCTTCCTGGTACCGGTGGCAATCTCCTTCGGTTTCACCGGTCTCCTGGACCAGGTAATCACCTTCTCCATCCTCTCCGGTCTCCTGGGCTACACGGTCATGCCGATCAATATGTTCAAATTCCGGAAACAATGGCCCCTGGGCGTCATCCGGCGGGGATACGTCCATCCTTTCCATCCCCTGCCTGCCATTACACTCATCACTCTCTGCGCCGTCACCTTCTTTGCCACCTTCCTGGGGTACGGACCGCAGTTGCTGGCCATGATGGCTTTCTACATCGCGGCGAGCCTCTGGTTCCACTTCCACCGGTATAAATACGTACGCCGCGGCGACCAGTTCCAGATGACCTGGCCGCGCCCGAAGGGCTATGCGCACCAGGAGGATCAGCGATGAAGATGAAATTCCTCTGTGCTACGGACGGTTCCCTTGCTTCCGAGAAGGCGGTCGCCTGGACGGTCGATCTCTGCAAGGCTCTGAAAGGATACGGACTGGAGGCGGAGCTCACTTTTCTCACCGTCAGCATGGTTCCCGAGGAAGGGGAGTCCGTCCACGGCGTCTCCATTATGAAAAACGCCGTGGACGAACAAGTGTTCCGGGAGCTCCACACCGCCAGGGCCAGGGCGCTGGAGGCGGGGATCGGGAACGTAACGTGCGCCAAAGCGTCGGGCCGCAACATCGCGGCGACGATCATCCATTACGCGGAGAGTGAAGGGTACAACCACATCATCGTGGGTTCGACGGGGAGGACCGGGGTCGCCCGCATCCTGCTCGGGTCGGTAGCGAGCGAGGTAGTGGCCAAGGCGCACTGCCCGGTAACCGTGGTTCGCTGAGGAGGATGCCTGACTACCGGAAGGCATGGGGCGGTAAGCGTATGAACGGCGCGGCCCCTGCGGTTCTCGTCATCATGGCGGCGGTTCTCGTCCTTCTCCACCGGCACGGGCGGCAGGAAGTCCGGAGGAAGCGGGGGGCGATGTTCGACGCCTGCATCGGGTTGTTCGAGTCCTGCCGCCTGAGCCGGGACGGTATCTACTTCCCGGTCCTGGAAGGCCGCTACCGCGGGTACGCAGTGCGGATCGAGCTGATCGCGGACCACATCGCGGTACGGAAGCTTCCCTCCCTCTGGCTTATCGTCACTCTGCGGGGACGCGTGCGCTGGGGCGGAGTCCTGGACTTCCTCGTACGGCCCCTCAACGTGGAGTTCTTTTCCCCCGCCGCCCTGCTGGACTGCCGCCTTCCCGTGCCTCCGGGGTGGCCGCAGGACGCGTGGCTGCGCTCCGACCGGCCCGAAGCGATGCCGCCCCTGGAATCCGTTGAGCCCCATATCCGGTTCTTCGAGGACCCGAAGGCAAAAGAGCTCCTGGTCACGCCCCGGGGCATCCGCCTCGTCTATCAGGCCAAGGAGGGAGTGAGGGCTTATTACACGGTGCTCCGTCAGGTGGAGTTCGCTGGCCCGCCCCTCTCGCCCTCCCTCCTCGGCAGTCTCATGGACCGGGCCATCGCCCTTTATGAAGACCTGAAACAGGAGGGACACTGAGATGAAAACCGGACGGAAATCTCACGGGGACACCCCTTCGGGCTGCCCGCCCCCAAAACCGCCCGTAAACCCTTATGTCGTCCTGCTCGTGGCGCTGGTGCTGCCGGGTGTCGGCCACCTGCTCAACGGGCAGACGAAACGGGGTCTCACCATGCTCTTTTTCATGATCTCCCTCGGATGGGTAACCTATCACCTGACGACGGAACAACATTCCTTCCTCGGCCGCCATGCAGGCGGATTGTTCGTATATGCGATATCCCTGCTCGACGCCTACAAGTGGGCGAGGTACCGTTGGGAGTACCACCGTCTCAATGGGCGGCTGCCCGGCGGGACGGTCCGCAAGGAGGGGCACTTTTAGCACCACGCTCTCCCCCGGTTCTTTGCCTGAAAAAGGTATATTCCCGTGCACTGGCCGGACGAGAATGGTACAATAACAGTGGACCCGACGAAAACAGAACCAGGAGGCGCAAAGATAGATGAGTCATTACACCCTGCATTGCAGCAAGTGCGATACCGTACTGGAAAACGTCTCGTTCTCCGCATCCGGACACTGCAAGGACGCTCTGCTCGAGACCCGGTACCGCGACGTCCATTTCTCGGAGAGCAACGCGCAGGGGATATGGAAATTCAACTGGCTGCCGGTGCATACCCCTGATTTCCCCCAGCCGGGACCGGTTGTCTACCCTTCAGAAGGGCTCGCCCGGCATCTCGGGCTCTCGCGTCTCTCCATCGCCTTCAACGGATACTGGCCTGAAAGAGGTGCGGACCTCCACACCTGCACCTTCAAGGAGTACGAAGCCGCCGTGGTGATTCAGAACGCGAAGGAGAGCGGGATCCCCGGCCTTACCGTCGCCTCCGCGGGCAATACGGCGAGGGCCTTTTCGCATCTTTCCCACGTATCGGGGTTCCCGGTGATCATCGTCGTGCCCCGGATGTGCATCATGGAGATGTGGTACCTGGAAGAACGCGCGCGGATTCCCACCCTTGTCGTAGGCGACGGCGACTATTCGGACTCCATCGACGTGGCGAAGCGGGTCTCCCGCATCGCGGGCATGCCCTTCGAGGGAGGAGTACAGAACGTGGCGAAAAGAGACGGCCTCGGGAGCGTGCTCCTCGAGGCCGTGGCGCGTATGGGGAGGCTCCCGGACCACTACTTCCAGGCGGTCGGGAGCGGAACAGGGGCCATCGGGGTCGCGGAGATGGCGGAGCGCTTCGTACGGGACGGGAGATTCGGTTCACGACTTCCCCGGCTGCACCTTGCACAGAACCTTCCCTTCGCCCCCATGGTCAAAGCGTGGCAGAAAAAGAGCCGCACCCTCTTCAGCGAGGACCTGCGGCCCGAGCTGCTGGCGGAGATCACCACGCGGGTGCTCTCCAACCGCTACCCAGCCTATAGCGTACAGGGAGGCATCTACGACGTCCTCGAGGCGGCGGGCGGAGAAATGTACGGCATTCCCAACCTGGAGGTCTTTACCGCAATGGAGCTCTTCCGGCAGACCGAAGGAGTGGACATCGTCCCTGCGGCGGGAGTGGCGGTCGCCGCTCTCGTCAGGGCGGTCCGCGCCGGCGGCGTGGCGAAAGACGAGGTGCTGCTCCTGAACATCACGGGAGGAGGAGAAAAGAGATATTCTCAGGAATACAGGACCCATGAGGTGGACCCGTACTTCGTGCCGAAAAACATCAGCGACAAGGAAATCGAGGAGGCGCTATGCTCTCTCCTGAACAAGAGCTCATAAACATCCTGCGGGCCTGCGGCGTCGACATGGCCTGCACCCTTCCCTGCTACGGGATCAGGGACCTCCTTGTTCTGCTCGCCGAGGAGTACCGCTCCGCCCCCCTGCACTACATCCCCCTGACACGGGAAGAGGAAGGGGTCGGCATCTGCGCGGGGGCCGCGCTGGCAGGCAGACGGCCCGCCATGTTTTTTCAGAACTCGGGGATCGGCAACATGCTCAACGCGCTCCTCTCCCTTACCGGCTTTTATCAACTGCCGCTCGCCCTCTTTATCAGCCACCGCGGCGTCTACAAGGAGAAGATCGCCGCGCAGGTCCCGATGGGGCAGAAAGTCCCGGGCATTCTGAGGGGAGCGGGCATCCCCCACTCCGTCATCTCCACCCGGGAAGAGCTCAGGGGGATAGGGAAGAAGCTCGATGCGCTGTACCGGAAGGGGACGATACACGCCTTCCTCCTCAGCCCCGCGGTCTGGGAAACCGGAGGCGAATGCACGCTACCAGCCCCCCCGGCGACAAAAGGCCGGCCGGTTTGCTCCCTTCCCTCTCCGCTCCGGGGGGGGGGGATGAAGCCGCAGCTCACGCGCTACGAGGTCCTCGAAACGATCGCACCCTTTCTGGAGGACACGGTAGTCGTCTGCAACCTGGGTGCCCCCGCGAAAGAGCTCTTCCACCTGGGGAACCGGCCCTCGTACTTCTATATGCTTGGAAGTATGGGGATGGCCACGCCCCTGGGCATCGGCCTCGCCCTTTCCACGGAGCGGAAAGTGGTGGTGATCGACGGGGACGGCAGCATTTTGATGAATCCAGGAAGCCTCGCCACCGCCGCCTTTTGCGCTCCGGAGAACCTCACCCTCCTCGCCGTCGACAACGGCGCCTACGGCTCCACGGGGAATCAGCCCACCTTTTCGGGCGTCTGCGTCGATCTCGAACGCGTTGCACAGGGGTTTGGGATACGCCGCACCGGCAAGGTAGCGGGGAAGAGGCAGTTGAGTGCGGCGATGAGGGAACGGGACGCCGGCCTGCGCTTCATCCATTGCCTCGCGATGCCGGGCAACAGGGAAGTCCCGAATATCTCCCTCCCTCACCTCACCATCAAGAAACAGGTGCAGGAATTCCTGGCGGGCGCTCCCCAGACAAAGGGGTGATAAAGGGAAAACAGCAAGATTGCTTCAGGGTACGACCCTTCGCACTGTCCGTCATTGCGCCCCTCTCTCCTGTCATTGTCTTCCTCTCCCTTGCTGTCATTGCGAGCGGAGCGAAGCAATCCCAAGGGAATGCCCACTCACCGGGTAGTGCGATGCGTTTGCCCCCGAGGGGTTAGAGCCTCCCCGTCTTCTGATACTCCTTGACGTACATCTTCAACGCCCTCAGGATGAGCCAGTCCACCGAAACGCCGTTCTCCTCAGCGATTCCCGCCAGGGTATTCACCACTTCCTCCTCGACGGAGGGCTCACGGGTAAGATTGCTCGCGGGAGCAGGGGCGGGGGCAGGTCCCGCAGGGGAAGCCGCCTCTGTGCCGGGATGCGCCTTGCTGTGCTCTCTCCGGAGGATGTCCATCACTTCCGTTACCTCCCCGGCCTGGACCGCTTTCATAAGATCGATGGGCAGACCGGCGGGCTCTCCGGCCTCCGCATCCTGCGCCCCGTCCTTTCCGGCCTCCGGTTTCGCGCCCGCCTCCGGGGGAGCGCCCGCTGCCGGGGAGACGGTGAAGAGGCCGGGCGGCATTATCCCCGTCGTGCCGGACATACTCCCGGTCATCCCCATCATCATCATGGTGAGGCTGCGTGCATACTCGTTGTCGGGCATCTCCTTCTGCAGGTACTCCTCGATCTTCCCTTCCGCCATCGCCATCGCAAGACGATCGGACAGAAGAGTCATATCGCTCTCCGCTGCCCCGAACTGCTTTTTCCGCCCGAAGGGCGTGGAGGGGGGCTTGGGAAGGGGCCTCTCTTCTTTGGACATGGGATACTCCTTTTCTCGTTAAGATGTATAGGCACACTGCGTTCGTGTATACCTGCCCGTGTACGGCACCCGGGATACCTCGGGTCACCCTCCGGCGATGCCGTCGCCGTAATGGTGTCCGGGAGGGTGCAGCTCCCTGATGAGCGACGTATCGAAGATCCGGTCCTCCGGGGGCACCCGTTCCATATAGCCGAGCCTCCGGAGGGTGGCTGCGAATGCCATGGTGGAAGAAAGATACTCGTCGGTGAGCTGGGCGCAGTACTTCGGAGAGACCCGCAGCATTTCGAGAACAAAATCCTCGTCGACAAACCCGACAAAGCGGGCGATGACCTCCGCCGCTTTTTCCGGCCGGGTCCGGATGAAAGCGGTGGCCTCTTCGTGGGCGGCGAGGAAGGCCCGGACGAGCCCGCGGTGCCGCTCCAGGAAGGAAAGGCTCACGAGGATCCCGTAGCTCGGGTTGTGGGGCCAGAGCCGCGAAGGAGGATACAGGACCTTTCCCTTTGCGTATCTCTTCAGGGTGACAGCCAGCGCAGGGGTGCCCACAGCAGCCGCAATCTCACCCTTGGCCATAGCCTCGACGACCCGGTCGGCCCAGGGGAAATTGATCACGCCGACCTCCCCTTTGAGACCGTACTTTTCGAGGCTATCCGTGAGAATGACATCATGAATGGACCCCTTTCCGGGGACCCCGATGCTCTTCCCGGAATACTGCCGGAAGAGCTCTCCCAGGTCTTCCGTTTCGGGGAAGCCCTTGTCCTCCAGCTTCCCGCAGATGACCGTTCCTTCCACATGCCCGCCCGCCACGCACCGGATCCCGACGCCGCGCTCTATCCCGATGATCGCGGGAGGGAGTCCTATGTAGGCAATATCAAGTTCCCCTTTTTCGAAAGCATTGACTATGGCGGGTCCTGTCCCGAAAAGCCGCCACTGCATTGTCCCGCTCTCAAGTCCGGACGACCGGGCGGTCCCGGGAAACGGGAAGGCGGGATCGTCCGCCATCAGGAGAATCGCGGTATGGTAAAAGGTTGAGAGATGCCCGACCCTTATTTCCAAGGGGATTCCTCCTTCTGCGCAGTACGGCAGGGAGACTACTCTTTTTGTGCGTGCCGGGCCTTCCGCTGCTCCACCGCGGCAAGGATTCTCTTCTTCTGTTCGTCGTCCGCCGCACTCCACACCATGATCTCTTCCAGGGTGCGATAGCAGGTGGGACAGATATTCTGCCGGTTCAGGGAGCATTTCTTCAGGCACGGAGATTTGATACCGTCGCTCATCGTCCATTATACCATCCTTCGCGGTTTTTTTGGGGGGGGTCAAACCTAAACAATACACTTTACTAAGGAGAGTCAGTTATGCTATGTTCCCTGCATGGCGCGGCAATTGAGGATCGAATACGAAGGGGCCTTCTACCACGTCACCTCACGAGGGAACCGCAGAGAGCAGATATTCTGGGATGAGCATGACCGGCTTGCATTCAAAAATATTCTTGTCCGTACAAAAGAGCGGTACGGCTATCTTCTGCATGCGTTCGTTCTGATGGACAACCATTATCATCTCCTTATCGAGACACCCCACGCGAACATACAGCAGATCATGCACAACATCAACACCAGCTATACCGTATGGGTAAACAGAAGGCAGGGGAGAGTGGGGCACCTGTTTCAGGGCAGATATAAGGCCTTTGTGGTGGAGAAGGAAAGTTATTTGCTTGAACTCGGGCGCTACCTGCACCTGAATCCTGTCAGGGCCGGCGTGGTGAAGCTGCCCGGGGAATACCAATGGAGCAGCTACGGCGAGTATCTTCGGGGAGGCAGCGGAATGCTCACCGATACGGACAGTACGCTCTCTGCGTTTTCGAGGCGGCGTGCCGAGGCAGCAGAGAGATACAAGGAATTTGTTGAGCGAGAGAGTACAGGGAAATCACCGCTGCAGGAGGCGGAGGGGATCATCGTCGGCGGGACGAGCTTTAAAGACAGCATGATGAAGCAAGTAAAAGGCATCGCCGATACGACGGAACTGCCCGACGCTAAAAGGATCGAACCCAAAAACCCGATTGAGGACATAGTGAGAGCGGTTGCCCGGCATTACGGAGCCACACAGGAGGATTTGCTCAACAGGAAAAGGGCATGGGGAAGACAGAGGGGGATGGCGGTGTACCTGTGTACAATTCTCAGTGGAAGGAAGAACGCTGAGATCGGGAAGTTGTTCGGCATAACACTTCAGGGGGTGACGAACGCCGTCAGGCGCATCGGCACGCTGAGGGAAAAGGACAAGAAGTTGGACAATGAGCTTGAAGAAATAAAGAGTGCTTTATCTCTCCAAAGTGTATTGTTTAGGTTTGACCCCTAAACTCTAAACTCTATTGTTTAGGTTTGACCCCTAAACTCCCCTGAGGAACTCCGCAGAGAACATGTTGGTGCGCTTTTCCCTCCCGATAGTCGAAGCGGGACCGTGACCGGGCTGGACCTCCGTCGTCTCCGGCAGGATCATGAGCCGGCGGAAGGAGTCCCGTAGCTGTGCGAGGTCGCCGCCTGCGAAATCGGTCCGGCCCACCGACCCTGCAAAGAGGGTATCTCCCGAGAAGAGCGTATTCTCCCCGTACAGGCAGATCCCCCCGGGGCTGTGGCCGGGAGTATGGAAGACCTCGAGGCTCAGGCGCCCGAAGGTGAGCACATCCCCCTCCTGCACGAACGCCTCCGGCTCGGGGAGGGGTTCCAGATCGTAGCCCCAGAAAGCCGCCATGTCCTTGGCAGCTGCATACACAGGCAGCTCGTCCCGGTGGAGCACCACCTTTGCGCCGGTCTCCCGCCGTATATCCGCCGCCGCTCCCACATGGTCGAAATGCCCGTGCGTGCATACGACATAGTCAACCCGCAACTCCGCCTCTTTTACGATATGCAGGATCCTGTCCGGCTCGTCGCCGGGATCGATCACCAGCGCCCTTTTCAAAGCCTCATCGCCGATGATATAGCAGTTCACCTGGAGCGGCCCCACCACAACGGTTTTGATCAGCATGGTCCTCCTCAGAAAAGCAGGTGTGAGGTAAGAAGCGTGAAATAAGAAGTAAAAGATAACCCGCAACCGGGGCATTCCCCCGTCATTCTTTCTTTCCCACTTCTCACTTCTTCCTTCTCACTTTATCTATGATATACCCCATTTCTTCGCTTTTTAGCAAATAAGAGAGCGCCAGGTAGACGACGGCGCAAAAGAGGAGGACGCCGCCGAGTGAGGCCGCCTTGCGCAGGGTATGTCCCTGCAGGGACCAGACCCCGCCCTTCACGACGGCCCACCCTGCGATTCCCATTATCACGGAGGCCGCAAGCGTCCTGGAAAAAGAGCGCACGATCTCTCCGGCCCCGATCCCTCCGAGCTTCCTGCGCAGGAGAGTAAAGAGGAGGAGGAAGTTGCAGCCCGAGGCGAGGGCGTTGGCGAGGGCGAGGCCGTTATGGCGCAGCGGGCCCATCAGAAGAAGGCTCAGGAGGATATTGATCACCATGCTCAGGGCCGCGATTTTTACCGGGGTCCGGGTGTCCTGCAGGGAATAAAAAGCGGCGGTGATCACCCGCACGCCCACGATGGCCCATATGCCGAGGGAGTAGAACATCAGGGCTCCTGCGGTGCCGACGGTCGCCTCGTAGCCGAACCTGCCCCTCTGGAAGAGGGTGGCGACGATGGGGACCCTCAGGGCGATCAGCCCCACCATGGCGGGCACCGTGATAAAGAAGAGGAGGCGCAGGGCAAAGGAGAAGTCCTCCTTCACCTTGCCGAGCTCTCCGCGCACCGCATGCTCGGACAAGGCGGGAAGCACCGCCATTCCCATGGCGACCCCGAATATCCCGATAGGAAACTGGATCAGTCTCATGGAGTAGTAGAGATACGTGATGCTCCCCTCGGGGAGATACGAAGCGAGGATGGTGCTCACGAAGATATTGATCTGGTTGACCGCCAGCCCTGCCGTGGCGGGGACGATCAGGTAGCCGATTCTCTTCAGTCCCGGGTGCAGCAGAGGAATGGCGGCGCTCCGGGGAGAGGAGTCCGCTTCGGGTGCGCTCCCCTTCCCCGACATCTCCCGCAGGCCGAACCCCAGCCGGTATCCCTGACGGTAGAAGGAAGGGACCTGGAAGAGGAACTGGACGAGCCCTCCCGCCGCGACCCCCGCGGCAACGGCGAGAAGGGGATTGGGGAAAGAAGAGGCAAAGGCGACGACGGTAACGATGACGACTATGTTGAGGGTCGCAGGAGCCAGGGCCGGGACGAAAAAGACCTTCCTCGTATTGAGCGCCCCCATGGTGAGGGCCGCCAGACTGATGAAAAGGAGGAAGGGGAACATCACCCGCGTCAGCAGCACCGTGGTCGAGAACTTTTCCGGGGAGCCCAGGAACCCTGGGGCGATAGCGGCGACGATGGCCGGGGCGAAGAGGATCCCGATAAGGCAGATCGACCCCACGAAGAGGAGGATGAAGCCGAAGGTCGCCCGCACCAGCCGGGTCGCCTCCTCTTTCCCGTACTTTGTCTGGTATTCCGTCAGCACGGGGATGAAAGCGGACGACATCGACCCCTCGGCAAAGAGCTCCCTGAGGAGGTTCGGGATCCTGAAGGCCACAAAGAAGGCATCGGCCCCTCCGCCGGCGCCGAAGAGCCCGGCGAGGATCATGTCCTTGACGTAGCCCAGTATACGGCTGATAAAGGTGGCCAGGGACATCACCCCGGCCGCCCGCGCTATTTTTCCTTTGGCGCTCATCGTCTCACCACGAGCCGTATTATACCAGTGCGCACCGCAGAAAAGAGGGGGCGTCCCGTGCTCAGGCGTCCTGGGCGGCGCGGAAGCGGTGGCGCAGAATACCCACCAGCCCGGGCAGGACGGAAATGAAAATGATGGCGAAAATGACGAGGGTGAAATTATTCTTCACGACGGGGATGTTGCCGAAAAAATAGCCGGAGAAGACACAGGCAGCCACCCACCCGGTCCCCCCGAATATGTCGTAGCTGAGGAAGCGAGCATAGGTCATCCGCCCGATCCCTGCGACGAAGGGAGCGAACGTGCGGACAATAGGGACGAACCGGGCGATAATGATCGTCTTTCCCCCGTACTTCTCATAAAACCGGTGGGTGCGCTCCAGATGTTTTTTGTTCAGGAAGCGCACGTCTTCCTTATGGAAAACCTTCGGTCCCGCAAAGAACCCTATCCAGTAATTCGTCGAATTGCCCAGCATGGCCGCCAGAGAAAGAAATCCGAACAGCCAGCCGACATGCAGGTCGCCGCGGGCTGCAAAGGCCCCCGACGCGAAGAGAAGGGAGTCGCCGGGGAGAAACGGGGTCACCACCAGCCCCGTCTCGCAGAAAATGATAAGAAACAGGATGAGGTACGTTGCCGTCCCATATCCCTGGATCACCGCGCTCAGATGCGCGTCCAGGTGCAGAAACATATCGATAAAGTGCAGAATAAATTCCATTCATCTTTCTCCTTGCCGCGAACACTGACCTTTTACTATATCATGCCGGCCTCGTGTTTGGGAAAAGAGAAAGGCGGACCGCTCTCTTCTTCTCCCCACGGGCGCCCTCCCCTCCCACGCTCCTTGACCTTCCCCCCGCCATCACCCATACTATGCAGGACATCTTATTTTCCTTTCCGGGTATGCTACACTGACGGGAGGACATTCCGGTGCCGCACCGCCGGCAGGAAGCAGAACCGACGAAGGCGTAAAGGAGGGGGAGAGGAGCATGAACCGTGACAGGATTATCACGCAGTTGAGGGGATTCCACTACGCCGCAGGTATTCTGTGCAACCAGCAGAACGATCCCCTGTGTTGTCAGTGCACCGCCTTCGCGCGCGTTGCGGAGTCCATAATCGACGGCTTTCTGCAATTCGCGGGCGCCCACGCCGCGGAGAGAAAGAAGCTCCCCGAGGAGTTTGCCCTGCTGTTTCAGGATGTCCGCGACAGGACCGACAGCATTCAGCAGCCGGACGACCCCATCAAACAGAAGACGGCCGGAAACTGCACCCTGCCGAAAGGGGTATGCTTCACGAAAGAGATCAGCGCCTTTCTGGAGAGAATGCAGAACGGGTCCTGACCGCTTTTCGGAGCCCTGCACTCCGGGGAGAGGCCGCGGTGAACAAACGGCCTGGGCTTCAGAACCCTATGGAGAGCATCAGGTAATGTGCGTCGAGCCCCTGATTGTCCTTGCCGTAAATATGTCCGTTCGAAAGATGGCGCGCCCGATAGGAAAAGCTCACCGGCCTCTTTTGCAGCTGCATTTCAAGACCGACCCCCCCCGTGGCGCTGAAAAGGAGAGGCCCCCGCAGCTTCTTTCCGTCAAGGTGTTTCCGGCTCGCGTAATTGATCCCCGGGCTCACTTCGATAAAAGGCCTCAGCCCCGCCAGCGGCCAGGTGACCCGGAGAAAAGGCGACACCCCCGCTATGGCGGTGATCCTGTCGCGGAACTCGATCAGCTCCACCGTGCCCTCGATGCGCACCCTGAACACGTCGCTGTTCTTCAAGGGGATGCTGTAGGCGGGAGCGAGCAGCACCTGCGTCGTGTTGATGCCGTTCAGGCTCGCCCCTCCCCCGATGCCCGCCTCGAAGAAACGGTCGCTCTCGGCAGCGCATGCACGGCGGGCAAGGGCGCTGAGAAACAGGCAGAATGAGAATAAAAGCAGAAGCACCAGGAAGCGGCAGCTCTTTCCAGGCATCCTCCCCTCCTGCAGCTGCAGAAAAATCGTACCGGGTATCCCCAGGGGAACTTTCCTTATTTAAAGTGTAGCGCATTTTCTGGGCAACGCAAGGAAAAAAAGAGGGAGCATCCCCTAGTGCATCCCGGCTGCGGCGGCGCCCTTGCCCCTCCTCAGGAGAAAGACGAGGGGAAGAATGCAGAGCATGATAAGGCTGATGAGATGGAAAGCGTCGTTGAAGGAGAGCATGGAGGCCTGCCTGATGAGCTGGCGGTAGATGCTCCCGACGGCGCCATAGTGCGAAAGGGCCTCCGGCAGCCCTCGCTCCTTCAGCAGCAGCGCCCCCTGCTCCACTGCCTGCCGGTAGGCGGGATCGAAAGGCGTCAGGTGCTCTACGAGGCGGAATTGATGAAACTGCGCACGGCGCGCCAGGATAGTGGTGACAAAGGCCACCCCGAAGCTCCCCCCGAGGTTCCTCAGGAGGTTATAGATGGCCGTGGCATTCCCCATGTCTTCCTTTCGTATCGTAGAGAGGGTGAGCGTGGTGAGGGGGATGAAGAGGAACCCCATGCCGATCCCCAGGACAACCCGGGGCCAGATGACCGTGGTGAAACCTGCTTGAAGGGTGAACTGCGACATGAGATAGGTGGAGTAGGAGCTCACAAGGATGCCGAAGAGCAACAGGCCCTTCGGGTTCACTTTCGTGACCAGCCTCCCGGCTATCGGCATGGCCAGGAGGGTCGCAACGCCGCCGGGGCCGAGGACGAGCCCCGCAAGCGTCGCCGTGTAGCCCATCAGCGTCTGGAGGTAGATGGGAAGGAGGACGATGCTTGCGAAGAGATTGAAAAAAGCGAAGGGAAGATCGTCCTTTTTATCGATGAAGTGCACA
>JAXLZK010000038.1:15316-39624 GCA_046350935.1 Thermodesulfovibrionales bacterium
AAAGCGAAGAACATCAGCACGTTCCCGGTGCTGAAGGAGAGATTCCTGAAGGTCCGGAGGTTCACCACCGGGTGTTCGGCAAAAAGCTCCACCACCACGAAGAGCACGAGAGAGACCGCCGCTGCGATGCTCAGCCAGGTGATGAAGCCCGAATCGAACCAGTTTTCCTGCTGTCCCTTGTCCAGGACGATCTGGAGACTTCCGAGCCCCACGGCGAGGAGGGCCAGCCCCACATAGTCGATCTTCATCCTCTCCCTCTTCAGGTACGGCGGGTCCGCGATGAACAGCACGGTCATGAGGATGGAGATGAGGCCGATGGGGATATTGAGGTAAAAGATCCAGTGCCATGACCAGTTGTCGGTGATCCAGCCCCCCAGCAGCGGGCCGACAATGGGGCCGAACATGATGCCGACACCGAAAACCGCCATCGCCATCCCGTGCTGGCGGGGAGGGAAGGTTTCGAGCAGGATCGACTGGGAGAGGGGCTGCAGGGCGCCGCCTCCTATGCCCTGGAGTATCCTGAAAAAGATGAGGCTCTGGAGGTTCCATGCGGAACCGCACAGGAAGGAACTGGCGGTAAACAGGGATATGGAAAAGATGAGATACCGCTTCCTCCCGAACATCCTGCTCAGCCATCCGGTGAGGGGAATAATGATGGCGTTCGAGACGAGGTAGGAGGTGATGCTCCAGGTGGCTTCGTCCATGCCCGCGGAGAGGCTCCCGCGGATGTGGTCCAGGGCCACATTGACCACGGAGGTGTCGATGATCTCGATGAGCGTGGGGAGCATGACGGTCAGTGCGATGAGCCACTTGTTCATTGCGCGTCCTGCACTCCTACTCCACCAGCACCGTGGGCTCCACCGACATCCCGACCCGGAGGACATGCTGCCGGTCAGTCCCCTTGTCGAGCACGATCTTGACCGGTATCCTCTGCACCACTTTCACGTACTGACCGGTCGCATTTTCCGGGGGGAAGAGGGAAAACACGGACCCGGTGCCCGCCATGATGCTGTCCACCTTCCCCCGGAATTCCCGGCCTGAATAGGCGTCCACCGTTATGCTCACGCTCTGTCCCGGCCTGATCGTGCGCAGCTGCGTCTCCTTGTAATTCGCCACGACCCAGATGTCGTCGAGCTCCGTGACCGCCATGAGCGGCTGGCCCGCCTGGACCTGGTTCCCCCTCTCCACCGACTTGCGGGTAACATACCCGTCGGAAGGGGCATACACTTTCGTATACCCTGCATTGAGCTCCGCCGTCCGGAGCCTGGCCGCCCTCTGGCGCACGGCAGCCTTCTGGGTGGAGACCGAAACCTCTGCCTGCCGCGCCGCCGCCGCCTGCGCCTCCACCGCCGCCTGCGCCTGCCTGACCTGCTCGCGTGCAGCCTTTGCCTGGGCCCGGGAGACCTCGCAGGCGGTCTGCGCCTTCTCGTATCTTTCCTTCGAGACGGCCTCGCGCAGGTAGAGGCTCTCCGCCCGTTGCCTGTCCCTCTCCGCCTGCGCCAGAGTCGCCTCCTGGAGCTGGAGGTGCGCCTTCGCCGCCTCGACCACGGTGCGCAGCTCGGCCAGCCTCTTCCCCGCTGCTTCCGCGCGCGCGGCCGCCTCCGACACCCTCACCGTCTCCTCGTCGAGCCCCGACGCCATCTCCCTGACCCGCACCTCGTAATCGGCAGGATCGATCTCCAGGAGCAGGTCTCCCTTCTTCACCGGCTGGTTGTCCCTGACATATACCTCTCTCACCGTCCCCGTGATCTTCGGTGCGACCGTATGGATGCGGCCCTCGATGAAAGCGTCGTCGGTGCTGATATGCGTCGCTTTATAGCCGAGATAGAAAAAGAGCGCCACCGCCGCCGCAGCTCCCAGGAGAGCGAACACGATGAGGGCGATCCGCTTTCTGCTGCTGTTTTCCTTTCTGTTTTCTTCCACCTTCTTCCTCCGTCGTAAAAGCTTATCAGGGCGCTGAAAAGCTCTCGGAATGTCATTGCGAGGAGCTTTTTTGCGACGAAGCAATCTCTGAGCCAGTGAACCAAAGAGGAGATTGCTTCGCTCCGCTCGCAATGACAGCGAAAAGACTTCTGCAGTACCCTGTTAGGGTGTGTACGCACCCTAAAGCGCCCGTGTCTCCTTCCGTTCTTTCCTCCGGGCCACTTTCCCCTGGAACGCGTCCAGGTAAAAATATACTACCGGCGTAATATAGAGCGTCAGCACCTGAGAAAAGAGCAGGCCCCCCACCACCGCGAGACCCAGGGGCCTGCGGGCTTCGGCGCCCGCGCCGAAGCCGAGGGCGATGGGCAGGGTGCCCATCAGGGCCGCCATGGTGGTCATCATGATGGGCCGGAACACGAGCGAGAGCCCCCTCGTAGATGGCGTCCAGAGCCCCTTCCCCTCCTTCCGCTGCGCATCCAGCGCGAAGTCGATCATCATGATGGCGTTCTTCTTCACGATGCCCACCAGCATGATGATCCCCACGAAGGCATAGATATTCAGGTCCTTGTGAAAGAGCATCAGCGTAATGAGGGCCCCGAAACCCGCGGAGGGGAGCCCCGAGAGGATGGTGAGGGGGTGGATGAAGCTCTCGTAGAGGATCCCCAGCACGATGTAGATGACCAGAATCGCTATCAGCAGCAGCACGAACAACCCTTTCGTGGAGGACTGGAAGGCCTGCGCGGCTCCCTGGAAGCTGGTGCTGATGCTCTGCGGAAGAGTGTCGCGGGCGAGCTTCCCCACCAGGGACACCGCCTCCCCGAGCGATACGCCCGGCCGGAGATTGAAAGAGAGGGTAACCACCGGCAGCTGCCCCAAATGGTTCACCGACAGGGGGCCAACTCCCTTCTCCACTTTCGCCACCGCGCTGAGAGGGACCAGCCGGTCGGACGAAGAACGCACATACAGCCGGGAAAGGGCTGCGGGGTCCATCTGGTATTCGGGCAGCAGCTCCATGATGACCCGGTACTGGTTGTTGGGCGCGTAGATCGTCGATATCTGGCGGGAGCCGTAGGCGGTATACAGGGCATCCTCGATCTGCGTGGCGGTGACGCCGAGGGCGGACGCATGGTCGCGGCGTATCTCCACATTGACCTGGGGGTTCTTGATCTGGAGGTCGCTCGTGACGTCCTGGAGCTGCGGGAGTGCCCGCAGCCTCCCTTCCAGCCCGGCGGCATACCTGTACAGCTCCCCGGTATCGGGTCCCTGCAGGGCGAACTGGTACTGGCTCTTGGTGAGCTGGCCGCCGATGCGGATGGGGGGGAGGTTCTGCATGAAGATCTGTATCCCCGGCACTCTGGCGAGCTTGGGCCGCAGCTCCTGAATGATCTGGTCGGCGCTCAGGCGGCGCTGCGAGCGGGGCTTCAGGCGGATGAATATCCGGCCGGTATTGCCCGACAGGTTCGACCCCCCGGCGCCCACACTCGACATGAAGGCCTCCACATTCGGGTCCTGCTGCACGATCGCGGCCAACGCCCGCTGGTGCCGGACCATCTCCTCGAAGGAGATGCCCTGCTGCGCCTCGGTGAAGGCGAAGATCTGGCCGGTGTCCTCGGTGGGGAGGAAGCCCATGGGGATCTTCCCGAAGAGATAGATCGTGAGGACGAGGAGCGCCAGCGAGAGCGCCAGCACCGTACGCCGGAAGCGCAGCACCCCGGAGAGGCTCCACCGGTAGAAGGCGAGCATCCCGTCGAAAACCCTTTCCATGAGGAGGTACAGGCGGCCGTGGCGCTCCTGTCCGTGGGGCTTGAGGAACCTGCTGCAGAGCATCGGGGTCAGGCTCAGGGAGATGAAGCCCGAGATCAGGATCGCCATGCTGATGGTGACGGCGAACTCGTGGAGCAGCCGCCCCAGGATCCCTTTCATGAAGAGCACCGGGATGAAGACCGCCACCAGGGAGATCGTCATGGACACGATGGTAAACCCGATCTCCCGCGAGCCCCGGAGGGCCGCTTCCCTCACCCCCTCCCCCTGCTCCATGTGACGCACGATGTTTTCGAGCATGACGATCGCGTCGTCCACCACAAACCCCACCGAGAGGGTCAGCGCCATGAGGGAGAGGTTGTCGATGCTGAATCCCATGAGGTACATGACCGCGAAGGTGCCCACGATGGACATCGGGAGCGCAAGACTCGGGATGACGGTGGCGGAGAGGTTGCGCAGGAAGAGGAAGATGACCAGCACCACCAGGCAGATCGTCAGCACCAAGGTGAATTTGACATCGCTGACCGATTCCCTGATGGACAGCGAACGGTCGTAGAGGATGTCAAGGGTGACCGAAGCGGGCATCTGGGCGCGGAAGGAGGGCAGGAGGGTCTTGATGGCATCCACCACCTCGATGGTGTTGGTCCCCGGCTGCCGCTGGATGGCGAGGATGATGGCGCGGGTGTCTTTGTACCAGCTCGCCACCTTGTTGTTCTCCACGCTGTCCGTCACCCTGCCCAGCTCCTGCAGACGGACAGGCGCGCCGTTGCGGTACGCCACAATGAGGGGCCGGTACGCCCCGGCATCGTACAGCTGCCCGCTTGTCTGAATGGTGTAGGCCCGGTGCGTTCCGTCCAGGGTCCCGGTGGGCAGGTTGACGTTCCCCTTCCGCACTGCATCCGCGACCTCGTCGATCCCGATCCCCCGGGAGGCGAGAGCGTCGGGGTCGAGCTGCGCGCGCACCGCGTATTTCTGGGTGCCGAAGACCTGCACCTGCGCCACCCCGCTCACCATCGAGATGCGCTGGGCGATGCGCGTGTCCGCGTATTCGTTCACCGCGGAGAGGGGCAGGGTGGACGAACTCAGCGCGAGGTAGAGGACGGGCTGGTCCGCCGGGTTCACCTTCTGGTAGGAAGGGGGGCTCGGCATGTCCTGCGGGAGCTGCCGGCCGGCCTTGGCGATCATCGCCTGCACGTCCTGCGCCGCGGCGTCGATATCCCTTTCGAGGGTGAACTGGAGGGTTATCTGGGTACTCCCCAGCGCATTGGTGGAGGTCATGGAATCGAGCCCCGCAATGGTCGAAAACTGCCTCTCCAGCGGAGTGGCCACCGCGGACGCCATCGTCTCGGGGCTCGCGCCCAGAAGACTGGCGGAGACCAGGATGGTGGGGAAATCGACGTTGGGGAGGTCGCTCACCGGCAGGTACCTGTATCCCACAATGCCGAAGAGCAGGATCGCCAGCATGACGAGGGTCGTCATGACCGGACGGCGTATGAAGAACTCCGCAATGCTCATCCCTGAACCTTTTCCCCGCCGGGGGCCGCTTTCACCTCCACTGTCGCACCGGGGACGAGCCTCGATTGTCCGTCGGTCACCACCCGCTCGCCGGGCCTGATCCCCTTCCCGATCACGGTTTCGCTCCCGAGGGTCCTGCTCACTTCCACGGGGCGCGACTCCACCGTCGAATCGGGCCTGATGACGAAAACATACTGGCCCTGCTGTCCCGCCAGCACCGCGGGCGAGGGGACGACCACCGCATCGGGCTGAACGGTAAGCCGGAGGACCACGTTGACGAACTGGCCCGGCCAGAGGCGCCTCTCTTCGTTCCTGAAGGTCGCCTTGAGCCGGATGGTCCCGGTGGCGGTGTCCACCGCATTATCGATAAAGGTGAGCTCGCCCGTTACGGGATGCAGCACGTCCTGGGCGGCGACCGCATCCACCCGGAGCTTTCCGCCGGCTGCATATTTCTTGATTTCGGGCAGCTGCTGCTCAGGCACGGAGAACGTTACGTAGATGGGCAGGATCCGGTTGATCACCACCAGGGCCTTGTCGTCGTTGGCCTTGATGAGGTTGCCCTGGTTCACCAGGAGGCTCCCGGTGCGTCCGGCGATGGGTGAATGGATGAAACAGTAGCCCACCTGCAGGCGGGCGTTCTCCACCGCGGCCGCATCGGCCTGTACGACGGCCTCCAGCGCATCGGCGGTGGTGCGGAACTGCTCGTACTGCGACCGGGCGACATATCCCTTTTTTACCAGCTCCTCGTAGCGCTGCGCCTCCCGGCGCGCGTTCTCCCTCTGGGCCGCGTCTTTCGCCAGGGTCGCCTCCGCCTGCCGGAGCGACGCCTCGAAGGGGCGGGGATCGATGGTGAAGAGCGGGTCCCCCTTTTCCACCTCCTCGCCTTCTTTGAAGAAGATACGGGAAAGCTGCCCGCCCACCTGCGCCCGGACGGAGACGGTGGAATACGCCTCCACGGTGCCGATGGCGCTGATCTGCACCGGCATCTCCTTCTGCACCGCGGCAGCCGCGACCACGGGAACGGGAGCAGCCCCCCGCTTCTCCTGCTGCGGGCTCCTGTCCGGGGAGCATGCGGCGGCGAGCAGAAGCAGCGCGAGCAGGCGGAGGCCTCCCCTGAAGGGAGAGCCCGCACCCGGCAGCAGGCCTCTCATTGTTTGCCCCCCATCGCTTTCTCCAGGTTCGCCCGGGAGACCTTGTAATCGAATAGCGCATTCGTATAGGTCGTCTGCGCGGTGCTGTACGATACCAGGGCATCGGTCACTTCGATGGGGTTTCCCACTCCCGCCTCGTACCTGCCGTTCGCGATAGCGAGGTTCTCCCGGGCCTGCCGCACCGTCAGCTCCGCGGTCGCGATCCGGTCCTCCGCCTCCTTCAGGTTCAGGTACGTCTGCTGTATCTCGAGCAGGACCGTCTGCCGCACGGACTCCTCATTCGCCTTCAGCACTTTCAGGCTCGCCTGCGCCTCCTCCACCTGGTACCGCGTCGCGAACCCGCTGAACAGGGGGAACGTCAGACTGGCGCCCACGCTCCAGCCCCCGTCGAAGCTCCTCTCACCGGAGCGGCTGTACTGCGCGTCGCCCGAAAGGGAGGGATAGTACCCCTTGCGGGCAAGCGCCACGGAATCCTCGGCGGCCTGCACCCGCGTCCGGGAGGCCTGCAAGTCGGGCCTGTTCCGGTACGCCCTCTCCACCGCAGCGGAGAGGGACACGTCGTACCGGAGATACGAGAGGGTGTCGGAGAGGGCGAATTCGGGGGCGTCGGGCACCCCCATGGCGTTCTTCAGGGAGACCCACGCGAGCTGGAGGCTGTTTTCCGCCCTGATGAGGCTCAGCCGCGCATTGCTCAGGTCCACTTCCGCCTTGGTCACATCGAACCGGGGCTTCACTCCCACGTCGAAGAAGCCCTGCGCCTGCTCGAGATGCTGCCGGAACTGTCCCACCACTTCTTCCGCGACATCCCGGTTCCTCTTCGCCTGCAAAACGCCGAAATACGCCTGGCTGACCCCGAAGACGATCCGGTCCGTCACGCTCTTCAGGTCCATGAGGGAGGCGTCGGTATTCCACTTCTGTATTCTCACCTGGGTCGATGTCTTCCCGAAATCGTAGATATTCTGTCTGAGCGTTGCACTCGCCGTATAGTCCGTGCTCCCGCCCGACGAGCCCGAAGACGACCCCTCTGAAAACGATCTCGACGAGGAGGAATTCCTGTTGACTCCCGCGGACAGCTCGACCTGCGGGTAATAATTCGACTCGGCCTGCCCCACCCTGCTCCGGTTCACGTCGACGGTGTTGCGGGAGGCCAGGATCTCCGGCTGCTGCTTCAGCGCAATCCCGATGCAGCGCTCCAGGGTAAGGACATCGCCCTTTTGCACCGCCTCTCCGTCGGACGCTTTCCGCGCCCCCGGGTTTTCAACCACTGTTTTCGCCGCCTCTCCGGACCGCTCCTCAGCCCCTCCGGTCCCGCCGGAAAGGCACAGAAAGGCCGCCAGCGCAGCAACGGCGATGACTCTCCCTCGTGCTCTGTTCATATCTTCTCCCTCTCTGTCTTCGCAATAAACGCCTGACCGTCTATTCATACCGCAGCGCCTCGATGGGATCGAGAAGCGACGCCTTATATGCCGGATAGAAGCCGAAAAAGATGCCCACAAACCCCGAAAAACTGAAGGCGAGCAGCACGGAAGAGGCCGATACAACGGTCGGCCATCCCGCAAGCAGGGACAGCACTTCCGAACCGGATACCCCCAGGAGGATGCCGAACGCGCCGCCGATCAGCGAAAGGATGAGCGCCTCGATAATGAACTGGAGCCGTATATCCCAGGTGCGGGCGCCCACCGCCATGCGCACCCCGATCTCCCGGGTCCTCTCCGTGACCGAGACGAGCATGATGTTCATGATTCCGATGCCGCCGACCATCAGGGAAACCGAGGCGATGGCCCCGAGCAGCAGGGTCATCACTTTTGTCGACTGCTCCTGGGTCTGCATCATCTGCGTCAGGTTCCTTACCGAGAAATCGTCGTCCTGCCTCTGTCCGATATGGTGCCGCTGCCTGAGCAGCTCCCCGATCTGCTTCTCCGCGGCGTACAGGTCCTCGGAGCTCTTCGCCTTGACCATGATGGTCCTCACCATGCCGGGGAACGAGGTCCCGAAGAGCTTCTTCTGGGCCGTGGTCACCGGGACGTAGATCACGTCATCCTGGTCCTGCCCCGTGAGGGACTGCCCCTTCACCGCGAGCACCCCGACCACGCTGAAGGGGACGTTCTTGATCCGGATGCTCTGGCCCACGGGGTCCGTCCCTCCGAAGAGGTTGTCCGCCACGGTCTGCCCGACCAGGGCGACCTTCGAGGCGCTCCGCACGTCCTCAGCCGTGAAGGACCTGCCCGCTGCCAGGGGCCAGTCCCTCACCTCCAGCATGCCGGGGGTGGTGCCGTTAATGCCGGTGGACCAGTTCTGGCTTCCGTACACCACCTGCGCGACGCCGCTGTGGACCGGGGCGACCTGCGCCACGGCAGGGCACTCCCGCAGAATCGCCTCCGCATCCGCCACGGAGAGGGTCGCCTGCGTACCCAGCCCCATCCTCACCCCGCCTGCCGTCGTGGCGCCGGGGAGGACCATCAGGAGGTTGCTTCCCATGCTCGAGATCTGCTCGGCGATGCGCTGCCGCGCTCCGGAGCCGATCGCCAGCATGGCGATCACCGCCCCGACCCCGATGATGATGCCGAGCATGGTGAGGGCGGAACGCATCTTGTTCACCCAGAGTGACCTGAACGATATCCGGAGAGTGGAGGGGATATTGATCATGCCGCGGCCCCCGCCGGTCCGTCGCTGACAATGCGCCCGTCGAGGAACCGTATGACGCGCCGGCTGAAAGCCGCTATATCGGACTCGTGCGTCACCAGGATAACGGTAATCTTCGCCTCGGCGTTCAATTTCACGAACAGCTCCATGATTTCCACGCTCGTTTTCGTATCCAGGTTCCCGGTGGGCTCGTCGGCGAAAAGGAGGGGCGCCTCATTCACGATCGCCCGCGCAATCGCCACCCGCTGCTGCTGCCCCCCCGAAAGCTGGTTGGTATGGTGGTTCTCCCTGCCCGCCAGCCCCACCACCTCCAGGGCGGCCGCGGCCTTCTCTCTCCTTTCCCGTGCGGGAGTCCCGCTGTAGAGCATTGGCAGCTCCACATTCTCCAGAGCGGAGGTCCTCCTGAGGAGGTTGAACCCCTGGAAGACGAAGCCGATCTTCCTGTTCCGTATCTCCGCGAGCCGGTCCCGGTCCATCCGGGCGACCTCCACCCCGTCGAGGAGGTACTGTCCGCTCGTCGGCTTGTCCAGACAGCCCAGAATGTTCATGAAAGTGGACTTTCCGGACCCGGAAGGACCCATGATCGCCATGAACTCTCCTTTGTCCACCGTGAGGAAAACGTCGTCCAGCGCATGCACCGCCACATCGCCCAGGCGATACACCTTGGTCAATGCCCGCACCTCGATGAGCGCCATGTCAGAACATCCTCGGACCGGAAGGCATGGAGGGCTTCTTCTCCCGGGCAAGGGACTCCACGATCACTTCCTGCCCCTCGCGCAGCTCCCCGGAAACCAGCTCCGTATAGAGCCCGTCGCTGATCCCCGTGGCCACCTTCACCCGCTGCGGCTTGTCCTTCCCGGGCACCCACACCCCTTTTCTCTTGTCCCGCTGCCGCTCCGCACCCTTCCTGCCCTCTTCGGGGAGCCGGAAGCGGAGCGCGGCATTGGGGATCCTGAGCACATTCTCCTTGCTCTCCACGACGAGGGAGATATTCGCGGTCATTCCCGGCTTCAGTTTGAGATCGGAATTATCCACCTTGATGACCACGTCGTAGGTGACGACGTTCTGGACGGTGATGGGGGCGTTCCGGACCTGCGCCACGCTGCCTTTGAAGGTGACGTCCGGATAGGCGTCCACCGTGAACTCCGCCGGCTGCCCCACCCTGACCCGCCCGATATCCGCCTCCGCGACATTGCTGTCGATCTGCATCCGGGTGAGGTCACGGGCAATAGTGAAGAGCGTGGGGGTCTGGAAGCTCGCGGCCACCGTCTGCCCCACATCCACATTCCGCGACACCACCGTCCCCTCCACCGGGGAGACGATTCTCGTATAGCGCAGATTGATCTCCGCCGTCCTGAGCGCCGCCTCTGTCTGGGCGACCTGCGCGTGCGCCGCGCTCACCTGGGACACAGCCGTTCCGTGGTTCGTTTCCGCGGTATCCACGTCGCTCCGCGCGATGTATCCCTTTTTGAAGAGCTCCCGGTTTCTCTCGAGCGTCCTCTTCGCATCGGCCCTCGTTATTTCGGCCTTTTCGAGGTTCGCCCGCGCCGAGAGGAGGTTCGCCCGCGCCTGCGCCACCTGTGCTTCGAAGGTGGCGGGGTCGATCAGGACGATCAACTGGCCCTTCGCCACCTGCGTATTGAAGTCCGCGTAGATGGCCTTGATCGTGCCCGAGACCTGGGTGCCCACCTGCACATTCACCACCGGGTTCACGGTGCCCGTGGCGGTCACGGAAGCCTGGATCGCACCCCTGCCGATCCTCTCGGTCCTGAACTGCGGCGCTGCCTCCTTGTTCCTGAACAGGGCGAAGACGACCGCCCCGATCAGGAGTATTCCCGCAACGGCAAATAACGCTTTTTTCATCACTGTAGTCCCTGTCCTCTTTTCCGCTCTGGCTGCCGCGGCAGCGCTTCTCTCCGGCACACCCTTTTTCTTTCCTTATTCATCGAAAAACAGCTAGCGGTATTCCGCCGTCAGGTCCGCGCCCGTCGCGTACAGCAGCCCCGCATACGCCCTTTGAAGCTCGTACTGAGCCCGGTAGCGGTTCGTTTCCGCAACGGCGAGCAGCGTAATCGCATCCAGCACCTCCGTGGCGGTCCCGAGCCCCTCCCCGTAGCGCAGCCTGTTGATCTTCAGATTCTCCTCAGCCTGTCCGACAGCATCCTGCGCCACCACAAGCCTCTCCTGAGCCGTCTTCAGCGCGTAGAAGCTCTTTTCCACTTCCAGCCGTATATCGTCCGCAATCTTTCTTCTCCGGTCGCGCAGCTGCTCCCTCCGGTGGCGCACCTTCGCGATTTCCGCCTTCGTACTCCCCCCGCTGAAGAGATTCACGGTAAACCCCAGGACGAGCGCCAGGTTGTCCTCGTGGAGCTGATACCGGTTCTCCGTATAGCTGTAGGAGGCGTCGGCAAAGACCTTCGGATAGTAGTCCGTGCTCCGGACAGCCTCCTCCAGCTCGTTGATCCTCACCTCCCGGTCGACGATCTTCAGCTCGGGCCGCTGTTTTTCCGCCTTCTCCTCAGCTTCGTCCAGCCCGGGAACACGGGAAAGGTCCAGTGCCGTTTCCTCCGGATGCACCTCGCTCCGGAGCGGGCGCGCGAGGATGTTGTTCACCCCCGATGTGCTCACTTCCTTCAGGTTCCTGACGGACAGGAGGCGCTGCCGCGCATCGGAGAGGCGGACCTCCGCCTGCAGGAGGTCGTTCTTCGTAATGACCCCTTCCGCATAGAGGCTCTGCGCTGTCCTCAGGTGCGCTTCGAGGCTCTCCACCTCCCGGAGCGCCACCCTCTCGCCTTTCCCGGCTTCGAGGAGATCGAGATAGGCGCTGATGAAGTCCAGGGCGACGAGGTTTTTCGTCCTCTCGATCGAAAACCCTGCGCTCTCGACCGCCGCTCCCGTCGCCTCGTACAGGGATTTCCGTGCGCCGAAATCGAAGAGGAGCTGACGGGCCTCGATGCCGTAGGAGAGGAAGTTCCTCTCCGCGGTGCGCACCGTCTGTGAGTAGAAGAGGGCGCCGGGCTGGTACGCCAGGGAGGTGTGGCTGAGGGACGCATTCACTTCGGGCAGAAAGCGCGCCCCGGCGCTCTGCGCCTCCGCCAGGGCGATGTCCCGCTCGCGGCCGGCGATCTTCACGAGGCGGCTGCTCTGCGCAGCGGCCCGCAGCCCTTCTTCCATGGTCAGGGCGCCCGCCGTGTCCGCGCCTCTCCCCGCGAGGAGTGAAAGGCACAAGAGCACTGCAGAGGCAGCCTTACGACCGGCGCTCATCGCAGGCCTCCTTCAGTGTGCCCCGTGCAAAAATGTCTACATACTCCCTGATGGTTGCATCGGCATCGCTGTGCCGGTATAACTTCCACTGGAGGAGCTCCTCAGCATTGAAGTAGGCAAAGAACATGCCCAGGAATGCACGGGCGGCAAAAGAGGCGTCGAAATCCCGGAGCTGTCCTTTCCTCTGCATCTCGCTGAAATACGAGGCGATTATCTTGAATATCTCGTCGATAAACGCATGGTAGACTTCGCGCACCTTCTCAGGGTACCGCTGCATCTCCCTCTGCATGATCGTGATGAGGTCCTTCCGGAGAGTGAGGGTCTCCAGGAACCTTTTCGCAATCACCCCGAGCGCCTCCTGGTACGGCAGCTCCTTGACCTCCGGCAGGAGTCCCTTCAAGGCAGGCAAAAAGGAAAAAGTGTTGACCACCTCTTCAAAAAGCCGCTCCTTCGACGAGAAATGCCGGAAAAGGGTGACTTCCGCAATCCCCGCTTCCCGGGCGATCTCGCGTGTGGTCGCCCCCAGGAAACCCTCCTTGGAAAAGAGCCGCAGGGCGGTTTCGAGTATCCTCTCTCTCGTGGAACTCGCTTCATCAGTCTGACGCATCGGGCACACCTTCTCCTGCCTGAAAATACGGCCGGCACGCCGGCTCTCGGGTGCACATACCTCGGTGTAAGTGCTTACTTACACCGAGTACAGTAACGCAAATTCTTTATCTCTGTCAAGGCGTTCCTGGATTGTGTCAGTTTCTGAGGGAGGCCTTTTTGACGGACGAAAGGGAGGCGAGGTCATCCACGAGGTTCTTCATGGGGAAACGGCGATAGAAAGCAATAGTGAAGGAAAAAACCGCTTCCCCACCTGCGGAGCTGGCTTCGTAGGTGGTGTTGGTAATGCTCGCGCCGTACTTCTTCAGCGTTGCGCTGATCAGGGCCTCGTCCATATTCCGGCTGCCTTCGACGGTAAGCTCCCGGAAGGAGAGCTTCGGCACCTTTCTCTCGATCACCCGCAGGCAGGTGAGGGTGACGATAGTGATCAGAAAAGTAAGAATTCCTGCCTCATAGAGCCCGCCGCCGATGGACAGCCCTATGGCCGACACGACCCAGATGCACGCAGCCGTTGTCAGGCCCTGTATGGAAAAGCCCGTCTTGAGCACCACCCCCGCTCCGAGGAAGCCGACGCCGGTGATCGCTCCGGCGGCGATCCTGCCTGGATCGGCCCGCACAGACCCTGGGTCGAGGGAGCTGATGGCGTGGTAGTGCTCGGAGACGAGCATCAGGAGTACGCAGGCAACGCAGACGAGGATGTGCGTCCTGAATCCCGCGGGCCTGCCGTGGACCTGCCGCTCGAAGCCGATAATGCCCCCGATCAGCATGCCGAGCAGGAGGCGAACGACTATTTCATCCATTGGCACCATAGCGAGGTGTATTATATCCATTTCCTCCCGCTTTTATAAACCGGGCGGGAGCCCTCCCTCCACTTTTCGGGGCGCTCTGGTACAATTAAAGAAAAACAGCATCCGGTGCATCGTGCTCCCTATCAATACCCATTTTCTACCTGCCCTTTCCGCCCTGCCCGCTCTGTCGGGCATGGTGGAGCATTTCCCCTATCTGGGGCTCTTCGCCCTCCTCGTGCTCGGGGCGGTCGGGTTCCCTTTTCCCGAAGACGCCACGCTAATCCTGTGCGGCTTCCTCATCTCGCAGAAAGCGGTCACCCCTCTCCACTCCCTGCTGACCGTGTACGCGGGCATCCTGCTGGGAGATATGGTCATCTTCTCCTTCGGCCGGAAATATGGGAGGAAGATCGTCACGCACCGGCGCTTTCACGCCCTCATCTCCCCCGGCAGGCTCCAGCAGCTTGAAGACACCTTCAAGAGGCGCGGCGTGCTCTTCATCCTCTTCGGAAGGCATATCATCGGACTCAGGGCGCAGATCTTCCTGGCTGCGGGGGTGATGAGAATGGCGCTCCCGAAATTCCTGCTCGCCGACGCGGTCTCAGCCCTGCTTACCATTACCCTTATGGTCGGAGCCGGGTATCTGGGGGGCAACAGCCTGACGGCTGTCAGGAGAGGCGTGCTGCGCACCGAGCATGTGGCAGCCGCTGCCGCGGTCATTGTCCTGCTGGGATACCTGGCATTCAAGTATATCAGGAGGCGGAAGGAGAGATGAGAGGAGGGGGGAGGATCATCTCTTCAGTTTCGTCCCGTTGTCCAGATACCACTCCATCAGCTCTTCGGGGCTGCTTTCCCTGAACAGTTTCAGGATCTCCTCCTTTTTCGGGGAGTCCTTCCAATACTCGAAGAGATAGTCGATGACCGTCTTGCCGTATTTGTCTTTCAACGAAACATCGGCTCCCCTCTCCAGGAGGTAATGGACAACGGGATGATGGCCACTCGAAATCGCGGACATCAGGGCGGTATAGCCGAAGTCGTTCTGCCTGTCGATCTCCGCTCCCTGTTCGAGGAGATACCGTACAACGTGAAGATGCCCCATCCAGGCCGCCTTTATCAGGGGGGTCCAGCCGATCGTATCCCGGCAGTTGACGTCGGCGCCTTCGGCAAGAAGTTTTTTCACTTCTTCAAGATCACCTCTCCCGGCGGAATCAAATAACAGACTACTCGCGTTTTCCATGTTCCTCTCTTCTTCCCCAGTGGACAGAATTTCCCGCAGGGCAATGTGAGCAACTGATGTCTACTATATATGATACGCAAGATTAGGATAAATTTCCCCTGCGGGGAACTGCCTTATCCGGTTTGCGCAGCCGCTAAGAGGGTAAAATATGGGGGCTGATGCCCCCTTCATGCAGCCGCCCATTCAGGACAAAGCGCCTCCGCCTGCTCCAGCACCGTCTGCGTCGCCTTCTCCTGCTTGTCCGGCGGGTAGCCGTGCTTGCGCAGAATGCGCTTGACCAGCACGCGAAGCTGTGCGCGGACATTCTCCCGCAGAGTCCAGTCGAGAGTGACGTTTGCACGCACTGTCCTGACCAACTCGCGGGCAATGTCGCACAGGGTCGGCTCTCCCAGCACCTTGACCGCACTGTCGTTCGTCTCGAGCGCGTCGTAGAACGCAAGCTCATCCTCGGAGAGCCCCAGAGTCTCGCCGCGGGTGTTTGCCGCACGCATGTCCTTTGCAAGCTGGATCAGCTCCTCAATCACCTGTGCGGCCTCGATTGCCCGGTTCTGGTACCGGCGGATCGTCTGTTCCAGCATCTCTGCAAAGGAGCGCGCCTGGACAATGTTTTTCCGCCTGCGGCTTCTGAGCTCCCCTTTGAGGAGCTTTTGCAACAGTTCCACAGCGAGGTTGCGCTGGGGCATGCCGCGCACTTCGGACAGAAAGTCGTCGGAAAGGACCGAGATGTCGGGTTTCGTCAGCCCCGCCGCAGCGAAGATATCCACCACTCCTTCCGGTGCCACCGCGCGCGAGATGATCTGCCTGACTGCGTGGTCGAGCTCCTCCTCGGGCCGGGCATCACCGGGCGCACGCTTGGCAAGGACTGCCTGCACCGCCTGAAAGAATGCCACATCGTCCCGGATGCGCAAGGCTTTCTCATGAGGCACCGCCAAGGCGAAAGCCTGCGATAGTTCCCGCACGGCGCGCAGGCAGCGGTCCTTGCCGTTCTCCTGGCCAAGAATGTGTTCCTGGGCGGCGGGCAACAGCCCCAGCCGCTCCTGTGGGGTACCCGTCGTCCATCGTACCCAATCGAAACCATGGAAGATGCCGCAACAGACCTCGTGCTTCTCCCGCATCACGGCCACCGCCTCGCTCTGATCGAGTGCAGTGCGCCCCGTACCCCCACTCTCGGTGTAGGTGGCCAGTGCCTGCTTCAGCTCGTGCGCCAAACCAAGATAGTCCACCACGAGCCCGCCAGGCTTGTCGCAGAAGACACGGTTCACGCGGGCGATCGCCTGCATCAGCCCGTGGCCGCGCATCGGCTTGTCCAGGTACATCGTGTGGAGGCTCGGCGCATCGAAGCCGGTGAGCCACATATCCCGCACGATGACGAGCCTGAAAGGGTCTTTCGGATTCCGGAACCGTTTGGCCAGCGCTTCACGCCGCGGCTTGTTGCGGATATGGAGCTGCCACTCCGCAGGGTCGGAGGCAGATCCGGTCATCACGACCTTGATTGTCCCCTGGTCGTCTTCCTCGTGGTGCCAGCCGGGACGCAGGCGCACCAGTTCGTTGTAAAGCTCCACACAGATACGCCGGCTCATGCACACCACCATAGCCTTGCCGTCCATGGCTTCAAGCCGTCTCTCGAAATGCTCGATAACGTCCTGCGCGACGATCTTCAGGCGTTTCTCAGCACCGACGACTGCCTCAAGCTGCGCCCACTTGGTCTTAAGCTTCTCCTTGCGCTCGACCTCCTCGCCTTCGGTGGCTTCCTCAAAATTCGGGTCGATCCTGGGCCGCTCGGCCTCGTCGAGCGCGAGCAAGGCCAGGCGGCTCTCGTAGTAGATCGGCACCGTGGCGCCGTCCTGTACTGCACGCTGGATATCGTAGACGCTGATGTAATCGCCGAACACGGCGCGCGTGTTGGCGTCCTGCAGCTCGATGGGGGTGCCGGTAAAACCGATGAACGAAGCATGCGGCAGCGCATCACGCATATGCCGCGCATAACCGTCGATGAAGTCGTACTGGCTGCGGTGCGCCTCGTCGGCGATCACGACTATATTGCGGCGCCCGGAGAGCGTGGGATGCCGGTCTCCCTTCTCTTCCGGGAAGAACTTGTGGATGGTGGTGAACACCACGCCGCCAGCCGCCACGCTGAGCAGTTCGCGCAGGTGCGCCCGGCTTTCGGCCTGCACCGGCGGCTGGCGCAGCAGCTCCTTGCAGCGCGAGAAGGTGCCGAAAAGTTGGTCGTCAAGGTCGTTCCGGTCAGTGAGCACGACAAGGGTCGGGTTCTCCATCGCCGGCTCGCGGATGATGCAACCCGCATAGAAGGTCATGGTCAGACTCTTTCCCGAGCCCTGTGTATGCCAGACCACCCCGATCCTCCGGTCCCCGGGCTTGCCGCCAGGCGTAAGGCCCGCCTCATAGCGGCCTCTTTCTTCAGCAATCCGGTCAGAAATCCGGCCCCCTGCCCTGCTCAGCTCGGCAGCCCGCAGGGTCTCGGCTACTGCCGCCTGCACCGCGTGGAACTGGTGGTAGCCCGCCATCTTCTTCACCAGACGGGCTCCGTCATCTTCGAAGACGATAAAGTCGCGCACCAGGTCGAGGAGGCGGCGCGGCGCAAGGAGGCCCTCGATGACGACCTGCAGCTCCGGCAGGTGCGGGTCGGCCAGATATTCCCCCGCGACGGTGCGCCAGGGCTTGAACCACTCGCGCCCGGCGGTGAGGGTGCCCACGCGGGCCTCTACCCCGTCGGAGATGACGAATAGCTCGTTGGAGGTGAAGAATGTGGGAATCTCGGCCTTATAGGTTTGAAGCTGCTGAAAGGCGGTCCAGATGCCTGCGTTCTCGTCAGCCGCGTTCTTTAGCTCGATGATGGCGAGTGGCAGGCCGTTGAGGAACAGCACCACATCAGGCCGTCGGGTGTGCTTGTTCTCGGCGATGGTAAACTGGTTGACCGCAAGCCAGTCGTTCACCTCGATACGGTCGAAGTCTACCACCCGCGCCTGGGCGCCACGGATCTCGCCCCCGGCGGTGCGATACTCAACGGTCACTCCGTCCACAAGCAGGCGATGCACTGCACGGTTACGCGCCACGAGTTCCGCGCCTTCGGGCCGCGTCAGCTTCCGGAAGGCATCCTCCAGCGCTTCGGCCGGCAGCTCCGATTAAGCCGCGCCAACGCATCGCGCAACCGTTGGGCCAGTACCATCTGGCCGTAGTCGTCCCGCTCGGCGGAGGGTTCGCCGGCGCGATCTCAGCGCCGTGCCTGACCGACCAGCCGACGCTTTCAAGCCCAGGCGAGGGCGGCTTGCTCGACAATGGATTCGGTGAAGGCAGCGCTAGCCATTCAACTTGGTCCTACTTGCCGCCTTGAACCGCTCGGGCTGCCCCTTCACGAGTTCGAGTTCATAGCGCCTACGATCAACACTTCAGAAGCCCATCTCGTGCCCTGTCGAAACGGAGATCTTCCCCTTCGACTCGCTCACTTCGACGCCGGTGCTCTTGCAGAGCCCCTTCAGAGCGGCCTTGTCGATGTTCTTGGTCTCGGCCTGTCCTCGAATGGACGCGCGCGCAGCGCGCGGATGCTTGGTCGCGTGGCCTCGATGTCGTCGAAGTCCACGAATGTGAGGTCCTTCCGGATCGCCTTGATATTCTCGGGCACCGCATCGAGGATTGCCTGCTGGAGCTTTCCGGCGAACTCGAAGCCACTTGGCCGAAGGATGTGGATATTCGCACTGTCGACCAACAGGTCGAAGTCGTTGTCGAGCCTGAAGACCGTGTCCTCGATGATCTCGAGAGTGTCGTCGAGCATCCGAATGAGGCGGTTTTACTCTTGAGGACACCCTTGAACTGAGAGGCACGACGCAACGCGGTGAGGCGGCGCCTCTTCTGGTCGGTGAACCGGGCGAAATAACAAAACACATCGCCCGGTTTTTTGAGCGCGGACGTGTCGATGGTCAGGCTCGCGGCCCCCTGAAGGTCCCGGACCGACTTCGTCATGTCGTCGTTCAACGGGAGATAGAGGTATTCGGTCGCAGAGTGCTTCTCGGACGGCTCGTACCTCGCCGGCCTGCCATTGCTGGCTTGCATTGCATTCCATGTGGCCTCGACCATCTCACATAGCGCCTGTTGGACGCCGGCATCCACGGGCACCGTGACGAAGCTCTGGCCATTGTCACCTTCGCGGCCGACACCGAACTCTGTAATTTCTACGTTAGCGAGATTGAAGTCCAGCTTCATGCGTCAACCTCCAGATAAACCGTGTTACTCAACCGGTACGCGATCACCTGCTCACCCGGAGGGAGGCTTACCCGACGCGTGATGAGCGCCTGCCGGGTCTTGGCGGTCAGGGGATTCCCGTCCGCCGGCGGATACACCGTGAAGACACGGAGGCCGCGAAGTGCAAACAGGAGATTCATGTAGTGCAGATTGAGGTACCAGAACAAAAACACGATGAACGCGAGCGCCGCAAGAGTGGCCCCAAAGTCGCGCCAGGTGCTGATGTCCTCGGAGTAGAACGGCAGCAGCATCGCGAAAAGGTAGACCAGGATGTGATCGCGATGGTCATCGGCTACGCCGACCGTGATCGTTCGTTTGTCGTTCTGCTTACGGGCAGTGCGAATACGCAGCCATAGGAACACGTTGGGAACAATCACCATCAGCGCGCAGGCGCCCACGAAGTACTGGTCGGGGATGAGGCTGCTACCTCGAATGGCCCACAGGATGAAGAGCGGCGAGATACTGCTGAGCACCATCAGCAGCCGCGCCGCTTTCAGACCCTCACCGGGGGCAGTGGGAATGGCAGATCCCGTCACGCGACGCTCCCGATGAACTTTTCCGCATCCTTTACTCGCAGCTCGCCAGAGATGAGCTTGGGCAGTAAAGCATCGCGAAGGGCGGCGAGGGTGCGGGATTCCTCACTGCATTGATGCACGCGCAGCGCAAGCGAACTAGCGAAGGCCTCGAACCAGTCAAGTAGCAGCCGAGGTGCCAAGACCTGGGCGCTCATGTACGCAAGGTTACGATTCAAACCGGGCACAGCCGAGTCGGCTCCGAGCAAGGCAAGATCATGTGCCTGGAGCGCATGGAAGAGAAAGTGAAGGCTTCGGCTGGCTACCTTCGGGATTACGTAAAAGGCTGTATCAATTGCGTAGAAGTCGGTCGGTGCCCAAGTTACGACCCCCGGATTGCCCTTTCTGCCTACAACAACTCCCGGCCCAACCACGAGCCGCTCGTCGTGCCATCCTACCTGTCCATTCGATCCGTAGACCGGCACGTCCCCATTGCGTCTGTCGTCTGCTTTCAGCGCTTTTCCATAGGCAAGCTCCAGTATTTCTCCGAGTTTGCATACCTTCCACCCCGCCGGAATCTCACCCAACTCGGAGTCCTCGAAGCGGTCGGGGAAGAGATCGGCGAGATGCTTAGGGAGACCGGGGTCGCGTCCTTCTACCTTTGCGCAGACGGGATCAAAGTCCACAAACCACGACTTGAAAAGCGCCCGTGCCATCGCCTCAAGCGTCTCGTTCTGCCGCCGGTTCAGCTCGATCTTGTCGTCCAGCGTGCCGAGAATGTGGGCGATGGCACGTTGTTCGGCGAGCTGCGGCAATGTGATGTGCATTCGCCGCTGATCGGAGAGGCTGACGTACTCCGCCATGTCTGTCTGCCCAGCTACGCCCCTGAACTGGACGAAGAACTCGCGGCCGTACATCCAGAAATAAAGGAACCGCGGGTCAATCAGATCCTTGTCTACGGACCGCCAGAAGCAGAGCTGCGGCGAATACACGAATCGCGGCGTGCCCGGTCGGACGAATGCGAAGCGTCCAACGGTCCCCTTTGACGTGAACACGACGTCACCAGGCTGGCTGACCTTGTTGCCAACTCGCGGAAGGCTCGCTTCTGGGAAGTGGTCTGCGTCCTCAAACTGAAATCCGTTGTTAATGTTCCCCGCACGCGCGAAGGGTAAGCCAGACGACGCCAGTTCCTCGTTTTTGGCGCGGTAGCCGTCACCGATGATCAAACTGCCGCCATCAATCAAGGTGCTAACATCATGCTGCCGCCACTCATCCGCCATACCCAAGCTCCTCTATGTTCCTCTCGATAATCATTCTTTTTCCCTGCGGAACCCTATCTGCCTGCTCTCCGGTTCGATTCGGGGTTATATTTGCATGTACGGTAATTCCTCAATCCTATGTGGATATTTTATGTGCTCCACTCATATATTTAAGCGAGTCTCCAAAAAATATGAGCGCGCTCATATTTTTGTCCCTCGCTCATACCATGCCCCTTTTCTCTCGCCATGGCGCTGCAGACGGCTGGCCCTGACCAGACGATCGAGCAGGCGGGTGGCCTGATACGGGCCGATCCGACACAGATCTGCCGCCTCTTTGCGGGTAATGCGACCATGCTTTTCTACATACTGTAAAACCATCTGTTCCTGTTGCAGTGGTTCGAAGCCCCGCTGACGGACATAGGCGGCCTTGTCACCAAGGGTGCGGTAGGAGGCGGCCGAGAGGTGCCAGGTGCGGCCCTTTTTCTGCCCCCGCTCTTCGAGGAGGCCAGCTTCCACAAGCCGATGCAGGGTTGCGCGGGCTTCAACTTCAGGCTTTTGCGTCAGGCGTGCCGCATCCTCAGTGGTAAAACTGCGCTCTTGCCAGAGCGCGTTTAGGATAAGTAGCTCGTCTAAGCCGAGGACGCGGCCACTTTGAGCCTCCTGCACCAGCAGACGCACGAAATCGAGGTTTGCTTCACCGCCTGGAATCGTTACCACAACAGTAGTGGCATCGCTGCGTTCATAGGAAGGTGCCGGGCGGCCGTTGCGGAGTTGCTCGTAGAAGATGGTGTCGATGCCGCGGGCGGTGCGCTCGACAATACCAGCTCGTTTAAAGGCATCGGCGAGCAATGGGTTGCGCGGGCGCGGAACAGTGACCAGCAGGTTATCAAGCCGTACGCCCTCAGGTAGTCCGCCTGGGTTGCTGATCTCGATGTGATCAGGATGCCATTGGAAGTGTACCGCACCCACTCGCTGGTAGTCGCGGTGTATTAGAGCGTTGGCCAGAGCCTCGCGCAGCGCTCGCTCCGGATAGTCCGGTACGCCTACGCGTAACATACCTACCATCAATTCTTGCTCGCTATTGCGTGCACGGATCCGGGTTTCGATCTCTTCCATCACGCGCAAAAGCGACCATCGCAAGAAATCGTTCACTTCCACGCTGAGACCCCGCAATACCTGAAAGGCGACTTCGTGGTTGGGAACGTAGCGACGCAACGTCTCTTCTTTGCCAAAAAGCAGTAATCCAGCGAGACGGACACCGCTCACGGCACCATTGACTTCCACTACTCCCAAGGCTTTGGCTAACTCCAGATCAGGCAGATCGAGCAGGGCTTCGTCGCTGCGGCCGCGACGCTCGCGGATGCTGCGGCGGAAGTGTTCGAATTCCAACGGGTCGAGATCTTCCCAGCGTGCGCCCAGAATAATCTGCGCCGAAGGATCGAGCAAGCCACGGTCAGCCTGCAGCGACTGCATAGCGTAAACGTCCATGGGGAGGCACGCTGGACGCCCATCTCCGCCTAAAGCTCGTCGCAGAAACTTGCCATCGGCAGTGCTGACCGGCTGGCGCATGGTCGGGATCTCAATGACCAGCACGGGTTTGTTGATCAAGAAGATCTGTTCAATGCGCGCCGACAGAGCCGGCCGTGTGCGACCAGCAATCAAGGAAGAAATTCGATCGAGGTCTGTCTGCCCAATCTCGTGACGCGGGAGAGCTCCTGTAATGCGGCCATCATCTTCAACGCCAATGAGCAGCCACCCGGGCGCATTTCCTGTACGGTTGGCAAGGCATACCACCGCTTCTATCAACTCCCGGTCGTTGAGTACGCCACGCTCCTCTCCCTTGAATTCGACATCGAGAGTTTCACCCTGAGCGATTAAGGCTTGTAAGACCTCCGGAGTCATGAGGTCTCCTTCCAGAAACCCAGCTCGCGCAGGTTCCGGACGATTAATTCATCCAGCCCTGCTGCTTCGGCCTGCTGCTCCCGCCACTGCGCGGTGAGCCGCTTCATCTTTTCCCCGAACGGCTCGCCGTCGTCCTCCTGCGCCTCGGCGCCCACGTACCGGCCCGGCGTGAGTACGTGGCCGTGCTTGCGGATGTCGTCCAGCGTCGCGCTTTTACAGAAGCCGGGCACGTCAGCGTAGGCTTGCCCCCCTCCCTCACCCTGAGGGCGAGGGAATAAAGAAGAGCGCCAGGCATGATACGTATTGGCAATCCGGGCAATGTCCTCACCGGTCAGCTCGCGGTGGGTGCGGTCCACCATGCTGCCGAGCTTGCGGGCATCAATGAAGAGAACATGGCCGCGCCGGTCCCGGAACGTGCCGCTCTTCCGGTCACGTGCCAGGAACCAAAGGCATGCGGGAATCTGCGTCGAGTAGAAAAGCTGGCCTGGGAGCGCCACCATGCAGTCCACAAGGTCGGCCTCGATCAGGTTCTTCCTGATCTCCCCCTCGCCGGACTGGTTCGACGACATGGAGCCGTTGGCGAGGACGAAGCCGGCCACTCCTGCAGGCGCCAGGTGGTGGACAATGTGCTGCACCCAGGCGAAGTTGGCGTTACCGGCAGGCGGTATGCCGTACCGCCAGCGCTTGTCTTCGCGCAAAAGCTCGCCGCGCCAATCGCTTACATTGAACGGCGGATTGGCAAGGATGAAGTCGGCCTTGAGATCAGGGTGGCGGTCGTCGTGGAAAGTGTCTCCATGGGCGATCTGACCCTCAATGCCGCGAATGGCAAGGTTCATCTTCGCCAGCCGCCAGGTGGTATAGTTCGATTCCTGACCATAGATCGAGATGTCGGCTTTGGCTTTGCCGCCGTTCCCGTTTCCCTTAGCGTGGGCGCGGATAAACTCCACCGATTGTACAAACATGCCTGAGGAGCCGCAGCAGGGATCGTACACCCGGCCGCGGTAGGGCTCGAGCATCTCGACCAGGAGCTTGACCACGCAGCGCGGTGTGTAGAACTCACCGCCTTTCTTGCCCTCGGCGCTCGCAAACTGCGAAAGAAAGTACTCATAGACGCGGCCGAGCACGTCCTTGGCACGACTCGCCTCATCGCCGACCTGGATGTTGCTGATAAGGTCGATAAGTTGGCCAAGCCGCGTCTTGTCGAGGGCCGGGCGGGCATAGTCCTTGGGCAACACGCCCTTGAGCGTGGGGTTGTCTCGTTCGATACCGGCCATGGCGTCGTCCACGAGCCGGCCGATGGTGGGCTGCCTTGCCTGTGCCTTCAGGTGCGTCCAGCGCGCCTCGGGCGGCACCCAGAAGATGTTTTGAGCGCGGTACTCGTCGGGGTCTTCAGGGTCGGCGCCCTGGGACTGCTCAGCTGCTAGCTTCGCGTGCTGCTCCTCGAAGGCGTCGGAGATGTACTTGAGGAAGATGAGGCCGAGGACGACGTGCTT
>JAXLZK010000039.1:0-28552 GCA_046350935.1 Thermodesulfovibrionales bacterium
CGAGGGCTTTCTCGACAGGACCGGAGCCTTCTGGAGAAACTGGGCGCACGACTGCGACAGCCCCGACTGCCTCTTTGCCGGCCCCTGGCACGACCTCGTCGTACGCTCCGGCCTTATTCTTAAAATGCTCACCAATGCCGACAACGGCGCCATTGCCGCCGCGGCGACCACCTCTCTGCCCGAGGTAATCGGCGGCGTCAGGAACTGGGACTACCGTTTCGCCTGGATACGGGACTCCGCTCTCACCGTCCAGGCGCTCTACCATCTGGGACACGATCAGGAGGCGGAGCATTTCCGCGCCTGGATCAACGGCATCGTGGACGCGGCGCACGACAGCGGGAAGCTCCGGATCCTCTATCCGTTGCGCGGCGGAGACACGGTCCCTGAGCAGATCCTCGAGAACCTGTCCGGGTACAAGGATTCGGGTCCGGTGCGGATCGGAAACAAGGCGTCCGACCAGAGGCAGTTGGATATCTACGGGGAGCTCCTCAACACCCTCTACGAGACGACACGGTACGGCCGGGACGTTCCCAAGAGCCGCTGGCACGTGGTAAAAGGCATCGTGGAGCATGTATGCGCGACGTGGGATGAGAAGGACTCCGGCATATGGGAAGCGCGCAGCGAACCGAAAGAGTATACCTACTCGAAGCTCATGTGCTGGGTGGCGGTCGACAGGGGGATAAAAATAGCGCTCCAGAAAGGTTTTGAGGCCCCGCTCGACACCTGGCATGCAGCCGCGAACGCTATACGGAAAGACATTCTGAACAGAGGCTTCAGCAAGAGGCTCAACAGCTTTGTCCGTTCCTTCGACACGGAAGACCTCGATGCCGCAAGCCTTCAGATACCTTTCACCGGGTTTCTCCCTTTCAGCGACGAGCGCGTCCAGGGCACCATCGACGCGGTCATCCGGCATCTCACGGCGGGAGAGGGCCTGGTGCTGCGCTACCGTGCAGAGGACGGACTCCCCGGCGCGGAGGGGAGCTTCGCCCTCTGCTCTTTATGGCTCGTGAAAGCTCTTTCCCTCTCGGGCAGGAATGAAGAGGCTGAAAAGCTCTTTACAAAAATACTCGACTACATGAGCCCGCTCGGCTTGATTTCAGAAGAGATAGACCCGGCAACCGGCATGCTGCTGGGCAACATGCCGCAGGCATTCAGCCACACAGGGATCATCAATGCGGCGCTGCATATCGGCATCGGAAGGGGCAAGAGCCACAGGGGGCCGGAACCTATGGGAGAAGAGCACCGTGAAAAAGGAGGGGAAAGATGGCGGGAGCACTATCAGCATCGCGCAGGGCAGCACTGATCCTGACGGCTGGGGCGGCAGCAGCCCTGCTGGCCGACGGAATACGCCGCTCGCACGCATTCTCATAGCGCTGAATACCCTCTCGCCCGCTCTCACCGCGGCTCTTGCGCAATTCGGGAACGGGATGCTCCCCGCTCCCGCGGGTCCGCACGGCAACGCGCGCCGCTCGGGCTGGGAAAGCCGGTCGGCGGCAGCCCCCCCGCTTTTCACCCGCCTTGCGGACAATGCCGTGGAACGGAACAACGAAGGCTAGGAGGGCATCCGGACTGGGTTCGGAGCGGGGGCGCGCGAACCGCACCGGGGCGGGGAGGCGCAGGGAGGACGCTTACTTCACCATGTTGAAGAGTATCGACGCCAGGCATCTCCTTTGGTCCGAAGAGCTTGCGTCCCACATCTCTTTCAGGAGCTCCTGCTCCTTCGAGCCGGGGCAGACCCTTTTGTTGAGAAAATCGCCGATGTCGGCCGCGATGTCTTCGAGCTGTTCGTCCGAAAAACCATAGCCCTTTGCCTGGGCAATCCCGTCGCGCAGGGTTTTCTTGAAGGAATCCCAGTCCTTTGCCATATCCAACGCCTGTATGCACGCGCTTCTCTCCATACCGCACCTCCCTTTGTTCGTGTCCGTCAACGGTGTCCGACTTATCTACCGGTCCGAACGGCTCCGCGTCTTTCCCGCCGGACCTCTGTCCCTCTACACAAAGTCTAGGAGACATCGTTTGTACAGTCAAGAACGGATGTGGGTGCGCCTGCCCCCTGCCCCGCTCACCGCACATTCCGGTGCGGCTTTGGGCTTACGCCTCCTTCATCCCTTCGCGCCGTATCTTTCCCCCTTTCATGATCCGGTAGCGCCTGCCCCGCCAGGAGACCGTTGCGCCGCTGAAGCTCCAGAGCCATACTAAGAAGCTCGTTACGTCCTTCAGAGGAAGGAGAAGCAGCCACCGGAGCCACGCCCGGTTCCGTATCACCCGCGCGTAGACCGCAAGGGCGAGAGCAGAGCGCAGGGCGAAAACCGACGCGAGGAGCGCACCGGAGAGGGGGGTGATTCCCTCCGCGGCGAGGAACAGCAGGGCCAGAGGGAGAGAGTGGGTGATCCCGTATCCGGCGAATCCCCACCTCCTGCATGCCCGGTAGGTGCGCGCCCATCGTATCTGGTGCGTGAGATGCCCGCGGACGCTCATCTCCCCCGCGACGTCTTCCATGACATAGCGCGACAGGACTACGGGATACCCTTTCTTCCACAGCCTGTTGCCGATCTGGTAGTCGTCCGCGAGATAATCAGCCAGGGAGGGGAGCCCCCCGATCTCCTCCAGAGCCTTTTTGGAAAGAAACAGGGATGCCCCCAGGCCGAAGGTGACCCCCTCCGTTTTCCTCGCTACAAGCACGGAGGGGAGGAAGTCGAGGGCGATGGTGAGGGACTCGAGGGCGGCGCCGACCGTGACGGGCGACGGGATCACGTAGAGGGAGGTGACGAGGCCCGCGCCCTCCTGCCGGTATTCGTCCGCAACCGTCCGCAGGTAGTCGCCGTTTACCCGCATATCGCTGTCGCTGATGGCGAGATATGGATAGCGGGCCGCTTCCACAAGTCCCTGCAGATTGGAGACCTTCCCGTTCGCCCCGAGGGACCTTCCGCCGGCAACGGTGCGGACGGAACACCCCCTCTCGCCGGCCGCGATCTCCTCTGCTGTCCGCACTGCAGGGTCGGCAGGGTCGAGGCACCCCAGCACGACCTCGTACTCCCCGTACTCCTGCCTGCAGAAGCTCTGCAGGTTCTCTTTCAACCCGTGGTCGGTCCCCTTCAGGGGTTTCAGGACCGACACCGGAATATAGGGCAGTCCTTCGGATCGCTCCTCTGTGGCGGACCGCTCCCCTGTGGCAGGCCGCCTCCCTCGCCCGGAGAAAAAAGCAAGGACACAATAAAGCGAAAAAAGGCCGTACGCGCCCGAAGCCGCGGTGAGAAGCAGGAGGAATACGGCAACGGCCTCCCGGAGACTCACCGGGGGGGATATCCTTTGCAAAGAGTGGAGAGCATCGTTCCTATTACTACCAGAAACCGGAGCGAACTGCAAGGGAAATCCGAAAAATAGGGGAGTTTCCATAGCGCGGGGAAACCCGCTGCTTGCCGAATCTGTCCTTTTATCGTATGCTGTAGAAAAGCCGGAAGATGCGATGCAAAGACCCTGTTTGCCGAAAAGAATGCCGACGGCACACTGCAAGGACACCGGAAGAACCCGGGAGAGCTCATGCGCGTAGCCCTTTTTGCCGCCTTTCCGCACGAGGCGCGGCACATTGTCAGGGGGCTGCGCCCGCAGCTAAAGAGCCGTCATCCTTGCCTCTGGCGCACCGCACGGCACCGCTCCCTCGAAATCGATCTCGTGCTGACCGGGATGGGGACCCTCCGCGCCCGGAAGGCGCTGCGCCATTACCTCACCGGGGAGACGCCGGACCTGGTGGTATCGGCCGGGTTTTGCGGAGCCCTTTCCGAAGGCGCCGCCGTCGGCGATCTCATACAGGGCGCCCGCGTGCTGCTCTGTCAGGAGCAGGGAGGACGGGCCGTCCTTCCGGAGGGGCGGCAGCTTGTCCTTGACACCTCCTCCGCCCCGTGCGACTCGGCCCTGCAAAGCGGAATACAGGGCTCGTCCGGAGGCTGCATCATCACCCTGCAGCAAAAAATGCGGAAGGAGGAAGTGAAAAAAATCGTGACGTACGATATGGTCTCGCCTGTGTGCGACATGGAGACCTTTCCCCTTGCACTGCTTTCTCAGCAGAGGGGGATCCCCTTCCTCGCCCTCCGCGCCGTCACCGACCTCCACGATGAGGACATACCGCCGGATTTATTTCGCACCGCTGACGAGGCGGGGAACTACCGCACGCTTCGCGCACTCCGCCTGCTCACGCTTCAGCCGGGGCTCATCCCTTCGGCCCTGAGACTGGGGAGGGCCTCTTCCCTGGCGGCGAAGAACCTCTGGCGCGGGTTCCGGGAGATACTCGAAACGCTCTCCTGAAAGAGCGCCGCTCAGAATAGGCTGCGCGGCAGGGCGGCCTCCGGGAAATCGTCGAGATGTTTCCGCAGGGCGGCGGGAGTGTCGGTAAGGGCGAGCTTCATTTTCATCAGGGAATACAGCAGGACCCCGGGAAACAGGACGATAAAGACGTCCACCCAGCCGAGCGTGTACTCTCCGATCGAAAAAGTGACGAGGATATTGAAAAGCACCACACCCGCGTAGAGTGCGGGACCGATGTGGTATCTCCAGGGGCAGCGGTATCCCCCATAATCCCGAACCCCCCACCGGTGGAGCATTCTATCGATTGCCTGCAATGCGTACAGCATCACAAAGCCCACTACGAACCACCCGAGGAAGTTCGAGAGGGGGACGCCGAAATAGGCCCCCCCGCCGGGATATCCGTAGAGCTGCCCCAGGAACCACCTGTCACCCTTCAGGGCGACGGGATCGATGACGATGTCGAGGTAGACGAAGAAGAGCGCCCCGAGCAGCCGCGCAGAGAAGGAATTCCTCACGCTCCGCGTTTCGAGCTGATAGAGGGTCCGGCCGAGCAGCATAGCCGGGGAGAGCACGAAAAGGGCCATGCAATAGCTTGCATAGGCGAGGAAAACGTAGCTCAGGGAATCCATGAAAGGGACGCCCAGGACCCAGAGTTCCCTCCCCTTCGTGGAGTCGAGGTAATAGTAGTATCCATAGGGTATGCCGTTATGAATGGACGAATATTCGGAGACCCAGGCGATGAGGTATCCGGCTCCGCAGAAGAGGAGCGCCCTTTTCACGCCGAGGTGCAGCGAGCAGCCGACCAGGTAAACGAGGAGGAAGAGAAAGACATACGGCCTCAGAAGCAGGGTGCCGGCCGCAGCGGAGAGCAGCGCCTCCATTCTTACTTTTTCAGGTTCCAGCGCAGGAGGCGGACCATGTCCGCGGGACTCCCGAAGGCGCTCCGTGTCACCGTCGCCTCATAGCCGCTGTGCACCATGCAGTTCCTGCAGCGCGGATCGTTCTCCGGGCCGTATTTCTCCCACCGCGTTTCCGCCATCAGCTCCGCGAACGACGCGTAGTAGGCGTCCGTGATCAGGTAGCACGGGGACTTCCACCCGAGGGGATTCCGGGTGGGATTGCCCCAGGGAGTACAGCACAACTGCCGCTTCCCCTGCAGAAAGTCGAGATAGAGGGGCGAGTTCATGAAGGGAAAGCTCTTGAAGATCCTTTCCATCCGGCAGAACCTGTTTACCGCTTCCTCCCTGTCGAGAAAGATCGAGTCCGCCACGCTCTCGTAGCTGAAGGCGGGGGAGATGAGGTTCCCGTCCACCTTGAGGCTCTGCAGCAGGAAAAAGAGCCTCTCCAGCTCCCCGACGTCCGTATTCCGGTATACGGAGGTGTTGGTGCTCACCCGGAAGCCCCGTTGTTTCGCACGCCGTATCGCCTGTACCGCCGTGCGGAAGGTGCCCTCCCGGTTCGCGATGGCGTCGTGGGTCTCCGCGAGGCCGTCCAGGTGAAAGTTGAGGGTAAGCCGCTCGTGGGGAGAAAATCCTTCGATAAAGGATTCGGTGAGGAGCCCGTTTGAGCAGAGGTAGACATGCCGCTTCCTCCTGAGGAGCTCCGCAACCAGCGGCAGCAGATCCCGGTACAAAAGGGGTTCGCCGCCGGTGACGGTCACGACGGGAGCCCCCGCCTCTTCCGACGCGCCCAGGCATTCCTCAAGGGAGAGGTCCGCCGACTGCATCGCGTCGTGCAGCCGTATCCTGTCGCAGCCCGCGCAGGCGAGATTGCAGCGGTGCGTCGGCTCCAGCATGAGCACCAGGGGGAACCTCTTATTCCCTTTCAGCGCGTTCTTTGCCATATGCGCCGTCAGTGCTACCGGAAGGCTCGCAGGGAAGCGCATGGGGCGGCTCCTTACGTCTTTTTCCTGCCGAGGTGCATGCCGTGCAGCGCCTCTTCCAGGTCGTCGAAGGAAATATGGGTATTCTTGCAGGGGCCCTCAGGCCTCTTGTTCGGGATGCCGATCACGGGTATCTTGTCTGCCACGTCTCGTATTCCGCTCATCAGGTCCCTCTCGCACGCCAGAGCCAGGATGAGGGTGGGGCGATACTGCATGATCGCCTCCCTGGCCTCTTCTCCCCCCGCCGCAGTGATGATGCTCGCCTCGTATTCCTCAAGCCTTTGGATGACCTGGGCGCGCGTCTCTCTGCGCAGGCAGCGCGGCAGCAGGACGAGGAGCTTTTCCTCCCTTACCGCGGAGGTGCTCAGCCGGGTCACCAGGTTGTGCACCTTGATGAAGGAGTTCCCCACACGGTCCCTGCTGATCCCCAGCTTTGCCCCGAGCCATACGGTTTTCGGAAGGAGGAAGAGGAGGAGTTTTTCGGTCCAGCGGTAGGGGAGCAGATTTTTCCCGAGGAAAAAGAGGAACACCCCTTCGGCGGAAACCAGGAGCAGAAAAAGCACCGAGCCGCCCCCCAGCAGCCACTCCGCCCTTTCCGCGGCCCCTGGATGCAGTTGTGCAATCCGCGGGCGTATCAGGTACCACGCCACGGGGAGCAGGACGATGAGGAGAAAGAGGACGCCGACGGACAGCAGAAGAAAAACCGTTCTTTTTTCGTTAAGGTCCTTCTCCGGGCCGCCCTGTCCTCCGCGCCAGTCAGCCCACTCGTTTCCGAGCTTCCTGTCCTTTGTTTTTTCCGGCGGTTTTTCCGGACTGCTCTCCGGCATCCCTCCGGGGGGCGCACCCGGCTGGCCTGTCCGCTCCTCAGACATGGCGGCCTCCTCTCGAATCACTCCGCAGCATACCCGTTTTCCCTGAACCAGCGGACCGCTCTTTCCAGCGCTCCCTCCACAGGGCTCTGGGGCAGATGGATCTCCCGCACCGCGCGGGAGGAATCGAAAAACATATACTTCCTCGCCATCCTCACCCCGGTCACCGGAATTCTCGGGTGCCTCCCCCTCAGGGCGCCGGACACCGCTTCGTCGATAAAGGCGGCGCAGAGCACCGGGAAATAGGGCAGCCGGACCGCGGGCGGCCTCTTTCCGGTAAGGCGGGCAAGGACCCCGAAAAAGTCCCTGAGGGTGCTGTTCCTGTTCCCCAATATATATCTCCGCCCCACTTTTCCATACCGGCAGGCGAGCCAGTGCCCGGCGGCCACGTCTTCCACATCCACGAAATTCAGCCCCGTATCGAGGTAGGCGGGGATCCTGCCGTTGAGGAAGTCCACGATCATCCTGCCGGTCGGAGTAGGCTTCCTGTCCAGAGGGCCGACAGGGGTGGAAGGGTGGACCACCACCACGGGAGCACCCCTTTCTATGGACGCGAAGACCTCCTTTTCCGCCATATACTTCGACTTTTTGTAATGCCCGACCATGTCGCCGAAGGCGACGGGAGTGTTCTCATCAGCAGGGGTGCCCTCCGCGCTTGCCGCCAGCGTCCCGACCGTGCTGGTGTAGACGATCCTTTCGACGCCCCTCTCGAGGGCAGCAGTTATGGCGTTCCGGGTGCCCCCGACATTGATCGCGTACATGACCTCGGGATCGGGGACCCAGAGCCGGTAATCGGCAGCGAGGTGAAAAAGATGGGAGCAGCCCTTCAGTGCGCGCGTGAGGGAGCCGTAATCCCTCACATCGCCGACTGCCGTTTCCGCTCCGAGCCTTTCGAGCGCGGTGGAATCGCCGCCGGCCCGCACCAGTGCCCGGACAGGGACGCCTTTTTCCAGGAGGAGCTTTGCCACATGGTGCCCGATAAACCCGGTCGCCCCCGTCACGAGCGCCTTCACCGCACGCTCTCCTTTTCAGCAAGCAGGGACCTGAACTTGCCGAGGGCCATAAGAGGGAAGCAATTCCGGTAATTGTGGTACCGTATCATGAAATACTTGGGGAACCCTGTTCCGGTAAAGCACTCCTCCTGCCAGGTGCCGTCCTCTCTTTGCTGCTCCAGGAGGTACCGGATTCCCTTGACCGCTTCCGCGCCGGTCCCCTCTCCCGCGGCGATCAACGCGAGAACGGCCCACGCGGTTTGGGAGGGGGTGCTCACCCCCCGGCGCTTCAGCGCAGGATCGCTGTACGATTCGCAGCACTCCCCCCAGCCGCCGTCCGCGTTTTGCACTCCCCTGACCCACTCCACCGCCCTCCTCACATAGGAGCTCGACATGTCTTCACCGATGGAGCGGAGGCCCGACAGCACGGAGCTGGTCCCATAGAGGTAATTGACGCCCCATCTCCCCCACCACGACCCGTCCTTTTCCTGCCTCCTTCTGAGGAACCGGACCGCCTTGCGCACCGCTCCGCTGCCGGCAGGGTAGTTCACCTGGCCGAGGAGCTCGAGGACCCTCCCCGTGAGGTCCGGCGTGCTGGGGTCGATCATCGCTTCAAGGTCGCCGAACGGAAGGTGGTTCAAAATCCTCATCGTGTTGTCCGCATCGAAGGCCCCCCATCCCCCGTCTTTTCCCTGCATGCCGAGAATCCACCGGAGCCCCTTTTCGAGGTTCTGCGCAGTGACGGCATTCTCCCCGGCATACCGGTTGAGGAACATGAGCACGACGGCGGTATCGTCCACATCGGGATACCAGCTGTTCTCGAACTCGAAGGCCCATCCTCCCGGTGCGAGATCGGGCCGTTTGACGCTCCAGTCGCCCTTCCTGAAGACCTGCTTCGCTGCCAGCCAGGTGCAGGCCCGCGCCAGGGCGGGGTGATCCTTTTCCATTCCGGACGAGAGGAGGGCCAGGGCGGTAAGGGCGGTGTCCCATACCGGGGAAATGCACGACTGCAGCACCAGCTCCCCCTCCCTTTCGAGGGTGAAACTTTCGAGCGCCTTCAGCCCCCTCTCCACCGCGTCGTGCGACAGATCGTACCCCCGGGCAACGAGGGCCAGCACCGAGTTCACCATGGCGGGCTGTATCCCTCCCCAGTCGCCGGTGGGCTCCTGATGCTCCAGGATCCATTTTTCGGTCGCTTCCCGGGCTTTCTCCCGCAGCGGTCTCAGGGGCCGCTCCTCCACCGCCTTGACGACCCGGTCGAGAAGGATGAAAAACCTCTTCCACGAGAAGGGAGACATCTTTTGCGTGGTGAGCGGGGGTACCCGGTGCGGCTCCCGGTAGAGCTCCCGCACCCCTTTTTCCAGGGGAAGGGGCCGCACCGGCTTCAGGTCGAGGAGCAGGGAAAGGGGCACGATGGTGGAGCGCGCCCAGCTCGAGAAATCGTAAATGGTGAGGGGAAACCAGGGGGGGAGGAGATTGATTTCGACGGGAATGGAGGGGATGGCCCTCCAGTCGAATTCTCCGAAAAGGGCAAGGAATATCCGGGTAAACACCCGTGAGGCCTCCACCCCTCCCTGATCGAGAATGAAATTCCTCGCCCGCCTCATGGAAGGCTCCTCGGGAGAACGGCCGGAAAGCTTGAGGGCAAAGTACGCCTCGATGGAGGTGCTGAGGTCCCCCTTCCCGCCCCAATGTATCGGCCAGGTCCCGTCGGGCCGCTGCTCCTGCAGGAGATGGTTCGCGAGCTTCGCGTCCCGTCCGCCGTCCTCCTGTCCGAGGAGATGCAGCAGCATCAGGTACTCAGCGGTGATGGTCACGTTGGACTCCAGCTCATACCACCAATACCCGTCGCGGTGCTGTTCATCTCTATAATAGGAGTGCGTCTTCCGCAACGCGTCCCCTATCCTTTCCATCAGGCGGATATGCCCCGAGACAGGGACGCTCCGTTCCTTCGTCCTGCACGGGGCCACATCAGCCTTAGCAACGAAAAGCTGTCTGAAAAAACGTATGGTATCATGTCCCGTCCAGGTGTCCATTCAGTACCTCTGTTTACCTGCCAAAAGATTCCGGCACCGCTACAGCTCCTGCTTACTCTCGCCGGGAGGGGCTCCGGACGTGTCCTTTACCGGGCGATATCCGCCTGCCGGGCCGTCGGCGGTGCGCTGCTTCGCATCGAGGGCAACCAGGACAATACCGATCATAATGACAACGGTGCCGCCCCAGCGGAACCAGGATACGCCCTCTTTCAGGGCGAACCGTGCGAGGAGCGCCGCAAACAGGTACGACATGGCCGTCAGGGGCATGACGAAACTGAGGTCCGCCCACGAAAGCGCAGCGAGGTAGAGGAAGAAGAAAACGGCGAGGAACAGCACGCCGGCGAGGACATAGGGATTGCGCACCACGGACAGCACCAGCGCAAGCCACTGTGAAGGCGCCGTCAGATCGACCGCTCCCTCCCTCCTCATCCCGTAGCTTAAAAGAGCTTCGCCGATCGAGGCGCTCAGGGTCGCAAGGAGGATTATGAGAAATGTCTTCACCGCCCCTCCCCGTCCGGCTCGAAATCTTCTTCTCCATACAGCTCGCCATACCCGACCGGGATGATGCCCTGCCTTTCCATCATGTCCCGAACCCTGCGGGAGGTGAGCGCCGCCAGCTCCGCCCTCCCCGGCGCCGTCCCTTCGTCGGGATGGATAAAAAACTCGGAAAGGGGAGAGCGCATGCCCTGCAGGATCGAGAGGAAATACTCTTCGTCAACGCCGCCCGTCGCCGAGAGTCCGTAGAGGCGCCCGGCAGAGCGCATGCCGTACTTCAGGGCAGTCCGCCGGTTGCAGGCCCCCAGCACGCCGAACACCGCCCATTCCGCAAAGGGCAGTGCACCGCGCTCCGCAGAACGGAACCGGACAACCACGGAGAGGCTCTCCTTCGGAAGCCGCACCCACTTCACCCCCCTGTGCGACGCCGCGCGGCAGACGGCCTCGAAGATCAGGGGATGCATATGGATATGGTGATGCCCGTCCACGTGAGTCGGGCGGATTCCCGCCTTCTCCAAGCGGGAAAATTGTGCATCCACCTCCTCAGCGATCTGCGGGAGGAGCGCCGGTTTCATGTAGTGTATCCAGACAGCGGAGGGGTTCCGCTCGAAAAAACCGTTCCGGTCAGTCAGCCCGGGGATGCGGGAGTGCGGCAGCACCGCCCTTCCGTCGCACAGCGTCACATGGAGCCCCACGGAGAGGCCCGTGCGCGTCTGCGCGGCCTGTACGGCTTCGGAAAAGGCCTCCCCTCCCGCCATGATGCTCGCCGCCTTCAGGACTCCCCCGTCGTGGGCCTCCGCAACCGCGCGGGTGACTGAGGAAGTGCGGCCGAAATCGTCGGCAACGACAACGAGATATTTCCCTCCCCGATCCGTACGCAGCCCTGTCATGAGACCTCGATGACTTCCTTCCTCTTGGCCATGAAGGAAAAGAATTCCCTCCCCTCCCGGATGCGCCGGACGAATTCATGCCTGTCCTGGAGCATTTCGCCCAGGATCCTGAGCACCGGGCGTGGCCTGAGATAAAAGCGGCGATAGAATCGCTCCACCGCCTCGAAGATCTCCTCCCGGGAAAGGCCTCTATAGGAAAGCGCCGCGTTCTGTATCCCCTCGCTGACGAGGCCGCCTCCCTCGCGGACGATCCAGCCTTCCTGTATCCCCTGCGCGTACAGCTCGGTCCCCGGATAGGGGGCGACGAGGGACACCTGAATGCTGTAGGGGTCCAGCTCGAGGGCGAAGCGGATGGTCTCTTCAATGGTTTCCGGCGTCTCTCCCGGCAGCCCGAGGATGAAGGCGGCATGGATGAGGACCCCCGCCTCCTTCGCGTCCCTCATGAACGAGCGGATCTGTTCGAGCCGGATGCCTTTTTTAATACCGTTGAGGATTTTCTGGTTCCCCGATTCGACCCCCACCACGAGCAGGCGGAGGCCCCCTTCCTTCAATGCCTTAAGGACCCCCTTCGCGACATTCGCCCGGGCGTTGCACGACCAGGTGATGCCGAGCTTTCCGAACCGGCGGGCGATCTCGACCGCACGAGCCGGGTTATCGGTGAAGGTATCGTCGTCCAGGAAGAATTCTTTCGCGCGGGGGAAAAGGCTCTTCGCGCGGACCATTTCTTCGTACACGTTCTCCACGCTCCTCACCCGGTAGGCGTGGCCCGAGATCGTCTGGGGCCAGAGGCAGTAGGTGCAGCGCGCCCGGCAGCCCCTTCCGGTGTAAAAAGAAACGTAGGGGTGCCTGAGATATCCGATAGAATAATTCTCCATGGAGAGGTCGCGCGCATACACTTCGGTCACGAAGGGCAATGCGTCGAGGTCTTCGAGGGGAGGCCTGTCGGGAGTGCGCCGGAAGCTTTTCCCGCTGCGGAACACGATGCCGTTTACCCTCTCCAGGGGAACTCCCCGTGCGATTTCAGCCACCGCATAGTCGAACTCCCCTGTGGTGACGAAATCGACTGCCCGTGAGCGTTGCAATGTCTCCAGGGGACGCGCCACCGTGTGCGCTCCCACAAAACCGATAACGGCTTCCGGATAGTGGTCCTTGAGCAGTTCCGCCGTCCTCGCGTCGTTTTCAACGGTGGGAGTGCTCGTTGTGAGGACGATCAGCTCATATCCCTTCGCCTGGCGGATCACTTCTTCCCTTTCCATACCTTCGGGCGGGGCGTCCAGGAGCCTGCTGTCCGGGATCAGTCCTGCCGGGTAGGCGAGCCAGGTGGGATACCAGAACGAACGGATCTCGCGCCGGGCCTGGTACCGGGAGCCGGCGCCTCCGTCGAAACCCCCGTACGACGGAGGGTTAAGAAGCAGAGTGCGCATGGATCTTTCTTTTGCCAGTTCCACTCTTTCACCGGAGGACAGGATAATGAAAAGGGCCGCGATGCTCAAAGGGCATCCATCAATAATTCCTATTATAGCAATCCATTTTTTTTTTGCAAGCAAACGAGGCTGCCGGGAAACGGACCGAATGAGCCGAAAAAACCTATCCACGGCGTGCATACTTCCCGAGCAGGGCCGGGAGGAGAAGGAGGATGCCCGCCAGGAGGAAGCCGAAGCAGAGGGTGAGGAGTATGCCCATGCTCGCGATCCCCCGATGGGGAGAGAACGCCAGGCTGCCGGTGCTGATGAGGGTGGTGAGCGTGCTGAAGAGGACGGCGCGTGCGTTGCTGGTCCTCAGCATATTTCCGCCAGGAGGGGGCTCCGTCCTGTAGCGGAGAATGAAGATGATCCCGCTGTGGACGCCGACCCCTACAAGGAGCGGCACCACGATCACGTTCGCGAAATTAAGGGGGATGCCGAGGGCGACTGAAGAGGCCCCCGTCAGCGCCAGCGCAAACAGAAGCGGAATGAGTATCAGCACGACGACGGAGAAACTCCTCAGTTCGAGGAGCAGAAAAAGCGTTATCACCACGAGGGCGGAGACCGTCGCCTGCTGAAACGAAGAGATGACCGCCCTGCCCGATTCGTAGATGACGACCGGGGCGTCGGTCGCTTCGGGAGCAACGGCTTGAACGGACCGGACGAAGCGTGCAAGGGCATCCACCTGAAGGATGTTTTCACGGGGAAACACCTGCACCCGGTACCTGCCGTCCCGCGCCACGTACTGCTCAGTCAGGGAGCGGGGCAGGTCCTTCACCGTGAAAGCCCGGGCCTCCAGTGAGCGCTCCAGCATCCTGAAAAGAGCGGGCAGATCGGAAAGGACGCTTTTCTCCAGCGCTGCCCATAACGCATGCCCCCGGCCCGGGTCGGCCAGGAGTCCTGTGAAGCGCTGCAGGGCAGCGGAGAGCCGCACCGCGGCGGGGTCCGCATCCGGTGAAGCAACGAGAGGGGATTCTTTGAGCGTCTTCGCGAAATCCGTCAACGCCCTGTACTTTTGCGCCTCCGTCAGCGCGGCGCTTCTCGGGGTGCCGAGGCCGGGGGGCAGGAAGAGCGCCATATCGGAAATCAGGGCGAGCTTCTCAGGCTGCTGTTCGGGGACCAGGTCGAAGAGGGTGAGGGTCATGTCGGCTTCCTTGAGAGCGCTCAGCCTTTCCGCAAGCCGCCGCGCCTCTTCCTGCCCCCTGACGAGAACGGAAATGGTCCAGGGCTTCGCCTCCCTTTCCCTGAAGAGCTCCTTGATGGTGACGACGGCCTCCGACGTCTTCGCGTAGAGGTTCAGGGGATTGTAATCGAAATAGACGCGCGGGAGCAGAAATGCCGATCCCGCCCCGAGGAGAGCGGCGGCGGCGATAACGGTCCGGGAATGCCGGTACGGAAAGGAGGTGAGGGCCTCCCCCGCCGACAGCGCCTTTTTTCCCCCCTTCAGGGAACAGCGCGACAGCAGCGCGGGAAGCACGGTAAGGTTCATGAAAAAACTGATGAACATGCCTGTCCCCGCTATCAGCCCCAGCTCCGCGACTCCTGAGTACGCGGTGGGAATGAAGGAATAAAACCCGATGGCGGTGGTGATGCAGCTGAGGAGGAGGCTGCGGCCCACGCCCTGGGCAGTGACGGTCACCCCCTCCTCCTGCTTTGCCCCCCCCAGGATCAGCTCCCGGTAGCGCAGACAGAACTGTATGCTGTAGTCGATGCCGAGGCCGATGAAGAGCACGGCGAAGGTAATGGAAATGAGGTTGAGGCTGCCGACGGCGAAAAGCGCGAACCCCGTCGTCCAGATCAGGCCGATGAGAAGGGTGGCCAGGCTCGCGGCGATAAGGCGCCCGTAGCCCCCAAAGCCCAGGTAGAGCGTAACGCCCACCAGGAAGAGGGAGGCGAGGGTTGCCAGTCCGGTGCTCTTTTTTACTTCGGCCAGGTTTTCCTGAGCCAGGGCCACGTCACCGGTGATGCGTACCGTCACCCCCTGCTCGCCCGGAATCCCCGCACTCCTGATGACCCGGTGCACTGCACCGAGGGCGACTTCGCCGGCGGCAAGGGAGCCCGCTTCCGCACGGGGCTGAAGGAGAACGAACTGCCGCCGCTGGTCCCGCACGGTCGCATCCCCGAACATACTACCTTCCCAGGGCACCCGGTAGGGCCTGTTCGCAGCAGCCCCCTCGAAAGCGGTGGATAAATGGGAGAAGAGCGGACTGAAGCTCTTCATGTCCAGCATCCGTTCCCCCCCTGCCCCTGCCTGCTCCACGGCGCGGCCGAGCACGGAAAAGAGACCTCTCAGGCTCAGATCGTCCGCCAGGAAAGCGAGCAGGGGCTGGGCCGCGGCAAGGGCGTCCGCAAGCTCTTCCAACTCGCCGACGCTCAAATAGAGCAGACCGTTTTTTTCGAAAAACTCGCCGCTGCCCGGCTCGTTCACGGAGGTGAAAAACCGCTCCTCCTTCCGGAGCAGACCGGCAAGGCGGGAGCGGACCGATCGGGCGTGTGCGGCGGTGTCCGCATCGACCACGAGTACGATGGTGTCGCTCATCTGCGGAAAAGCGCGCGTGAAATCGCGTTCGAGCTGCCGGAAGCGCAGCGTGTCCGCTATCATGCTGTCGAAGTCCGCGTTGATGGAGAAAGCGCGCACTGAATAGAGGAGCACGCCGCTGGTGAGAAGCAGGGCGGCGAGAAGGACGGCACGGTGACGCCGCTGCACAAAAGCGACCCACTGCCCGATCAGTCTGACGGCCGGTCCGGTTCTCCTCTGCGGGATGCGGTCTCCCCCTCCCATCGCGCCCTCCTCGCCTGCTCTGTTTGCAAAGACCCGTTTTCCTGCTATTATATATAGTAACAGGAAAAAAGGGGCGTTCACACCCCGTTCAATTTCTATCGGTATGCCGGGAGGAGAAACATGCGAGGGGCCCCCCACCGCAGCAACAACCCCGCCTGCAGGAAAGCGCATCGCTTCCTGCCCCTGCTCCTGTTCCTTTTCCTTCTCCCTTTTCCGCCCTCTCCGGCGTTCTGCTCGGGAAGCGCAGGGGCGGGGCAGAACAGCGCCGCCCCGGTCGTCAGAAAGTTCAACGCCGTTCTCCTCGAGGCGATGAAGAGGGCCGATGAGCTCGGATATACGGGGCGCTACCGCCTCCTCGAACCCGTCATCAAGGACTCCTTTGCCCTGCCCTACATGGCAAACGCCTCGATAGGGCGGTACGGGAAGACCCTCGACGAGAAACAGAAAGACGCCTTTCTGGCGCTCTACACGGAATGGACGACGGCCTCCTATGCAGGACGCTTCGACGGGTATTCCGGGGAGCGCTTCGAGGTGGAGCCGGAAACGGTTTCCCCGCAGGGAACGGCTGTCGTGGTCAGCAGGATGGTCCAGGAGAACGGAGACGTAATCGCCTTCCATTATCAACTGCGCGCGATCGAGGGAAAGTGGCGCATCGTGGATATTCAGATTTCAGGCGTCAGTCAGCTTGCCTTGACACGGTCCCAATTTGTGAATACTATAAAAAACGACGGCTTTGATGCCCTGACGTCACAACTGAAAAACAAGATAAAGAGGTATGCGCGTGGTGAAGAAAAATAGAGTCCCTTTTCTGCAGTTCCATCGCCGGGAGCGGACGCTCCTCCTCAGACGGGGAGAGGTCCCCCTGCGGCTCCTCCTGTTGTATTCATTCGCCCTTCTGCTGCTCCTGCATCCTTCTTTTGCCCGCGCCGAGACGAAGGCGATGCCCGCACCCACGGCAAAAGCAGTGCCTGCAGAATCCTCCTCAACGGACGAGGAGTTCGGAGAAGAGGTCTCGACGCCCGATCCCATCGAACCCTGGAACCGGCTCATGTTCCAGTTCAATGACAAGCTCTATTTCTGGGTGCTGAAACCCGCGGCAAAGGGCTATAATGCGGTGGTGCCGCGGGGAGCGCGGGTCTCGGTGCGCAATTTCTTTCACAACATCACCACCCCTATCCGCTTCGTGAACTCCCTGCTCCAGGGAAAGCCGAAGGCTGCGGTGATAGAAGTGACCCGTTTCGGAGTCAATTCCACCCTGGGGATCGGCGGCCTCTTCGATGTCGCCAAGAAGAGTTTCAATCTCAGGGGGCAGGATGAGGACCTCGGACTGACCCTTGGACATTACGGCATGGGTGAGGTTTTCTACCTTGTCCTGCCCTTCTTTGGCCCCTCCACTCTCCGGGACACCTTCGGGAGAGTGGGCGACGGCTTCCTCGATCCCGTCAACTACGTTTCCCCGATACGGGATTCGGTGGCAATCCACGCCTACGACACCCTGAACGATACCTCTTTGCAGCTCGGAGACTACGAGGACCTGAAAGAAGCGTCTATCGACCCCTATCTCGCGGTCAAAGACGCCTACGTGCAGCACCGGAAATCCCTTATCACCCGGGGCGACGCCGCCGCGCCGGCCCCCCCTTCCCCTCCGGCCGACCCTGCCGAAAAGTAGAAAAGGAGGGGCGGGCAGCCTGCCGACTGCTGCAGCGGCAGCGCTCAGAAAAGGCAGAGTTTGCCCATCTGCTCCACGGCAAAAACGAGCCAGGGAGTGTACCCGCTCCTGCCGTCGTTTTCCTTTGCCTCACCGGCAAGGTCGCCGAGGCGTATCGTCCTGATCTCGGAAATCTCCGAAGGTGCGGGTGCCAGGTCCTTTTCATCGATTCCGTCGATCCTCGTCACCGCGCATATCTCGTTTTCAGTGCCCTTGTCCTCGTACCCCACCTTGTACTGGAACTTGAACAGGTACCGTATCGCTCCGGCGGTGAGCCCTATTTCCTCGGCAAGCCTCCTCCTCGACGCTTGCTCGTACTCCTCTCCCATGAAGAGATGACTCGCTACCGTACCGTCCCAAAACCCCGGCCAAAGCCGCTTTTCCCTGCTCCGCCGGGCAAGCACCAGATCCCCTTTCCGCGTAAAAACCATGGCGAGAAAAGCCCGGTGCAGGATGCCCTCCCCATCATGGCACTTCTCCTTGTCCTCCTCGCCGATGCAGTTGTCGTCTGCATCGACAATAACGATGCGCTCCGTAAAAGTACCCATGAACACCTCCGGGGAAGGAATGAGCGGCAGGCGCAGATGAAACGCTCATGGTGCGTAGTCTCCCTCAGCTTCCGTTTCGCGCTTACTCAGGGCATCAGGTATGAGCCTCGCCTTATTTCTATAGTACCCCGCCTCCTGCCGGAAGTCAAAATACCCGAAAAGAGTCGTCGCCCCGGCGAAGCCGTGGAGTGCCGACAGAGATACACGACGTCCTCCGGCACCGGGCCCGGCTTTTCCCCTTCAGCCGCCGCCAAAGGGTATACTATCCGTATGCAGATCGAAATTCAGGGACAGGTCGAGCGCATCACCTATACCAACGAGGAAAACGGCTACACCATCGCAAAAATCAGGGCCAAGGGCCACAGGGACCTCGTGACCATTGCGGGCAGCCTCAGCTCGATCAACACCGGCGAGATCCTCACCATACGGGGAGAGTGGTTCCATCATCCGAAGTACGGGGAGCAGATCAAGGTCCTCACCTACGAATCCGTAATTCCCGCCACCGCCGTCGGCATGGAAAAGTATCTCGGCTCGGGGCTCATCAAAGGGATCGGTCCGGTCATGGCAAAGCGCATCGTTGCCCGGTTCGGCGCCGAGTCTTTCGCCGTCATCGAAAACTCTCCCGAAAAACTGCAGGAGGCGGAAGGAATAGGCCCGAAGCGGGTGGAGATGATCAGAAAGGCGTGGGCTGAACAGAAAGAGATCAAGGAAGTGATGCTTTTCCTCCAGAGCCACGGCGTCAGCTCCACCTACGCCACCCGGATATTCAAGCACTACGGCCGGGACGCCATCCGGACCGTCAGGGAGAACCCCTATCGTCTGGCCCACGATATCTTCGGGATAGGATTCCTCACCGCCGACAGAATCGCCGAAAAAATTGGGGTCCCCCGGGATTCCCTCATCCGGGCGGAAGCGGGCATCGTCTATACGCTCCACCGCCTTTCCGACGAAGGGCATGTCTATTGTCCCTATGAACTCCTGATCGAGGAGTGCCGGAAGACCCTCACGGTGGAGGAGGAGGACAAAAAAGTAACGATAGAACGGGAGCTCGTGGTACACGCCATCGCGGCCCTGGCCCTCGAAAAGCGGATCATGATCGAGGACGCCGGCGGGAAAGAGCTGAAGGAGAACGACAAGGCCGTCTTCCTCACCAAGTTCCATGTTTCCGAGACGGGAGTCGCCCAGAGCCTTCTGAAACTCCGCAACGCCCCCAAGACACTGCGCCCGTTTGATGCCGAGAGGGCGGTAGCGTGGGTGCAGGGCGAGCTGGGGATCACTCTGGCGGAAAACCAGGCGAGGGCCGTACAGGAGGCCCTGCGCCACAAGGTCATGGTCATTACGGGAGGACCCGGCACCGGGAAGACCACCCTCATCAAAGCGATCATCAGAATCTACGGAAGGCTGGGGCAGAGGATCCTCCTTGCCGCCCCCACCGGGCGGGCCGCGAAGAGAATGACGGAAGCCACGGGGCTGGAAGCGAAGACGCTCCATCGCCTGCTCGAATTCGGTCCTCAGGAGGGAGGGTTCAAGAGAAACGAGCACAACCCCCTTGAGGCCGACCTTGTCGTGATCGACGAGGCCTCCATGGTGGACACCATCCTGATGCACCATGTGCTGAAGGCAGTCCCCCTCCCCGCAACGCTGCTCCTCGTGGGAGACGTGGACCAGCTTCCCTCGGTCGGGGCGGGCAATGTCCTGAAAGATATCATCGGCTCCGGGGCCGTCCCCACCGTCACGCTGAACGAAATATTCAGGCAGTCGCAGGAAAGCCTCATCATCGTCAATGCCCATCGCGTCAACAGGGGAGAAATGCCCTCCCTCCGCTTCGAGGCGGGCACCTCTCCCGATTTCTACTTCTTCGAGGTGGAAGAGCCCGAAAAGATCCTGGAAAAGGTGCTCGACCTGTGCAAAGAGCGCATCCCCCGGAAGTTCGGGTATTCCCCTGTCCGGGATATCCAGGTCCTTACCGCCATGCACCGGGGCACCATCGGGGCCGGCACCCTGAACGCGGAGCTGCAGAAGACCCTCAACCCGTCCGGAGACGAACTGGCCCGGGGAAGCCGCATCTTCAGGAGAGGGGACAAGGTGATGCAGATGGTGAACAACTACGACAAAGACGTATTCAACGGGGATATCGGGATTGTAGCGAAAATCGACAGGGAGGCTCAGGAGGTTGCGGTCGATTACGAGGGAAGGATAGTGGCGTACGACTACAACGACCTTGACGAGCTCGTGCTGGCGTATGCGGTCTCCGTCCATAAATCCCAGGGGAGCGAGTACCCGGCCGTGATCATGCCCATTCATACCCAGCACTATATGCTGCTGCAGCGGAACCTCCTCTATACCGGCATCACACGGGGGAAAAAGCTGGTCGTCCTGGTGGGAACCAGGAAGGCCGTCGGTATCGCGGTCCGCAACAACAAGCCGCAGAAGAGATATACCCTTCTGGAGGACCGTTTAAAGGCGTCCCTCCCCCCTGCATAACGCTCCCCTTTTCCCGCCGCTCCTCCCGCTTTCCGTGCTCGGTATCCGTCACTGTTAATGCTCCTTCTACTTGCGTTTTCCGTCCAAAATGAGGCATAATAGAAGTTGCCGTATTCCACCTCCTTCACCCCTTCAGCAGCGGTATTCCCCCCTCTCTTCCCGCGGTCCGCGCCGGAAGGCATTCCGGGCAGATACACCGGCACGATTTTTACCGGTTTAGTGCACGCTCTGCTTGCGTATGCGCCTTCCCGCCACGGCCCGCAGCGGTACGCACACAAGAGCTTTTATCAATGTGACACCGTGAAGCAGCAAAGGAGGCAAACGATGAACACCGAGTTGGCGGTATATGAGGAAAAACCGTTGACCGCGCACGACATCCGTGAACAGATCAACCTGATCCAGGAGGTGATGCGCACCGTAATGCAGGAAGGGCAGCATTACGGCAAGATCCCCGGCGCAGGGGACAAGCCCACCCTTTTCAAGCCTGGGGCTGAGAAGATCATGGCGATCTTCAGGCTTTCAGCCGACCCCGAGGTGGTGGACCTCTCGCATGACGACATCATTCGTTACCGGGTCAAGTGCAGGCTTTCCACCCGAAGCGGCATTTTTTTCGGGGCCGGGCTGGGCGAATGCTCGAGCGAGGAGGAGAAATACAAGTGGAGAACGGTGACGGGAGACGACGAATGGGAGGCCGCTCACGAAGCGCAGCGGCGTATAAAATATTCCCGCGACAGGCAGCTCAGGCAGGTGAGGACCAACCCCTACGAACTGGCGAACACCGTCCTCAAGATGGCGAAAAAGAGGGCGCTGGTAGACGCAGTCCTCACCTCGACCGCTGCGTCGGACATTTTCACCCAGGATATCGAGGATATGCCCGAAGAGTTCTTTGAGCGCGGCAAGGCGGGCGCTGCCGGTCCGCAGAAGACTCCCCCCCGGCAGCCCCAGGCAAAAGGGGGCGGCACGATAAAGGAACCGAACGCACCCGCCACGGACGCGCAGGTCAAAGCGATCTTCGCCATCATGCGCAGCAAGGGATACGAGGAGGACGCCATGATCGTCGAAGCCAATAAATTCCTCGACTTCAGCTTCGGCCTCGACTTTATGGCGATCGAATCGCTGAAGGAGCTGACAAAAGGGCAGGCGAGCGCACTGATCGACCACCTGCAGAAACTGAAGTAACCGATTCCGGCATCCGCCTCCCCGCACAGGGGGCAGGCGGCCTCGATCAGGGAAGGAGAGAGAGGGGAGCGAGGAAAGCTCCCCTCCTCTCCGCCTCAGAAGAAGAACCCTGCTACTCTCTACCGGTGTCTTCCGGAGGGAGGGAACCCATGTCCGAGTTCATCGAAAGTCTCGTAAAACTGTTGCAGGAGCGCTCCGAGGGGATCATGGATGTGGCCCACACGAACATCCGGTTGGGCAAGGTCCTCCACGCGCGGTACAATGGAGCCGGGGGAGAGGGAGAGGAGAAGCTCTCCGGCCTTGCCATCGCCCTCGCGAAGAAAGGGTGCCCCGTGCCGCCCGATTTCCTGGCGCAGGTGTACCGGGTGTACCAGGCTGTCGGCGGAGAGAGGGGCTTCGAGAGGCTCAAGGCCCGGCGCAGGCGCCTCTCGTGGTCGGGTCTCGTCAGGGAGTTCAGCCGGCCCCCGCTGGGAAACACGAAAGAGGCGGTTTCCTTCTGGGCCGCGTTCATGAAAGAGATCGAGAATACCCAGGAAAGGGTGGACGTGCTGATCGAGCACTTCGGCTCCCTGCCCGACGAGCTGAAACCTGAGGCAGAGGGGCTCCTTCTCTCCATGGGATACAGCATCAATTCCTTTCCGCCTGGGGCGCCGCCTGACGCTGCCGCAGGCCCTTCAGACGGGCTCGTGGTGCGCTCCCGCACCTATCGGGGAAGCGCGCGAAAACTCAGGATTCTCCATCTGGCGGACGAGCATTTCAGAGACAGGGACCTTGAGGAAATCAGAAAAAGCGCCGCCTTTATCGTCCGGAAGGCTCAATACGGGATGCCGCACCTTATCATCTCGGCGGGGGACCTGCTCGACGAGAGGCAATTCTACGATACGCCCGCCTTCCGCGAAGCGGTCTCGTTCATAAAATCACTGGCCGATATCGCTCCCGTACTCATACTCCAGGGAACCTCCGATCACGACGGCTTCACCATGGAGGTCTTTTCCCGCATCGGGGCGCGGCATCCCGTCCTCGTCATGGACGCCATCGGCGGCGTGGGGTTGCGGGAGGGGGAATTCACCAGCGTTGAGGAGGTGGACACCCTCGATGCTCTCCTCTATGCGATTCCGCCGCTCAGCAAGGCACGGCTCCTTTCCCGGGCTCAGCACCCTCTTCCGGGACAGGATCAGGGCGACCGTGCGGATGCCTGCGACCGGCTCGGGGATACGCTCGCACTCTGGGGCGGCCTCTCTGCGGCGGCGCGGGAAGCGGGGATACCGGTCGTCCTGGCGGGGCACCTTGCGGTACGGGGCTCCGTTACGAGCACGGGCCGGTGCATGAGGGGAAAGGCGATAGAGGTCGGTGCGGAGGATTTGCGGCGTGCCGGGGCGGACCTCATCGTCCTCGGCCATATACACAAGATGCAGCACCGGGACGGCCTGTTCTATGCAGGTTCTATTACGCGGCTCGATTACGGCGAGGAGGAGGACAAGGGATTCTGGATGCACGAGTTCTCCCCGGAAGGGCTCCTGTCGCATTTCACCAGGATCCCCACGCGACCGCGTATGACCTTCGAGTTCGATGCGCAGCCCGACCTCTCTCTACTGCCCGCAGCCCTTCCCAACGGACGGGTGCGCATACGATACCGGGTCAGGCAGGAGGAAGTGGCTTCCCTCGACGAAAAGGCGATCGAGAGGGAGCTTAGGAGGAGGGGGGCGCTGGAGGTGAAGTTCGAACGGTCGGTGATTCCCCAGTATCGGGTGCGAGCGGCAGGCATCTCGCAGGCGCGCACCCTTGAAGAGAAATTGAGAAAGTATGCCGAGCTCAATGGACTTGATCTGACTGAAGGGATCCTCGCGAAGGCGGCGGAGCTGGGAGAGAGCGTTGACACGGGGGTAGTGGAAGAAGCGGCGGCCGCCCCGACTTCCGCGGGGTCGCCGGGGGAGGAAGAATGATACCGCTGCGAGTGCGCCTGAAAGGGTTCAAGGGAATCAGGTCCGCGTGGGGCGTTGACGAAATCGAGGTAGACCTGTCCAGCCTCCCCAAAGGGCTGGTGGCGATAACCGGACCTATCGGGAGCGGAAAGACCACGCTCCTCGACAACCTCCATCCCTACCGCATCATGCCCTACCGGGCGGGTGACTATTCGGAAAGGTCGTTCAGCTTCTATAACGAGACCTACGGCTCCGACGCCTGCAAGGAGCTGGATTTCCTCGCCGGGGATCGCATGTTCAGGAGCGTGGTCCTCATCGATGCGGAGAGGAAGGGGCAGGAGGCCTATCTGTATCGTGAGGAAGGGGGAGAATGGCTCCTCCACGGCAACACGCAGGACGGGAAGCTCGACGAGTACGACAAGGCGGTGCGCGGGCTCCTAGGAAGCCCGCGGGGATTCTTCACCTATGTCTACCGCCGCCAAAGAGCCCGGGAGCTGAGCGGCTACACGAAAGGGGAGATGAAGGAGATCTTCACCGAGCTCCTCGATGTGGAGGACCTCAAAAGAAAAGCGGAGCTGTCGCGCGAACGCAAGGACGTTCTCCTGGGCGCTCTCTCCGCGCTCCGGCAGGAGAGAAAATCCCTTGAAGAGACCGTGTCAGCCGCTGCGCGGAAAAAGAGCGAATGGGCGGAGATCGGACGAAGCCTCGGAGAGCTCGAAAGCTCCCTCAGGTCCTCTGAAGAGGAGATGGGCGCTCTTCAGGACACGCTCAAGGCGCTTGAGGTCCGGATAACGCTTCAGCACGACAGCGAGAGGAACAGGGAGCTCCTGCTCAAGAATATCGGGGAAAAGGAAGAGGGGATACGCGACCTCGGCGCACAGCTCCGCCGAAAAAGGGAATACTACAGAGGTAAATACCAGACAATTTCCGGGAAGGTGAGCGAAGCCCGCGAGATCGCGGGTTCGGCCCCTCTGCTCCGCAGCGCAGCACATGAGGAGTCTCTCGCTCTTCACGCCCTCGAAACGCTCCGGGCTGAGCAGGAGGAGCTCGACACACGGTACATCTCATGCTCCGGGCGCCTCACCAGGATCGCCCGGACAGAAACAAAGGTGGAGGAGCTCGGAAAGAGGCTCGACACCCTTCGCCTCCGGCGCAGCCATGCGAGGGAGCTGGTGGAGCAGGACATCCGCCGCGCTGAAGAGGCGGCGAAGAAGCTCGGAGACGCCCCCTGCGGAGCGGTGCCGGCCGGATCGGAAGGGCCATCGGCAGGACTTTCCGGGCACTGTCCTTTCGTACATAGCGCGCAGGAGGAGAGCGCTTCCCTGCCCGCCCTCCGCCGCCGCCTTCACGAACTGAACAGGGAGGCCCTCTCCGAAAAGCGTCTTGAGGAGCAGAGCGGAGCACTCAAAGAAGAGGTATCGCTGAGGCAGGAGCTCGAAGCCGAGGCAAAGAGATGTCTTGCCGGCAGGGAGGAGGCGAAGAGGAGGATGACCGCCCTCGAAAAGAGACTGTCCGCACTCCGTGACAAGGTGAAGAAACTTTCCGAGGCAGAGACTGCTGAAAAATCGCTTCCCTCCCTCGAGCAGGAAAAAAGGGAGCTCTTTGAAGAGGGAAGCAGGACCATAGAGGAGCTCCGCAACAGAATATCCCTTCACGAAAAGGAGAGGGACTCCTTGGTGCAGGAGCTCGATGCCCTGAAGGGCGTCAAAGGCCTCGAAGAGGAGAGGGAGGAGGCGCAGCGCCGCGTCGAAACGATGAGACAGCGGACCGCCGCAGCGCGGAGGGAGCAGATGCAGCTCTTCGAAAGGAAGGGGAAGGTCCAGGAAGAGCTCAGACAGGCGGCCGGCGCCGGGAAGCGCCTGAAGTCCGTTGACGCAGGGATCGGGAGGCTTAATAAGGACAGTGCTGAATGGGCCTTTCTCGAAAAGGCCCTCGGCAACGACGGCCTGATCGCCCTTGAGATCGACGATGCAGGCCCCACTGTTGCCGGGATTACCAACGAGCTCATCCACACCTGCTTCGGAGGGCGGTTTTCCGTGCGGATCGATACGCAGGGGGACAAGGCAAAGGGCAACGGCACGAAGGAGATCTTCGATATCGTGGTCTTCGATGCGGAGCGGAACGAGCAGAAGTCCCTCAAATCCATGTCAGGCGGCGAGAAGATCCTGATCGAGGCGGCAGTAAAGAACGCCCTGTGCATCTTCAACGCCCGGAGGAGCGGCATCCCCTTCGGTACTCTCTTCACGGACGAAGAGGACGGTGGTCTCGACGCGGAGAAGAAAAGGGATTTCATCGGGATAAAGAGGCGGGTGCTGGAGCTGGGGGGGTATGAGCGGGAGTTCTTCATCTCCCACACCCCGGAAGTGGTGGCGCTTGCTGACGAAACCCTCTTCATGGAGGAGCTTATCGGCAGGAGCACGACAGGAGGCGCATAAGGCAAGCCGTATCGATAAAACACCTGTTTTTTCGTCGTGTATGGTAGAATCTCTTAAGGGGACCGAGCACCATTCCGACGACCTGTGGCACGAGACAGAGCGTACGATATACAGGGCCTGAAGAGCCTGCCCATCTTTTCCTCCCTCGCTGACGAGGAACTGCGAGAGGTCCAAGAGCATGTTGTCCTGGAGACGTTCAGAAAGAAGGAGAATATCTTCCTGGAAGGCACTACCCCCGAATGGATCTACCTCCTTGTCAGCGGAAAAGTGAAGATTACCAAGATATCCCACGACGGAAAAGAAATCACCCTGGAACTGATATCCCCGCCCCATCTTTTCGGAAGTTTTCCTGTCCTCAAGGGGATTCCTTACCTTTCCAATGCCGTGGCCATGGGGACCTCCGAGGTGTTGAAGATTTCGCAGGAAAGCTTCCTGAAAATTATCGACTGGTTCCCCGCTACCCTGTATGAATTCACTGGAAGCCTGGGGTACCGGATACATGAGCTCCACGAAACCCTCACCAATATCGCTCTCGCAAAAGTCGAGACGCGCATCGCGGCGCTGTTGGTGAAGCTTGCCTTCAAAGCGGGAGAGATGCTTGCCGGAGGAGGAGCCGCCATTACCATCAGCCTTACCAAGCAGGACATCGCGGAAATGGTCGGCACCACGGCAGCGACCGCCATAAGAGTCATGAGCAAATTCAAGAAGTTGGGACTCATTACCGAAGAGTCGGGGAGAATTATCATCAGTGATCTGGAGGCACTGAGGACGCTGTCCCGCTAAAGCTCCCCGCCTCAGCAGAGCACTTTCTCCCTTTAGCGATCCGGAGTCTGCTGTACGGTGAGCGCCGGAACTCTCCTGTCAGCTACCCCTTCCCTCCTCACTACATCGACCACAGATTACCCACAGATTATGGCCACACATTACGGCTTGACTTACCACGGGAAACAATGTACCTTTTAGTCAGGCAGCACAAGAAAATAGTTGCGGTTACGAAAAGAAATCAATGACCGACGGTCGGACGTGGTGCTCCATTGCTTATTAACCACAACGAAAAGGAGGGAGTGTTATGGCAACATTTTTTATGTATGGAAAATACTCTTTTGATGCGGTGAAGGAAATCCATCCGGAGCGAACAACGAAGGCAATCAAAATTATCGAGGCCTTAGGCGGAAAGGTAGAGGGAATGTATGCAGTTCTCGGTGATTACGACCTGGTACTTATCGTCGGAGCTCCCGATATCGATACGATCGTAAAGATCTCTGTAGACTTGTACATGATAACGGGAATCCACTTTTCCAGTGTTCCGGCGATGCCGGTAGACTATTTTGATGCGATAATAGAGAAAGAAAGCAAATAGGATCCATTTTACGCATCTCGAAATATTCGGTTTACTACGCGGCAGAACCCGCAAAGCTCTGCCGCATGTGAATCCAAAGAGGAGGTGCCCCGGCAAGGCCCTCCAAACAGAAAGCTTTTTTGCTTTGCAGTCCCCTCCCTATAAGGTCTCCCTTCTTAATAAGCCTGAAGACCTTTTCCCCCTCACTTTCAATAACTTTTTGTGTTTGAAGGTATACAGGATTGCGAATACTCTTTAAGAGGGGGATGTGATTGTATGGCTCAAGCCGCCCGGGTACGGAAAAGAACGGACCGAAACCGGGACGCTGCATCGGCATGCAATGCCAGGCTGAGAGGAGTCAGCAGAAGAGCGAGGAGGATATCATGACAACAGGCACAAAGACAGTACCGAAAGCCACATCGAAAGTCACCACGAACCATCGAAGAGGCGTCGAAGGGGAGGAGGCAATCTCTTCAGAAGGCCGGGAGGTAAACGGAGCGCAGGGCTTTTCCGCCGTCCTCCCTCCGGAAGTGCCGCAGGGCATTGACACTACGAGGTGATATTCTCTTGCCGTGTCTCTGACTGCGGCCTCCCGGCTCCCCCCTGCCAGGGCCAGCGGCCCATCATTTCGAGCCCAAGCGTAAAGCGCAGAAACGTCTTTATCAGGACAATGAACCAGGACGCCGGCGCGGCGGAACGAAGGTTCGACCGCTACTGTCCTGATGACATCTGCAGCAATGAGGAACTCCAGGCCGAGCAGTATACCGCGACCGAGCTCGCGGCTTGTTTCTACAAGTTTTTGAAAAAAAAGCCCAAAATCGGACTCGAACCGACGACCTGCTGATTAACTTTTTTTAAATAATACCCACACCAGCCGTTTCAGACCCATACCAGGCATTGACCTGCCCACAATAATAGATTGTAAGGCTTCTCCGTAGCCCGGCTTCAATTCTACAGTAATTTCAAGCGCTTTCTTCAATCAGCATGATCGGAGAGGCAGGAACTTACCTTTTTTAGCTTTCATTATTATTGAAAGCTAAAATATAATGTTGATTATATTCTAAACACCCCTTTCCAGCCTGATTCAGAGGTACCAATCTTGTGTGTTCTTTTTGACTACTATAAAGAGGATACTTCTAAGGGGCAGAAATTCCGGCAAGCTTATGCTTTCTCTTTCATCAAGTGATGTGATGGGCCTTGGGAAGCTTACTGACAGCCACAATCGT
>JAXLZK010000039.1:28562-31870 GCA_046350935.1 Thermodesulfovibrionales bacterium
CATCAGATATGAAACAGAATAAAAGGCTCAGCTTTGTCGGAGAAAAATAGTCTCCTTAAATAAACAGAAAATCTAAGAGACAATACCAGCGGGCATCGACTCCCCTTCCCCTGGTGCTTTCATCTGTAGACAGTCAAACGCTAAATCATTCCATAGCGCCGTCTCATACCCATGTCGCTCAATCAGATCAAAATACTCCATGCTCATACGAGATAAGGTTGTTTTATAGGAGACGGCCTTTAATATCATATCGCTGCCCATCCAGTCATAATAACCGAAATGATCGTTCTGCGAATATGTAGCAAGCTTTTTTCTCGGATCTGACCCTATCTGCAAGTACATGCCCGAGAATGGGGAGTTTTGAAGAAAAGTTACGAAAGACCTCACTCTGAGAGCACGCGTTTGGTCAAAAGCAACGCGTACAACGCGTACTAGCCTACCTGGGTGTAGGGGGCCGGGTATAGGACATTCCGAAAAGGGTGATGCTGCATCGGATACAATGACTGCATCAATCAGGGGAGATTGCTCGTCATTTTTGAACCTCTGCTTGCCCATGTCAAACAGGGGCTCCAGTCCGAGATTATCATAAACCCCGCCATCATAAAGATGAAGGAAACCAAATTTCAGTTTGTATGACTCTTCAGAACTCACGTGCAGCCTGCTATCACGTGAATACCATGGACGCTTTCTCGTATCGATCTTCAGAGGGCCTATACCCACCGGAAATGCAGCAGAAACCGCCATCGCATCTGCGAGCTTGAAATCAGCGGCATCCGCATAGCCCAGCTTATAATCACCCATTGTCCTATTCTTAAAACGAAAGCGTCTTCCATTTTCGGCGGTGGTGCCGTTGATCGTCCAAACGGGAGTCGGTGAGAGGTCGGAAAGTTTTGCGTCAATCCCCCAACAGCGCTCGATGCTCTTGGATACCACATTCGCGCGGGATAAAATGAAACGCCAGTTGCAAGGGATGAAGATCAGCCGGAAGAGGGCATCGCATTGCAAGGACTTCGAAGTAAGAATCTGACGGATGCGAGGAAGCACTATTTCGTGGTATTGTGTCGAAGAAGGCCAGAGATACCCTGAGAAATGGAATACAAGTCCTATGAAAAGGCTTCCTCCTGAAACAGTCGATACATGCTCGACTTCCTCCATGCGGCCATGTTCCGCCAACCACCTCAGCACCCCTGCGTGAAATGCGGCAGCGCGCACTCCTCCGCCGGAAAGCGCTAATCCGATACGCCGTCTCTCTCTGTTTCGACTCGGCATAGTCTATTTCTCTCTGACACTGATAGTGATTTCGCCTGCGCTGCCTACAATGACCATCACTGCCGGAAGGCCGTCCTGAGAGAGAGTCTCCTTGAGGTACTGTATCACCTCCTCATCCTGCGAACTCACATGAGCAGAATGAAAAGTCGGATGAGAATGCCATTCTCCCAAATACCCGACCACGCCGGCTGTACGCCGGGAAACTCTCTCCAATTGCTCTTTCAATCCTTCCACGCCGCGGATGAATCCGGATTCGTCGGCTTCGCTGTCAGGAGGGGCCTCCAGAACGTCCACAACATAAATAGTTCTCAACTTCTGATCAATATACCCAAGCACAACACCTCCGGTTTCCTTTGGCAGGTGCTGTTGCCGGACCTCGTAGAGCTTCTTCTTTGTCCCCTCATCCACAACAACGGACCAGGATTCTATTTTCTCCTTAGTGGCCGCCTTGACTTCAATATTAAAGGCTTCAACAGCGCCTGTCTCGGGATCTGCAGACCAAACTTTGATGCAAGCTTCAGGGCGGTCCCTCAGCAGGCGTGTCTGTCTGGCGAGAAGTGCGGCGTGAAACTGCACGATCTCATTTGACATCATCAGAGAGACATCCCGACAGCCCATGCCCACCCACAGATTCTTACCGGGATCAGCGAAATGTTTGTCTCCCCATGCAGAGCTGAGGGCAGCACGGTAATACTGGGCCTCCAGGATATCCAGTCTCAGTGATCTATCACTGTCCTCGAGGAGAAGAACTGAAGCATTCCCCGAAGGCGCAATAAAGACTGAAACGGAACGGGTGGTTTCATCCCCGTTCGACAACGTCCTCGGGACCTCAAGGGTTGTAGATGCATCAACGATGAAATCGGCCGCAGTGATCGCCGACCGCACTTTCTTATTCCCCAGGTTTACCGCGCTGTCAGGGATTGACGTGACAGGGTAGTGGAGGGGAGCATAGTTGGCCTCGGCCATTTCCTTAACTGCATCTGTTTTGAAAAGACCGATTTGATGGTTTTTCGCAACATGGCGTACAACATTGTGGGGTTCCAGGGTATCCGGGTCTATAAGGGTCCACTCCCCCCAGCACTCCTTACTCCAGAGTTCGACCATGGCCCCCCCCGAGCGCGCCGGCGCCCGCGAGGACCCCTTTGAAATCAGCCGTGCCCTCATGGATTCCTGACCATTTCCGCGCCTTATGTTTATCACAGTCCGGCTTGAGCTCAATCTGGCATATATGAATGTCTCTCCACTCCAGGGACTCAGGCCCTCCCCTCTCCCCCACCATGGATGTCGAAAACAGAATAGGCTCGGCCGGTAGAGGTTGAAAGAGAGTTCCCATTTTTTCCCCCAGAGAGGCAATGTCACTATCCAGATAGAGAGCTAGACTGTCGAACCTCTCAGGTTTAGAACCTTCTTTACGTAACAGTGGAATAATCACCATCAGAAGACAACGGTGCTCGGGTCTTCTCGTGATCCCCTTTAGATCGGCCTTCAGGCGTATGCTCTGCGCAATCGCGGTGAGAAGATCGGCCCCCCTTTGCAGCAGTTGATCATGTACTTCACCCAGAGTTGAAGGCAAATCTTCCATCTCTCCATGGACAACAGGACTGAGTTCAACAATTAGGACTTCCGTATTTGGTATTTCCGGGTCCGCCTGATTGAGGGGACGGAAAACCCCGCGCAGAACCGTATAATCTCTATTTGATTTCCATATGGGCACAAGGAATAGAGCCAAAGTCCTGTCCTGAGCTTTTTCGTCAAAATCGGGGGGCAGGACTATTTCTTTCGGACTCCTGTAATAGACTCTTTCCGGCATCTGATCCTCACGGTGAAGAGTCCCTTTCGATGCCTCCGTGAGCCATTGGACAATAAATTTCAGGTGGCACTGCGGGGTCCATGTCCGCTCGACAAAGCTCCACGGGACAGAGTATAGACAGAGGTGAAGAGGCTCTCCCGGAGGCGTATGATGACGGTGCGGCAGTTCGGGGAAGTCCTTCCGGAGGGTTCTCACTTCCGGCTCTTTACCGGGGGAGAACACAAGTGCG
>JAXLZK010000040.1:0-9480 GCA_046350935.1 Thermodesulfovibrionales bacterium
AAATTGTAGCATACCCCGTTCCGGTCTGCCAGTAGGTACCGGTTGCCCCCGCTCTGCTACTGTTTCAGCACCAGCACAAGGGAATTCTTTTCTTTTGCCACATGGAACCGGATCGGCTTCAGCAGCTCTACCTTGACGAGGACCGTTCCCCTGTCTCCCTCGCCCCCCTCCACCATGACAGTGCCGATGAAGGCGGAATCGAACTTGAGGGACTTTTCCACCTTGCTGGCAGGAGGGGTCACTTTTACGACAACCCATTTCTTCCCTTCGGCGGCCTCGGTGGAGACGGAGTATTTTACGCTCTCATCGAGATGGGGGATATGGATGGTGAGAGTCGATTTCTTTTTGGACTCCACGAGGGAGATATTGGTAATTTCCAGGGGGAGCTTCCCCTTTCCCTTCGCTTCTTTTGTCTTCCCTTCTTTTCCCTTCTTGTCGCTTTCTTTTGCTTTCGCCTTTTTGTCCTTTTTCCCCGGTTTCGCCGCAGCGGAAGGGGAGGCTCCCTGCTTTTTTTCCGCTTCCGCCGTTTCCCGGCCCTCTTCTGCACCCGCTGCAGAACCGGGCTTCGCCGGGGAGGGGACGATGGAGAAGGCCTCGGACTTGTTATACTGCACTTCCACGACCGCCGAGCCGTTCACGAATTCCGACGCGGGGATGCGGTTGGGGATCAGCGTGCCGGTGCCGGTGGTGGAGAGGGAGACGTCGGGACCGACCAGGTTATAGTTTTTGATCAGATGTCCGAGCTGGTTGTAGACCGTCACCTTTATCTTGAACTTCTGGCCTGCCACCACCGAGTCGGGCGTGGTAATCTCATATTTTTCCGGGATGGGGGAAACGACCTGTATGATATCGGAAGTGCCCTTCTGGCTCTTTCCGATTTCGGTTACGGTCAGGGCGATATCTTCAGCGATGTCGTAGCGCATATCCACCTTCGCCTGCCCCTTGATGAATTCGTAGGCCGGTATGGTGGAAGGAAAGGGCTTGAATTTTCCGGACGACGTAATGGTCACCCCGCTGCCGGCAGAGGCGTAGCCGGTCACGATGTTGTTGAAGCGGTCTACGGCGACAAGGGACAGGTCGAAAGGCTCCCCTGCGATGACCTCCTTGGGAGAGAACACCCGGAAGGAGCTGACCGGGCCGCTCACGATCTCGATCTTGTCGCTGGCGCCCGTCCGCCCCGAAATGAGGTCTTTTACTTCGATGCCGACGGTCCCTGACTTCTGCGAGGTGAGAGTGACCGTGGTTACTCCGCCCTTGAAGTCGGGAATGGACGGCAGGACGATTTTCGGATCGGCGTCACCCTTGAAGATCAGGTTGATGTTCCTCCCCTGGATGGCGTCGGGTACGGTATTTCCGAAGGCGTCTTTGGCGACGATCCGGATATCGAAGGGCTCCCCTGCCTGCACGCTGCGCGGCTCCTTCACGGAGAAGGACGCGAGCTTGCCGGGGAGGATGGTGATCTCTTTTGAAAGAATGGGAAGGGGGCTCCCGCTCTCCCGGATGGCGATGCTGAAGGTCTCCGCGACCCTGTCGGAGAGGGTAAGGGTCATGACCCCGTTTGCGAAGGAGGAGGATTTGAAGGATGCCGGTTTCATGACTGCGGAACCCGAAGTGGTGATCTGGAACTCCCTGCCGGTTTCTCCGAAGGAGGAAATGAGATTGTTGAAGGCGTCCACTGCCTCCAGTTTGAGCGCCACCTCCTCCCCCGCCACCAGCACCTCGGGCATGAAGAGGATGAAGTGGTCGAACTTGCCCGGTTTGACCACGATCTCTCCGGAGGGCGACGGGGTGGGAGCAGCCAGGAGCAGCGCTGCGCACAAAGGCAGGAACAGCAATATCCTACGGATTCTTTGTATCATCGAAACCCCCTCCACTCTAAATGAAAATTTCCCGATAAATTTTATCAGAGAGTATATCACAAACACCGGTAAATGGGTATTGCTGTCAAAGAGTCAGTAATGTGCAGTATAGTAGCACACCGGTATAAAATTTACCACTGAAGGAGGGGGCGGAAAAACCGGGGAAAAAGAGGGGGAAGCCCTCCTGCATCCCGGCCCTGCCGCAGGGACGGGGCGCAGTGTGCCTGCCGGGGAATTCCTTGAAAAAGGAATACCCCTTTTGATACTATTATAGATGCCTGAAGACAGGGGAAAGGCAAACCTAATGCTGAGGGCGGTGGCAAAACTGATGGATTTCCTTCTTATTGCCGCCGCCATGCAGGCCGTACCTCAGGTCGGATATTTCGCCGGCGTTGTCTATCTCCTGATCAGCGACGGCCTCTTTGACGGAAGGAGCGTCGGAAAGAGGATCATACGCCTGAAGGTGATCTCTGTTCCGGGAGAGAACTCAGGGACCTTTCGGGATTCCATGATACGAAATAGTACCCTCGCCGTACCCCTCCTGCTGTACCAGATACCGCTCTTCGGATGGATCTTCGTTGCGGCGGCCCTCGCGCTGGAATTTCTCCTGCTGCTGGGGAACGAGGAAGGGATGCGGCTCGGCGACGACCTGGCGCAGACGAAGGTGATCGAGGGATAACATTGCACGCAGCTCATGGCTGAGAGCTCGGCGCCATGAGCCGACACATTGTTTTTATACGGAGACCATGAGCTATACTGTATGGGCCACGAGCTGGGGGCCATAAGCGAACTGCAGGAGGAAGTAAGTGTTTGTTCATAAGATTCTGGGGATGTTTTCCAACGACCTTGCCATTGATCTGGGGACCGCAAACACCCTGGTGTACGTTAAAGGAAGAGGCATCATCTGCAATGAGGCTTCCGTGGTGGTGATACGGAGGGATAACAAGCGCCCGGTGGCGGTCGGCATCGAGGCGAAGGAGATGCTCGGCAAGACGCCGTCGAACATCATCGCCATCCGACCGATGAAGGAAGGGGTCATCGCCGATTTCGACGCAACCGAGGTGATGCTCAAATATTTCATCACCAGGGCTCACAACAGGAAGAGCTTCGTTTCTCCCCGCGTGATCATCGGTGTCCCATCCGGTATTACCCAGGTGGAGCAGCGCGCGGTGAAAGATGCCGCCCATGCTTCCGGGGCCCGGGAAGTGTACCTGATCGAAGAGCCCATGGCTGCTGCGGTGGGAGTGGGGCTCCCCGTGGGAGAGCCCTCCGGGAACCTCATCGTGGATATCGGGGGAGGGACGACGGATGTGGCGGTAATATCCCTCGACGGGATCGTCTACAGCAAGGCTGTCCGCGTGGGCGGCGACAAGATGGACGAAGCGATCATGGCGTATATCAAACGGAAGTACAACCTTATGATCGGGGAAAGGACATCGGAACAGATAAAAATAGAGCTCGGGTCCGCGTACCCGACGAACAATGCCGAGCCGATGGAGATAAAGGGCAGGGACCTCGTGTCGGGGATCCCCAAGGCGATCAACGTGACCGAAGACGAGATCCGGGAGGCGCTGCAGGAGAGCATCAGCCTCATCCTCGACACCATAAAGGTCACTCTCGAAAACACCCCGCCCGAACTGGCGGCCGATATCGTCGACAAGGGAATCGTGCTGGCCGGCGGGGGCGCGCTGTTGCGGGGGCTCGACATCCTGATCCGGGAGCAGACCGGCGTGCCGGTGATTCTCCCTGACGATCCCCTTACCGCGGTGGTCCGGGGGTGCGGGATGATGCTGGACAAGCTGGAACTGCTTCAAAAGGTAGCCTTAAGCACCAATTAATGTCCAAGGGCAAGAAGAGACTTATCATCCTGGCGTCTCTCCTCTTCCTCTCCCTTGCCGCAATGAGCTATCAGCGTGACGGAAAGCCGTCCTCTTTTTTCGAGGTAGCGTCCTATCCCTACTATCTTCTGAACGAAATCACTGCGGAGACGAGCACCGCCTTGTCGCGGGCGCGCAGGACCTTCGACGAGAACAAAGATTTGCGGCGCGAAGTAACGCAGCTTTCCCTGGAGCGGCAGAAATACCGGGAGATCGTCGAGGAGAACAGGCGCCTCCGGGAGCTGCTCTCCCTGAAAGAGAGGGAGCCCCGCTTCGTGGCGGCAGCGGAGGTGATCGCGCGCGGGTACGACAGCATTCTCACGACCGTCCTCCTCGACAAGGGGAGGAGGAGCGGCATCGAGAAGGGCATGGCGGTCGCGACCACGAAGGGTCTTGTGGGGAAGGTCTACGCAGTGCGGGAGGACTACTCGGACGTTCTGCTCATGAAGGACGTGAATTTCTCCGCCGCCGTCCGCCTCCAGAACAGCAGGCGCGAGGGGATTCTGTCCGGCACGGGGCACGGGTATTGCGTCCTGAAATATATACCCCCCGAAGAGGCGGTGATGAAGGGGGAGGTGGTGGTGACCTCGGGTCTCGACGGACTGTTTCCCCCCGGGCTGCCGGTGGGGGTCGTCGACCGGGTCAGAAAAGAGAGGATAGAATTCTTTCAGCATATCGAAGTGGTGCCTTTCCAGTCGGATGAGAAGTTGGAAGAGGTGGTTATCCTGAAATAGGGGGCACCGGAGCGCCCCGGCGGGATCGAGGAATGCATGAAAAGATTTCTGAAGTGGATAGTCTTCGCCGTGCTGGCCATCCTGGTCCAGACACAGCTCTCTTTTTTGAGCGGCTTTTTCAGTGCATCCCTCATCCTTGTCTACTTTTTCGGGCTGAGGACCCGTTTGAAGCTGTCCGCGTACGAGTGGTCCGGCAACAAGGTCGAGCTGGAGAGCGTCCTTTACGGTGCGCTGGTGGGCATGGTGGAGGACGTCTTCACCGGGTCCCTCATCGGTCCCGGACTCCTGAGCAAGGGGCTGATAGGCCTCCTGACCCCTGTCGCCTTTACCGATCTCGTTTTCAAATGGACGCCCCTCTGGGGCGGCATTGTCATCGTACTCTTCACTCTCCTCGACGGCGTGGTGGTGATCGGCTCCCGCACCTTCTTCACGGGTATCCAGGTCAGTCTCCCGGTGCTGCTCCAGCTGTTCCTGGTGCGGTCTCTCGCCGGTCTGCCCTTTGGTATACTATTAAGGCCGTGATGCGCAGGGTGCAGAGGATGTGACCGCATGGTATTGAAGAGAGTACAGATCGGCTTCTACATCGTAGTCGCGGTCCTTCTTTTTATCGTGGCAAAGCTTGTCCAGCTGCAGATATTCGACGGGAACCTGTACCGGATGCTGTCGGAGAACAACCGGCTGCGGATTCTGAAGACTCCCGCCCCGCGGGGGATCATCTACGACCGGAACGGCACTCCCCTGGTAAAGAACATCCCCGTCTTCAGCGTTTCCATTTCCCTCGAAGACCTCAAGGGGGTCGATATCGACGCCCTGTCCGGGCTCCTCGGCATAACGAGGCAGGAGATCGAAGAGAAGGTGCACAGACGGGAGAACAGCCCCTTCATCCCGGTGAAGCTCAAGCAGGGGCTGAATTTCGAGGAGATCGCCCACATCGAGGCGAGGAAATCGGATTTCCCGGGCCTCTTCGTGGAGACGGAGGTGGGCAGAGAGTACCTGTTCGGCAAGACCGGCGCGCATATCATCGGCTATCTGGGGAAGATAACCACCGCCCAGATGGAGAAGCCCGACCTCAAGTATTTCCCTCCCGACGCGCTGCTCGGCCAGTGGGGAGTGGAGGCGCTGTACGACAGCCAGCTCAGGGGCACCCCCGGTGAGCGGGTCATCGAGGTGGATGCCCTGGGCCGGGAGCTGCGGCTGATCCAGCAGAGGCCCGCGGTGAAGGGAAGCGACATCACCCTCAGCATCGATATCAACATCCAGCAGGCGGTGGAGGATGCCTTCGGGGAGAAGGCGGGAGCCCTGGTGGCGATCAAGCCCGACTCCGGCGAGGTCCTCGCGCTCGAGAGCCTCCCCTCCTTCGATCCGAACGTTTTCTCCCGCGGAATAAGGTACCAGGACTGGAAGGAGCTGATAGAGGACCCGAAGAAGCCCATGCTGAACCGGGCGCTCCAGAGCCAGTATCCGCCTGGATCGACCTTCAAGATCGTCACCTCCATCGCCGCCCTGGAGGAAAACGCCATCGAACCGGAGAGGAGAATCGCCTGCTCGGGGGGAATAAGCTACGGGAAATGGTCTTTCGGCTGCTGGAAGAAGGGGGGACACGGTTCCGTCGATTTTCACCGGAGTCTCGTGGAATCCTGCGACACCTACTACTACGAGGTGGGCAGAAGGCTGGGGATCGATACGATCCACAAGTATGCGACGATGCTGGGTCTCGGGAAAGAGACGGGGCTGAACCTCCTGATCAGGGAAAGGAAGGGGATCATCCCGAGCACCGAGTGGAAAATGAAGAGGACGCAGCAGCAGTGGTATCTCGGGGAGACCTATAACGCCGCTATCGGGCAGGGATATGTCACCGTCACCCCCATCCAGATGGCGAAGATGATGGCGACCGTGGCGAGCGGGGGGAACATCTACGACCTTACGCTGGTCAAGGGGGCCGAAAATAAGCCGGTGGGGAAGGTCGGGCTGAGGCCGGAAACCCTCCGCCTGGTGAAAGAGGCGTTGGCGGGAGTGGTGAATGAGCCCGGGGGCACGGCGCACTCCTCCCAATCGGCGATGGTGGTCATCGGCGGCAAGACGGGGACCGCTCAGGTCATAGGGAAGAAGAAAGCGGCGGGAGAGAAGTTCGAGGATCACGCATGGTTCGTGGCCTTTGCCCCGGTGGATGCCCCCGAGATCGCCCTCGCCGTCTTCGTGGAGCATGGAGGCCATGGCGGCTCTGCCGCAGCCCCCGTCGCAAAGAAAGCGATCGAGGCGTACTTCGGGCCCCGGCTTGCCCCTCCCGCTTCTCCGGCTCCGGCCCCCGGGGGGGCGGAAGGGAAGGGGGAAGCGGCGGCCGTCCCCGCCGGAGCGGCGAATAGTCAGGCGTCCGGCGGAAAGGAGCCGGCCGGGAGCAAGCCGGTCAGGAAGGCGCCGGCCGGGGGAGGTGCTGCGAATGCTGCGGATTAACCGGCGTCTGAGCAAGAATTTCGACTGGATCACCCTCGTGCTGATCACGAGCCTTTCGTGTATCGGCATACTGACCATCTACAGCGCCACGCGCCCCCTCGGGGGAGGCGAGCACTCCGACTTCTACCTGAGGCAGATCTTATGGCTCCACATCAGCGTGGTCGCCCTCTTTGCCATGGTGTTTTTCGACTATAAATGGCTGAGCCGCCTCTCCTATCCCCTCTATGCCCTCGGGCTTTTCCTCCTCGTCTTCGTGCTCTTCGCCGGCAGAACGAGCATGGGAGCACAGCGGTGGCTGAACCTCGGCTTCTTCGCTTTCCAGCCGTCCGAGTTCTTCAGGATATTGTTCATCCTGGGTTTCTCCGCGTATCTGACCAACGGACAGCCTATCCAGAACGGCATGTCGGCCAAGGCGATCGTTCTCTTTGCCCTTCTTCCCCTCGCCCTGCTCATCAAACAGCCCGACCTCGGGACGGCGATCCTCCTCTTTTCCCTGTTCGTGGCGCTCACGGTGGTGAAGGGCATCAGCAGAAAGATCATCGCCATCGTCCTGGTCATCGGCCTGATTTCTGTGCCCTTCGTTGGGCACATCTTCTGGGGGGGGCTGAAGGATTACCAGAAGAACCGGCTCATCGCCTTCATGGATCCGGAAGTCGATCCCGCGGGCATCGGATACCATATCACCCAGTCGAAAATCTCGATCGGCTCCGGCGGGATCGCGGGCAAGGGCTACCTGAAAGGCACCCAGGGGCCCCTCCGTTTCCTGCCGGAGAAGCATACGGATTTCATCTTTGCCGTCTTTGCGGAGGAATGGGGCTTCCTCGGCTGCGCCGTCCTGCTCTTCATCTATGCACTCCTCTTCCTGCGGGGCCTCGACACCGCCTACAAGGCAAAGGACGAATTCGGGAGGCTTGTCGCCGTCGGGGTGACCGCCATGTTCTTCGTGTATTTCTGCGTGAATATCGGCATGACGCTCGGCATGATGCCCGTGGTGGGGGTGCCGCTGCCCTTCGTGAGCTACGGCGGCACGGCGCTTCTCAGCAATTATCTTGCCGCGGGGATCCTGATGAACATCAGGACGCGGAGACTTGAGCTGTTCCATCCTTAGTAATATGCTATTATATGCTTTATATTCCACTCCGGAGGGACGAGATGAAGATGATAGAAGGTGAGCTTCAGGCGCAGGGCTTCAGGTTCGGAATCGTGGTGAGCAGGTTCAACGATTTCATCACCTCGCGGCTCCTTGACGGCGCGGTGGATGCGCTGGTGCGTCATGGGGCGCGGGAAGACTCCATCGAGGTGGTGAAGGTCCCGGGAGCCTTCGAGATCCCCCTCGCAGCGAAGAAAATGGCTGCCAAGGGGACCTTCCATGCGGTCATCTGCCTCGGCACGGTCATCCGGGGGGCGACTCCTCATTTCGACTATGTTGCCGCTGAGGTGTCCAAGGGGATTGCCGCCGCCTCCCTCGATACGGGGGTGCCGATCGCCTTCGGCGTCATTACGGCGGACACCATCGAGCAGGCAGTGGAGCGGGCCGGCACCAAGGCGGGCAACAAGGGCTGGGATGCTGCGATCACCGCAATAGAAATGGCGCAGGTGATGAACAAACTGTAAGGAGGGCGGCCTGCCGTCCGCCGCGGGGAGCGGACGCTTTTCCCCGACGCACTCCGTTCGTGAGAGGACAATGAAAAGACGACAAGCCAGGGAGTATGCCCTGCAGTTTCTTTACCGACTCGACTTTATCGATATCCCGGAGGGGGGAACCTCCTCCGGTCTTGACTCCTCCTTACAGAAGGACCTTGAAGGATTCTGGAAGGAGGGGGAGGACAGCGACCCGGAAGTCAGGGCGTTCGCCGAAGACCTCGTCCTCGGCACAGTCAGGAACCTCGAGACGCTGGACGCCCTTCTGCAGAAGGTGACGGAGAAATGGAAGCTCTCGCGCATGGCGAGCATCGACAGAAACATTCTCCGTTTTGCGACGTACGAAATACTCTTCCGCAGGGATATCCCCCACGCGGTGAGCATCAACGAGGCGATCGAGATCGCGAAGAAATATTCCACCGCAGAGTCCGCGGCCTTTATCAACGGCATCCTCGACAGGATCGCCCGTGAACACGGGGCGAAGAACGGCGCGGAGCCGGAGAAAAAAGACCGGCAGAAGTAAGCCCCTCCCGCCGAAGCAGCCACCCCTTCCCGCCTTCGCGCGGATGAGGACCTTTCAATCGTAGAACGGGGTGCTGTTCGGATAGGGGATGAAGTAGTCCAGCCGCCAGTCCGTCCCCGTGCTGTTCAGGCAGTTTTCCTTCCCGGCGATGACGAAGTGCGCCACCCCGAGGTTGTTGTGGGCCTCCGCGTAGTCCGGCTTGATCATAATAGCCTGCTCGAAAGCCTCCACCGCCCCCTTGTACATGCCCGATTTCAGATACGTGACCCCGAGGTTGTTGTGGGCTTCCGCGTAATCGGGGTCGATGGAGATGGCGCGTTTGAAGGCCTCGATGGCCTCTGAGTATTTGCGGAGCTTGCCGTAGGCTACGCCGAGGCTGTAGTGGGCCTTCGCGT
>JAXLZK010000040.1:9580-28745 GCA_046350935.1 Thermodesulfovibrionales bacterium
GAGTATTTGCGGAGCTTGCCGTAGGCTACGCCGAGGCTGTAGTGGGCCTTCGCGTAGTCGGGCTTGATGGTGATCGCGCACCGGAAGGCCTCGATGGCCTCGAAGTAACGGTCCAGCCCGTTATAGGCGATGCCGAGATTATAATAGGCCTTCGCGTAATCGGGCTTGCACCTGATCGCGTGCTCGAAGGCCTCGACGGCGTCCGTATACTTTCCGACGGTGCAGTAGACATACCCGAGATTGTAGTATGCTTCGTAATACGTGGGATTCGCTCCAATGGCCTGCCTGTATAGCTCTATCGCCCTGCTGTGGCTTCCCATCTCCTCGAAAATGTTCCCCAGGTTGAAATAGGCGTTCGCATAGTCGGGCTCGATATCGATGACGCGCTGGTACGCCGCCACCGCCTCCGGATATTTCTCGAACTTGTCGTAGATCACGCCGAGGCAGTAGTGGGCCTCGATGTATTCGGGATCTATCTCCGTCGCCTTTTTCAGCGCCTCGATGGCCTCCGGGTATCTCTCCAGCTTTACGTAGCTGTTGCCGAGACAGTAGTAGGCTTTTGCGTACTCGGCGTCCCATGACGCCGCCTGCCGGAAAGACTCAATGGCTTCGGTATACCTGCCGCTCTTCTCGAGGGAGAAGCCGAGGCTGCGGCAGGCTTCCGCGCCGTTGGGACGGTCGTGGATGATGGAACGGAACACGTCCAGGGCCTTTTCGTACTCCGTGAGGTCGTGGTAGGCGAACCCGAGGGCGAAGAGGGTATCGGTATCGCTCTCCCGTATTTTCCTGTTGACCGCATCGGTGCTGGAATCCGCCTCCAGGCAGCTTTCGACGGCGGAGAGCAGGGGATGCATGTCCGGCTCTTTGACGAGGTATTCGTCGGCTTCCGTGCATTCCTCCGCGTAGCCTCCCATGGTGGAGTTTACGATGAACGGCAGGGAGGGATAGAGGGTCTTGCAGGCCTTCAGGAAAAAAACGCCGTTCACCTCGTCGGGGAACAGAATACAGGAGATGACCGTATGCACCCGGTGGCTCTGCAGGTATCCGAAGGCCTCTTTCGGGGAATAGAGATGGACCAGCCGCATCGCAGGGCCGAAAGCCCTGCGGAACTCGTCCTCGTACAGCGTATGGATGTACGAATCGTCATCGACGAGGAGGACGGTCCGGCTCTCCCCGTCCGTATCCATTGCCCTTAGTTCGGGCCTGTCCTGCTCCTGCGCTCCAAAAGCCGCGAAAACGCTCGCTATATCGCGTAATAGTATCTTTTCCACTCTTTCCATGCCCATAGTCCTTTCCTCAGTGCTCACTCCCTTTGCTCTTTGCTATGCTCCGGCCGGTTCTGCTTCCGCACCCGCGTCCTTTTCCCTCCTCAGCTTCCTGGCAAAACGGCCCTCGGCGCCTCTCCCTGCATTCTCGGGCGCCCTTTCCCCGCTTACCCACCTGCATACCGCTTTCAGGCAGTCCACCACGCATTCCCTGCGTCGAAGGGACCCTGCCTCCCCGAATGGAACCTTGAACGGTTTGTGGCGGATACCGGTGAACGTGATCCTTTTGTTCAGGCTTTTTGAAATCCGGTGGGCCATGCAGAGGAGCTGGAAGCACGCCACATCGATCGCCGTTACTTTATCGAGGTTGAAGATGAGGTGGTCGGCACTGTCCAGCCCTCTCATGAGGGCGGCCTTCAGCTCTCCCGTGTGCTGCAGGGTCAGTTCGCCGTGGCATGTCAGCAGGCCGATATCCCCCGATTGCTCGAAGGCGAAGCGCATGACGTTTCGCGCCGCTTCCTTCACAGGGAGGTCCTTCGTGGTGCGCAATGAAAATGACGTCTGCATCAGGCAGCTTCCACCATGGTCCGCTCGTGAACAAAAAACTGCGCCATATACACCTTGCAGGTATCCCACCGGGTGCTGTAGCAGCAGCATTCGTCGATGCACTCTATTCTTTCCGGCTCGACGCCGGTGATCTCGCATGTCCACTCTTTCAATTCAGGGCACATCCCTTTTTCCTCCTTGGTCTGCATCGTTTCCTGCGGCCCCGCGGACCGTCCGGGGGCTCTCTCTTCACGCGGGAGTGCATTCCGCCTTCTTCCTGTTTTCCGCTGTCTTCCGCACTGCGTTCGGGCTTGCAGGGCTGCTGCTGTCTGAAGGAAGTAGTGACGCAGGTGCCTCAGGGTGTGCGCCTCTTCAAAGAGCCGGAGGCACAGGGTCCGGAGTCGGCGTGCTTTCTTCGCTTTTCCGGGAGCCTCTCCGCTGTCGTCCGTCCACGCGGCGTTCAGCAGCGGATCAAGCCCACTTCTTGTAAATCTCGCACTGCTTGTAATTGGAGCCGCAGTAATGGATGGCCGCCTCTATGTTCTGGCTGAGCATTTTCGCGCAGAAGCAGTTGTCGTAGGGGTCCTGCGTGAAGGGACAGGGTTTCTTCACGAACGTGGCGCCCTTTCGTCCGTTCGCATTCTCTCTTCTTTTTCTGAGCTCCCGCCTCTGGCCCGGATAGATGACGACATTTTTAGCGACCGTTTCGATCATGGCTCTGTCTCCCGTTATGGTTGAATTTACAGGAAGCACTATACAAAGCATGTGCCAAAGGAGAGGGCTCTCACGGTATTTTTTGAGCTTGCAATGAAAACAAAGGGATGGGGAGGAAAGGGACGGTGGGAGGTCCGCTCTCACTCATGGACGGACAATGACGTGTGGCACAGGAGCGTGACATAACAGAAGTGTGCCATGGCACACTTCTGTATGAGAAAAAGGAACACAGGAGCAGGGCACTCCTGTCGGGAGGGGCGGAGCGAGGGGGAGTAAGGATGTAAAGAAGGTGCAGACGCCGAATGGGGCGCCTCCTAGCGGGAAGTCGCCGGAGGTTCCTCAGGAGGGACGAGCTTATAGTCGTTGATTTTGCGGTATATTGTCCTCCGGCTGATGCCGAGCAGACGGGCGGCCTTCGCCTTGTTCCACGCCGTCTTCTCCAATGCCTGAACGAGAGCCCGGGGCTCGTCGCTCCGGGTGTCCGCGCACTCGGGATGCTGCCCTTCGGACAGCTCCCTGAAGTCGCAGGGGAGGTCGTCGACAGAAATGAAGTCCTTGCGGCACACTACACAGGCGTGTTCTAATGTATGCTCCAGCTCCCGCACGTTCCCGGGCCACGGATGGGTGACGAGGATCCTCTGCGCCTCACGGGACACCCCCGAAATCTCCTTGTTCAATTTCTTGTTGAACTTCTGCACGAAATGATCGATGAGGAGCGGGATGTCATCCCTTCTCTCCCTGAGGGGCGGCAGGGTCATTTCCACCACCTTCAGCCGGTAGTACAAATCCTCCCTGAACTCCCCGAGCTTCACCTTTTCGCGTAAATTCCTGTTGGTGGCTGCCACGACGCGGACATCCACCTTGATGGGAGTGGAATCCCCCACCCGCTCGAACTCCATCTCCTGAAGCACTCTGAGGAGGCGGAGCTGCATACGCGGCGAGATGTCGCCGATCTCGTCGAGGAAGATGGTCCCCCCGTCCGCCCGTTGGAAGCGCCCGACCTTGTCCTTGACGGCTCCGGTGAAGGCCCCCTTCACATGCCCGAAGAGCTCGCTTTCGAGGAGGCTTTCGGATAAGGCCGAGCAATTGACCTTGACGAAGGGTCTGCTGCCGCGCATCCCCCGGTAGTGCAGCGCCTCCGCCACCAACTCTTTTCCGGTGCCGCTCTCGCCGGTGATCAGTACGGTGGTCTGTACGTCCGCCAGGTCTTCGATGAGCGCGTAGATCTCCTGCATCTTTTCGCTTTTGCCGACGAGGTTGAAGAAGTGCCGGCGCTCCCGCATGTCCCGTTCGAGGTCGGCCAGGCGCGTCTCGTCCCGTGCTACCATAATGGCTCCCGAGAAAACGCGCTGGCGGTCCAGAAGAGGATACGTGGTGACGCTTACCACCTGCTGCGGACGCTGCCGGAGCCGGCACTCGAGCCGGGAGACTTCATCGGGCTGCTTGCTCGCGATGGTGGCTTTCAGGGAGCTCAGGCATTCCCTGGTGCATTCTCCGGGCAGGGAGGGCAGCGATCTCCCCAGGGAGGAGCGCGTGAAGCCGCATATCCTCGAGGCCGCTTCATTCACCTCCACCAGGTTCAGGTCCCTGTCGACGGTGATGAGCGCGTCCTTGACGCTCCGGAAGATGGCTTCGAGGTTGGAGCGGTACCTTTCCTTCTCATCGTTGAGGACCTTGTGCTGCAGCGCCATCCGGGTGATATGCAGCAGCGTCTCCTGTTTCACCGGTTTCGGCAGGTAGTCGAAGGCGCCGAGGCGGACGGCGTCCGTTGCAGTGTCGAGGCTCGGGTACCCGGTAATGATGACTACCGGACAGCTCAGGTTCCTCTCTTTCACCTCTTTCAGAATATCGATGCCCGTGCTGCCCCCCAGGATGATATCCGTGAAGATCAGGTCGAAGTCCCCCTCGCCCATCCTGCTGAGGGCCTCCTTGAAGTCCCGGGCGGTGAGCACGGTATGTCCTTCTTCCTGCAGGAAACTTTCGAAGGTGAACCTGATGCTCTCTTCATCATCGATGACGAGGATCTTAGCGTTCATGGGAGCGCCTATCCCGCGCGGGAAGCTCGACCGTCACCCGGGTGAATTCCCCCTCCTCGCTGTTAATGAGAAGCTTCCCCCCGTGGTCGGAGATGATGCCGTGGCTGATGCTCATTCCCAGCCCGGTGCCGCTCGGCTTGGTGGAGAAGAAGGGGTTGAGGATTTTGTCCCGCACCTCCGGTGGCATGCCGGTCCCCCTGTCGTGAAAGATGATTCGGACATGGGGCCGGTTGTCGAGGCTGACAGGCTCCCCGATGATGGTGAAGGTCTTCCCCTTGTGCTTCCCCTGGAACTTCTGGTTGAGCGCGTACCGCGCATTGCTGATGACGTTCAGGAAGACTTGCTGGATCTGCTGCGGATTGGCGATGATCTCGGGCAGTGAGGCAGGGGTCTCCACTTTAATGGTAATGCCGTCCTTCTGCATCTGCGCCCCGGTAAGGGCGAGGGAGTCGGACAGGATCTCATAGATCGGGACCGGCTTCTTCTCCTCCTTCCGGTCGCGGGCGAAGGATAGGAGGCTCTTCACAATGCCGGCGATCCTGTCTCCCTCCTTGATGATCCGCGAAGCGATATCGTTTTCCTTTGTCCCCTTCTCGCTCTTGTTCGCAAGCATCTGGGCGTAATTGATAATGCCGTTGATGGGATTGTTGATCTCGTGGGCCACTCCGGCGGCCAGTTTGCCTACTGAAGCGAGGTGATCGGCGCGCATAACCTCCGCCTGGAGCATCATCTTTTCAGTGATATCGCTGACGATGACGATGACGCTCTGTACTCTGCCCTTTTCGTCCCGTATCGGGAAGGCCCGCAGGTCCATCAGCTTGCCTTCGCCCGATGAGGTCTGGGCGCCTTCTTCCCGTGCCGTGGAAAAGCTCCTGACCGCCGGACATCCCTCGCAGGGGGCGTTTTTCCCGTGCAGGAAGCGGTAGCAATAGCTGCCGAGGGGGGGAGCGCCGCACGCGTCGCTGCCCCCCTCGGCTCCTCTGTTCGCCCACAGGATCCTCAACTCGGGGGACAACAGGATGATGGTGTCGGGAATGGCATCCAGAAGGGTGTTGAATTCCTGGGAGAGCTTTCTGAACTTCTCCTCGCTCTCCCGCAGGGCGTTTTCCGCCCGGTGGCGCTCGGTTACGTTCACCAGGCTCAGGACGAGTCCGCTTATGGAAGTGTCCGCCTCCCTGACGGGCTGGAGGCTCCAGTCCCAGTAGAGTACTCCCTGTTCGGGCCGGTGCCGGTATGCGAAGGGTTTGCCGTACACGAAATAGGGTGCGCCCGACGCAAGCACTTTCCGGAAGACCGCTTCATTTTCCTCGTCCGGATAGAGGTCGAAATGGTTCCTCCCGATGAAGAAGTCGGGCGTGTGCCCGTCGGCCTCTGCATAGGCGCGATTGACGCGGATAAAGGTGAAGCGGGTGTCCATATAGGCGACCATGACATGGATGTTGGAAAAGACCTTTTCGAGCAGCTCGTTGGTTGCCCGGAGACCTTTCTCCGCCTGCACCCGTTCGAGGATGACCTGCCCGAGATGCTTGTTCGCGGTTTTCAGCTCGCGGGTGCGGTCTTCTACCAGATCCCCGAGATGGTCCCGGTGCTTCAGCACCTCCTGCATCAGCCGCTCCAGCTCCTCCTTCTGAGCCCTGAGCTGCTCGTTGGCGTCCTGCAGCTCATCAGTGCGGCGCTGTGCCGCCTCTTGAGCGGCCGTGAGCGCCTTTTCAGCATACAGACGCTGTTCGCGGAGCCGGGTGTTCTCGAGGGTGAGGGCGGAAATCTCCCGGAGCAGGTGCTCGTTTGCCCTGAGGAGGTCGACGGTCTTCGAGGGCGCGGCGTCCTGCATGTCCGCTTTCTGCGGGCTCATACCCACCCGTCGGGGAGCGGGAGAGAGCGTCCGGCCGGGAAGGGGGCAAGGGAGCAGAGAGTATTCTTTATGGAGGAATCGGGCATTTTCTTAATGGTCCGAAATGATTCTTATTAAATAAAACAAATGGTTAATTGACAGCGCCCCCTTGCCGGAGAGGAGATACCCTTCACAATTATACCATATTTTTTTTGCCCCTCATGGCAAGGGGATCCTCGCAATGACAAAGACAGGAGAAAGACAGGGTGAGGCAGAATAAGGCAGAGTGAGGCAGGGAAGGGAGAGAGAAACAGGGTGAGACAGAGAAAGACAGAAGAGAGGGATCACTCCCCTGTCAGTGCGACCCTCTCTCCTGTCATTGCGAGCGGAGCGAAGCAATCTCAAGGGGATACCTACTGACCATACATTTTGATGCGATTGCCCTTAAGACGAAGCGCAGAGAGAGCGGCCGGTAAGCTCACCCATCAGTTCCCGCACGGAGAGAACCCTGTCCACTCTGCTTGCGTTGGTCCCCACGGTGTAGAGGGGCTCCTCTTTGTCGGGGTTGTATCCGGCGGAGCTGAGAAGGCCGTTACAGATGCAGAAATGGTGCTCGTTGCTCTCCTTGGCGGGGCAGAGGGTGAAAGCTCCCTCCTTGTCTTTCAGGAGCACATACCCCTTGTCGCATTTGGGGGGCCTCCGCCTCTGCAGCGAGGAAACATACATGGGAGAGTGCCTGATCACTCTGAAGGGCAGCCCGCAGGGGGACCCGGGATCGTGGGCAACGAGGATATCGTCCTCTTGCGCGGCAATGACGGCCTGCTTGTACTCCGGAGGGGCGCTGCTCTCCTCGGTGGCAAGGAACCGGGTCCCCATCTGGACGCCGTCCGCTCCCATTGCCAGGAACTTCATGATGTCCTCATGGGTATAAATCCCCCCTGCCACGATGACGGGGAAGCCGCCGTAGCGCATTGCCATTTCCTTTACGGGGGGAAAGAGGTTCTCAAGCCGGTTCGCTTCGAGATCGAGCTGCTCCATTTTGAACCCGAGGTGGCCGCCCGCAAGGGGGCCTTCCAGCACGATGGCGTCGGGCCGGTATCCCAGCTTTTCCCATTTCTTGCAGATAATCTCGAGGGCCCGGGTGGAGGAGACGATGGGAATGAGGGCGGTCTCCTTCGGCGGCTGTATGACGGGCAGCGTCAGCGGCAGGCCCGCGCCCGAAATGATGACGTCGGCCCCTGCATCGAGCGCACCCCTTACCGAATCGTTGTAATCCCTGACCAGGGCCCCCATGATGTTTATGCCGGCGAACCCCTTTTCCTCCCGGGCCAGGGAGACTTCCTCGTATGCTGCCTCGTAGGTGTTGACCCGCCTCCCCGTCCTCTTTGAAACGAGGCGGTCAAGACAGGCGCTGGATACGATGCCGAGCCCACCCTCCCTCGCCACAGCGCGTGCGAGGGGATGGAGAGAGACTCCGACCCCCATCCCTCCCTGGATGATGGGAACGGGTATTTTCTTGCCTTTTATTTCAAGGTGAGGCAAAGATGTTTCAGACACGAATACACACTGCTCCTTACTCTGGAATCGGGACGCACATCGAAAAAAGGCGGAGAAAAATTTCCCCTGTATGTCTGCGCAGCCTCACCAAAGGTCATTCCTAACAGGGTTTTATAATCACTTATTACGGCCTATTTTATCAAGAGGAATGTTTTCGTTTCCCGCGTGAAGCGGCGGGGAATCAGCGGGCTTTCAACGGGATCGGACTTTCTTCCGGGCGGAGGGAGAGGAGAGCGCTCCTGACGCGGGGGTTATGAAGGCGGCGCATGCTTCCTCTTCTCGAGCGGCTGATAGGCACACCCCAGCTCTCCGCAATACTGGCCGATATAGACCGATTCGGGCCGGTAGAGCTCCGGCTTTCCCTGGGCTTCGGCGAATTTTTCCTCAATAATATGGGCGCACCACCCCGCTATCCGCGACAGAGCGAAAACGGGCGTCATGAGATCGGCCGGGATGCCCATCATGCAGTAGACCGATGCGCTGTAAAAGTCGACGTTCGGTTTGAGGGACGACAGGCCCCTCTTTTCAAACTCCGCAACGGCCGCCTCCTCCACCCGGACGGACAGCTCATACCACTTCGGCTGCCCGAGCTTCTCGCCGAGACGGCAGGACATCTCCCTCAGAATCTTCGCGCGGGGATCGGTGGTCTTGTACACCGCATGGCCCATCCCCATGATTTTTTTCTTCTGCTCCAGCTGCCCCCTCACCCAGGCCGGGATGTCCTTTTCGGACTCGATCTCCGTGAGCATCTTCATCACGCGGGCGTTGGCGCCGCCGTGCAGCGGCCCCGAAAGAGCGCCGATGCCGGCTGCGATTCCCGCATACATATGGGCCTGCGTCGAAACGACCTCCCGGCAGGCGAATGTCGACGCATTGAAGGTGTGGTCCGCATGGAGGACCAAGCAGATGTCGAGGTCGCGGGCCATAGCGGAGTCGGGCCTCTCTCCATGGAGCTGCCAGAGGAAGTTCTCCGCGTGGAGCAGGCTTCCGTCCGGCGGGAGCGGCGCGAGGCCGCTTCGTATCCGGTGCCACGCCGCCACTACGGCGGGCAGGCGGGAGATGAGCCTGATCGCCTTCCGGATATTCGCTTCCCTCGTTTCCGCCGCGAGTTCCGGGTCTGCGGCGGCGAGAAGAGGGATGGACGCCTGGAGAACGTCCATGGGAGACGCCTGTTTCGGAAGGTTTTTAAGGCATGCAAACAGAAAATCCGGCATCTCCCGCGCCTCCACGATCTGCCGGGTAAATTCCTTCAGCTCCCCCTTGTCCGGCAGCTCCCCGTTGAGGAGGAGAAAGGCGGTTTCGAGAAATGAGGACTTCTCGGCCAGGTCTTCTATCCGGTACCCCCGATAAATAAGGACACCCTGCTCGCCGTCGATGTAACTGATCTTGGTGTCGGCAACGGCGACGCCGCGCAGACCGGTATTCTTGATCGTAGTCGGCTCGTTCATCGTATTCTCAGCAGTTCCTCCCGTACGAAATTCAGGGTCCCCCCCGCAAGGAGATGCCTCCTCTGGCGGTCCGAGACATCGAGGAGAGTGATGACGGGGTATCCGTCCACCTCTGCCAGGATCTCCCTGTTCCCCTCCTCGATGCTTCTGCGCACCGCAGGGAAGAGCACCCGCGATCCCTTGGTGAAACGATCATAATCCAAAGCGTCCAGAAAAACAAGGGGGAGGATGCCCCAGTTGCACAAATTTGCCCTATGGATGCGGGCGAAGCTCTTCACGATCTTCGCGCAGACTCCCAGGTGACGAGGGGCGAGGGCGGCGTGCTCCCGGCTCGAACCCTGGCCGTAGTTTTCGCCCCCGACCACTATTGCCGGACCTTTTTCCCTGCATGTCTTTGCGAAAGCAGGATCGATCGGAGAAAAGACGAATTCGCTGATCGCCCCGATATTCGAGCGCAGCGGAAGGACTTTGTTCCCTGCCGGCATGATGGTGTCGGTCGAAATGTTGTCGCCGACTTTGAGCACCACTTCTGCCTCAAGGGTGTCCGGAAGGGCCGCGACTTTCGGGAGCGGTTTGATATTCGGTCCCCTGATCACCTCGACAGCGCGCAGCGCGTCGGCGGGAGCAAGAATCGACGCGCCGTCGACGAGGTACTTCTTCGGATCTCTGATGCGGGGATACGGCATTTCGCCGGCAAGGTCCCGCGGGTCCGTGATGGCGCCCCGCAGGGCTGCCGCTGCCGCGGTCTCCGGGGAGCAGAGGTAGACCTTGTCATCCTGCGCTCCCGAGCGCCCCGGGAAGTTGCGGGGAAAGGTGCGAAGGCTCACCTGGCCTGTGCCCGGCGCCTGCCCCATTCCGATGCAGCCGAGGCAGCCGGACTCGTGGATGCGCGCCCCGGCCTTGAGAAGGGAGAGCACTCCGCCCCGGGAAGCCACATTTTCGAGGACCTGGCGGCTTCCGGGGTTGATATGAAGCGTCGTATCCGGATGGCTGTGGTGGCCCTCCATGATTTTTGCCGTTACCATGAGGTCCCTGAAGGACGAATTCACGCTGCTGCCGACAACGGCCTGGTCCACTTTGGTGCCCGCCACATCGCGCACCCCGACCACATTTCCGGGCGATGAGGGGCAGGCGATCAGGGGCTGAAGGGTGGAGAGGTCGATCTCATCGTATTCGTCGTATTCCGCTCCCGTATCGGCGGAGAGCTCCGTCCATACTTCGCCTCTCCCCTGGGCTTCCAGGTAGGCTTTCGTGTTTCTGTCGGAGGGGAAGAGGGAGCTTGTGGCCCCCAGTTCGGCTCCCATATTCCCGATCGTCTCGCGGTCCGTTGCGGAAAGGGATTTGACCCCGGGGCCGTAATATTCGACCACCTTCCCGATGCAGCCCTTGACCCCGTGGCGGCGGAGCATTTCGAGGATCACGTCCTTGGCGCTCACCCAGTCGGGAAGCCTGCCGGTCAGTTTCACCCCGAGGACCTTCGGACACGCAAGGTAGTAGGGATATCCGGCCATCGCCAGTGCCACGTCGAGGCCGCCCGCTCCTATGCCGAGCATGGAAACGCCCGCCGCGCCGGGGGTGTGGCTGTCCGCCCCCAGCAGGACCTTCCCGGGAGCGCCGAAACGCTCCATGTGCACCTGGTGGGATACGCCGTTCCCCGGGGGGCTGTAATGAATTCCGTAGCGGGCGCAGGCGGTCTGGAGAAAGCGGTGGTCGTCGGCGTTCTTGCTGTCCGTCTGGAGAATGTTGTGGTCCACATACTGGACGGCGAGGCCGACCCTGACTCTTTCGATTTCAAGCGCCTCGAATTCCAGCATCGAGACGGTCCCGGTCGCATCCTGCAGGAGCGTATGGTCGATCCGGATGCCGATTTCCTTTCCGGGAACGAGCTCCCCCTCGATAAGGTGGGATTCCAGGATTTTCCGGGCGATGTTTCGTGCCATTTGTTAAAGAATAGCACAGAACAGCCGGATAGAGTGTGGGGGAACGGGAATCACGCGACTTTCAGACGCCGTCTTCCCTCCCGGCTGTCGGCGGGCGCATCCGTTTCCACATGAGCACCAACGGGAGGGACGGCACCTGTTTCCTCCGGCTCCAGGAGGAGATAAAGACCGTAATGGCCCTCGGGGTGATCCCGCCGTGACACTGCCTCGCGGGTCAGTACGCCGTGGCGGTATATGCCAGGTCCTCCAGCTTCTCCCCCACCTTCGTTCGGCCGTACGCTCTTCGACATCGTACAGTTCGAGGATGTCCACTATCTCGTCCGGGTCTCCGGTGTTGTAGCCTCAAGAAGTATCTTCGCCCGGGATCGTTGTTGTCCATCGGCTTGTTTGCTCTTTGCGCTCCCTGATCTGGTAGCGCAGCCTCTCCAGGCAAAGTCCGTATATCTTCGCTCCTTCCATGTGCCACCTCTTTCTTTTATTGCAAGCCCGTAGTGCTGCGTAAGAGCAATACGCATGCCAGGCGTAAAAACTGCCGGGAAAAAGAACGCCGCGCCACTGCTCCTGCCCCGGCCACGTGCCGCAACAGGCCGACCGCCGCGCCTCCGGAGGAAAAGAGGAATGCGCAGACAGGCGGCCGCTCCTGCAGGGAGCTTTCCCGCAGGGCATTGTTGTTGATTGGTTTTTTATCATCCTGTATAGTATTTATACAAAGCGATGATGAAAAAAGCGGCCCTGCTGACAAGAGACGACTCGCTGAGAGAGGAGCTCACCTCCCTTCTGCCCAGGGGGTATTCCCTGGTAACGGAGCCCCCTCCTTCTTCCGGCTCTGTCGTTTTTTTCGATATCGATACGGTAAGGCCGGCCCTCATACGGGAATTGACCGAAAAGGACCTCGTGATCGCAATCACCAGGCAAAAGCGGACGGAGCACGTCATCGAGGCCACTATCTTCGGTTCCTATGAAGTCATTCATCGACCTCTGGCCGCCGACACTGTCTCGCGCATCGTGCAGGAACTGTCCGACCTGCGCAACGAGATCAGGGACAGCATCGCGTTGGCCGGTCTTCCCCCCGCCCCCACCTGCGCCATCGTGGGGCATTCCCCCCTTATCATGGACGTCTGTAAAAAACTGGCCCGCCTGTCGCAGGTAGAAGTCCCTGTCCTGATCACCGGAGAGACGGGCACCGGCAAGGAGCTTATTGCCGAATCCATCGCGCAGCTCTCGTCGCGCTTCGGCAAGCCCTTCGTGGTCGTCAACTGCGCCGCGGTCCCCGAGACGCTTCTCGAAGCGGAGCTGTTCGGCTACGAGAAAGGCGCCTTCACCGGCGCCGTCTCGGCAAAGGAAGGCATGCTGAAGATCGCCGACGAAGGGTGCGTCTTCTTCGACGAGGTGGGTGAGTTCCCCCTCTCCCTGCAGGGGAAGCTCCTTCGCTTTATCCAAACCCAGACCTTCTATCCCCTGGGGAGCACCCGTGAGGTGCAGGTGAATGTAAGGGTCATTTCCGCCACCAACCGGGATCTGCCGGGCATGGTCAAAGAGGGCACGTTCAGGGAGGACCTGTACCACCGTCTGCGGGTCAGCTCGCTCCACATCCCTCCCCTCCGCGAGCGGAAGAAGGATATCCCCCCGCTCATTCACTTCTTTGTCGACCGCTATCGCCATACGGCCCGGCGCTCCATTAAGGGCATTACGAAGGCGTTCCTGAAGAAGATGGTAGTACATGACTGGCCGGGGAACATACGTGAGCTCGAAAATACCGTCCGTTCCGCTATCGCCCTCTGCAAAACCCCCTATCTCACTACGTATGAGGTGAGAGACCTCGGCACCCGCACCCCTTTTACCCGGATGCCGGGCACCCCTGAAACGCTTGCATCGGCCCTTGTCCCCTTTTTAAAAGGGCTGCTCGAAAAAAAAGAGAAAAATATCTATGACACGGTGCATAGTGCTGTCGATAGAGTGGTATTCGAGTACGTCCTGTCGTCTGCGAAGGAGAACCAGTCCGAAGCTGCACGCCTCCTGGGCATCAACCGGCTGACTCTTCGTAAGAAGCTGAAATAGTGAAGCTTTTCTCCCTTGTCCCCTCCTTGCGATCCTTCTGCATACCGGAAAATTTGTTTCTTTCCCGTCTTGTACTCTCCGCGCATTGGCACTACTATTTCTTTAGGGCACCTATTTGTTGCCTTGAGGGGCAGCTTCTTTTTTGCCTCCGAAATCCGCTGAGAAGGGCGCGCCATGATGAAAAGAAAATTCTCTGACATTATTGCCGGACTGGAAAGGAAGCTCAAAGAGACCTACGAAGAATTGGAGGAGTCCCAGCGGCTCGCCAATGCAGGAAGCTGGAGCTGGACGGTCCGGAGCGGTGCGGTCACCTGGTCCAGGGAGCTGTACCGGATCTTCGGCAGGGACCCGGACCTGCCTCCCCCTCCTTTCAAAGAGCACTCACGATTCTTTACGCCTGAAAGCTTCGCCCGGCTGAATGCTGCGGTGCAGGAGACCCTGCATAGTGGAATGCCGTATGAGCTCGACCTGGAGATGATACGGCCGGACGGTACAGGGGGATGGATTGCCACACGCGGCAAAGCGCATCGGGATGCCGGAGGACGTATAGAGAGGCTGAGCGGAATTGTCCAGAATATCACGGAGCGAAAGAGGGTGGAGGAGGCGCTCAGAGAGAGTGAGGAGCGGCTGCGGCTCTTCATCGAGCACGCTCCGGCAGCTCTGGCGATGTTTGACCGGCAGATGCGGTATCTGAGCGCAAGCCGCCGCTGGATGGACGACTACGGCCTCGGTGACCGCGACATACACGGTCTGTCGCACTACGAAGTCTTCCCCGAGATCCCCGGGCACTGGAAGGAGGTCCACCACCGCGCCCTGGCAGGCGAGGTGATACGGGCCGATGCCGACCGTTTCGAGCGGGCCGACGGGTCGGAGCAGTGGCTCCGGTGGGAAGTGCGGCCGTGGTACGATGCGTCGGGCGCGATCGGGGGGATCGTCATTTTCAGCGAGGACATCACCGACCTCAGGCGTGCCGAAGAGGGGGTAAGGAATAGCGAGGCTACCCTGAGACTTGCCATTGAATCAACGGGTCTCGGCATGTTCGACTTTAACCCGCCCACCGGGGAAATGGTCTGGTCCGATCTGGCAAAGCAGCATTTCGGCCTGCCTCCTGACGCCCCTGTCGATTACAACGTGTTCCTATCCGGCCTCCATCCGGAAGACCGTGAACGCGTGGAGACGATTGTCAGGGACGTCCTGAAGCCGGAGAGCGGCGGCTCTTTCAGTACCGAATTCAGGACAACCGGCATCCAGGACAGGAACGAGCGCTGGATTGCGGCGCGCGGCAAAGTGTTATTCAATGAGCAGGGACAGCCGGTACGCTTTATCGGGACCACTCTGGATATCAGCGGGCGGAAGAAGGTTGAAGAGACGATCAAGTACCAGATATACCATGACCTCCTGACCGGATTGCCCAACAGGGCGCAGCTGCAGCTCCGATTAGGGATCGAGCTGACCCAGGCGCAGCACAACCAGAGGGAGCTTGCTGTGCTCCACCTGGACCTTGACCGTTTCAGGACAATCAACGATACCCTGGGACATGCCGTCGGTGACAAGGTCATTCTTGCCGTTGCCGAACGGCTGAAGGCGCTTATCCGTGCAAACGATACCCTGGCACGCGTTGGAAGCGATGAATTCATTATTCTCTATCCTGATATATCGCGTCCGGAGGAGGCGGCCCTCTTTGCGCGGAAACTGGTCGATGCCCTGCGAAAACCTTTCAGGATTGACGGCCGGGAGCTGTATGCGACTGCAAGCATCGGCATCAGCATATATCCCGAGGACAGTAAGAACGCTGATGTCCTGCTTAAAAATGCCGATATTACCGTCTCGTATGTAAAAGAGAGCGGGAGGAACACCTACCGGTTCTTTAATCCGACGCTCAATAGAAGGACGATCGAGCGGTTGCTCCTGGAGAGTGATCTGCGGCAGTCGATTGAGCGCGGCGAACTGATTCTGCACTATCAGCCCCAGGTACATATCCGGACCGGAGAGATCATGTGCCTTGAGGCGCTGGTACGGTGGAGGCACGCGGACCTGGGAATGCTCAGTCCCGGGCAGTTCATCCCTGTCGCAGAGGAGATCGGATTCGTGACCGCCATTGATGAGTGGGTCCTCAGGGCGGCTTGCAGCCAGAATAAAGCATGGCAGGATGAGGGGTATCCTCCTGTATGCATTACCGTGAACCTGTCGGCACAGCAGTTCCAGCAGCCTGCGCTGGTAGAACTGGTTTCGGGGATAGTGCAGGAGACCGGCCTGGGCCCGCACAACCTTGGCATCGAGGTCACCGAGAGTACGGCAATGCGCGATATCGACCTCGCGATTCCGAACCTCAAAGGACTGCACGCCAGGGGAATCAAACTCGCCATCGATGATTTCGGCACGGGGTACTCATCGCTGAATTACCTGAAACGCTTTCCCATTCATGCGCTCAAGATAGACCAGTCCTTCATCAGGGGCGTTGTGACCGATCCCGATGATCAGGCCATCGTGAATGCGATAATTGCCATGGGACACAGTCTTCAATTGGATGTTATCGCCGAGGGGGTGGAGAGTGACGAGCAGCTCTCATTCCTCAAAGACAGCGACTGTGATGAGATGCAGGGGTTCCTCTTCAGTCAGCCGTTGCCTCCGGAGAGACTTGCCGAACTGATTGTTGCAAGCAGGTAGAGCAGTATCGGAGCACCGCAGCATCCCTCGCCTGACGCCCTGCCTCACTTTTCTCCGGTACTTCGGGGGAGCGGCAGCCGCACGCCTCTGGGGTATCGACCAGCTAACCTTCCGAAAGAAGCTGAAGGAGTAAAGCTTTTCTTTCCGTTTTCCTCTTGTGATCCCCCGTATGCAGAGAGAGCGGATGAGAAATCAAGGGAGGTAAGAGAGAACTACTAATGTTCTACTAATTTATCTAAAATTAGTAGTTGTTGACTTAGGGCAATTAATAATATAAATTAAATTAGTATTTAAATTAAAACGCGATTGAACAAGATGCTGATTTTCGACGATAACATTAAAATTTAGTAGGGAGGGCTGCTACAATTACGATGAAGGTACCGGAAAAAGCCCCAGGGTTGAAGGAGGTGCTCCAAAGGCCTATCAATCCAGAATTATTCATTAAAGCAAGTGAGTTAGTCAAAAAGGCTAATAGGGAGTATATGTACTGGGACGAGTTTAAATACCAGCCGATGCCGGAAGGAGTGCTGCCGGAGGAGGCATGGTTTGCTCTTAAAATGGCCCGCACAATTCAGGCCAGACGGATACCTCTTACCGATCATAGGGGAGACTCATTTACCTACTGGCTTCCGGATAGCGTCCTGAGCGCGGCTCATTTCATGGACCAACAGGCAGGAGGGACCATCATCGTTGATGATCCGGCACTCCATACTGAGGAGAAACAGAGGTATATGATCCGCTCATTGGTCGACGAAGCAATTTCCTCAAGCCAGATCGAGGGAGCGATTACTACAAGGGTTGTCGCCAAGGAAATGCTCAGGTCAGGCAGGAAACCGAAAAACAAGTCTGAACAGATGATATACAACAATTACCTGTCCATGCAAATGGTGAAGAAACGTCTCTCCGAGCCCCTCACCCTTGATCTTATCCGGGAAGTTCATGCCCGGATGACGGAAGGTACTCTCGATGATCCCTCGTGGTCGGGCAGATTGAGAACTCCTGATGACGAAGATATTCATGTTTTCGATAGTGACGGACAGACGGTCCTCCATGTCCCGCCCCTGGCTGCCGAGGTTCCTGAGTTGATGAAACGCCTGTGCGACTACGCAAACGCAGAGGGGGAGGATGAATTTGTCCATCCCGCCGTCAGGGGGATTCTGATCCATTTCTGGCTTGCGTATGTTCACCCTTTCATGGACGGAAACGGCCGTACCGCGAGGGCGCTCTTTTATTGGCACATGCTGAAGCACCGCTATTGGCTCTTCGAGTATCTCTCCGTATCTACCGTAATACTGCGCGCGCGGACTCAGTATTACAAAGCGTTCCTCTGTTCTGAGTCGGATGATAATGATGTTACGTATTTTATTGTGTACAACCTTAAAGCGATCCACAAAGCAATTGAGGAGCTGAATGAGTATATCCAGAGGAAGCAGCGGGAAAAGAAGGACGCATATCGGTTCGCGGTACGGTATCCTGCTCTGAATATACGGCAGCGGGCATTGCTGGTGAGTGCTCTTGATAAGCCCGGACAGGTTTTCACGATAGAGACACACTCGAACATACACGGCGTCACGTACCAGACCGCCCGCACGGATTTGCTCGGACTGAAAGATAGGGGACTTCTTGAGATGAGAAAGGAAGGGAAAAAATTTCTGTTTACCCCGGCTCCCGACGTTGCTGAGAAACTGAAGAGTTGAAGCGAAGAGACTGAGCAGGTAATTGAAAAAAACTGGTGAGCCGTGGAGGATTCGAACCTCCGACCCGCTGATTAAGAGGTATCATCTTTTCAGTGACTTACCCTTTCATATCCTTTCAACCCCTTACATTTATTTTCCTTACATCACATCAAAGTTAAAGGGCGAAATGCGTTCTTTGCATACCTTTTCAGGTATGAACTGCATATTTTGTGCATAGTGAGCACAAAGGAGGAGACCATGGAGAAGGTTTTGAAGGCGAAGGCAGGGAATACCGAAACCTGACTTCAGACAACGGACTCCCGGAGAGAGAGACCTGCTTCACAGGCGCTACCGAGCGGAAAGTATGCCTTCATGAGGGCATCACCAGAAAACCGACGCACGGAGAAGGCCTACAAGCGATTATCTTATGGAGGGTGATACTTGGATACCCCTTCCCCACGGAAAACCTACCGTTTGCCTCACAGTGACTCAGTGCAATGCTTCTCCCTTCAAGGGGGGCCTTTATCCCACCGAGAGCGACGCGATCCCCTTGAAGAGAGGATGCGATCCCCGGAAAAGGGTGAAATCCAGCTTCACAGCTTCACGGTACTATATATACCCGTGAAACTGGGAGGGTCATGGCGATCCCTGAAGAGGTACCTGCCTGATACTTACCCTTCGAGGGGAGTTTCCAGTTTCCCACTGGTTTCCCTATGCCTTGGAAACTGGGAAACTTTTGGCGTAGATCGTTGGTACTGTGAGCGTTGCGAGTTTCCCACCATGGAAACTGAGTGGAAACTATCAGTACCACGCATTGAAGAGATGCCTTTCCTTCGAGGGGGAGTCTCCGTCATCGGAACCCTTGCAATTAATTTAACGAAGTGCTAAAGTAACCAATAGGACAATGCACAAGAGATACTCGAAAGCTGAAGCACTGAAGCTCATCCGCACGGTATCCGGGAAGGGGCTCATTCTTTCGGGCCATGTAAAGCAGAGGATGGCAGAGAGGAATTTTCAAATGAGAGACATCCTCCAGGTGATAGAGAGGGGAGCAATCTATGGTGAGCCGGAGATCCACCCTAAAACTGGAAGGTGGATATATAAGGTAGAGGGGAAGACTGTAGACGGTGAGAAGTTGAATATCTTCGTTGACATACGAGAGGAAGACGATTGCCTTGTCATCCTCACAGGAACAACGTAAAGAGGAGGGAAATACCATGAAATGCCCTGAATGCGGCAAAACAATGAAGTCGGTAAGCGGTACCTATCAGTATGTGGAATCCGGACTGGATAACGTCATCCTGACAGGCGTTCCCCTCCATAAATGCCCATGTGGTGAGGTAATGCCGGAGATCAGGAATGTCGAGGGACTCCATAGAGTCATCGCCGATGCTCTCGTAAAGAAGGAAACGCCTCTTTCCGGGAGG
>JAXLZK010000041.1:0-16627 GCA_046350935.1 Thermodesulfovibrionales bacterium
CGAAGATTCATTCTAACTTATTCCCGTCGGATTGTCAACCCTCTTATCATCAGATCAGAAGGCAAAGAAGAAAACGGTCCTGCAGAGCAAGAACGAGAAAACTTCTTCGGCGGGGAAAAAGCAGGAGACCTTGTTTTATTTACTGCGGCCTCCTCAAAGAACGAGTAATAATCTACCTTATCGAAAGCCTCCGTGTCAACCTCCCGGCAAAGGGCGCAACCGAAATTCTGAAAAAACAGGGGAGTGCTGGACAGCCCTTTCTTAAAGGGTAGCGTTTTTCGGGGGCGTTGTGAAGCCCTTTCCGCACCATACATGGTACAATACCGGATAGAATCTTCCCCGGAGGTGAAGGTATGTTAAGCATGAAATCTGTGGACCCGGTGCAATTGACTCCCCAATCACGGTTCACGTTCAGATGCCATAAAGGGATCGCCTGTTTCACCAAATGCTGCAGCAACATCGCCATCATGCTGACCCCGTACGACATCCTCAGGCTGAAAAAGAAACTGGGCATGTCTTCCGGCGGGTTCCTGCAGCGCTACACCTATGTTCATATTGATGAAAAGACCTCCCATCCCTTTGTCTTCCTCACAATAAGCGAGGATGCAGACAGGAAATGCCCTTTTGTAAGCGCCGAAGGGTGCACGATCTACTCTGACCGGCCCGCAAACTGCAGATATTACCCCATAGGGCAGGCGTCCCTCAAAAAGAGGGACGACGCCGTGAACCAGGTAGTCACTGAAGAATTTTATTTCTTTGTAAAGGAGGAGCACTGCCTCGGATTCGGGGAAAAAGACGAGTGGACCGTACAGCACTGGCGGGATGACCAGGGCGTCGATGTCTATGACGACATGAACAGAGGGTGGAAGGAGATCCTTTTCAGAAGGGATCTTCCCGGCAACGAACTGGATGAGAAGAAGCAGAAAGCCTTCTACATGGCGTGCTACGACCTGGACAGATTCAGGAGATTCATCTTTGAGAGCAAATTCCTCGAGGTCTTCGTTGTCGGGCCGGAGCGCCTGGAAAAAATAAAGAATGATGAAACAGAACTGATGCGATTCGGTTTCGACTATACGAAATACGTCCTTATGATGGAAGAGACGCTGCGGAAGAAGCAGTAGCCGGCGATAGTGATCCTGCACACGGCAGCGGGAGAGCGCGGGGCGGCGTCTTTCTGCGGACGCTATCCCTCCACGCCAGCACTGCTCAGGTACTGCGCTTTCAACTGACCGCAGGCGGCGAGGATATCCTGCCCCTTGCTCCTCCTCAGGAGGGCGGTAACGCCTCCCTCGGAGAGAATTCTCTGAAACTCCAGAACTCTCTCCTCTTTCGGCCTCCGGAACTCCGCTCCTACGCACGGGTTGAAAGGAATGAGATTGACTTTCGCAGGTATCCCCCTCAGGAGCCTGACCAGCCGCCTCGCATCCTCCGGAGAATCGTTCACCCCTCCTAGCAAGACATACTCAAAAGTGATCCTCCGGCGGGGAGGAAGGGGGAACTCCCGGCACGCCTTCAGCAGGTCTTCCAGAGGGTAGGTCCTGTTCACCGGCATGATCGAATCCCTCACCTCGTCGGTGGTGGCATTCAGGGAGACGGCAAGGTTCACCAACGGCGCCTTTCCCAGAAGCGCGCGGATCTTCGGAGCGATCCCGGAGGTGGAGAGGGTAATCCGGCGCGGGGAGATCTTCAGCAGCTCCGTTATCCTCCAGAGGGCCTCCACCACGTTGTCGAAATTGGCGAGGGGCTCCCCCATCCCCATAAAAACGATGTTCGTTATCTGCCGGGGGGCGATGAGTCTTCCCGACGCAATGATCTGATCGGCGATCTCGTGGGGCAAGAGATTACGCCTGAGCCCCACTGTTCCGGTAAGACAGAAACGGCAGCGCATGGCGCAGCCCGCCTGGGAGGAGATGCAGAGGGTCAGGCGGTCCTCATCGGGAATAAGAACGCTTTCGATGGTCTCGCCGTCTTCGAGGCCGAACAGGAACTTCTCCGTGCCGTCGCGGGAGAGCTGCCGCTGCAGAAGCTCCAGGTTGCTGATGAACGCCCTTTCAGAGAGCTTCTCCCGCAGTCCCTTCGAAAGCTCGGTAATCTCCTGCAGCGATTGCGCACGCCTCTCGTATATCCAGTGCAGGAGCTGCTTCGCCCGGAAAGCGGGGAGGCCGGCCCCCTTCACAAAGGACTCCATTTCCCGTTTCGACAGGGCCTTCAGATTCGTCGTACGCATTTTCCTCTCATAAGGATGTTTTGCAGGTCTGCCGTACTCTCACTTCCCTTCTCCTGATTATATCACTATCCGTCCGGGAGCCGGTAAGCCCAAAGAAAGACAGCAGCATGAAGAAGCTCTCACCGGAAAGGGAGGCAGTGGGGGAGGAAGAGCGATATCGGGAGCATTTCGTTGCGTCTCTCAGCGAAATGAAACGGCCACCCCAGCAACTGCCAAAACAGATGAAAGAGAAAAAGGGGTCCCCGAAACAGTCGTAAGACTTTTCGGGGCAGAGAAGGCGAGTTTTGCTGGGGTAGTGTAATGAGCCATAGAGACGCAGAAATCTCCCGTGAGAGCGATGGCTCCTCGCTGCCTCCCCAAATAAAAAAGGGGGACGTGCGGTCCCCCCGTCTTCAACTCTGCTTCCCTGTTTCTATGTACCCATCTCCCAGCTCTGCAGATATTTCTTCTGCTCGGGGGTAAGGGTGTCGATCCTGATGCCCATCGCCTTCAACTTGAGGCGGGCAATCTCCTTGTCGATCTTCTCGGGAACACTGTAGACCGTCTTTTCGAGCTTTTTCGCATTCTTCACCATGAATTCGGCGCACAAGGCCTGATTCGCAAAGCTCATGTCCATGACCGCCGAGGGATGCCCCTCCGCCGCCGCGAGATTGATCAGCCTCCCCTCCCCGAGGAGATAGATCCTTTTGCCGCTCTTTAGGGTATACTCCTCCACGAAATCCCTGATCATCCGTTTCGCCTTGGACAGCGCATCGAGGCTCTCGATATCGATCTCCACGTTGAAGTGCCCGGTATTGCAGACGATGGCGCCGTCCTTCATTACCGGGAAGCAATCCTTCGAAATAACATTGATATCCCCGGTGGCGGTGACGAAAATATCGCCGATCTTTGCCGCCTCTCTGACGGGCATGATTTCATACCCGTCCATGGTGGCTTCAAGGGCCTTCAGCGGATCGATTTCGGTTACAATCACCCTCGCCCCCATACCGCGGGCACGCATGGCGACCCCTCTGCCGCACCAGCCGTATCCGCAGACGACAAACACGGAGCCGGCGATCAGCCGGTTGGTGGCCCGGATAATGCCGTCCATGGTGCTCTGCCCCGTACCGTAACGGTTGTCGAAGAGGTGCTTGGTAAAGGCGTCGTTGACAGCGACGATGGGATACTGCAGGGCGCCGTCCGCCGCCATGGCCTTCAACCTGATGACGCCTGTCGTCGTCTCCTCGGTTCCGCCGATGACGTCCTTGAGCAGGCCCTTCTCCTCCTTGTGGAGGGTGGAAACGACATCCGCACCGTCGTCCATGGTAATCTGGGGCCCGAGGGACAGGGCGTCCTTGATATGACGGTAGTAGGTCTTCGTATCCTCTCCCTTGATGGCAAACACCGAGATCCCCGAATTCTTCACAAGGGATGCCGCCGCATCGTCCTGGGTGCTCAGGGGATTGGAGGCGCAGAGGGCAATGTCCGCTCCCCCCGCCTTCAGGGTTTCCATAAGGCTGGCCGTCTCCGTCGTGACATGGAGGCAGGCAACCACCTTGATTCCTTTCAGGGGCTTCTCTTTGCTGAACCTCTCGGTGATGCTCTTCAGGACGGGCATCTCCTGGGCGGCCCACTCAATCCTCAGCTTTCCCTTCTTCGCTAATCCGAGATCCTTCACATCATGCTTTACCATTCGTTCCTCCACGTATAGAGCAGAAAAGAAAGCCGGCGGTGAGAGGAAGAGCGCCTTGCAGCGCCCCCGCTCCGTCCCTCCGCCGATTCATCTCTCCATTGATTACAGTCCCGCTTCCTTTTTCAGTGTTTCCGCCATGTCCGTCTGCTCCCAGGAGAATTCCGGCTCCGTCCTTCCGAAATGGCCGTAGGCCGCGGTTTTCTTGTAAATAGGCCTCCTGAGGTTGAGCTTGTTGATGATGCCCTTCGGCGTCATGTCGAAATTCTTCGTGATCAGCGCAGAGATCTTCTTGTCTTCGACCTTGCCCGTACCGAAGGTGTCGACAAAAACGGACACCGGCTCGGGGACACCGATGGCGTAGGCGAGCTGGATCTCGCAGCGCGCCGCGATGCCGGAAGCCACGATGTTCTTGGCGATATACCGCGCCATATACGAAGCGGAGCGGTCTACCTTTGAGGGATCCTTTCCGGAGAAGCAGCCTCCGCCGTGGCTCCCCACCCCGCCGTAGGTATCGACGATGATCTTCCTGCCGGTCAGCCCCGTATCGCCCTGGGGGCCTCCGATGACGAAACGTCCGGTGGGATTGATGTGGTACACCACGTTCTCTTCATCGAGCAGCTCCGGAGGGATCACCGGTTTGATGACCTTCTCGATAATATCCTCCCGCATCTCCTTCAGCGTGATATCAGGGCTGTGCTGCGAGGAGATGACGATCGTGCGCACCTTGTACGGCTTCCCGTCACGGTACTCGATGGAAACCTGCGATTTGCCGTCGGGACGGAGATAACTGAGCACATCCTTTTTCCTCACCTCCGACAGCATACGGGTGAGCTTGTGTGCGAGCATGAGAGTCATGGGCATCAACTCGGGGGTCTCATCGCAGGCAAAACCGAACATGAGCCCCTGGTCTCCGGCGCCCCCGACATCGACTCCCATGGCGATATCGGTGGATTGCTTGTCGATGGACGTTATCACCGCGCATGTTTCGTAATCGAACCCGTATTTGGCGCGGGTGTAGCCGATGTCCCTGATAGTCTCCCTCACAATATCGGGGATATGGACATAGCAGCTCGTGGTGATCTCCCCCGCCACGAACGCCATTCCCGTAGTGACAAGGCACTCGCAGGCAACCCGTGCCATCGGGTCCTGACCTATGATTGCGTCCAGTATCGCATCGGAAATCTGGTCGGCAATCTTGTCCGGATGCCCTTCTGTTACCGATTCAGAAGTAAACAAAAAATCCCTGCCATTCGCCATGGCTCACCTCCGTTATGTATTGCGCAGGGCAAATAGGATGTATCTGCCCGGAATAGTGTTTATAATCACCGGGACGCGCCTCGGGTGCGCCGGCCTGCCGTTATCTTTCCACCAGGATGCGGAGCATACGCCGGAGCGGCTCCGCAGCCCCCCACAAAAGCTGGTCGCCGCACGTAAAGGCGGCCAGGAACTGCGGCCCCATGTTCATCTTCCGCAGCCGTCCGACAGGCACGGTAAGGGTGCCGGTTACCGCAGCAGGAGTAAGCTCGCGCATGGTGACCTCCCGCTGATTGGGCACTACCTTTACCCACTTATTATGTCCGGCAAGCATATCGTGGATCTCATCCAGCGGTACATCCCCGGTAAGTTTGACGGTAAGCGCCTGACTGTGGCAGCGCATGGCGCCGACGCGCACACAGATGCCGTCGATGGGGACGGGATTCCCCTCACGGCCGAGGATCTTGTTGGTTTCCGCCTGTCCCTTCCACTCTTCGCGGCTCTGGCCGTTCTCCAACTGCTTGTCGATCCAGGGGATAAGCGAGCAGGCGAGCGGAACCCCGAAGAAGTCGCGGGGGTACACCCCGGAGCGGACATGCTCGGCCACTGTGCTGTCGATCTCCAGAATGGCGCTGGAGGGATCGTCCAGCAGCCCTTTCACCGAGCCGTAGGCGGAGCCCATCTGCTTGAGCAGCTCGCGCATATTGTTGGCGCCGGCGCCCGAGGCGGCCTGGTAGGTCATGGCGCTCATCCACTCCACGAGCCCCCGCTCGTAGAGCCCGCCCAGGGCCATGAGCATCAGGGATACCGTACAGTTGCCGCCGATGTAATTCCTGATCCCTTTCGCCAACCCGTCCCGGATGGCCGCAAGGTTCACCGGATCGAGGATAATAAGGGCGTCTTTCTCCATCCGGAGGGTGGAAGCGGCATCGATCCAGTATCCCCGCCAGCCCGCAGCCCGCAGCCGGGGATAGACATTGCTCGTGTAGTCGCCCCCCTGGCAGGAGACGATGGCGTCCATCCCCTTCAGTTCGTCGATGTTTTTTGCGTCCTTCAGCGGCGGAACATCCCTGCCCACCCCGGGCGCCGCGCCGCCCACATTCGAGGTAGTATAGAAAACCGGCTCGACGAGATCGAAATCCCTTTCCTCACGCATACGGCCCATGAGCACCGAACCGACCATGCCGCGCCATCCTACAAAACCCACTCGCATCATTCTTCCTGCTCCTGCTGGAATCTTTTGCCCGTCTATAATACCACACAACCTGTTTCCCGGCAGCAGAGGCCGGAGTGCAGGCGCCCCGCAAAAAACACGAGCCGGGGAAAGGACTTTCCTTCCCTACACCAGATCCGCCACCATGTCGCCGACCTCGGGGGTCGAATATCCCATGCTTCCGGCTGCCTGGCTCTTCATCTTCTGCATCACCGCCGTCATCGCCACCTCGACTGCCTGCGAAGCCGCTGCCTCGCCAAGGGTGTCGAGCATCATCATCGCCGCGCCGATCGCCGCCATGGGGTTGATCACCTTCTTGCCGGTGTACTTCGGCGCGCTGCCGCCCATCGGCTCGAACATCGAAACCCCCTCGGGGTTGATGTTCCCGCCGGCGGCCACGCCGAGCCCGCCCTGGATCATCGCGCCGAGGTCAGTGATGATGTCGCCGAAGAGGTTTTCGGTCACCGTTACATCGAACCATTCAGGGTTCTTCACGAACCACATATTCGCGGCATCGACATGGTTATAGTCACGCTTGAGCTCCGGGTACTGCTTTGCTCCCATTTCCTCGAAGGCCCGGTACCAGAGGTCTCCGCAGTGGGTCAGCACGTTCCGTTTGTGGATAAGCGTAATCGGCTTTTCTGCATACTTCGGGTCCTTCGCGTTCCGCTTCTTCTTCAGCTCGAAGGCGTATTTCAGGCAGCGGTCCACCGTCCGCCGGTCGTAGATCATCAGCTGCGTGGCGATCTCGTCCGGGGTGCCCACCCGCGTCGCCCCTCCATGGCCCGTATAAATACCGCCCGTGTTTTCGCGGATGACCACGAAGTCGATATGCTCGGGGCCCTTGTCCTTGAGCGGGGTCTCCACATTCGGGTAGAGCCGCACCGGCCGGAGATTGATGTACTGGTCAAGGGCAAAGCGTATCTTGAGCAGGATCCCCGTTTCGAGGATTCCCGGCTTTACGTCGGGATGCCCGATCGCTCCCAGGAAGATCGCGTTGAACTTTCCGAGCTCTCCGATGGCGCTGCCGGGAAGCGTCTCGCCGGTCCTCAGGTAGCGCTCGCCCCCGAAATCGAAATAGGTATACTCGAGGGCGAAGCCAAACTTCCGTGAAGCGGCGTTGAGGACCTTTATCCCTTCCGCCACCACCTCCGGCCCGGTCCCGTCCCCCGGGATCACTGCAATGGTATATGTCTTGCTCATGCCGCGGCTCCCTTTATCTTGTTTTTTGCCCACTCGATCAGCCCTCCCGCCGCTATCAGCTCCTGCATGAACGGAGGAATGGGCTTGGCGGTATAGCTCTCGCCGGAGGTAACGTTCCGGATCACCCCGCTGCCCGCGTCAATCTCCACGGCGTCCCCCTCTTTGATCCTCTCCGAAGCTTCGGGGGATTCGAAAATAGGAAGACCGATATTGAACGCATTGCGGTAGAAGATCCTTGCGAAGCTCTTCGCAATGACGGCCTGCACGCCGGCGGCTTTTATGGCGATGGGAGCATGCTCCCGGGAGGAGCCGCAGCCGAAGTTCTTGCCTGCAACGATAATATCGCCCGGCTTCACCTTGCCGGGGAAGTCCTTATCCGCGTCTTCCATGACGTGGCGGGCAAGCTCGGCAGGATCGGAAGTAGTGAGGTAACGCGCAGGGATGATGGCGTCGGTGTCGATATCGTCGCCGAACCTCCAGACCTTTCCTTTCAATAACATAACCAACCTCCCCCGGATTGTTTCCGGAAAACTTTGTATAATAAACTTATTATTATATAGAGTCGGGTTAATAATTTCCATGAAAAAAGTAATTCTTCTCATCGGTCCCACGGGCGTAGGCAAGACGAGCGTTTCCCTCCTCATCGCCCGGTCCCTGCAGACGGAAATCATCAGCTCCGATTCCATGCAGATCTACCGGCGCATGGACATAGGGACCGCGAAGCCCTCTCCGGAGGAAAGAGGGGCGATACGCCACCATATGGTCGATATCGTGGAGCCGTGGGAATTCTACAGCACGGGCGAATACGTCAGGAAGGTTGAGAATATCATTTCCGGGCTCCACGGAAAAGGGAAAATTCCCCTCGTGGTAGGGGGGACAGGGCTCTACATCAAGGCGATGACGCGGGGAATCTTCACAGGTCCCTCAGCAGACAGGGAGCTGCGGAATGCCTTGCTGCACGAGGAGGAGCAGACAGCGGGCTCACTCCATGAACGGCTCAGGACTCTCGACCCCGGCGCTGCGCTGCGCATAGAACCCGCGGACACACGGCGCATCATCAGGGCGCTCGAGGTCTGTATCAGGAGCGAGCGCCCCATGACAGAGCTGCACGAGGAGCTGACAAGGCCGCTCCCCTACGATTTCATCAAGGTCGGAATCACGCGCGACCGGAAGGAGCTCTATCGGATGATCGACAGGCGGGTTGATGCGATGATGGAACAGGGCCTCCTCGATGAGGTCCGGGAGGTGGTTTCTCTCATTCGTGCAAAGGGTCCGCTGCAGAAGCTTGAGGACTATCCCTCGCTGCAGGCCATCGGGTACAAGGAAATTGCCCGGCATCTTTCAGGAGAGCTCAGCCTCGATGAGGCCGTAGCCCTGGTGAAACAGCGGTCGCGAAATTATGCCAAGAGGCAGTTCACCTGGTTTCGGAAGGAAGAGGGAATTTGGTGGATTGATGTGACAGGTCTGTTTGACCCCTCTGCACTATACAAGAAAATGGAAGGAGCGCTTTCCGTTCTGGCTTGATTCCGGCGCGCTTTCTCGGTTACCGCCTGTTCTTTTTCCGGGAAGTCTTGGCAATTATTCTTTTTTTCTTTTTGATCTTCGCCGCTTTTCTCTTTGAATCCTCTGGCCTGTATTCAGGCATTCCGGACAGTGGTTTTTCGTTAAAACTCGCCCACCAGGACATATAAGAGTGGACATCCTCTCTGTCGAGCTTTGCCCCCAGCTCCTGCCTTGTCTGCTCAAGTACCTGCTCCTTGCCCTGGCGCAGCGTCCTCTCAAACCACTCGTAATCGATATACCCTTCATGGATCAGTCCGTTCTCAAAGCCCTTTCTGATGCTATCCATCGCTTCTTCCGGATACAGATCAGAAATTCTCGATGCAATGGAGCTCCAGAAATCGGAATACTCATCAGCCTCATCGCCGGTAAAGAGAGCCGTGAAGAACTCAATGGCCGATTCGCGGGTGATAGCACCATCGACTGCGGCATATACGATGGCATCCGCCGCCGCCCCGCGGCTGTAAACATACGCTTTCCTGTCGAGGACAAGCTCTTTCAGCCGCTCGACGGACCCGCCCGAGGTGGCATACATGATCCAGGAGAAATCCTCCGTAATCATGTCGCCGAAAAGATCGTCGAGGATGTCCTCCGCCAGCGCGGCGGCCTTCATGATCACTTCATGAGCCCTCGCTTCCCGGAAATAGCCGAGGAGAATAAAGGCGTATACGTTTACATAATGGCCCTCCTCAAGATACCGGACGGGATCGGCAAGCATCCTCTCAAGATGCTCGATCAGATGCGGCGTGATTGCATCCTTAAGCGCGACAGCCTCCTCCATTGCCTCACGCTTATACGTGTGGTCATAATGGTCGAGCTCGTCAAAGATATGCTGGATCTTTTCGTTTTCCATAAGCTGCATCTCCTTATCGATCGTACTTGTTTGCGAAGCTTGGGGAGTTCTTTTCTGACAATCTGACGAACGATAGTGTAATCGAACCAAAGTAAACATAACTATTACAATAAGGCACTTACACAAAATCCTTGAGACGCCCATTGAAGGGATGGTTCAAGCAGAATTATTCAACAATTTCAGTGAGATATCTCTTATCTGCCTCTACAAATCGTGCTGCCTTATTCACCATTCCTGCCTTGTAAAAACTACCGGCACAACGACAATCCCGTATTCAAAACCTGCTTCCCATGCACAATCACTAACATACTCAAAATCCTGCTCGGCAGCAGATTCGTCCAGTATAACCACGACATCCATATCTGAGTATTTTCCGGCATCACCCCGTGCTCTTGATCCGAATAAAATAATTCTATGCACGTTCCCCTTACGCAGAAGGAGGGCCTTGAATTTTTCTACAATTCTATTTTCGACCTCGTTCATTTTATCTCTTTCCTGCCATAAGCATACCATATTTTATTGAACTGTTTGATCTTCCTTAGTAATAGGAAATTTCGGCCAGAGACGGGAAGAGTTCTAACGAACGCACACGAAAGCTATGAGGCGTTTTGGAATGCCATCAGAAGAGGGTCATACCAGAGAGAGGGTTACCTACTGACAGCCCGAACGATCTTCACAAAGCCATGCGGAGGGTAGTCTCATCGGCGGTCCCGGCGAGCGCTTGCAAGGCTTCTTCAAGCTCATGATCGAGCCGCATCCAACAGGGTGAAAGCCGTTCCCGTTCCCGCTTCCGTTGTTTTCGCACGCCGCTTTCCGCTGTGCTACAATTTATTTATGCCACAAGCGCATATCGGCTGCAGCGGCTTCAATTACCCGCACTGGAAAGGGGTCTTTTATCCCGCCGGACTCCCCCAGCGGAAATGGCTCGAATACTACACCTCCCTCTTCTCCACCGTGGAGCTGAATGTCACCTTTTACCGGCTCCCGCGTGCGGAAACCTTCGTCAAGTGGCACGATGAGGCGCCCCCCGACTTCACCTTTTCCGTAAAAGGGAGCAGGTTTATCACCCACCTGAAGCGCCTTCGGGAGCCGGAGGAACATCTGGAACTCTTCTTTGCCAGTGCCACCGGCCTCGCAGAAAAGATGCGGGTAGTTCTCTGGCAGTTCCCTCCCTCTTTTTCCCTCAATCCCGGCAGGTTGGAACACTTTCTGTCTCTCCTCCGGGGATATCCCGTGCGCCACACTTTCGAGTTCAGGCATCAGAGCTGGATCACAGAGGAAGTGGTGCGCCTCTGCCGTGACCACGGGGCGGGCCTCTGCATGGCCGATATGCCGCCATTCCTCGACGAGCTGCCCGTCACCGCTGATTTTGTCTATTTCCGCAGGCATGGCGCGGTGCGGGGGTACAACTATTCAGACGAGGCGTTGGGGCGAGATGCAGAGCGCATACGGGATCACCTGCAGCAGGGGAGGGATGTCTATTGCTACTTCAATAACGATGCATACGGATGCGCCCCACGGAATGCGCGGACCCTCACGGGGATGCTCACATGAAGAACCAGGAAATCTCCGACATATTCAACGACATTGCCGACCGCCTGGAGCTCAAGGGGGAGAATCCGTTCCGTATCCGGGCATACCGGAAGGCCGCATTGAACATAGAGGGTCTGTCGAGAAACATCGAAGAGGTGCCGGAAGCGGAGCTGCGTGCAATCCCTGGTATCGGCCAGGACCTGGCGGGCAAGATCGTCGAGTATTGCCGGACCGGGAAAATCCGGGCGTACGAGGAGTTGAAAAACGAGCTGCCCGAAGGACCTCTGCGCCTCCTCGCCGTCCCCGGCCTCGGCCCAAAGACGGCAAAACAGCTGTACGATACCCTGCAGGTCAAGAGCATCGACGAGCTGGAGAAGCTCGCGCAGGAGCACCAGCTCGCGAAGCTTCCGGGAATAAAGGGGAAGACCGAAGAGAATATCCTCAAGGGGATCCTGACGTTGAAGAAGGGCACGGAGCGGCGGCCCATCGGAAAGGTCCTCCCCCTCGCCTATGCACTGCGGGACCAGCTCAGGGCGAAGGCCCCGGTGGGAAGGATCGACATAGCGGGCAGCATCCGGCGATGGAAGGACACGGTGAAGGACATCGATATCCTTGTTACCTCCGACACTCCCGACAAAGTGATGGACGTCTTCGTGCACCTCCCCCAGGTGAGGGAGGTACTGGCCATGGGCCCCACCAAGTCGAGCGCGGTCACCCATGAGGGGATCCAGGTGGATGTGAGGGTGGTGGAAGAGGAATCCTACGGGGCCGCGCTCACCTATTTCACCGGCAGCAAGACCCATAACATCCGGTTGCGGGAAATGGCCGTCAAGAAGGGGCTCAAGATCAACGAGTACGGGATCTTCCGCGAAAAGGACAACAGGCGCATGGGCGGAGCTGCGGAAGGCGACGTTTACCGCATCCTCGGGCTCCCGTACATCCCGCCCGAGCTCAGGGAAGACCAGGGGGAGGTGGAGGCGGCCCTGGCGGGGAGACTCCCTGCCCTGGTCGCCCTCGGGGATATACGGGGAGATCTCCATGTCCACTCGAAGTGGAGCGACGGGAGCCATCCCATTGAAGAGGTGGCGGAGGCGGCGCGCGGGCGCGGCTACGCGTATATCGCCCTCACCGACCACTCCCGCGGCCTGGCCGTGGCCCGCGGACTGAATATAGAGCGGCTGATGGAGCAGAAGAAGGAAATTATCGCGCTGAACAGGAAACTGAAAGGGTTCCGGGTGCTCCAGGGGACGGAGGTGGACATCAGGAGCGACGGCAGCCTCGACTTCCCCGACGAGGTGCTGAAGGAAATGGACGTTGTGGTCGCCTCGATCCACTCGGGGTTCAAACAGTCGGCGCAGCAGCTCACCTCCCGCATTGTTTCTGCCATGAGGAACCCCTATGTAAGCATCATCGCCCATCCTACCGGAAGGCTCATCGGCGACCGGGACGCCTATGAACTGGACATGGAGGAGGTCCTGCGGGTCGCCGGGGAAACGGGCACCGCCCTCGAGATCAATGCCTCTCCCTTCCGGCTCGACCTTTCCGATGCCCATGCCCGGCAAGCGAAGGAGAGGGGGATTCCCCTCGTGATCAGCACCGACACCCATGTGGTGGACCAGTTCACCTATATGGGGTACGGGGTTTCCCTTGCGCGGAGAGGCTGGATCGAGAAAAGCGACGTACTGAACACTCTGGAGGGAAATGCGCTGCTCAAAAGGCTGAAACCGGGCAGGAACGCCGCTCCGTGAGGCATTCGTCACCCTCCGTCCCGCATGTTTCCTTTACTTCTTTCCCTCTTCGGCCCTCTCTTCCTTGACGGTGAGGTCTTTCGAGAAATCCGGACAGCGCTGGCCCGCTTTCAGGGCAAACTGCTTCCGGCAGGCGCCTCTCCAGGCGCATACAACACACAATTCTTTCTTCTCGCTCATCTGTCCCCCCGGTAAAAAGCGGTCAGGATCTTTTCGATGTTCTGCACGATACTGTCTTTTGCATTTATTATAAACATCCGGGGCGTTCCCGTTCCGCTCTGCACGACCTCAAACAGCTCCTTTTCCCTCCTCAGGACCGCCGCTCCGGAGGTTCGCCTGGCAAGCTCCTCTTCAAAGAAAGGGACGATCTTGTCCTTCATGCGCAGCTCCGTGTCCACGAAGAACACGGCCATCCCGGGCAGCAGGTCTGCCACTCTTTCCAAAAAGGAGCCCACCTCGTTCTGATAGATCTGACGCGGGGGAGAGGATTTGATCTCCATATAGAGAAGGGAGCCGTCTATCTTCGCAAGCAGATCGTAGTCCCCTCCTACCGACGGCCTTTTCATCTTCACCCCCCAGAGGGCCTCCGTCCCGAATTCCCGCTTGAAGATCTCGGCCACGAACCATTCCAGAGTCTCGCCGAAGCTCCTGACCCTTCCCCCGGTCAGGGAGAAGGCGTCGCCTTCGGAATGTATCATCCCTGTGTCCGCCAGGTACCGCAGGTACTCCCCGGTCACTTCCTTTGTCGCATAGCGCGCCACCTGCGCGGGGGTAAAAGCGGGCTGCTGTTTGATCACGTCGCGGAGGAAGAGCCTGAAGGAATATTTTTTAAGCATCTCATAGTAGCTGTCGATGAACTCCCCGCGCGGGACAAAAAGATCACCGGAAGGCTCTCTCTTGTATATTCTGAAGCCCCGCCTTCTGAGCAGCATCGGAAGAGAGGGCGTCAGCTCACGGAGGACTTTCCTGAGCCTCCGTATCTCCGTCTTAAGGAGAAGGATCTCCTCTCTTCCCTCATCGGATTCAGGACTCGTCATTGGCGAGTTGGACCTCTACCGAGGGCTTCCCCTTTCACACAAGGCTACGAGGAAAACATCTTTACCAGCACCCTCCTGTGGCGCGGCCCGTCGAATTCGCAGAAGTAGACGGACTGCCAGGTTCCCAGGAGGGGCTTCCCCTCCTCGATCAGGAGGGTTTGCGAAGTGCCCACCAGTGCCGCTTTGATGTGGGCGGCGGAATTCCCCTCCATGTGCTGATAGTCTCCCTCGAAGGGGACCAGTCTGCTGAGGGAGACGAGGACATCCCTCTTTACCGCGGGGTCCGCTCCCTCATTGATGGTAATGCCCGCTGTCGTATGCGGCACATAGATGGAGCAGAGCCCGTCCTTCACGCCCTCTTCGGCAATGATCCTGCGTATCTCCTCAGTGATATCGATGAGCTCCGTCTTAGATCTGCTCTTCACGTTCAGCGTCTTCACCACTTTCCCGTTCCTCCTTGAGTTGCCCGACCGTCTTCCCGAGCGCCGGATGCATTTTCTCCGGTGCTATTTCGTCGAGGGGGAGCAGTACGAAATCCCTCACGTGCAGCAAGGGATGCGGAATGCGGAGGCCGGCCCCCTCGAAAAGGGCGTCATCGTAGAAAAGAATATCGAGATCGATGACGCGCGGCCCCCACCGAAATGTATCCTGCCTCCCCATCTCCCTTTCAATTTGCTTGAGCACCGCCAAAAGGCCTTCGGGGGGCAGATCCGTCTCCGCCTCCACCGCCATATTGATAAACATAGGCTGCTCTCCCTCCCCCCACGGCGCCGTCTCATACCGGGAGGACATGCGGGTAATGCGGATGCCCCTCCTCCTCATCTCTTCCAGCGCCCTGTCGCAGTGGGACTCCCTGTCTCCGAGGTTCGAGCCGATCCCGATATGGACGGTCGCCATACTCCGGTGCTAGCGGAGGGGGGCCGCAGGGTGCAAAGCAGCTCCGCTCTCGTTTTCTCTCCCGTGCAGCATCGCTACCCCAACGCTTTTTTGATCCTCTCTACCGCCTCTTTGATCCTCTCCACCGGCTTGGTAAGCGCAAAGCGGATGTATCCTTCGCCGGGAGCACCGAAGCCCACCCCAGGGGTACCGAGCACGCCGGCCTTTTCGAGCAGATGCGCCACCAGCGAGGTGGAATCGAAGCCGGAGGGCACTTTCGTCCAGAGATAAAAAGTCGCCTTCGGCTTGCTGACCTCCATCCCGATGCCGGCAAGCCCCTCGCACATCACATCCCGGCGCTCCTGGAAAGTATCCCGCAACCCTGCGAGGACCGCATCCTCCGTCCGGAGGGCGACGATCCCCGCCTCCTGGACCGCCTGGAAAACTCCCGAGTCGAGATTGCTCTTGATCTTGCCCAAGCCGGCGATGACTTCCCTGTTGCCCACGGCAAAGCCGAGCCGCCATCCGGTCATGTTGTACGTTTTGGAGAGGGAGTGGAATTCGATACCCACCTCCTTCGCCCCCTCCACTTCGAGAAAGCTCAGGGGCCTCTCGCCGTCGTAGTACACCTCGGAATACGCGGCATCGTGACAGATGATGATAGTGTACTTCTGCGCCAGCGCCACCGCTTCCCTGAAAAACTCTTTCGGAGCGACGGCGGCAGTGGGGTTGTTCGGATAGTTCAGAAACATAAGGACGGCCCTCTTCAGGATGTCTTCCGGTATCGCTCCGAAATCGGGCAGAAAGGCGTTCTCCTCACGGAGAGGCATGAAATGGGACTCTCCTCCGGCAAACAGGGTGCCCACCGGGTAGACCGGGTATCCGGGTGAGGGCACGAGCACCACGTCACCGGGATTGACGAAGGCGAGGGGGATGTGTCCGATCCCTTCCTTCGACCCGATCAGGGACAGCACTTCTGTCTTCGGGTCGAGAGATACGTTGAATCGCCGCCGGTACCAGTCTGCAACCTCTTCACGGTAGGAGAGCATTCCCGTATAGGAGGGATACTGGTGGTGTTCCGGCTTCTCCACCGCCCTCTTCATCGCCTCTACAATATGCGCAGGCGTGGGGATGTCAGGGTCGCCGATGCTGAGGTCGATCACTTCCATGCCCCGTGCGAGGGCATCCTGTTTCATGGCATCGATCGACGCGAAAAGGTAGGGGGGAAGACTTTTCACACGGTCTGCAAGCCGGACTTCCATCATCACTATGCCTCCCTGAAATAAGAGTAATCCCGATCCGTTCGGAGATAAAAAAGTATTGTATCGCAGGCAGGAAGGAAAGGTCAAAAGAAGGGCCCGTTCCCCCGCACCGGCAGAAACGGACCCCTTCCGCTGTATCGTATCAGCCCGATCGGTTCAGTATCCGGGCTTCGCCTGTTTCGGAGCCTG
>JAXLZK010000041.1:16727-19922 GCA_046350935.1 Thermodesulfovibrionales bacterium
GTATCGTATCAGCCCGATCGGTTCAGTATCCGGGCTTCGCCTGTTTCGGAGCCTGTTTCGGAGCCTGCTTCGGAGCGGGCTTTGCAGGCTCAGCCGCCTTCACCGGCTCCGTGCTCTTTCTCTCTTCCTTCGCCGTCTTTATCTCGATGGTCCTGCCGACATTCTTCCCTTCGATTTCGGCATACTTCACCGTCACCTTTTCACCGACCTTCACTTCGGCGAGGGATTTCTTTTCCTTGTCCATCTTCACGGTAGTCTTCTCATCGATGACGATGACCACCTCTGCTTTTTTCCCTTTCACTGTCATGGACTTCGCTGCTGCGTCCACTGCAGCCACCTCTCCGGAGATCTGCTTTACCTTTACCCTCTCCGCCGCCGCAGCAGCGCCCGCAAGGGAGAGGACGCAGAGCAGGGCCATTACTATAAAAAACGCCTTTTTCATCATACCTCCCGGCACACGTCGTTCTCATGTAAAGGGAGGGCAAGTGGAATGATGCCACCTGCCCTCCCGGCAAGAAAGAATAGAATTATTTCGCCTCTTCTTTCTTCTCTTCCGTCTTCTTAGCCTTCTTGCTCTTCTTCGCCTTCTTCGTTTCCTTCTTCTCGTCCTTTGCGTCAGCCTTTACCTCAGCCTTTGCATCGGCCTTCTTCTCTTCAGCCTTCGGAGCGGCTGCCTTGTCGGCTGCCTTGTCGGCTGCGAAAACCACGGTGGTAAGGGAAAGCGCAAAGAGAAGCGCCACGATCAATGCCATTACCTTCTTCATTATAAATCACCTCCTTTTACCGTTCTCAATTTTTGGCATTGTTGTGCAAGCAACTTTCATACCAACAAAGAATCTCTTGTCGGTGGGTGTAATGAGCGGTATTTAAAAGGAAAAAAGCCGTACTGCTGCCCTGTCAGTTCCTTTTTTCAGGGGGAACCTCCCCATTTGGGGAACCCTCCTGGATCCCGAACTTCTCCATCCGGTACCAGAAAGTCTTGTAAGTCATGCCGAGCAGTCGGGCTGCCCGTGCAGCGACATTGTTGGCCTTGACCATGGCCTTCTTGATAAGCTCTTTTTCCAGCTCCTCGAAGTTGATGCCCTCGTCGGGTATTTCGATATCCAGGACACCCTTGTCGTGCCCGAGCTTCAGTTCGCTCCGGATATCGTTCAGACCCGCCATGTCCGAGTCGCACATCAGCACCGCCCGCTCGATCACCGATTCGAGCTGCCGGATGTTGCCCGGCCAATGGTATTCGGCAAGGGCGCGCAGGGCGCTTTCGCTCACCCCCTTTATCCTCTTGCCGAACTCCCCGTTGTATTTGTCGATAAAAAGGTTCACCAGGGCGGCGATGTCCTCTTTCCTCTCCCGCAGTGGAGGGAGGGTCACCGTCACCACCTTCAGACGATAATACAGGTCCTCCCTGAACTTGCCGGCGGCCACCTCCTTTTCGAGGTCCTTATTCGTCGCCGCGATAATCCGCACATCGACCTTCGTGTTCTCCTTCCCTCCCAGCCGGCGCACCTCCTTGTCCTGCAGCACCCTCAGGATCTTCGTCTGGGTGAGCAGGGGCAGGTCTCCGACCTCGTCCAGGAAGAGGGTGCCTCTGTCGGACGATTCAAAAAGGCCGATTTTCCGGTGGACCGCGCCGGAGAAGGCTCCGGGCTCGTATCCGAAGAGTTCGCTCTCGATCAACGTATCGGGGATGGCCGCACAGTTGATGGCGGTGAAGGGTCCCGTGCGGCGGGGGCTGCTGTAATGGATTGCCTTGGCAATGAGCTCCTTGCCGGTCCCGCTTTCACCGTAGACGAGGACCGTCACCACCGTAGGGGTTACTTTTCTGGCGATCTCGACGGCCTCTTTCATCTTCTTCGAGGTGCCGATGATCCCCTCCATCCTGAACTTCTCGAAAAGAGCATCCTGCAGCCGCAGGTTCTCCCTGAGGAGCTGCATCCTCTCCATCGCCTTCCGGACCGTGAGGATGATGACGTCCTTTTCGAGGGGCTTGGTGAGGTAGTCGAAAGCGCCCTTCTTCATCGCCTCAACGGCAGACGAGATCGTACCGAAGGCCGTCATGATAATAACGGCGGGTTTGGTCTCTTCAGGCATGCACTCCAGAAGCTGGACCCCACTCATCCCTCCCATCTTGAGATCGGTGATCACCACATCGGGGGACAGAGCAGTGATCAGCTCCAAGCCCTCCTCGGCTGAGGAGGCGGTATGCACTTCATACCCCACGTCCTCCAGGATGGTTTTCAGGATGTCCCGCTGGCGGTATTCATCGTCAATCACCACAATCGCTGCCATAACCCCTCTCTTTTCGCCTCTTCCTTTCTACTTCCCGTTTGCCTTCAACGGCAGCAACAACTGCACCTCGCTCCCCTCTCCCTCGACGCTCGTGAAGACGATCCGCCCCCCGTGCTCCTCTATGACCCTCTTCGTCATGGGCAGTCCGAGACCGAGGCCGTTCTGGCGTGTGGAGAAGAACGGCTCGAAAATCTTTTCACGGTTCTCCTCAGACACTCCGATGCCGTTGTCCGCTATGGAAAGGACGAATTCGTCCCCCGCGGTTCCGGTCCTTACTTTCAGCACTCCGGGCCTCCCGGACTGGCCCATGGCGTGAAAAGCGTTGGTGATCATATTCAGCACGCAGGACTTGAACAGGTCAGGGTCAACGGAGAGGTCAACCTCAACGGAATACTCCCGCACGATCCTGATCCCGTCCGCTTCCGCCTTCGCCCAGATGAGGGCCATTACCTCTTCGAGGAGTCCGTCCACCCTCACTCTTTGCCTCTTCAATTTGAGGGGCCGGCTGTAGTCGAGAAAATCGTTCACCAGCGTGTTGAGCCTCTGGACCTCCATTTTGATGCCGCTGATAAGGTTGCTGAACTTCTCCTCCTTTGCAGGGTCCTCCGGGGTGTACTTGTCTCCGAGATACCCGATGCTCAGGTTGATGAAGTTGAGGGGATTCCGTATCTCGTGGGCCATGCTCCTCGAAAGCTGCCCCAGCCCCGACAGATGCTCCGCCTCCCGCAATCTCTCCTCAAGATCCCGCGTCTCCCGCAGCTTTCTCACCATGAAGTTGAAGCTCTCCGAGAGCTGTCCGATCTCGTCCTTGCTCCGCACCGGTATGTTCTGGTGGAGGTCTCCGGCAGCCACCCGCATAGCGGCATTCACCACGTTCCTGATCGGGCGGGTATAGCTCCGGGAGAG
>JAXLZK010000041.1:20022-30912 GCA_046350935.1 Thermodesulfovibrionales bacterium
ATCTCCTTCACCCCCTTTGCGTTCAGGTCCCTGAGATACTTGGAAAGCCTCGCCTCATCGGTGTTCCCCGAACCCGTCACCTCCTCGACGCCGATCTGTATGGCCTTGGTAAGCTCCGCGGTCTGCCTCTCCAGGGCGCGGAAGAGGGCCTGTTCGGACTGGGCATAGAAAAACCCGAGGATCGAAATCAGGATGAAGCTGAGGGACAACATCATGAAGATAAGCTTCTTGTTCAGGGAGAAGACAAAGGAGCTCTTTTTCAACATACATAAATGATACCATAGCCCTTGGGCGGCAATTCAAATGCCCGCCGCTGCGCCGGAGCGGGGAGGGCGGACGCGGCCTTGCATTTCTTTTTTCTGAGATACTACTATAAACTACAAATTATATCGATGCGTGAAGAAACCCTAGCCATACGCAGAAGAATGGATGCTGCCGCAGTGCGCGCCGGGAGGAGGCCTGAAGAGGTCACCCTCGTCGCGGTCACGAAAACGGTGGGAGTCGATGCGGTGCAGGAGGCCTTCCGCGCCGGTCTGCGGGTCTTCGGAGAGAACAGGGTGCAGGAGGCCCGTGAGAAGACGGTGCACCTTCCGGCCGGGGAATACCCCGGAATCCGCTGGCACCTGATCGGGCATCTGCAGAAGAACAAGGCGAAATACGCTGTCCGCCTTTTCGACCTCATCCACACCGTAGATTCCCCTGAGCTGGCCGAGGAACTCCACCGGCAGGCGGAGAGGGCTGGCAGGGTGCAGCGGGTGCTTGTTCAGGTAAAGCTCTCCCCCGAGGATACCAAGCACGGGGCGGCGGAGCAGGACCTTCTGCCCCTCCTCGAAAGGGTCCGGGAGCTGGGAGCCCTGCATGCGGAGGGACTGATGACCATGCCCCCGTTCTGCGACGACCCCGAAAAATCGCGCCCCTATTTCAGAACGCTGCGGGAGCTGCGGGACAGGGCCGAGGAGAGGGGGTTCCGCCTTCCCGAGCTTTCCATGGGGATGTCGGACGATTTTGAGATTGCCATTGAGGAAGGAGCAACGTTCGTGCGGATCGGCACGGCGCTCTTCGGGGAAAGGAGCAAATAATAGATGATCGGTTTTATCGGCGGCGGCAACATGGCGGAAGCGCTCATAAAAGGAATGACCTCCCGGGGGAGGAGGGATATCCTGGTGTCCGAGCCGCGTGAGGAGCGGAGGCGCTTCCTTGAGCAGACGTACGGGGTGCGGACAACGCCGTCCAACCGCGAAGCGGCGGCTCAATGCTCCCTCGTCATCCTGGCGGTGAAGCCCCAGAACATGGGTGCGGTGCTCGACGGGATCGCGGATGCCGTCACGGAGGACAAAACGGTCGTCTCCATTGCGGCGGGCATTCCCCTCTCCTTCCTGCAAGAGAGACTGAGGACCCGGAAGCTCGTCCGCGTGATGCCCAACACCCCGGCCATCGTGCAGGAGGGCATGTCGGTCCTGTCCCTCTGCGAATGCCTCCCCGAAGGGGAGATCGCCGCTGTCCGCGAAATATTCATGTCCGTGGGCAGGGTGCTCACCCTGCCCGAGAAATATATGAACGCCGTGACCGCCCTGTCGGGCAGCGGCCCCGCCTTCGTCGCCCTCTTCACAGAGGCGATGCGGGACGCTGGCGCACGCCTCGGCCTGGCGGAAGAGCACGCCGGAGAGCTTGCAGTACAGACGCTCCTCGGCACCGCCCGCCTTCTCGAAACCGGCATGTCTCCCGAAAAACTGCGGGAGATGGTGACCTCTCCTGGGGGGACCACTGCAGCAGGCGTGAAGGTCTTCGAAGAGAAAGGGCTGAGAGACATTACCGCGGAGGCGCTGCTCGCAGCGCTGAAGAGGGCCGAAGAACTCGGAGCAAGAAAATAGAGGAGGCCGGGAATGTTTGTATTCGCCAATTTCATCATCGCCGTCGCCACTATCGTCAACGTCATACTCGATATCTACTACTGGATCATCATCATCGCCGCTATCATCAGTTGGGTGAATCCCGACCCCTATAACCCCATCGTGCGCTTCCTGCACTCCGTTACCGACCCGGTGCTCAGGCCCATCCGGAGGCTCATCGGCTACCGGCTCGGCCCCATTGACATCTCTCCCCTGGTCGTCATCCTCGCCATCATGTTCATCCAGAGATTCCTGATACGCACGCTTATCGAGTTTGCCTATACTTTGAAAGGAGGGGCCGTGCTATGAGACTTACGCCGCTTGATATCCAGCAGAAGCAGTTCCCCATGCGGTTCAGGGGGTTCGATGTGGACGAAGTCTATTCCTTCCTCGAGCTGATCCGGGAGGAACTGGAAGAACTCCTCAGGGAGAACGCATCGCTGAAAGAACAGTTGAGCAGGGCCGACGAGCAGGTGAGCGAGTACAAGAAGATGGAAAACACCCTTCGCGAAACCCTGATCACCACCCAGCAGATGGTGGAGGATTATAAATCCAACGCGCGGAAGGAGGCCGAGCTTATCATGAAAGAGGCGGAGCTGAAGGCCGACAGCACGATAAAGGAGGCCCAGGAGAAGGTGGTTAAGATCCATGAGGACATCGTGGACCTCAAGGGGATCAGGCGCCACTTCAAGGAGGAGATCCGCAGGCTCATCGAGAGCCATATGAAGATGCTCGAATTCGACAAGGAGAGGGAGGGAGAGGAGTCCGGTGAAATATAGCGCCCTGAAGGGTGTCCAGGACATCCTGCCCCCCGACAGCCATCTCTGGCAGCGCCTCGAATCCGCGGCACGGTCCCTCTTTCAGCGGTATGGTTTCCAGGAGATACGGCTTCCCATCATGGAATCCACCGAAATCTTCACCCGGAGCATCGGCGAAGCCACGGACATCGTGGAGAAGGAGATGTACACCTTCACCGACAAGGGGGACAGGAGCGTCACCCTGCGGCCCGAGGGGACCGCGGGCGCGGTACGCTGCTATGTGGAGCACTCCCTGTACACCCTGCCGTCGCCGCAAAAGTTCTTCTATTCCGGGCCCATGTTCCGGTACGAGAGACCCCAGAAAGGGAGGTTCAGGCAGTTCTACCAGATCGGGGCCGAGGCCTTCGGCGTTGCCCAGCCCTCCCTGGATGCGGAGATCATTACCCTGCTGCGGAACCTCCTCGAAGAGATCGGTCTCAGGGAGCTGAACGTGGAGATCAATTCGATCGGGTGCGACGCCTGCAGGCCCGACTACCGGAATGCCCTGCTCGCCTTTTTCGGGGACAGGCTCCCCGATTTCTGCCCCGATTGCCGGCGCAGATACGCCACGAACCCGCTCCGCATCCTCGATTGCAAGGTGCCCCGCTGCATCGAGCTGCGGCAGGGGGCGCCCGCGGTGACCGACCACCTGTGCGGCGAATGCAGGGAGCATTTCGACGAGGTCCTCGTCCGACTCCAGGCGCTGCATGTCCGGTATACGCTGAACCCGAACCTGGTGCGCGGCCTGGACTACTACACCCGCACCACTTTCGAGGTCACCAGCGAGCACCTCGGCGCGCAGAAGGCGGTGGCCGCCGGGGGGAGATACGACAAACTGGTGAAGGAGTTCGGGGGGCCGCCCACTCCCGCGATCGGCTTTGCCATGGGCATGGAGAGGATCGTCACCCTGCTCAAAGAGGCCGCACCGGTTGAAATGCCCGCTCCGCAGGTCTTCATCGCCACCCTCGGCAGTGAGGCGGAAAGGGAAGGCTTCCGGCTCGCGGAGGAGCTGCGGGCAGGGGGGCTCTGGGTGGAGCCGAACTACGGCGGCGCATCCCTGAAGAGTCAATTGAGAAAGGCGGACAAGCTGAACGCTGAATTTGCCTTCATCATCGGCGAGGACGAGCTGAAGGCGGGGAAGGCGCAGTGGAAAAACCTGAAGACCGGAGAACAGGGGGAGGTTGCCCTGCACGAGGCACGCTCGTGGCTCATCGCCCGCAGCTGACACGCCGCCCGCTTCAGGCTACCCTACCACATCCAGCTTTCTGACCCGCAGCTCCACCCCCAGCGCATCGGTGATCTCCCGGCACTTCTCCACATCCACCCCCTCGGCGGTGACCACTGTCGCCTGCACGTCGGGGACATATTGCTTCGCCTCGCGGATGAACCGCACTACCTCCGGGAAGGCATCCTTGAAGGCGGGCTTGCAGAGCCGGTCATAGGTTTCGGCATCCTGGGCGTCGAGACTGACGGACAGTACGTCCACTACCCCCTGCAATTCGGGAAGAATGTTCCGTTTGTGGATAAGGTTCCCGTGTCCGTTGGTATTGACCCGCACCCTGCCCTCTTTTTCCTTCACCCACGCCGCCACGGCCTTGACTTCATCCAGCCGCAGCAGGGCTCGCCGTACCTGCAGAAGACGATCTCCCTGTACCGCTCCGGGTCTCCCCACAGCCCTCTTCAGCTCCTCTACCGTCGGCTCTGATCGAGGCGCAGATTGTGTCCCTTGACGAAGTCGGTGGCAAAGCGCACACCAGAAGACGCATTTGCTGGTGCACCGGTTCGTCACATTGAGATAGAGGCTCTCCCGTATCGGGTACGCGATTTGTCCCCTGGCGATCTCCCCGATTTCGAAAGAGCCTTTTGCATTCACCGAGGTGATCCTGTCAATGTCATCGGCGGTGACTCCCCGTATCTGCGCGAGGAACCGGGCGGTATGGACCACATAGGCGGGCTCGTTCCTCCTGCCCCGGTACGGTTCAGGCGTGAGATACGGCGCATCGGTCTCGACGAGGAGGAACTCGTCGGGCACTCTCTTGGCGATTTCCTGGAGAGCAGTTGCCTTTTTGAAGGTGACCGTACCGGCAAAGGAGATGTGGAGTCCCAGGGCCATCGCCCTTTCCGCCATGTCCCGGTCCCCGGAGAAACAATGCAGGATGCCCTTCCTGACCCCTGACTCCTCAAGAATATTCAGGGTGTCCTCCTTCGCCTCCCGGCTGTGCACGACAACGGGCATGTCGGTTCCCTTCGCGAGGCGGAGCTGCGTGCGGAACACCTTCCTCTGCACCTCCCGCGGGGAGTGGTCGTAGTGATAATCGAGGCCGGTTTCGCCCACCGCCACTACTTTTTCCTTTTTTATCCAGTCCCGCATCCGGTCGAGCACCCCTTCGTGAAAGTCCTTTGCATCGTGGGGATGGATGCCCACCGCGGCATAGATAAAGTCGTGCTCCTCGGCAAGGGCCACCGCACCTTCGCAGCCCCGCAGGTCCGAGCCGATGGTGATGGCTGCCTCCAGGTGTTCCCGCGCCCGGGCGATCACCTCCTCCCGGTCCTCGTCAAAGGGTGACATCTCGATATGGCAGTGCGTATCGATCATGCTCCGAACTTCTTCAGTCGTAAAGAGTTTGCCAGCGCCAACGGCATGAGGTTCACCGTGGGGAAAATGCCCAGCTCCCCCCGGGCGCACTCGCGCTCCGAGAATGACGAACACAATCCACCCAGGACATAGGGCGACCGGAGGAGAACCGGCACCGAGTGCCAGCTATGCCCCTTCATCACCGCCGGGGTGGAGTGGTCTCCGGTGATCATGAGGACATCCGGATTCATCCCGAGAATGCGGGGAAGGAGCGCGTCGAACTCCTCGATCCGCGCCACTTTTCCGTCGAAATTCCCGTCTTCGCCGTAGGAGTCGACCTTCTTCACATGAAGGAAGAAGAAATCATACGTACCGTACTGCTGCTTTAAATAAGCGATCTCGTCTTCCACGCTCCCCTCCAGTGCAGGGGCATTCATCCCCACCAGCTTCGCGAGACCCCGGTACATGGGGTAGGTGGCGATGGCGAGGGAGCGCAGCCCGAAGGCCTCCTCAAAGGTGGGGATGTCCGGCATCCCGGAAAAGCCCCGTGTGAGGAGGAAATTCGCCTTCTCCTCGTTCTTCAGCACCTCGTGCGCCCTACCGATGAGCTTCTCCGCCACCTTCGCCACCTTTTCCGCATTCTTCGACTGCGGGACCGGCGCGAGGGGAGCCTTGCCCTCCTTCTGGGGGTCGGTATCGGGGATTAGGGCCGCGTCGTGCTCCAAGGGCCGGGGAAAGCGCAGCAGGACAGCGCAGCGGTGCTCCATGCCGGGGGCGAAGGTGACCTCGACGCCGTCGATCGAAGGGATCTCCCGCTGGAGCCTCTCGGTGAGCTTCCTGCTCTGCCCGGTGGGGATCCTCCCCGCCCTCCTGTCCACAATGAGGCCGTCTTGAATCGTGGCATAGTTGCACCGGATCGCCACGTCCGTTTTCCGCACTTCGAGTCCCAAACCGAGGGCTTCCAGAATGCCCCGTCCGATCTGGCATTCCAGCGGATCGTAGCCGAAGAGGCCGAAATGACCAGGGCCGCTGCCGGGCGTGATACCGGGGGCGACGGGGGTGTGCAGCCCGCACGCGGACTCGCGGGCAAGCGCGTCCATGTTCGGCGTTGCGGCAGTCTCCAACTCCGTTTTCCCGTTGACTGGGAGGCCGCCCAGACCGTCAAGCACGACGAGCACGATTTTCGTATCGTTCGTCTGGAATCAGCAGCTTCACAATTTTCTGCATAATAAGCTCCTTCCCCTTATTTTAAGGTGATGCTTCCGGATTCAGCGTGACGGACGGCGATGAGGTGCGTCTTCGCAGGATCCCTGTATCCGGCGCCCCGGCTCCCCTCAAATCATCAGGAGAAAGACGCCGTTTTCAGCTTATATATCATGATAATGCAAGAGGCTTATTTTCGCAACCGGCGCTGCTCGCCCCTTGACGAAGCAGGGGCTTTTCCTGTATTGTAATTGTCTAACCCTTTGCACGAGTGGGCCGTTAGCTCAGTTGGTAGAGCAGCTGACTCTTAATCAGCGGGTCGGAGGTTCAAGATCCTCCACGGCTCACCATATTTTTCAATTAATTATCCATATAAGCATTATTGCCCTCCTGCTCTATTGTATTTTGTATAGTTGATTCCCCTGCAAATCTGCTATCCAGAATACTCACTGCATTTGCCTTGTGATTCAGGGCTAGATGAGCATATCTCAGTGTCATGGCGTGGTCTTATGACCTAAAAAGCTTCTTTACGGTTGTGTCGTCAACCCCTGCCATTACAAGGTGAGAAGCAAAGTGTGTCGAGATCGTGAAAGGGAAATCTTTAATGCCTTTAAATGCTCCAAGCTGAATTACGGTGAACGGGTACTGCTCTGTAGTCTTCTGATCTTTACTTTTTTTTTGCCTTCTGGTAATCACATCTATCACACTTTTCGATTTCTACCCTTCTTAATGCTGCTGCAAGCTCTTTTGATATCTTTGTAGGGTTTCCCTGTGTTAGGGTCATAAAACACATAAGGCACTTCTAAGCGCCTTATTGTAATATAACTCTTAATGTATCATTTATCGGAATCTCCTGGCGCTCTCCGTTTTTTGTCCTGTCCAGTAGGATAAGGCCATGCTTAAGGTCTACATTCTCCCATTTCAGAGAAAGTATTTCACCCCTTGTCAGCGCCGGATGATATAGTTCTAAAAATGCCGGAATAAGATGTCCTCCCTCTGCCGAGCATGGTAAGGTGTACCTGCTGCGAAGGAGGTGCCTGATGCTCAACAAGGAGGACTGGATGGATATTATCACCAACAACGGACAGGGAGTGTACATCAAGGACATTGCCGAGGAGCTTGGGGTCCACCCAAGACGATCAGCCGGGCACTGGAGCGCGGAGGCCCTCCGTCTGCCAAACGCCCCGAGCCTGAAAGAGCAAGCTGGACCCGTTCAAACCAATGGTGGACGACCTGCTCCGAGAGGGCGTCTGGAACGCCGTAGAGTCATCTTCCGCCAGCTGCGGGTGCAGGCTATGAGGGCAAGACCACGATCCTGCGGGACTACATGAAGCCCCAACGCGTTCTGCGCAAAGCCGTGCAACGGTACGGTTTGAGACCCCACCGGGCAAGCAGATGCAAGAGCGACCGGGGAGAGCTCTTTACGATCATCGGAGGAGAGCGCGAAAGCCTACTTCATCGTTAATGAGCTGGGATATTCGCGGCGCTTCCCTTCTTTTGGGCCACCGACAGCACGGATGCCGAGCACACCTATGAGGATGATCCGGAGCATGGAGTACTTTGGCGAGCGTGCCTTCGAAGTGCTGGTCGATAACCAGAAAGTGTGCGGTCATCTGCCACCGGCATGGCGCCGCAGTACACAGTTCAACGACGAGAGATTTCTGGATATGGCCGGCCACTATGGCTTTGCTGCACGGGCCTGCCGTCCCTACCGGGCCTGGCCTGACCAAGGGCAAGGATGAGCGCATGGTGGGCTATGTAAAGCATAACTTCTTTGCCCGCTACCGCTGCTTCCATAGCCTGGCCTCCACCTCACCAGTTGGCGAGCAGTGGCTGCGTGAGGTAGCCGACCCCGTGTGTGCAGGGCACTGTGCAGGAGGTCGTGGCCGAGCGGTTTTGAGCGGGAGAGACCCTCTCTGCAGCCGCTACCGATTCGCACGACACCTCCTATCCGGGAGTACCGGGTGGTGGGCTGGGATGGCTGCAGCAGATCGAGGTCCGGGGCAATCGCTACAGCGTGCCGGTTTCTCTGTGTGGCTGCGAGTGGAGATCCGCGTTACGCTGGAAGGACTGCTCAGCGTCTATGCGGTGCAGGAGCGCATGGTGGCTGAGCACCGTCTGCGTCCCCGGCACCGAAGGCCGGACAACGGCCAAGGCCCACCATGAGGAGCCTGGCGGCAGGCCCTGTCCGTAGAGCAACGGCTGCTGTCAGTCTACGAGGAGGGTGTCCATATGCAGCTTGTAGGACTGCTGGAGAAGATGAAGATGGAGCACCTGCTGGCTGGACTGGATACCTCTGTGAACAGGCCAGTAAGAAAGACCTTGGCTACTGGGAGTTTCTGAGGGAGGCCTCTTCAGACCGAAGGGCAGGGCCGCCATCAGCGGGGCACCGAATCGCCTTGCCGTAGCCTGGTTTCCTTGATCAAGACCTTGGAGCTTTGACCTGGGCTTTCAACCCATCGTCGACCGGAAGGTCATCCGTGAGTTGGGAGGATTGGGCTTTGTGGAGAGGTCAATTGCCAGCGTTTTCTAATTACAAGTGGCACTATAAACTGGGATAGGTCTTCCGGCTTAAACGGGGGCCACTTCACCCTCATGTTTCGGATATCCAAACTTCTCTAAGAAATCAGTTAAATTCTTTGCTATAATGAGCTAATCTTGTAAGAAATACTCTTCAGAGGTGTTGGCGGATGAACATTATAATGAAAGTAGTGAGCGCGTTATTTGTCGCAGTTATTGGTCCACTGATTGTATTGCACTATAGCTCTGAGAAAGCTGATCTTAGATTCACCCTCTCAGATAGGATTCCTGTGCGGTTAGTAGAAAAAGAAGCTGTTGAGAATCTTCAGCAGCTTGAAATAAAAAATGTTGGTAATAGTGAGGCAAGGAAAATCCATATTTTTGTGGCAAGCAATGTTAAAGCCTACGAGATATTGAAAAACTCAAAAGCAGATTCTGTGCAAGAATATTTTAATAAGGATACCTTAGAAATATTATACGATGCTTTACCGCCTGAAGGGAGCATTAAACTCCTAATTAAGACGGTTAATAGTGGGATTAATATTGGCAATCTTACGATTAGACATAGCAAAGGCAAGGCAAGTGGTGCTTTTGAACGCAGCGGTTTTTCATGGTTAACAGCGATCGCGCTTGTCGGCATAATTTTTATATACATTGTTCTTATTCTATCCGCTAAAAAAAGCTCTATAGACTCGTATGAATCGAAGGCTGAGTACAGATTTGATGAAATATTGACTAGGGGGAATAGGCCTTTTCATATAAGTGAGAACCAATGGAATTCAATTCGCAGTAAGGCTTTAAGATTTAAAGCAGACAAAGAAGATTGGGGCAGTATTGAGAAATCTACAAATTATACTATTCTTTCTATTAGCAAACCTGATTACCTAACAGAAGAAGAATGGGTAACTCTCCGTCAAAGAGCTGTTGAGCGTTTATCGGATAGAATGATAGCAATTGGTAATAAGAGCGCAATCAAGTTACAAGTGTTAAATATATTACATATCACTAGGCCATTACAATTTCCGGAAACGAAATGGGCTGAAGTCCAAGAGCATCTAAATAAATTGTATTTTCAACTTGCTAAGAAAGAGTTATTTTTATATGGAGATGATCATAAAAGAATATTGGATGAATTAAATTCAAAAAGACCTGAGGGTATTCTTGAAAATCTCTGGGATGAATATACCTCTAATTTAAGAGAAGAATATTTTAAAACTGTTTCTCAACGACTAGAGAGAGAAAGGCACCCTATTGCCTATTTGGAGCAAAAAAACCTTGCGGTAATCAAAGAAAAGGATATTAGTTTGCTTAAAGAGCGCGCCTATAAACTAGAACTAGAAAAGCTTCCCCGTGTTTTTAGTCCCTCTGAAGCGGAATTGTTTCTTGGCTCAAAAAACCCGAATGGATTCACGATAAAGATTATGACTCACTATCTTCGGTGGCACATAATGTAATTAAAGCGGACTCTCTTGTTAAGGAATATGAAGCTTTATGTAATTTGCTCGAATCTATTCTCGATCGTAAACCTCTTATGAAAGAGAAGCCGAGTATTTTAAGTGATGAGAAGTGGGAGCGGATTATAGGTATAGATGAAAGAATAAAATTAGCGGCAGTCGAAAACGAAAAGCAGCAAAAAGCGCTTTTAATGGAGGCACATGAAGTAAGCAATTTGAAAGGAAAAATAGAGAGGCAACTTGAGATTATACATGGTGTCCTGATTGATCCTACTTGCTTGGATAGGGTGGAGAGTTATAGTAATCCTTTTATGCCCGGAAACTTTGAAAATCTTCAAAAAATAGCAGCTTTTTTAAAAAAAAGGAATGATCCTGATAATTGATATACTCATACTAGAAGTAAAATGTTCCCGCTTCAGACGAGGCAAACCGTACGTGTGCTGGCGCTAAGA
>JAXLZK010000042.1:0-5672 GCA_046350935.1 Thermodesulfovibrionales bacterium
TTCCGGATCGGGTTATACAGGATAAAAGACAGATAGGAAGGACATATTCTCATGGTATCTGCGTTTCCTCCTTTGAAAATCCTCGGTAAAACGAGGAGTGTTCGTCCGATCGTTCCTGCCGCCCTCCACCCTTCCGGGGAAATAGAGCCCTCGCCTTCGTATGCGTCCCTACTTCGGACAGGAAAGGACGAGGCTTTTCAGCGTTGCCCCCGCGAGCACCGTATCGATAGCGCTGTCGATATTTTGCGAAATCCTGTCGATCTCGGGGCATTCCTCCCCTGCAGCAAGGAGGCCGTCCCCCTCTGCCGTCACCGATGCGTAGATCTCCCGCAGCATGACCGTTTCTCCGTCTCTTTTGAGGAGGTATGCCGGGGGGGTATCGCAGGTTTCGGCGAGCAGGCCCCCCTGAGTCAGAGCGGAGACCACCTCTCGTACCGGCTCTACGGGGAGCCCCGTCCTCTCCGTGATTCCCGTCAGCGTCCAGGGAGGGGTATTATAATAATGGCTATATCCCGCAAGGTACATGATCAGAAAGGCGAGTTTCTCTCTTCCCCGCGCGTGCAGGAACCCTTTCCCCTTGTGCGGAGTGAGGGACCGGGGGAACTGGTGATAAAAGGCGATGCTGGCGCCCACCAGGAGAATGAGCCAGCTCAGGTAGACCCAGATCATGAACAGGAGGATGATGGCGAACCCCGAATAGATGGCCGAGTATTGTTTCGATGAGGCGATGAAAGAGGCGAAGGCCCATCCCGATGTCTCCCACAGGATTCCGGCGGCGGCTCCCCCCACGAGCGCGGAAGAGAGCTTCACCTTCGTATTCGGGATGAACAGATAGGCAAACGTAAAGGCGGCGGAAATGATGAGGTAGGGTACGATCCTCCCCGCTACGTACACGAGGGTGCCGAAAGGCTCCAGGGCGAAAAGCTTCTGCAGAAGAGAGGTGCTGAGGAGCGATGCGGTAATGCCGAGGGCGGAGAAGACGAGGACGGGACCGACAAGGAGAACGCTTATGTAGTCGCTGAACCTCCTCATGAAGCCTCTCGGCTTATCGATCTTCCATATATGGTTGAACGCCTCCTCTATCTTCTGGATGACGGATACCACCGTGTACAGGAGCGTGGCAAGCCCGAGGTATCCCAGCACCGTCACATTGATCTTTGTCACGAACATGATGATGCGCTCCGCCAGTTCGCCCCCCTTCTCCCCGAGGGGGGCCAGGAAGTTGTAGAGGACGGGGCGTATCAGGTTATGGATCCCGAAGGCCTTCAGGACGGAAAAACTTACTGCAAGGAGCGGGACAAGGGAAAGGAGGGTGGTGTAGACGAGGCTCATGGCCCGCAGGGTGAGCTGCCCTTCGGAGATATCCCGCACCGCCCCGTACAGCAGCCGCAATGCCGTGATGAAGAAGGTCCTGGCCTTTCCGGCGGAGGAAAGGTTGGGACCCCACAGTTTCCGTACGATACTCTCGTTGAGCCTCTCCCGCATACCTACATTCTACCATTGTTGCGGGGAGAGGAACAGGAGGAGACAGGGGTGCGGAACGGAGCGTCGGGACAAAAACGGCAGCGGCGCTCCCCTGCGGCGCACACTGCCGTTCTTTTTCTGCTTTTAGCATCTGCGGCGTATGGTGCGCGACCTACCTGGTCGCCCTAACATCCCCGGGGGCTTCAGCCGCCTCCGAGGAAGCCGAACATCGAAGAGGGGTTCAGCTTCAACACGTTGTCGCTGCTGCACTTGGGGCACTGGCCGCCCACGGCGGCGTTCTGGGCTGATGCAGGCATCACAAAGTGGTTGCCGCAGGCAAGACAAATACATTCGTGGTTGCTCATTGCACGGACCTCCTTTACTAGAACTCATTTCTTTTCCCCCTCTCCCGGCCTTCGGCCGCCCTCTCCCTCGAGGGGAGAGGGAAAGGGTGAGGGTGAAAGAGAGAATATTGAAATAGCTTCTACTGCACGGAACTCATTCATCGGTACGGTTAGAACGTCAACCCCTGTCTCTCCATGAGCATTTCGCCCAGGAACGAGCCGGGCCTGACCTCGGAATGGGGAATCCTCTCTGCTTTATCCAGGTCGTAATGCTTGACGCATGAGGCGCATATATAAAATTTTACCCCGAAATCCCCTATCAGTGTTTTCATGAGATCGGCAATGGGGGAGAATTCGTCCTTCTTCTGCCAGGTCAGCGACTCCGCGTACCCTTTTTTCGCAAGGAGGACCCCCTTGTCCATCAGGAAGAAATCCAGCTGGGCATCCATTGCTGCCATGTTCGTGGCGAGCTGCAGCGCCCCGGCAATCTTGTCGGGGTTGCTGTACGAATCGGTAAGAATGAACACGAATTTCTTTTCAGCCATTCCGGTTCTCCTCTTCTCTCTGCAACCGCGGCCGCGCGCCCAGCTTGTGAAGGATATTCGCCATAAGGCAGAAGCCCGTGGTCGCAAAGATTATTAAGTTTATACCAACCAGCCCCGTTAAAATCAACCAGTACGGGCTGTGCACCCGGGCAAGCACCGCGCTTCCGAGCGCGAATACCCCGGCGATGAGCCAGGTGATCCTTTCGAGATACCATCCGTCCGTCTGCGCAAAATACATCTTTCCCTCCTTCTCCGGTACAGAGGACAGGTCCCGGTTACGGGTGGCAATCCCCGCAGCGGGTACGCTGCCCGTTGCCGGCCGTCATCCGTTTGCAGCGGCCTGCCGTCTGTTCATTTCCCATTTTTTGTATACATAGTAAAGCACCGGCACCATTGTCCTCGACAGCAGGGTCGACGCCACCTCGCCCGCCATCAGGGAGATGGCCATACCCTGGAAGATGGGGTCGAAGAGGATGACCGATGAACCCACCACCACCGCCGCCGCGGTAAGGAGCATGGGCCTGAAGCGTATGATGCCCGCCTGGACCACCGCTTCCTTCAGGTCCACTCCCTCGGAGAGCTTCAGTTCGATGAAATCCACAAGGATGATGGAGTTTCTCACCACGATCCCCGCCCCGGCGATGAAACCGATCATCGAGGTGGCGGTGAAGAATGCTCCCATCAGCGCGTGGCCCGGCAGGATTCCCGCCAGGGAGAGGGGAATGGGCGCCATGATGACAACGGGGACGATAAAGGACCGGAACCATCCCACTACCATTATGTAGATAAGGATCAGCACCGCTCCGAAGGCGATGCCCAGGTCCCTGAAGACCTCGTACGTAATGTGCCATTCGCCGTCCCACTTCATGGAATAGGTGGATTCGAGCCACGGCTGGACAGCGGAATACTGCTTCAGCTCGTATCCCCCCGGCACTTCGAGCTTCCGGACCATTTCTTTCATCTTCAGGATGGCGTAGACCGGGCTCTCCTCTGTTCCCGCCACCTCGCCGGTGACGTATACCACCCTTTTGAGGTTCTTCCGATAGATGGTCTTGTCTGCGATGCTTTCCTTCACTTTCACCAGCTCGCCGAGGCGCACCGCATTTCCAGTATTCGCGGCAGTATTCGCGGCGATAGTCGTGGGCAGGGCGATCTCCTGCAGGCCGGCAATACCCGACCTGTCGGCGAGGGGAGCGCGCAGGAAGAGCTCCATCGGCTCCTTGTCCTTCTCGAAATGCGCCAGGCCCGCTCCCATGCCTCCCAGCGCCATCTGCATTGTCTGGGCGACCACATCGTTACCGATTCCGTGGTAGGCTGCCTTTTCCCTGTCCACGTCGAAGATCATTTTCTTCTGATCATCCTCCACATACCAATCGACATCCACCACCCCGCCTGTCTTATCAAAGATCTCCCGTATCCGGCGTGCGATCTCCACCTGCCCGTTGAAATCGGGTCCGTATACTTCGGCCACCAGGGTGCTCAGCACGGGGGGGCCGGGAGGAATTTCCACCACTTTGATCCGCGCATGGTACCGGTCGCCGATTCTTTTGATGGCCGGACGCAGCCTTTTTGCGATATCGTGGCTCTGGGCCGTGCGTGCGCCCTTGGAGACGAAGTTTACCTGGATGTCCGCGGAGTTGCTTCCGGACCTCATGAAATAGTGGCGTACCAGTCCGTTGAAGTTGAAAGGAGCCGCAGTGCCGATGTAGGACTGGTAGTGGGTTACCTCCGGCACGGTTTTCAGGTAGTCTCCCATCTCTCTCGTCAGGGCGGCAGTTTCCTCCAGGGTGGTCCCTTCCGGGGTATCGACAATGATCTGAAGCTCGCTTTTGTTGTCGAAGGGGAGCATTTTTGCGGTGACGAGCTTCAGGGGCACCAGCAGGAAGGAGCCGCCCAGGAGGAGGAGCACGAGGAGAAGGCCGGCGAGCCTTTTCCCCCTGCTTTCGAGGAGGCCCCTGAGGTTCTTTTCGTAGATCCTGTTCATCGCGCCGAAAATCCTGCCCTCCTCTTTTTTTGTATGCTCAGGGGTATTCCCCCCCGTCCCCTTCAGCACGATGTAGCTCAGCCAGGGACTGATGATAAAGGCGATGAGGAGGGAAAGGACCATCGCTGCCGAGGCGCCCACCGGAATGGGCCTCATATAGGGGCCCATCAGCCCTGATACCATGGCCATGGGCAGGAGAGCCGCAATGACGGTGAACGTCGCCAGGATGGTGGGGTTTCCCACTTCATCCACCGCCTGTACCGCTGTTTCGGGATCCACTTTCCCCATTTTGAAGTGGCGGTGGATATTCTCCACCACCACAATGGCATCGTCTACAAGGATACCGATGGAGAAGATGAGGGCGAAGAGGGTAACCCTGTTCAGGGTGTATCCGTACAGGTAGTTGACAAGGATGGTGAGGGCGAGAGTCACCGGGACCGCAACCGCCACTACGATGGATTCCCTCCACCCCAGGGCGAGGGCGATGAGGATGGTAACGGAAATGGCGGCGATGAGCATATGTTCGAGGAGTTCATCCGATTTTTCCTTGGCTGTATCCCCGTAGTTCCTCGTCGTCGTGATTTCCACCCCGGAGGGAATGATGTTCCCCTTTATGGCCCCGATTTTTTTCACCATCCTTTCCGCAATATGGGTGGCGTTCGTCCCTTTCTTCTTGGCGACGGCGAGGGTAACCGCCTCGTACTGACCGCTCCCGCTGTCCGGCAGGGCGACTTTCTCTCCGCTGCGGACCGCAGCGGGACCGAACCCCATGAATACATACTGTGAGGGCTCTTCCGGGCCGTCGGAGATGCGGGCCACCTCGCGCAGATAGACGGGCCGCCCGTCGGAGACCCCCACCACGATATCCCCCACTTCGCGGGCGTTCCTGAGAAAGGCGCCTGTCTCTACAAGCAGTTCCTTGTTATTCCGGGAAAAAGCCCCCGAGGGGAGCACAAAATTCGCCTTCCGGAGCATCCCGCTCACCTGGAGGGGAGTGATGTGGTAGGCGTTGAGGCGCGAGGGCTCCAGGTCTATTTTCACCTGCCGCTTCTGCCCTCCGATGAGGGTGAGCTCCGCCACGTCGGCATCCTTTTTCAGCTCATCCGCCACTTCCGCCGCCACCCGCCGCAACTCGTACCCGTTGTAGCGGCCGCTCCAGAGAGTGAAAGACAGGATGGGGACATCGTCGATGGACTTGGGCCGTACGAGAGGGGCAGAGACCCCGGGCGGTATTTTATCGAAGTTGGAGTTCAGCTTGTTGTACAGGTTTACCAGGCTGCGCTCCATGTCCTGGCCGACATAAAAGCGCACAATGGCCATGCTCATGCCCGGCTT
>JAXLZK010000042.1:5682-25180 GCA_046350935.1 Thermodesulfovibrionales bacterium
GATGTATTCCACGCCCGGAATTTCCCACAACAGTTTCTCCATGGGCTTGGTGACCCGCTCCTCCACCTCTTTTGCGGACGCTCCGGGGTAGGAAACGAACACATCGATCATGGGCACCACGATCTGGGGCTCCTCCTCCCGGGGAGTGGCGATCACCGCAAAAGCGCCGAGAAGGAGCGATGCGATGACGATAAGGGGAGTGAGCTTCGATTGGATGAATGCCTTTGCTATCCTGCCTGCGATCCCCACGTTCTCCCCCTCAGTGCGTGCCGGCGTTTGCCTGCCCGCTGCCGGTCGCCGCTGTCACCCTGCCGCCGTCCACTGCCCTCTCGACCCCTCCGGTGATCACCTTGTCCTTCGGGTTCAGGCCCGAAAGAATCTCCGTCATCCCGTTGCTCGTCCTGCCGGGCCGTACCAGGCGGTAGACGATTACTCCCCTTTCCTCTACGACATAGACGCCGGTGAGCTGCCCTTTTTCCACCACCGCCTGATCCGGCACGAGGAGAGCCTCTCTCCTGCCCGAAGGGACTCTGACCTTTGCGTACTGCCCTGTCCGCAGGCCTGCCCCCTTTATCTCTATCTTCACCGGAAACGTCCTCGACAGCTCGTCAATGGAAGGGGTTATTTCCGCTATCCTGCCTTTCAGCTCCCGGCCGAGGGAATCGATGACGACATCGACGGGCATCCCGATCCGTACCCTCCCGGACATGCTCTCATCCAGGCTGGTCTCGACCCGGTACGACGAAGTATCCTCCACCACCAGGAGAGGAGTCCCCGGCACTGCCATGCTTCCCACCTCGATCCTCTTTTCGACCACCACTCCCGGACCGGGCGCGCCGATCCGGGAGAACCCGCGGGTGATCCGTGTCTCGTCGAGCAGCGCCGCCGCCTTTTCGTATTCGCTGTCCGCTATCTTCTTCTGCGTCTCCACCTGGTCGATCTCCTGGAGGGAGATCGCCTTTTCGTCATGCAGTTTCCGGTAGCGCTGGTAGGTGACGTCGGCGAGGGATTGCTGCTGTTTGGCCGCATCGAGGGCCTTTTCCGCCGCCTTCACCCTCTGGGCGATGTCCCGGTCGTCCACTGTCATGAGCAGCTGGCCCGCACGGACCCTTTCCCCCTCATGTACCTTCAATGAGGTAACGGTACCCATGATCCGCGAGGCGACAACGCTCACGGTTCTTGCCTTCACCGTCCCCGATGCCTCGTAATATTCATCTTGTTCCACCGGTTCTACTTCGGTTACCGTAACGCCGGTCACCGCCTGCCGCTTTACCTCCGCACTCCCGGGCTTTACCTTGTCCGAGCAGCCCCCGAGGTGCAGGAGCAAGAGGGAAAGGAGCACAAAATACACGCCGGTGTGCACGGGTCCACGCCCGGAGGTGCGGCCGCCTCCCACGGCTTTTTGTTCACGCATCATCGTATCCTCCCTTCCGGTATTCGCATTATTCTATTTTCAGGTCTCTCAGAATGGTCCCGCTCTCATAGCTCAGCCGGGCGGCAGCGGTCCGGTACTCGTTCTCCCGCGCCACCATGCCCGCACGGGCATGATCGAGGCTGACCTGGGCGTCCAGCAGGTCGATGAGGGGAGACAGAGAATTTTCGTAGCGTACTTTTACCAGCCTCTTGCCTTCCTCGGCTGTCTTCAGGGCGGCTTGCGAAAGCTCCGCATTTTTTCTTGCCTCTTCAACGCCGAGGTATGCGGCAGCAACTTGGAAGGAGACGGCGTTTTTCAGCGCCTTCATGTTTTCTTCCGATTCCCGCATCCCGAAGTGCGCCTTCGCCCTCTCGTGCTCTCTTTTCGACCCGTCAAAAAGGTTCCAGCGCAGGAAGGCGCCGATCCTCCAACTATCCCCCTCCGCCCCGAAGGGGTTCCTGTGGTCGTTGAGCTGGTATCCGCCGCCGACCCCAATGGTGGGAAGATACGCGGATTCGGCAAGCTTTATCTTGTACTTTTCGTTTTCATGCCGCTGCTGCAGCGAGATGATATCTTTTCGGGAAAGGGATGCGGTCGTGTAGTAGGCGAGATCCAGCACGGGGAGGGCGGCGCCCTCCCCCGAGATGTCGACTTCTTCGGATACGCCGAGGAGAAGACCGAGGGCCCTCCGTGCAACAGCCAGGTTTTTGCGCGCGCTTACCTGCTTCTGCTCCGCCTCGGTCACGGCGGTGGCGGCCCGCAAGGTGTCGGAATAGAGCCCCAAGCCTGCATCATAGCGCAATCCCGCGATGCGCAGGTGCTCACGCGCGTCTTCCGCCTCCTTTTCCGTAATGTTGACATATTCCCGGGCAGTATTGACCGCCAGAAAGGCCTGGACGACTTTAAAAACGATCTCTTCCTTCTTTCTTACGAAATCCTCTTTTTTTGCGGAATACTCTCCCTTCGCCATAGTGACCCCGATACGGGCCGGGAGCGCGAAGAGGACCTGCTCGAAGGAGAGGGAGGTCTGGAAGTCGGTAATGGGCTTCGGAGCGTTCAGGGAGCGGAGGGCGAAATCGTCCTGGGAAAACCTCTCCTGGTTCAGCTTTGCGGAGAAGGCAAAGGGGGGATTGTTCGTCCTCGTGACGGCCTCCTCAAAGGACAGTTTCGGCAGGAGACTGCTCCGTGAGACCCCGATCTCTTCGCCCTGCGCGGAGAGGGCATTCCGCAGTGCGCTCAGTTCGGGGTTTTCCTCCAGCGCCCGATGGAGGGCTTCCACAAGGGAGACCCGGAGCTCTGCGGCCCGTGCGACCCCCGGGCCTGCACTGAGGACCGCGAGCAAAAGGAGGAGAAAAAACAGGGGAAAGGAAGCAAGCTTCCCGCATTTTATCTTGTGCGCACCTTTTCTCATAAAGCCGAACATATCCTTCTCCTTCCATGAAGACATTTAGCGGCCGATTTTCCGGAGGACGCCTTCTCCTCTTTTTTTCTTTCTGTATTCCATGAATTCCTTGAAGGTTTCCATATCGCATTTCCCTGTCCGCTTCTGGAATTCGGTACAGTCCTGCAGGGAATCCCGGTCCTGCAAAAGGATCTCGTCCTCCTTCAGCAGTTCCCTGACGAGAGAGAGTGCTCTGCGGTGCGTGCGGGGCAGGGAGGATCTGACGCGGTAGAACATGAGCTTTCCCTCCCTCCTCACCTGCAGAAACCCGGACCGGACAAGCAGGGAGAGGTTCCGGGAGACGAGCGGCTGGGATAGGGTAAGGACGCCCATCATCTGGCATACGCACAGTTCCTTTTGCTCAAGGAGCATGATCAGACGGAGGCGCGATTCGTCGGAGAGGACCTTGAAGAGTTCCAGTGCCTTTCGCATAAACATATTAAAATACGTTTATGTGAAAAAGTCAATAAAAATCGAAACTAAGCAATTATACGTTCTTGTTTGCTTTTCCGGGCGGATTTGCGTATCCTGGGACTATGCCCGTTTTCGTTGTCCACGAACACCATGCGCGTCGCCTCCATTTCGACTTCAGGCTCGAAATGGAGGGCGTCCTGAAGTCATGGGCTGTTCCAAAAGGCCCCTCCCTGAACCCCGCCGACAAGAGGCTTGCCGTTATGGTGGAGGACCACCCCCTCTCCTACGGGGCTTTTGAGGGGACGATTCCGGAAGGGCAGTACGGAGCCGGTGAGGTCGTCATATGGGACAGGGGATCTTTTACTCCGGAAAGCGGGAGCATCCCCTCGGGCAGGCTGGAGTTCTTTCTGAACGGTGCACGTCTGAAAGGGGGCTTTACGCTGCTGCGGCTGAAGGGGAAGAAGGAGGAATGGCTTCTCATAAAAAAACGGGACGAGTACGCGGACCCATCTTATTCCCTTAGGACAGTGCTCCCCTCGTCCTGACACCCGTATGACCGGGATCATAGGAAAAAGCACTGGCAAACTGGTACTATCTGTCTGAGTACGAATAAAAAAACGTGAAAAAACAGCGTTATGCTAAACTTATTTTTCTCCAGGCGCTGTGGCTGGTGCTGTGGGCGGCGGGCTGTGCGTCCGGAAAGCCGCAGCTGAGCATTCTGAACCAGGAGGCCGTGCTCTCTCCGGTAATGAGAGGGGTGGTGTCTGTGTTCATGAAGGTGGAGAATACCGGAAACGGAAGCGACAGCCTGATTGGTGCGAAAACGGGACTGCCGGGGACTCTCGTGGAGCTGCACGATACGAAGCAGGGAAGGATGGCGCGGACGGAAAGCATTTCCGTGCCGGCGGGAAGCACCGTCTCCCTGGAGCCGGGCGGGGCGCATATAATGATCTTCAAGATGCCCCGGGATATCGGAGAGGGAAGCGTATTCCCCCTTCGTCTTGTATTCGCGAAATCGGGTGAGAAAGAGATGTCGGTAAAAGTTGTGAGGCCCTCTGTCCTGTCTGATCGCCATGATTCCTAAAATCGTAAATTCAGGTTGACACACCTATGTTCATATGGTAGCTTTGTGTACAGTGTGCTGTCTTTATCCGGACAAGGAGAGGGGGTGAACGGGAAAAGCGAGTGGTTTTTTGCTGGGTGCTCAGTGCTGTGCCAAAAGGTAAAATAACGAAAAACGGGGGGCTGTATGAAGAAAAAAGTATCGGTTGTTGCTGCGGTCATCGCAGTATTGTTTGCCGGATATCTCGTCTACACCGCGGTTGACTCAAAGACAGCGGTGGCGACTGCTTCAAAGAAGACCTATTCGGGTACCGTGTATGTGGCGGGAATGGGAGGGCACTTTTCCCAGTCCGAGGTGACTATCGACCCGAACGATGCCGACGATCCAATAAAGGTCCAGAAGATCGACAGGGTCGTTATCGGAGATAAGACGACCCATCCTACCCATGATGCCCGTATCGATGCGACCGACAGGAACGTGATGTTCTGGTCGACCTACGTGCTTGACCCCAACGGCAAGATGCATGTTGGTAAATCCGACCTGAAGACCGGTGCGGTGATCAAGGACGTAGCCCTCGATCCCGACAAGAGGGCCCCGGGAGCGAAGCCTCCGGTCTATTGCGCGTCAGGCCAGTCTAAAAAGGCGTACCTGCCGGTTTTCATGGGCAGCGAGGGCTTTGTGGACGTGTTTGATAAGGCCTCCATGGAGCACAAGCACAGGATGTTCGTCAGCGACATCGGGTATCCTGCCGGCTCCTATATGTTTGTTCACGGCAACAATTCCAACGACATGAAGAAGTTCATTCTCACTGTCACGATGAAGGGAGAGGATGGAAAGCCGAACGGAAAGATCGATTTCGTTCTCGTCGATCTCCCCTCCCTCGAACAGGGCCAATGGAAGGTTCTCGCAAAGAATACCCTCTCCGGCGAGCCCGGGAAGACGATCACCTTCAGGATGTATTTCAGCGCTGACGACAAGTATATCTTCCAGTCTGCCGCCGACAGATTCTGGCTCCTCGATGCGGCGACCCTGAAGCTGGTCGATGAGAAGATGAGCACCGCCGGCCAGAATCATGATGCGATTCCCACCGCCGACGGCAAATACGCGCTCCTGACTCTCAGGGGGACTGCTGACGGGTGTGATTCCGAGGGCAAGCCTGTACCGGGCAAGACCATTACCGACGGGACCATCCAGCTCTATGACGTTGAGGCGAAGAAGCTTGTGGGCAAGCCTGCTTCGGTGTGCCAGTCCTGCCATAAGGGCATGGGGATGGGCGACAAGAGCGCAGCCCTCTGCGGTATTGACTCCAACTGGAAAAAATAGCTCCTTTCCTTTACTGCATCCCTTCTATGCGGCTTTGGCCGCATAGAAGGGATGTCTTGTAAGACCTTTGAGAAAGAAAACATGCTGAAAGACTTTTCTCTCCTCTCCCTTGCGGTCAGAAATATGAGGAGGCGGCCTTTGCGCACGGGGATACTCGTTATCGCTATCGGGCTGCTGGTCTCCACCCTGGTCTTCGCCGTCTCCTTTGTCGTGCGCATTGACGCAGGCATCCGCATCACCTCAGACCGTCTCGGCGCAGACCTGCTGATCGTGCCTACCGGCTCCCGTGGTGCCGCAGAGGATATTCTGCTTGAGAATAAGGTGAAATCCTTTTACATGGACAAGGGGATTGTTGAAAAAATAAAACAAATTAAAGGGATTGATAAGGTTACCTATCAAACCTATCTGGTGACCCTTTCCGGTCTCTGCTGCGACGTGCCCGAATCCGTCGTCGTTGCCTTCAATCAGGACACCGACTTCATCGTGAAGCCGTGGCTCAACAAAAAGCTCGGCAGGAAGCTTTTGAAGGGGGAGGCGATCGTCGGCAGCGAATCCGCCTTCAACATCAGCGTGGGGCTGGTGGATGTGGAGAGCGTCCTTTTCGGGAATGTGTTCAAGATGGTCGGAGTCCTTGATAAGACGGGTACCGGGCTGGATACCGCCCTTTTCATTGATGAGTCGAATGTCGACGATATCATCAAAAAGGGAAAGGTCACCATGAAACCGGGGCAGGTTTCGATCGTTTTTGCAAAGGTAAAGAGCGGCTACGATCCCCGAAAAGTCGCCGGTGTTATCGAGGATTCTTTCATCGAAGCGGATGCGGTGGCGCGGAAGGATATCGGCAAGGGCCTGATCACTGCTCTCCGGGACATCAACCGTATTTTCACCCTCACTGTACTCCTCGCCTCCCTGCTCTCCGCTTTTCTTGCCTGGGCCGTCTTTTCCGCGGTGGTAAACGAAAGGTCGCGGGAGGTAGGGATCATGAGGGCCATTGGCGCACGGGAGTCCCATGTGGTGCGCATCTTCCTCGCCGAAGTGCTCCTCATGGGGATGCTCGGCAGCGCCCTCGGCATTGCCTGCGGGACCGCCCTCTCGCTCCTCCTGGCAAAGACATTCAGCATCATGAAGAGTATCTCGACTGATCTGACCCTCCCCGACCGGGGCGCTATCGCTCTTGTGGGGCTCATCGCGGGGACCGGCATCTGCGTCATCGGCGCCCTGGCGCCGGTGCAGCGCCTGAAGAAGATGGAGCCCTTGCTGGCGATAAAAGGAGAATGAAGGTGCGTCAGCTTGTCCTTGAGAGAGTCATGAAGACCTACTGTGTCGACAATGAGCGTATCGATGCGGTGAACGATGTCTCTCTGGAAGTGGAGAAAGGGGATATGCTCTCTCTTATCGGTCATTCCGGTTCGGGCAAGACCACCCTCCTCTCGATCATCGGGGGAATTGTGCGCCCTACTTCCGGAAGGGTGCTGTTCGACGGGAAGGACGTGTATTCCCTTACGAGCGACAGTCTCTCCGATTACCGGTGCAGAAAGGTCGGTTTCATGTTCCAGTTCGCCAGTCTTCTCCCCATGCTTTCGGCGAAGGAAAACCTTCTGCTTCCGGTGATTTTCAGGGAGGGTGGAGGGCGCGCCGGCGTTCAGGAGGAGCGGAAAGCGGCCGAGTTGCTGCATCTGGTCGGCCTTCGGGACAAGATCAATGCCTATCCAGCGCAACTGTCCGGGGGGCAACAGCGCCGTGTCGCCATCGCCCGTGCTTTTATGAACGATCCCGAGCTTATCCTTGCGGATGAGCCCACCGGCGACCTGGACGAGGAGACAGAGGCTGACATGATGCGGTTCTTCCGGCTAATGAACGGGGAGAAGGGGATCACCTTCATCATCGTGACTCATGCCGCCGAGCTTGCACGCCAGGCCGGGAGGCGGCTGCGCATGAGCAATGGGGTGATAGAGAGCATACCGCACAGCGATATCCTTTCTTGCTGAGCCGGACTCCGGAGTAGGGGAACCAATCGCGGCATGCTTTTTCGAGTTGCCAGGAGCCGTTGTATCCGGTAGTATGAGGGTTGAAAAAAACGCTGTTGAAAAGAAGCGTACTCTTGGTGTTGGTGTGTCTCGCACCCTGTTTTTTCCTCGCCTTTCATATCGCTCCCGTTAAGGTAGCTGCTATTCCTGTTTCCATTGTTTTTTCTGGAGAAGCCCCCTTCTTTCTGATCGCTCTCTCCCAACGCCTCTTCTCAGTCCGCTTTCGTGACGCAGCGCAGAAGGGGGGAGGCATTCCGGCCGGGCGTATTTCTCTCACGCAGCCGTCCCGGAAGGGCAAGGCAGGTACTTTGCTGATTGCAAGTCGGCCTTAAATGGTCGATAATGTAATCATCAGGGTAAGTAGTTGCAGGCATAGTTAGGAATAAAGGAAATCCTTAAGAAGGAGGGCTTATGAAGACGTGGAACTGGGCACTTCTACTGCTTTTTGTTTTTGTGTTTGTGCCGCTTGGTGCTTCAGGAGAGGAAAAGGCGAAAACGATTGACGAGCTCGCGAAAATGTACGATTCGTCGGGGTGCAAGACGTGTCACGCGGATATCTACGCTCAATGGGAAAAATCGCACCATGCCCGGCCCTTGATGGGAGTCCAGGGCGGCCTGATGATGGTGCCGGTGGTGAAGTCGAGTGCCTTTGCGCCGAAGGACCCGAAACAGGCGACGCTCAAGAACTTCCCCTGTTTCAAGTGCCACCTTCCGCAGGCCTTTACCTCCGCGGAAGATTCGTTCGCGGCCGATCTGGCACAGGCACTCCTGGCCGGCGACAAGGAAAAGGTGAGCAAGCTCCAGATCACCTGTCTTGTCTGCCACAACGAAAAGGCCATCATTCACCGACTGCAGGAGGGGCCGCCGGAGAAGAACGTCATCTACGGCGCCCGGAACATCGACTCCCATCCCGACAAGGTCTTCACAAAGGTGAAAAAGAGCGTCATTATGAAAGAGGCGGTCATGTGTGGGCAATGCCACGGGACCGGTCCGAATTTCGAGTTCGAGAACCCTGTGCAGTGTGCTACCCTCTATGGAAGCTACCAGCACAACTACCTCTCCCACGGCGGGCAGAAGATATGCCAGGAATGCCATATGCCGAAGGTAAACGGCAAGGCGGACCACCTCTTTGCTCCCGACTGGAACAACAAGGAGCAGACGTCGGCGCTCCTCAGCAGGTCGATCAACCTCGATGTCCAGACGCTCGGATACCAGTGGCTCAGGAAGGCCGGCGCCCTTACTCCCCTTGTGGTCGTCAATACCAAGATCACCCATACTGCAGGGCATAGGATTCCCGACGGCTGACCCTCCCATAACAGAGTGGTCATGGTCGTGACCGCAAAGACACCGGAGGGAAAAGAGATATACAGCGACGAGAGGCACTATCACGCGCAAGCGACTACCTGCAGGGATTCGAAGATGGTGTACGGGGCACAGAATAAAGCGTCCTATGTTCGAGACACCAGCCTCCAGCCCTCTGAATCGAAGAATGAGACTTTTGAGATCAAACTGCCGGAAGGAGTGAGGACGGTTGAGGTGACAGTAGACCTTGCCTATGAGGTGCAGTCTCCCGAAAACAAAGTTCCTATTCACAAGATTACCAGAAGCGTGACGCTGGACCGGTAACGGTCGGACTCCCTGACGGTCATGCCTTTCTGCGGGCATGACCGTCAGGGAAGGGCTCCCGGCAGGTAGTTTGATCAGATTCTGAACGTTTTCGATCCGAAATCACGGCTCCTCTGTCTCGCATTTCTACCCCTTGCATCCGTTTCCTTCCTCCGGCGGCCTTCCTTCTTGATTTCGCGGTTATGGAACAGATTCCATACTTTGGGAGCCCATTCCATAGTTTTCCGGCTTTCCCCTCAATGAATTCAACAAGGTGGACGGGGTACAGATTTTGCTTACACGTGCTGAAATTATAAAAATTTTGTATAGGGGAGAGAGAATGGAACTTGTGACGCTTGTTTTGGGGGGTGGCTTCGCTGTTTCGGTCCTGTCGAATGTCTTTCTTCTGATACAGAGAAAAACCGATGCAGCCAGGGAGCTCAGCAGCTTCTTTGCGGAGCAGAATCAGGGAAGGGCGAGTCTCGCCAGGCCGTTCCCCGTTAAGGAATCCGCTTCCGGAGGGAGAAAGGAGATTGCACGGTACCTCAACGGCTTTCTTGAGAAGATCGGCGAGGTGTACCGGAATATCTTTTCCAACGGCCTTGAGCTGGTGAAGCTCGCCGATACACTGAAGAGCTGTTCCGATCAGACCTTGGCGATGTCCCAGGAAACCAGCTCCCAGGCTTCTCAGGTCGCTGCCGCGATGGAAGAGATGAGCTCTACCATCAACGACATTGTTCGTAATATCAATCAAGCGGTTCAGTCTGGGAACGCTTCCACCGAACATGCACGGATTATCGAAAAGAGCATACAGGAAAACGTATCGAGTATCGAGATGCTCTCCACCAATGTTATGGAGTGGGCAGGGACCAGCAGGGCGCTCTCCGAGGCGACCGAAAAAATCGACGGCATCATCGTGGTCATCAAGGATATCGCGGACCAGACGAACCTCCTCGCCCTGAATGCCGCCATCGAGGCGGCGCGGGCCGGTGAGCAGGGCAGGGGCTTCGCCGTGGTCGCCGACGAGGTGCGGAAGCTGGCGGATAAGACGGGGAAGGCGACGCAAGAGATCGCGTCGATGATCCGCGATGTGAAGACAAAGGCGGACAGCTCCCTGGACACCATGGATTCCACCCTGAACGGGGTCAACGAGAGCATCGAAAGGACCAAAAAGGCCGATGAGTATCTGAAAAAGACCATAGAGGAACTGCAGCGCACCGCGGATATGGTCAATCATATTGCCGCCTCTACAGGGCAGCAGTCCAAGGTGACGGAGGAGGTGCTCGCCAATATGGAGCGCGTTTCCGGCTCCGCTGCGAGGACAAAGGAATTGACGCAGAACATCAGCGCTTCGAAAGACTCCCTCCTCTCTCTTGCCCTGAAGATGTACGGCCAGTTGTGCAGTGTAAAGAAGGATACCGTCGACGAGAGCATGGAGAGACTGCTCGTCGACTGCACGCATGAACTGGCGCAGCTGCTGGAGGCAGACCTCAAGGCAGGAAAAATAGACAGGGCCTCTCTTTTCGATGAAAACTACACCAAGGTTGACGACAAGGGGAAGCTTACCACCCGGTTCACCCGGCATTTCGAAAGCGAGGTGCTGCCGCTGCTGAGAAAATGGGGGTCATCGGATAAAAGGCTTATCTATACGGTGGTGATGGACAGGAACGGATACATGCCTATTCATCTGCTTCCTGCCCGTGCGGGGGTAAAAATGGAGGACCCCGTCTCCATGGGTGGAGCGAGGAGCTCCGTCATCATCGGGAAGGCTTTCAGAAGACCGGTGGAGGCGGGCGGGGAAATGGTGATCGATATCGCTTGTCCCCTGATGGTCAGCGGGCAGCACTGGGGCTGTTTCAGGATCGGCTATCTGCCCCAGGTGTAGGGCGCTCTCTCTTCGGAGGCTGCAGGTCTTCCGCGCGGACGGGATGCAGGAATGAGCGCAGCGTATCCGCAAGAGAGGCGAACTCTTCGATGCTCAATGTCTCCGCCCTCCGTGAGGGGTCGATCCCTGCCTGAAGCAGCCCCTCCCTGCTTTCTTTGAGCAGTGGCTTCAAAGCGTTTGCAAGGGTTTTCCTGCGTTGGGCGAAGGCTGTCCTTACCGTTGCGAAGAAGAGGCGCTCGTCCTGCACGCTCACCTTCGGAGATTCCCTGATTTCGAGATGAATGACTGCGGAATCCACCTCAGGCACCGGCCTGAAGGCCCCACGCGGTATGATGAAAGCGATCCGGGCCGTGCTGTAATACTGCAGCATAATGGTGAGCACTCCGTAGTCCTTGGTGCCCGTCCCCGCCACAATCCTTTCCGCGACCTCCTTCTGGATGGTCAGTGTCATCGATTTCAGCTTCTCCCGTGCGTCGATCAGCCTGAAAATAAGGGGAGTCGTGATGTAGTAGGGTATGTTGGCGACCACTTTAAAAGGCTCCAACTCCTCATAGGGATAGGTGAGGGCATCGGCATGGATGAGCTCCACATTGCGGTATCCGAGCGCCTCCTGCCTGAGCTTCTCGTAGAGCTCTTCGTCCAGCTCGACGGCCACCACCCGCCTGGCCGCTTCGGCGAGCAGGAGCGTCAGCCTGCCGGGGCCGGGCCCTATCTCGACCACCGTGTCCTCCGGAGCGATTCCGGAGACCTCTATGATTCTGTGGAGAATTGAAGGGTCGAAGAGAAAGTTCTGACCGAGATGCTTTTTTGCCATGGGAATCGGTCCGCAGAGAGGGGTATACGCCTTACTCCCGGTGCCCTCCCCGCACCGTCAGGACGGGGCACCGGGCATACCGGACGACCTTTTCAGCAGTGCTCCCGAAAAGGAACCTGTCCAGCCCCTTCCTGCCGTGGGTGCCGAGTACGATGAGGTCTATCCCCTTTTCTTCGGCATACCGCAGGATCTCCTCATACGGCACTCCGCGGAGTACATCGTATCCTACCTCTTTTATCCCCCTTCGCTCCTCCAGCCCGAACTTTTCCAGCTCCTTTCTTGCGCCCGCTTCCAGCTCTTTGTACATCTCATCGATGGAAACGTGGGGCACATACAGGCCGGAGGCGTTTGCGATATCGTAGATCACATGAAGCAGGTACAATTTTGCACCGTAACTTTTCGTCATATCGACGGCGTAGGGCAGCGCACCCAGCGCACCTTCGGAAAAGTCGGTGGGAAAGAGAATTTTCTTGATCGTCATGGCAGAGCCTCCTTGAGCTTTTCTACGCGCCGAGGAAATTCTAAAGGGGCGAAGCCCCCCTGAGGTAATCCGCCGCATCCTCGGGGGAGGTGGCGGTGACATACAATTCCGAGCTCCATTCAAAGCCGCTCTTCAGGAAAAGCTGCGGCATGATTTCCATATGCCAGTGGAAATCTTCGCCCAGCGTATGCCAATGGTCCTTCCTGGGTACCCGGTTAGGGGCGGTATGCAGTATGTAGCTGTAGGCCGGGTCCCGCAGGATCCATCTCATTTTCTTCAGCGTTGTCATGAGGATAAGGGCGAAATCCTCCTGCTCCGCCTCATCGATGTCCTGGAAGGCGCAGTGATGTCTTTTGGGCAGTATCCAGAATTCGAAGGGCAGTTTCGAGGCATAGGGAGTGCATGCGATAAAATGGGAAGTCTCCATCACGATCCTTTCCCCTGAACGCATTTCCTCGTCGATAATGTCGCAAAAGACGCACCGCTCCTTATAGAAGAAATATTCCTTCGCTCCTTCCAGTTCTCCCTTGATCCCCCGGGGGATGACCGGGGTTGCGACGAGCTGGGAGTGCGGGTGATAGAACATATCTTTCGCCCTGCCGCAGTCCTTGTAAAGAAGCAGGTAGCGGAAACGCGGATCTTTCTCTAGCTCGGAGATGCGGTTCTTGTAGGTGGCAACGACCCCGGACATGGGAGAGAGACCCCTGTCCTCCGGCGGGATGCCGTGGTGGGGTGACTCGATGATGATCTCGTGAGCGCCGACGCTGTTCATCTTGTCGTACATGCCGACAGCCCGCCTGCCGAGGTCGCCCTCTATCTGGAAAAGAGGCCTCAGATTGGGGATTACCCGCGTGTCCCACTGGGGGGAGTTCGGCGGTGCTCCGTGCTCCCTGTGCGCATAGAGCTCCGGGGGCGTCTCCCCTTCCCTGCCGGTGCAGAAGATGCAACTGGTGCCGAACTTTTCCCGGAACGCCCGCCGCGAACCCTCTTCAAGGTAATGTTCGGGGGACTTCGACTCTTTCAAGACAGCTATCCATTTGCCGAGGATCGGGTCCTTTCTCAATTCGTGCATTGCTGCTCCTTCAGGATGCCGGCGTGCGGAGAACGCGGAGAAGAGAGACGGCTGCGGCCGTATTCCCTATTCACCTGTTCCTGTCTCCATGCCGTGCGTTTTCAGATAAATGAACCTCAACCCCTCAAAGAGGAGATGGGGGGCCACCTCATGCTTCCTGCGGAGGAAAGAGGACAGAAGCGGTGCATTTCCTCCTGTCAGGACTAATTGTACCCTAAAAGCAAGCTCTTTCTCCATGTTTTTGACAATATTCTCCACGGCGCCTGCTGTCCCGTACAGGAGGCCAGAGGCGATTGCGGAGCGTGTGTCCTTTCCCAATGCCGGCAGCGGCTTTCCGGGGGCAACGGACGGGAGTTGTGCGGTTCGCGAAGAGAGCGAATCCCCCATGAGATGTATCCCCGGCATAATGGCCCCTCCGAGAAAGCGCATGCCGGATCCTACCACCGAAATGGTGGTTGCGGTTCCGAGATCGACCACCGCTACCGGCTTCCCGTATCGGTGAGCCCCGGCCACCGCAGTGGCAATCCGATCGGCTCCCACCCGGTCCGGATGCCTTACTTCGAAGCGGAGGCCTCCGTGCAGCGTGTGGCTGACAAGGAGAGGCCTTCTCCCCAGCAGTTCACGCACCGCCCTGAGTACGGGACGGGTAAGGGGAGGAACCACCGAAGAGAGGATCGCAGCGTCCTGATTCCGTTGCGGCAGAGAAAAGGATGTCCCCCTCTGCCGGAGGAGGGAGATGATTTCCCCCTTGTAAAAGTCCGCCGAACGGACGGGATGGGAGGGGATCTTTCGGACATGCAGCCCTGCTCCCTTTTCCGGGTTCGGGAAGAGTCCGAGTCCGATCGTGGTGTTTCCTATGTCAATGACGAGCAGCATTTCCATTGCCGGGAAGGCGCGCCGGGAGATAGCCCCAAGAAGAGCTATCCGTCAGGATCCCTGCAGAATGTCTCCCGATCCTATTTTCCTCAGTGAGCCGTCGGGGAGCCTGAGCAGCAGCATTCCCTCTTCATCTATACCCTCGGCAAAACCCGAGATTTTCCCCTCGCCTGCCGTCACCTCCACGTGTTTTCCTATAGTGGCGGCAAGGGACAGCCATTCCTCCAGGAGGGGACCTCTCCCCTTTTCCCGCAGGACGCGATATCGCTTTTCCATCTCTTTCAGGATCTCAACGGCAAAGGGGGTGCGGCGGCAGACCTTCCCTGTCTCTGCCAGGACGGAAGTGGCAACGGACCTGATTTCCCCGGGCAGGGTTTCTCGTGCCATGTTGATATTGATTCCGATTCCGATGACTGCATGGAATATCCTGTCCATATCCGCCTTCATCTCGGTGAGGATCCCCCCCAGTTTTTTCCCCCCAACCAGGAGATCGTTGGGCCATTTGATGGCGACGGGCAGGGACGTGAGCGCCCTGACGGCCGTGGCTCCGGCCACCGCGGCGAGGAAGGTGAGGACCGTAGCGTCGCGGGGAGAAATATCGGGTCTCAGAATCACGCTCATGTAGAGGTTCTTCCCCGGCGGGGATATCCATGCCCTCCCGCGCCGCCCCCTGCCTCCCGTCTGCTCGTCTGCAAGGAGAACGGTGCCCTCCGGGGCCCCGCGGAAGGCGAGTTCCATAGCATAGGTGTTGGTGGAATCGATGCGGTCCAGAAGGATGACTTCTCCGCCGAGCCTCCCCCGGTGGGGGGAAAAGGCATTCCGTATCTCCTCCACGGAGAGATCGGGAAAGGTAAGGAGCCGGTACCCCCGTGAATAGGACGCTTCGATGTCATAGCCGCCCTTCCGGAGAAGCGAGATCCTCTTCCACAGGGCGGCGCGTGAGATGCCGAGCGCTGCAGCCATTTCCTCCCCGGATATGAAGCCGGACTTCTCCTGCAGGAGTCCGATGATCTGCTCATTGCTCGTCTTGCCGGACATTGCTGGAGAGCTACTCTTCCTTCAGGATGATTACTTCCATCTTCCCCTCCAGCCCCTTCGCAAAGCGCTCTGCATCGCTTTTCTCTCCCACAATGGAGCCGTAGTGCATGGGGATGGCTGTCCCCGGCCGGATAGCGAGGGCTGCCTGCACCGCCTCCTCAGCCGTCATTACGTAGGTGCCGGAGACGGGGAGCAGGGCGATATCGATGTCCCTGAAGCTCTTCATTTCGGGAATGTAGTCCGTATCTCCGGCGAGATAGATCCTCCTGCCGTCCATGGTGATGATGAATCCCACCCATCCCTTGTCCTTCGTATGAAACTCTTTATTGGTATTGTAGGCGGGGACCGCCTCGATCGTGATCCCGTCCACCGGGACGACATCACCGGGCCTCACCGTTCTCACCTGCCCTGACAGCCTCTTCGCACAATCCGCGACAGTGACGATGACGGTATGGGGCGCCTGCAGCTTTTCGATATCTTCCGGCGAGCAGTGATCGAAGTGATCGTGGGTGATCAGTAGTATGTCCGCAGCATCTTTTCTCTTGATTTTAAAAGGATCAGTGTAAATGATCCTGCTCCCTGCTATCTTAAAAGTATCGTGTCCCAGCCAATGAATGTTCCTTTCCATGGATTTCGCCTCCTCTTCGGCCGCTCGTAGTGGCGCCGGAGCAAATACCCCCGTTGCCGGGAGCCCGGCTATAATAATAAAGGAAACAAGGAAAATTTGATACATACGCCCCCTTTGCACGGGTACTGCTCCTCCTTTCCTTTTTTCCAAAATTATATCAAATTGGCTCTTTATTTCGTATAATTTGATATGTTATATTATAGCTTCTTGTTTGGCAGGCTGAAAAAAGACAAGACGCTCTTAAATGCTTGACAAAAAGAATTTTCTCTGGTAAGCTTTACAGGTTTTCCGGCAAATCCGGGTATTTCGCTTTTTTAATAAAATCAAGCTTCAAGCACAATGGAGGGAATGTGCCTACGATTGCACAGTTAGTCAGGAATGGGCGTAAGAAGGTCGAGAGGAAAACAAAAAGCCCGGCCCTTAAGGGGTGTCCGCAGAAGCGGGGGGTCTGTGTGAGGGTGTATACCACCACTCCCAAAAAGCCGAACTCGGCGCTGAGGAAAGTGGCAAGGGTGAGGCTTACCAACGCCATGGAGGTCACTGCGTACATTCCGGGTGTGGGGCACAACCTCCAGGAGCACTCGATTGTCCTGATCAGGGGCGGCAGGGTGAAGGACCTTCCCGGCGTGAGATATCACATCCTCAGGGGTACGTTGGACTGCGCGGGTGTGGCCGACAGGAAGCAGGGAAGATCCAAGTACGGCGCCAAGAGGCCGAAGTAGGGGCCTCTACAATAACTAAGATACTGGAGCAGGATACATGGCAAGAAGAAGAGTAGCGGAAAAGAGAGAGGTATTGGCTGATCCCAAGTATAACAGCAAGCTGGTGAGCAGGTTCATCAGCGTTCTGCTGAAGGATGGCAAGAGGTCGACGGCGGAGGCGATCTGCTACGGTGCTTTCGATATTCTCAAGGAAAAGACCGGTTCCGATGCTTTGAAGGTTTTCAAGACGGCGGTGGAGAATGTAAAACCGATCCTGGAAGTGAAGCCGAGAAGGGTGGGGGGCGCCACCTACCAGGTCCCCATGGAGGTCAGGCCCCAGAGGAAGATTGCCCTTGCCCTGAGGTGGATTACCAGCTATGCGCGCCTCCGCAAGGAGAAGACCATGAGGGAGAGGGTTGCGGCTGAGCTTCTCGATGCTTTCAATAATGCCGGGAGCTCGGTGAAGAAGAAGGAAGATACGCACAGAATGGCTGAGGCGAACAGGGCGTTTGCTCACTATAGATGGTAAGGAGATTTAGAATCTGATGTCGAGAGTTCCATTAGACAGGGTAAGGAATATTGGTATCATGGCTCACATCGATGCCGGCAAGACGACAACGACGGAGCGGATACTTTTTTATACAGGCGTCACCTACAAGATAGGCGAGGTGCATGAGGGTACCGCCGTCATGGACTGGATGGTTCAGGAGCAGGAGAGGGGGATCACCATCACCTCCGCCGCCACCACGTGTTCGTGGAAGGACCATGTTATCAATATAATCGATACGCCGGGCCACGTGGACTTTACCATCGAGGTGGAGCGCTCGCTCAGGGTCCTCGACGGAGCGGTTGCTGTTTTCGACGCGGTCGCAGGCGTCGAGCCCCAGTCCGAGACGGTGTGGAGGCAGGCCAGCAAGTACAATGTCCCGAGGATTGCCTTCATGAACAAGATGGACCGCGTGGGAGCCGATTTTTTCATGTCGGTCGACAGCATGGTCGAGAAGCTGGGGGCGCGGCCTGTCCCCGTGCAGATTCCGATCGGCAGCGAAGATAAGCTGAGGGGGTCCATCGACCTTATTACTATGAGGGGTTTCTTCTTCGATGACGAAACCCTCGGCGCCAAATATGTGGAGGGCGAAATTCCGGCGGAGCTCATGGACAAGGCGAAGGAATACAGGGAGAAGATGCTTGAATCTCTCGCCGACGTCGATGAGGGGCTCATGGAGAAGTACCTCTCCGGCGAAGAGATCTCGGCTGAAGAGATACGGAAGGCAATAAGAAAGGGGACTGTCACCCTGGAGATCACCCCGGTGCTGTGCGGTTCGGCCTTTAAGAATAAAGGGGTCCAGCTCCTGCTGGACGCCATTGTGGAGTATCTTCCCTCTCCGCTGGATGTGCCCCCCATCAAGGGGAAGAGGTCCTCGGACGGGGAGGAGGTCGAGAGAAAGGCTTCGGACAGCGAGCCTTTTGCAGCTCTGGCTTTTAAGATTATGACCGATCCGTACGTGGGACAGCTCACCTTTGTGCGGGTTTACTCGGGTGTGCTTTCGGCGGGCTCCTACGTCTACAATTCCACGAAGGATGCGAAAGAGAGGATCGGAAGGCTGCTGAAAATGCATGCCAACAAGAGGGAGGAGATAAAAGAGGTCAGGGCAGGCGACATCGCCGCCGTGGTGGGTCTCAAGAACACCCTGACGGGAGATACCCTCTGCGACGAGAGCAGCCCGGTGAACCTCGAATCGATGGAGTTTCCCGAGCCGGTCATTGCGGTCGCCATCGAGCCGAAGACAAAGGCGGACCAGGAAAAACTGTCGTTGTCCCTCGGCAAGCTTGCGCAGGAAGACCCCTCCTTCCGGGTTGCCTATAATGATGAGACGGGGCAGACTCTTATTTCCGGCATGGGCGAGCTTCACCTCGAAATCATCGTCGACAGGTTGCTGAGGGAGTTCAAGGTCGGCGCCAGTGTCGGCAAGCCCCAGGTTGCCTACAAGGAGACGATTAAAAAAGCGGCCCGGGTGGAGGGCAAGTTCGTGCGTCAGTCCGGCGGCCGCGGCCAGTACGGGCATGTATGGATCGATATCGAGCCCCTCGAAAGAGGGAAGGGGTTTGAGTTCGTCAACAAGATCGTGGGCGGCACCGTGCCGAGAGAGTATATCCCGGCGGTGGAGAAGGGAGTGAAGGAGGCCATGGAGGGCGGCGTGCTCGCAGGCTACCCCCTTGTAGACGCGAGAGTTACCCTGGTGGACGGCTCCTACCACGAAGTTGACTCCTCCGAAATGGCATTCAAGATTGCGGGTTCCATGGCATTGAAGGAAGGCGCGAAGAAGGCGCAGATAGTGCTCATCGAGCCCATTATGAGCGTTGAAGTGGTTACGCCCGAAGAGTACATGGGGGACGTGATCGGCGATCTGAACTCGCGGCGCGGTAAGATCCAGTCGATGGAAAAAAGGAGCGGCGCACAGGTGATAAAGTCGATGGTGCCCCTTTCGGAGATGTTCGGCTATGCCACCGACCTGCGTTCGAAAACGCAGGGGCGCGCCAATTACACCATGCAGTTCTCTCATTATGAAGAGGTCCCGAAGAACATAATGGACACCATCGTTGCCAAAGTGAAAGGCGAATAGAGACGCGTACTTGATAGATCACGAAGTTTTCACGATTCAAGCAAGGAGGAGAAATGGGAAAGGCAAAATTTGAGAGGGTAAAGCCGCATGTA
>JAXLZK010000043.1:0-24340 GCA_046350935.1 Thermodesulfovibrionales bacterium
GGATCGTATCCTGAAGCAATCCCGCCTTTTTACCGGGAATGACGAGAGAAGCGTATACGAAGAACATAGGGCAGGGGATATGGGAGAAATACAGAGCATAGGCAGGTTTCTGGTGATCGCGGGGATCGTGCTCGCAGCGGTGGGCGGGCTGCTCCTGCTTGCGGGGAAGGTCCCCTGGATCGGCCGGCTCCCCGGCGATATCTTTATCCAGAGAAAGAATTTCACTTTTTATTTTCCCTTGGCGACGAGCATTCTGCTCAGCCTTTTGTTGACTCTTCTATTCTGGTTGATCGGGAGGAAATGAACAATGCGCAGGAACGGGGCAGTGAAGAGCGGACTCCACGGAAGCAGTGCACGGGCGCTCCTCTTTTTTCTTCTTTTTTTCATCCCGGTCTTTTCCCCTTCTCTTTTTGCCGCCGATGCAACCATCCGGGTGCTGCTGCTGGACGGCAAGTCTTCTAGGCTGCCCCAAAAGAACGAAAAGGTCGAAAAGCTCGGGAGCGCGAGGGGCGAAGTGATCCTGAGCGGGCTGAAATACATCGGGAATATCGATGTATGGAAGGGCGAAAGCGGCCTCTATCTCGTCAATGAGGTCTCGCTGGAGGAGTACGTGAAGGGCGTGGTCGTCGCCGAAGTCGGGAGCAGGTGGGACAGTGAGGCGCTCAAGGCGCAGGCGGTGGTGGCCCGGACCTATGCCCTGTATCAGAAATTGAGCAGCGCAGTCCAGAAGGTGCCGTACCATCTCACCTCTTCGGTCATGCACCAGGTATACAAAGGAAGCTCCATTCCTGAAACGATCGCGAAGGCGGTGGACGACACGAAAGGAGAGATACTGACCTACGAGGGAAGCCCCATCGCCGCCTATTATCACTCCACGAGCGGGGGCATGACGGAGGACCCCCTCGAGGTGTTCGGGAAGAGCTATCCCTATCTGAAGCCGGTCGAGACGAACAGCGAGCTGTCCCCCTACTCCATGTGGGAGAAGAAGCTCTCCCTGGCCGATATCGAAAAGGCGACCGGCTATGAGGGCATCAAGGATATCGTCATCGATTCCTACACCGCCTCGAACCGCGTGCGCGCTTTCAAGGTGATTACCGAGACGGGAGAGTACCTTTTTTCCGCCAAGGACCTGCGGAAGAACCTCGGATGGGAGAAGCTGCCGAGCACCATGGTGGTGAGCCTCGTGCGAGAGGGGAATGCATATATATTCGAAGGAAAGGGATACGGCCACGGCGTGGGGCTGTGCCAATGGACGACCCTTGAGCTGGCGCGGGAGGGAAAGAATTACCGGGAGATCCTTTCCCTGTTCTATCCGGGCACTGCCATAGAGTTGTACGAGAACCGTGAGAACAACTGATTTCGATTTCGTCCTCCCCAAAGAACTGATCGCCCTGCAGCCTTCCCCTGTCAGAGACCGTTCCCGGCTCCTCGTCCTGGGGAGGAGCGGCTCCCTGGAGCACCGGAACTTTTACGACATCGCGGAATACCTCGAAGAGGGAGACATGCTCCTCCTCAACGATACGAAGGTCTTCCCCGCCCGTATCGTCGGCTCCAAGCCCTCCGGGGGCACTCTCGACCTCCTCCTGGTGAAGGAGGCCGACGGAAGCGGGGTATGGGAGGCCCTTTTCCGGGGGAGCTACTGCGGCGTCGTCACCGTCCTCGGGGATGTCAGGGCGGAGATTTGGCGGGAAGCGGGGGGAGGGAAGAAGGGCAGAGGCGCGCTCCCCCCGAAGGGGTATATCCGTTTCCCGCACCGAGACCTCTCCCGCATTCACGATCTGCTCTGGCGCCACGGGAGCATGCCCCTCCCTCCCTACATTAAGAGAGAGCCCCGGGAAGAGGACAAGGAGCGTTACCAGACCGTCTACGCGGCACGACAGGGCTCCATTGCCGCCCCCACGGCGGGCCTGCACTTCACTGAGGAGCTCCTCAGCCGGATTCGGGACAAGGGTGTCGTGACGAGGACCCTGACGCTCCATGTGGGGACAGGGACCTTCAAGCCCGTCAAAGCGGAATTTCTGGCCGACCATACCATGGATCCGGAGTATTTCGAAATGGACGCGGCGCTTCCCGAAGAAATCCGCACCGTTAAAGGGCAGGGGGGCAGGCTCATTACCGTGGGGACCACTGCAACACGGGCTATCGAGGGCTACCTGAGCGGGGAGTACACCGGGTGCGCGCCGGGAGCGGACAGGGCGAACGGCGTCCTGTGCGGCTCTACCCGCATCTTTATCTACCCTGGCTACCGTTTCAGGGCGGTGGACTGTTTGCTCACCAATTTTCACCTTCCCGGGTCCACTCCCCTGATGCTCGCCTCCGCCCTGGCAGGGGCCGGAAATATCAGAAATGCTTACGAAAATGCCGTCACCGCCCGTTATAGATTTTTTTCGTATGGTGATGCTATGCTAATTTTATGAGGGGTCGGATTACAGAAAAATCGTCCATTTTGCTCCTCAGCAGGAACACTGTGGTGATCGGCGCTATGGTAATTACTGCCCTCAGCTTTGTCCTCGGGTACTTTGTAGGATACAAAGGCGGCGGCATTTCTGAAGGGGACAAACCCGCGTCCGGATTGGTCAGGGAAGGTGAAGCGGCGCGCCAGCAGGAGGAGAAGAGAGTGATGGAGCCGTCCGCGCCACCCGAGACTGCCGGGGACCAGCAGGCTCCTCCGGCGTCGGCCCTCCCGCAGAGCGGCCAGCTGCCGCTGTCTCCTCCCATCGGCCCCGGAGAGATTGTTCCCGAAGCCGCTCCGTCGCGCCGAGCCGATGCGACAGCTTCCGAGGCGGCGGGAGAGCAGGCGCAGAGAAAAAAAGAGGCGGACAGACCGGAAAGGGCGCCCGAGAGGCTGCCGGGAATCCTCGAAGCGCGCGGGACCGCGTCTCCGGGGGGACAGAGTGCGGGTGAGGGGCATGCCGGCCCTGCGCAAAAAGAGCACCCGGGTAAGAACGCGGCCGAGCCGAAGGCCGGCAGGCAGGGGAGAGAGAAAGCAGCCGGGAAAGCCTCTCCCGCAGCAGGGACTGTAAACGTAAAGACGTATACGGTGCAGATAGGGGCCTTCCCCAGCAGGGAGGGAGCCGAACAGCTCCTGCAGAACCTGCAGGCGAGAGGGTACAAACCCTATATCGTGGATGCAGGACAGGGCGACACCTACTTCCGAGTGCGGCTCGGTGCGTATAAAGACAGGAAAGAGGCCGAACGGAATGCGGTCGCCTTTTCAAAGAAAACAGGCCTGCCCAATTTCGTCACACAAAAATAAAACAATGGTGAAAGGAAAACGGAGGGAAGGAAAGGGTGCAGGGTCGTCCTCTTCCGGGAGCCTTTCGCTTTTTTGCTCTGGAGGATACACCGACGAAAACGATAGAACTCGAGCTCGATGAGGAAAGGGAGTACCCCTTTCTCCATGGAGGAGCCGATAAGACGTTGAAGGTCATCGAGGAGTCCCTCGGAGTCGCGATCAGCGTCCGGGGCAACAAGCTCCTGGTCCAGGGGGAGGCGGAAAACCTGGAACGGGCCGGGAAGCTGATCGCGGAGGTCAGGGCGGTGAACAGGAGCGGCTACTCCCTGAAGCCCGAGGATATAAGCTATGCAGTGCGGTCCGTGTCGGAGGGCGAGGAGCTTTCGGTTCAGGACCTTTTCTCCAACAATATCCCCGTCTCTTCCAAGAGGCGCTTCATCATCCCGAAGACCGAGACGCAGAGGCGGTACATCGATGCCATCCGCGCCTACGATATCGTGTTCGGCATCGGTCCGGCGGGTACCGGGAAAACGTATCTCGCCATGGCGATGGCGATCAACGCCTTCCTGACCAAGCAGGTTTCGAGGATCGTGCTGGTCAGGCCCGCAGTGGAAGCCGGCGAGAAGCTCGGCTTTCTGCCCGGAGACATTGCGGAGAAGGTGAGCCCCTACCTGAGGCCGCTCTACGACGCCCTTTTCGACATGATGGAAGTGGAGAAGTCCTCGAAGCTGATCGAGCGGGGCATCATCGAAATAGCCCCGCTTGCCTTCATGAGGGGGAGGACGCTGAACGACTCCTTCGTCATCCTCGACGAGGCGCAGAATACGACCTCTGAGCAGATGAAGATGTACCTCACACGGCTCGGTTTCGGGTCGAAGACCGTCATCACCGGCGACGTGACCCAGATAGACCTCCCCGCGGGCAGGGTATCGGGCCTGGTGGAGGCGATCCGCGTGCTCAACGACGTCGAGGGGATCAGGATCGTGCATTTTTCCGAAAGGGACGTGGTGCGCCACCGGTTGGTGCAGGCCGTCGTCAGGGCGTATGAGAGATATGAAAAACGGAATGCAGAAGAGTAGCGGCGCGGTACGGAAAGCGAAACCTCTCGGCGAGCGCATCAGGGAATACCGGCAGTCGCACCGGGACGATATTGCGCGGATCTACGTGCTGGTGCTCCTGGGCCTCGTCTCCGCGCTGGTCATCCAGGGCAGGGTGGGGCTCGAACACTTTATCGGGAGCTTTCTGCTCACCGCCATCCTCCTGTTCATTTTCTACAAGGATATACGGCGCTACAAACCCGCGTACCTCAATAACTACAAGCTGCTGCTCCTCCTCGGGGTCCTTGTCGTGGGGACGCTTATCGTCGGCCGGATTTTCGAGTTCCTGCTGTCGGGCCTCCAGAGGGGGCTGGCGTTTCCCGACGACAAGTCTTTCATCTACGGCATCCCCATCCCCCTCGGGGCGATGCTCGTCACCCTCATTTTCGATTTCCACGCCGCCATCATCTTCTCTTTCATCATCAGCCTTCTCACCGGGATATGGCTTGCGAACCCTTTTTATCCGTTCTATGCTTTCATCGGGAGCCTGACCGCAGCGTTCAGCGTGATCCGCTGCAAGAAGCGCTCCGCCCTCATCAAAGGCGGCATGTATGTCAGCGGGGTGAACATCGTCACCGCGGGCGTCATCCTGCTTGCCGGAGGGGACTTCTTCTCCCCGGCGTCTCCCTCCGCCTTCCTCTTTGCCGCCATGTGCGGCCTCAACGTCGCGGCCCTCGTCTCCTTTATACTCCCGGCAGTGGAATACCTTTTCGGTATTGCGACGGACATCAGCCTGATCGAGCTGCTGGACCTGGATCATCCCCTCATGCGCTCCCTGATGATCGCGGCGCCGGGCACCTATCATCACAGCGTGATTGTGGGGAACCTGGCGGAGTCCGCGGCCGAGGCGGTGGGAGCCAACCCGCTCCTTGCGCGGGTAGCCGCTTATTATCACGATGTCGGGAAGATAAAGATGTCTGACTACTTTGTGGAGAATCAGAAGGGAGGAGCCAGCAAACACGAGAAGCTCGCCCCCCACATGAGCGGAATGATCCTGACCAACCACGTGAAAGAGGGGGTGGAGCTGGCGAAACAGTACAAATTCCCCAGCTCGGTGACCGATATCATACAGCAGCACCACGGCACCAGCCTCATCGTCTATTTTTTCCAGAAGGCGCTCGAACAGGAGGGGTCCGACGTTATCCCGTCGCAGGCCAGCTACCGTTACCCAGGCCCGCGGCCGCAGACCAGGGTGGCCGCCCTTGTTATGATGGCGGACGCGGTGGAGGCGGCGTCCCACACCCTCACCGACCCCACGCCCGCACGGATCGTTGCGCTCGTCGAAAAGATCATCAACAATATTTTCCTCGACGGACAGATCGACGACTGCGAGCTCACTCTCAGGGACATGTCGGAGATCAAGAAGAGGTTCACGTATATTCTGACCAGCATTTTCCACCGGAGGATCGAATATCCGGAGCTCCACCTGAAAGGAATGGCCCATAAACCGGACAGGTTCCCCGCGGAAGCGGGTTCGGGCAGGAACGCTGCGGAAAGGGTTCCGGCAGGGGTGGCGGGAAGGGATTATGGAAGTTACCATAAGGAACAATCAGCGACTGATAAGGATAAGCAGCCGGAAAATAGAGAGGCAGGCCAGGAAGGCCCTCTTCTGTCTGATACGGAAAGAAAGCAGTAGGAAGCCGGGGAGAAAGAGGGTCGGCGTCTTCCCGCCCTCTTCCCTGCCGGATCCCGCTTCGGTGGAGCTCAGCATTCTTTTTGTCAACGACAGGAGGATGCGCCTGTTGAACCGCGAATACCGGGGCATTGACAGGACCACCGATGTCCTCTCCTTCTCGCAGGTGGAAGAGGTCCTGGGGCAGCCTGTGCCGCAGGGTCCGGAGGAGCGGGGGGGAGACGCGCATCTGCAGGAAGCCGGAGGCGCGGACGTCTTCCCTCTCGGCGATATCGTCATCAGTCTTCCCCAGGCCCTCAGACAGGCTGAAGAGTACGGAGTGCCTCTCTACGACGAGATTGCGCGCCTTCTCATCCACGGCCTCCTGCACCTGTTCGGGTACGATCACGAAAGGAGTGGGCACGAGGCGGCGCGGATGAGGAAGAGGGAAGCGGAGCTTGCGGAGGTCCTGTGCCGCTGAGGCGTTGGGTGGACAGCGCGAATTACGCGATCGAGGGGATCCTTTTCGCGGCGCGGACCCAGCGGCACGTCCGGTATCATCTCTATTCAGCCGCGCTGATCCTGCTCCTGAGCTATATTCTCGGGGTGTCCAGAACCGATTTCCTCATCATCGCCATAGCGGTTATCCTCGTGCTGCTCGCCGAAATGATCAATACCGCCGTCGAATACGTGGTGGACCTGCTTTCACCCGAGCACCGGGAGGCGGCGCGGGTCGCAAAGGATGTCGCGGCGGGTGCGGTCCTCATCACCGCCTTCGGTGCGGCGGTCATCGGCTACATCGTCCTCTTCCCCTATTTCCGGGAGGTGTTCGTCCGGGGGATCTACATCGCCAAGCATTCGAGGGAAGAGGTCGCCCTCATTTCGGCCATCCTGGTGCTTATTTCGGTGATCGTACTGAAGTCCTCTTTCGGGAGGGGGCACCCCCTGCGCGGCGGCATGCCGAGCGGGCATGCCGCCATCTCTTTTTCTTTCTGGGTAGCCGTCAGCTACAGCACGGAAAATTTCGCCGTCTCGCTCTTCTCTTTCGCGCTGGCTGCGCTTATTGCGCAGAGCAGGGTGGCGGTCCGTGTGCACAGCCCCCTGGAGGTGACCTTCGGCGCAGTGCTGGGGGCGGGCATTACCCTCTTCCTGTTCCTCGTCTTTTCCTGAAACAGCCTCCGATCTATACGCTTGACCGCACGGTGTATCGTCTCTATACTTTAGCTAAGAACGCGTTGTAAAGACTTTTTCCGACAGATCCGGGCGTCTGGTACAAGGAGGGGTCTATGCACCTCGGGGAGGCGTGGCTTCCGCAGCGGTTTTTCTACCTGTTTGTCGGAGCGGCGTACCTCCTGCTCTGGATTCAGGTAGTGCTGCTGCATTGGCGCGGCGCCTTCCGCCATGCGGCGATGTGGGGTCCGGTCCTTCTTTCACCGGTTCTTGCCGTCATGGGCATAGCCTTCTCTTTTGTACACGGCGATAGTGTGCCTTGGCTCTTCGTCGTTATTTTTTCCCTCGGAACGCTGGCAGGAACAGCGGGCACCTTGTATCATCTCAAAGGAGTGCGCTACTACATCGGGGGCTTTACGCTGCGGAACTTCATGGCCGGCCCTCCGGTCGTCCTTCCCCTTTTATTCGCGGCGCTCTCGGCTGCCGCCCTGCTCATGTTTTTTTTATGGCCGGTCCGCGCGGGAGGGTTCTGATGCGCCTTACCCCCGAAGAGCTGAACGGCTACATGGAGAAATGGGACGAGCAAACGAAGGCCAGTCTCCTGCAGCGCAGGGAAGGGCGCTTCAGGAGGGACGTCCTTGAGCACTTTTCCCGAGAGGAGACCCGGATTCTCGAGGCCGCCCTTGCACGGATGATTCCCCAGGGTCCCGATGAAAACATCGACCTGGCGGGGTTTGTCGATTGGGCTGTGGGAAAGCCCCTGGGACGCGGGGACCGCCGGGAGGGACTGCCCCCGGAGGAGGTCCTCTTTCGCCGGGGAATCGGCGGCATCCAGGAGACGTCCCGGGAGATGTTCAGGACCGATTTCACCGCCTTGAGTGAGGATCGGCAGGATGAGGTGCTTGCCGCGCTCCAGGAGGGTTCGGCAAAAGGGGAGACATGGAGGGAGATCCCGTCCCGGCAGTTTTTTGTAAAGCTGCTGATGAAGGCGCTGACGGGCTACTGCTCCCATCCCCTCGCCTGGATGCGCATGGGCTTTCCCGGTCCGAGCTACCCTGAAGGGTATGTCTGGATACGCCAGTCCGAAATCCGGGCGCGCCGCAGCCATTTCCCCGGCTGGAAGACGTTGTAGTATGCGCAGGCAAGGGACAAAGACCGTCTGCCTGCCCTCTGAGGACAGCCTGCCGTGAAGCCGATGCGGGAGCGCATGAAGCGGTACTCCGGCCCCGTGGACGTCTGCGTTGTCGGAGCGGGTGCGGGCGGCTCGGTGGTGGCGAAGGAGCTGGCGGAAGCGGGTCTCTCCGTCGTGGTCCTCGAGGCCGGTCCCTGGCTCGATACGCAGAAGGACTTCGTCAATGACGAGCTGACGATGCTTGATGGCCGGTTGGACTGGGACGATCTCAGGATCACCGCCGGAAGCACGCCTCTGCCCCTGGGGAGGAATACCACGGGAAGGGCGGTGGGAGGCAGCACCGTCCATTACACCGCCGTGACCCTGCGTCTCCATGAGGAGGATTTCAAGCTGCGCACCAGCGAGGGGATCGCCGAGGATTGGCCCCTCACCTATCAGGAGCTGGAGCCGTACTACAGGAAAGTGGAAAGATACCTTTCCGTGTCGGGACCCCGCTTCTTCCCCTGGCCCCCCTTCCATGGGCCGTATCCGCATCCCGAACTCCCCTGGAGCGCCCGGGACCATCTGCTGGGCAAGGGGATGCTCAAAATGGGCCTGACCCCTGCAAAGGCGCCCCACGCCATTATCACGGGCTCGAAGGCGGGCCGCTCCCCCTGCATGCTGTACGGGTTTTGCGTAAACGGGTGCAAGTCCGACGCCAAGTCGAGCACTCTCGTCACCTACATCCCCGCCGCGGTGAAGGCGGGGGCCGAGATCCGCGAACGCTGTTTCGCCATACGGGTGAATACCGATGTGCACCGGCTTGCCCGCTCCGTGACCTATCTGTCCGGAGGGAGGGAGGAGGAGCAGGAAGCGAAGGTGATTGTCCTTGCCTGCTATGCGGTCGAGACTCCCCGGCTGCTGCTCAATTCCGCGAGCAGCGCTTTTCCGGACGGACTTGCCAATTCCAGCGGGCAGGTGGGGCGCAGCCTCATGGTGCACCTAGGAGACAACGTAATCGGAAGGTTTTCCCGCCCGGTGGACAACTGGGTCACCCCTCCCGTGGGGATCATGAACCAGGACCACTATCATACCAACCCGAAAAGGGACTTTATGCGGGGGTACACCCTGCAGGCGTACCATATGTTTCCGGTGGAGTTTTTCACCACCCTGGTCGAGGCAAACCCCTCGCTCTGGGGCAGACGGCTCATGGAGGTGATGGACAGGTACGATCAGTATACGATGCTGGGCACGGTGGGGGAAGTGCTGCCCAACGAAAACAATTTCGTCACCCTGGCGGACGAGAAGGATTCTTACGGAATCCCTGTTGCGAAGGTTTCCTACTCGCACGATGATAATGCCCTGAAGATGTCCGAATATTCCCTGCAGCTCTGCGAGCAGATCCTGCATGCTGCGGGAGCGGGACATACCATCTGCATGCCGGGCACCATCCATCTGCTCGGCACCTGCCGCATGGGAAACGACCCCCGGAGCTCCGTGGTGGACAAGTGGTGCTGCACCCACGATGTTTCCAACCTCTTTCTCTGCGACGGGAGCGTCTTCGTCACCGGCGGGGCGGTCAATCCAAGTCTCACTATTCAGGCCCTCGCTGCGAGAACGGCGGAGCATATCATTCGGATGGGGAAGAAGCGCCCCCCGCCTCTGTAGGGTGCGTATGAACACTTTCAGGCAAGGGCCGTCCGGCAGGGTGTGCGTGCTATCTGTGCTGTCCTGCGTCGTCCTGCTGCTCGTTCTTCCTGCAGGCATACTTGCCCCGCACGGGGCAAACCCTGCGGCGCTTACCGTCCCGATGCGCTCTGCACGGGAGGATGAGGAGGCCCTCTACCGGGCGCTGAAAAAGGTGGAGGCCTCGACGTGCCGGTGGACAGGTGAGGGGTACGGGGAGATCTATACCGCGTTCTCCCGCTCTCTTGCGGAGGCTTCCGAGCCCTATCGCCGGCTCACCGCTTCTGCCCGGTCGGAACGGGGGGAGAGGCTGGCGGCTCTGTACGGGGAATACGGCGAAGCTCACGCGTTCCTGAAGGCCTACCTGAATGACAGGGCAGTGCTGATGCGGAGCAGCAGGCTGGACACGCCGACATACTCTGTCCGCAGGAACGCCTGGCCCCTGCGGCTGGAGCGCACCTTTCCCGGACTGATCGGGGCGATACAGGAAAAAGCCCCTGACGGGGAAGAATATATCCCGGGAGAGAAAGCCCTCGACTATCTCTTCGGCGCGCTGCGCAAAAAGGTGCTCTCTTTCGGGGAGGCTGTGTCCGGTCCGTCACACCTCAGAAGGAAGCTCCGCCTGGCGGGTGCAGGGGAAACTCCTCATTGTCCCTTGGAGATTCGGGCAAGGACCCGCCGGGAGAAACAGGCGGGCTTCCTCCCGGCCGCGCCCCTCTTTCGGCCTCTCTCCCTTCCTGCAGAGCGGCGTCCGTTTCGGGATGCCTCATTACCTCTTCGTACGCGGGGATGACAATACCCCTCTTCACCATAATCGCGTAAATAATCCGGGAGCGGCTCTCTATATATCTCGAGCTTCCGAGGGGATTGAACCTCCGGGGATTGGGGAGAACGGAGGCAAGCCGGGCGGACTCCCCGGGGCCGAGAGCTGAAGCGGGCTTTCCGTAATAATGGCGTGCCGCCTCCTCGATGCCGAAGATCCCCTCTCCCCACTCCGCCACGTTGAGGTAGAGTTCGAGGATCCGCTTTTTCGGGAGCTCCCTTTCGAGCCGCCAGGTGAGAATCGCCTCCTTTACCTTCCGCAGGGGGTTTTTCGAAGGGGTCAGGTAGAGGTTCTTCGCGAGCTGCTGGGTAACGGTGCTTGCGCCGAACCTGAGTTTTCTCTCCCGTAGGTCCCGCTCCACCGCCTTCTGTATCGCCTCGAAATCGAAGCCCTCGTGCTTCCAGAACTTATCGTCTTCGGAGATGAGCACGGCTTTGACCAGGTAGGGAGAAATGCGCGACAGGGGAGTCCATGTCTGGCGTATCCTGATTGTTTTCCCCGTGCGCCTCCATTCGTCCTCCCGGTATTCCATAAAGGAAGTCTTAGCGATATTCCCTTTTTTCAGCAGCGAAATGTTCGGAAAAATGAGGCAGGAGCCGACACTCAGAAGCAGAGCGAAGAAAAAAAGGGAGAGGACGAACAGTATCCGGGGGGTAGCTTTGTTTTTGCGTGACATTCTTCTCTTTCCTGAGAGTGCGGTGCTTTCGATCGTTTGTTGCAGGAAATTGTAAAGGATAGGAAGAGATGAAAGCAAATCTCCTCTTCCGGAGGCATCCCCTTCCCGAAGGCCGCGGCCGGCCTTTGCCCCTCCGGCGCTCCCGCGGGGCCGGAGGCTCTTCGTCCTCCCCTCTCCTTCCCTTCTCGTTGGATTTCAGGGGGGTCAGCCCTAAAATTAACAGGACTTTTACAGGATATTTACACGAATCCGCGCTATCATGATGAAGGGCGAACAGTGCGCCGATTTGCTCGGTTCTATTTTGAAACCACCGTCCGCCGTACCTGATTCCCTTAGTGGGGAACTCCTTCAGACACTGCCCCGGCATGGGGAGAGAAGGGAAGAGAGCGGGAGGAAAAAGGGAGGTTGAATATGGGTGTATCACGCAGAGACTTTCTCAAAATCTGTGCGGTAGGGACCGCCGCTGCTGCCGGCTCGCGGTACTTCCGGCCTGCACAATCCGCCGTACGGGAAGACGGAACGGTCGAGTATATACGGTCTACCTGCTCTCCCAACTGCACGGGCGCCTGCGGTTTCAACGCGATGGTCTACAAGGGAAGGATCGTCACGCTGACGCAGGCCGCCGACTATCCGGAGAAGGAGTACAACCCGCGCGGGTGTCTGAGAGGGCAGTCTACCCTCAATCTCATGTACGGGCCCGACAGGCTGAAGCAGCCGCTCATCCGGGTGGGGAAGAGGGGGGAAGGGAAGTTCAAGGCGGTAAGCTGGGACGAGGCGCTGGAGTACGTCTCGGACAAGCTTGCTGATATTATGAAGAAGTACGGGCCGGAGTCCGTCGCCTCGATGATCCAGGTGCCGGGTACCGGCTATGTCAACAAAGGGGCGCTGATGCGGCTTTCCTCGCTGTACGAGTGGAGCGTCCTCCATGCCTATACCATGAACGGCGACCTGCCCGCTTTCTGGCCCATGACCTTCGGGGTGCAGACCGAGGAGCTCGAAACCCTCGAGTGGTCGAATTCCCGCTACACCGCCATTTTCGGTTCCAACGCCCTGGTGACTCGGGTGCCCGACGCCAAATTTCTGAACATCGGCCGGGAGAACGGCGCCAAGTTTATCATGGTGGACCCGAATTACACCCCCACTGCGTCGAAGGCGGATGAATGGATCCAGATCAATCCTTCGACGGATGCCGCGATGGCGCTGGGAATCGTCAATGTCATCCTGGAGGAGAAGCTATACGACGAAGAATTCATCAAGACCAATACCGATATGCCCCTGCTGGTGCGGCTCGACACCCAGAAGAAGCTGATGGCCTCCGAAGTGAAGGAGCTCAGAGGCAAGGCGGAGGAATACAGAAAGAAAATACCCGAATACCGGGATCTGTTCGTGGTGTACAACACTGCTTCCAAGGCTCTCTTCATCCCGAATCCCGAAAGCCTCAAAAGGGACTTTGAACCCGCCCTCGAAGGGGAGTTTGAAGTGAACCTCGTTTCCGGGGAGAAGGTCAAGGTGAAGCCGGTGTTCCAGCTCCTCAAAGAATCCGTCGGCAAGGAGTACACCCCCGAAAAGGCGGCCCGCATCATCACACCCGATGCGGCGCGGATCAAGTCCTATACCGCAATGATTCGAAGGATCGCCCGTGAAATGGCGACGACCAAGCCGCTCCATGTCATCTACGGAGCGAGCAACTACCAATGGTTCCACGGAGACCTGAAGGGTCGCGCCCTGGCGCTGATCGTCGCGCTGACCGGCAACCTGGGCAAGCCGGGAGCGGGCATCTCGACCTACGCGGGCCAGTACCGGGTGCGGTGGCCCCTCGGAGCATGGTGGAACTTCAAGGAGAAGAAGAATAAATGGGTCACCTACCTGCTCTGGCTCAACGACGAATACCGGAACGGGCCGGAATTCAAGAAATACAATAAGGAGACCCCGTATCCGAAGAACGGTGTCAAGGCGTTTGTGTATGGGTGGGGCAACCCCTTCGATCAGCACAACATGGCGAACAGGATGCGGGAAAAGGCTGCCAACGGCGAGCTGGAGTTGATCGTCGCGTGCGACTTTCAGATGAGCACCTCCTGCCAGTGGTCCGACGTGGTGCTGCCCGGAGTGGCCTGGTACGAAAAGTACGACCTCACCGCCACCGTCTCCCATCCCTATGTACAGCTCCAGCAGCCCGCCGTCGAACCCCTCTTCCAGTGCATGCCGGAGCTGTGGTACTACAAGGAAATCGCGCGCAGGATTGCGAAGAGGCTGGGGAACGAGGAGATCATGAAGCAGGTCGAGGAGTTCTATCCGGACCCGAAACATTTCAGGAAAGAGGAGGAGGCGCGGAAGAACGGCACCTGGACCCTCGCGCTTGCGCGGGAGATCGCGCAGGACGCTTCCCTCGACGCCACAGAGCTGATGCTCAGGACAGGGGGGCCTCTGGTCGAAGGCATCACAGTCGACATGCTGAAGAAAGGGCCGGTCAGGCTCAAGCTCCCCAGCCCCGGCAACCGGCAGATCATGTTCTGGGAGCAGGTGGAACAGAAACAGCCGTTCCCGCCCGTTTCGTTCCCCGCGCCGCTGCCGAAGACGGCGCGCTTCGTCAAGAGCGGGAGGATAGAGTTCTACAAGGACGAGGACGTGTTCGTCGACCTCGGGGAGACTCTTCCGCTGCACAAGGCCCCCTTCGTCGATTCCGAATACAAGACAGCCGGGGTGCGGGATAAATACAAGTTTGCGCTGATCACCCGCAATGCGCTCTACCGGGTCCATTCCACCCACAGCAACAACATGACGATGCTCGAGCTCCAGAACTTCAAGCCGAAGGTCTGGATAAACCCGCAGGCGCTGGAAGAAAAGCACCTCAAGGAAGGCGACCTCGTCGAAGTATTCAACAACAGGGGGAAGGTATACGGGTATGCGGTGGCCGATCCCGGCCTCCACCGCGACGTTCTGGTTTTCGAACAGGGGTGGTGGAGCAAATACACGCTGAACACCTCCTACAACACCCTGACCTATCCCTGGATTAAGGCGTCGCATTACATCTACTTCGTTCCCGGTGTATGGGAACCCACCACGGCATGGAACGAAGCCGCCGTGGAGGTGAAAAAAGCAGAGGGGGTAACAAATGCCTAGATACGGTATGGTGATAGACCTGAACCGCTGCATCGGATGCAGGAGCTGCGCGGTCGTCTGTAAAATTCATAATTCCCTGCCTCCCGGAACGTGGTGGCAGCGGGTGGAGACCGTGGGCTCCACCGAGCATATGGTGCCCTCCGGCGAGACCCCGGACGTCTCGGAGACCTTTCTGCCGGTCCCCTGCATGCATTGCGAGAATGCTCCCTGCGTGAAGGCCTGCCCGGTGGGCGCGACCTGGCAGCGGGAGGACGGCATCGTCCTGGTGGATTACGAGCGCTGCATCGGATGCCGGTACTGCATGACCGCCTGCCCGTACGGAGTCCGTCAGTTCAACTGGCAGGACTCCCGGGCAAGCTTCAAGGAGGGCTTCAAGGCTGCGGGTTTTGAAGAGAACTGGTTCAAGGACAAGGAGTACCGTTACGGCTATCCCTTTGACCATAAAACAGGGGACGGGAGGCTCGTCTATACGCCGCAGCGTCCCAAGGGGGTCGTCGAGAAATGCACCTTCTGTGTGCAGTACGTGGACAAGAAGCTCCTCCCCGCCTGCGTGCGGGGATGCTCCGGCAATGCGCGGACCTTCGGCGACCTGAACGACCCGGACAGCGACATCTCCAGGATCCTGCGGGGGAGGAACGTCTTCAAGCTCCTGGCGGACCTGGGGACCGAACCCAAGGTGTTTTACATCGCCCCGACGAGAAAGGAAGGCAAAGGAGGCATTAACTATGGAAAAGAACTATAAAAGGGTAATGATGGTCCTCGGGGCGGTCGCCGTGATCGGCGTCCTGGCCTGGGTTTACCAGCTCTACCGGGGGCTGATCGTAACGAATATGAGGAACCCCTTTTCCTGGGGGCTCTACGTGGCGATGTGGGCTTTTTTCGTCGGAACCGCCGCGGGAGGCCTGGTGGTTTCCTCCGCGATTTACCTCTTCAAGGCGAAGCAGTTGAAGCCCATCGCGAAGGTGGCGTCCCTTACCGCGTTCATCTTCTCCATGGGCGCCATGCTGATCCTGCTGCCCGATATCGGGAGGCCGGAAAGGCTGTACAATATGATTTTACACCCCAACCTCAAGTCGATGCTGCCCTGGGACTTTATCGTCCTGTCCGCCTATTCGGTGGTGTCGGCTGTCTATTCGTACGTGCTTATGCGTACGGATATCATGGAAAAGGGCATACGACTGCCCCTCATCGGGGTGGTGATGAAGAAGGACTTGAGCGCGGGGCAGCTGGCGAAGGTCAGGGAGCAGTCCGAAAAATACGCGAAATGTCTCGCCCCGGTCGCCCTGCCTCTCGCCATTCTCATCCATACCGTCACCGCCTGGGTGCTTGCGACGCAGCTCTCAAGACCCTGGTGGTACGGAGGCGTGCTCGCCCCCACCTTTATCGCTGCGGCCCTGGCCACCGGCCCTGCGATCGTGATCCTCGCCTCGATGGTCGCTTTCGGCTACCGGGAGAAGCTGCAGGATACCTACGCCCTGCTGGCGAAGGTGTCCGCGATTGCGTCGATCATCATGCTCTTCATCTACTACAACGACTTCGTGGTCCGCTACTGGTGGAAGACCGGAAAGGAGTTCGAAGCCCTGAAGATGGTGTTCACGCATTACCCCCTTCTCCACATCACGGAAGTGGCGTTTATCCTCCTGGCGGTGTATATCTTCTTCAAATACCCGCGGGAGAAGAAGGGGCTCATGCAGGGCAGCATTTCGGTGATCGTCGGTGTCTTCGCGCACCGCTTCCTCCTCATCCCTCCGGCGTATAACCTGATCCCGTTGCGGGTGCCGGTCATCACGCACCGCGAGTCGGTGGAGTGGGCCTACCCCATCGCCGTGGGCCAGGTGAGGGGTTCTCTTATCCATCCCGAGCCGATTTTTTCCTCATTCTGGAAATATACCCCGTCGCTGGCGGAAGTGGCGATCACTGCGGGCGTGATAGCCATGATCGGGCTCGTCTTCATGTGCCTGATCAACGTACTGCCGGTTAAAGAGACGGAATGATGGACCCGTTCCGCCTCTTTTCCCTTGTCTTTTCCTATCCGACCGAGGAGACCATACGGGAGCTGGCGCACCTGCGTCTGGACGGGGAGTGTGCGGGAACTTTCTGCTGCAATGTCCTCTGCACCACTCCTCTCGAGGAGCTGCAGGCCGAGTACACGAGGCTCTTCATCAACGCCTACCCCTCCGCGCTCTGCCCTCCCTATGAATCCTTTTACCGGGAGGGGACGGTATACGGCGCTACTTCCGGCGATGTAGAGCAGGTATACCTGGACAACGGGCTGGATTACGTGTTCGAGGGGGAGCCTCCGGATTTCCTCAGCGTCGAACTCGACTTCCTGGCGGTGACGCATGATGAAGCGTTTCTCGGCAGACTGAAGGAATGGGTGTTCCGGTTCACCGCAAAGGTGAGAGAGCATTCGGGGATATACGGGGTCTGCGCCGTAGAGCTCGAGATGCTCCTGAGGGACGGATCAACGGCTCCGAACGTAACGTATAGAGGAGAGGGCTGAGAACCAGAAGGGAGGGGCGCCGACGGCGCCCCTCCCTTTCTTAGTCTTTTTGCGTTTTCGGCCTCTTGTTCGCTTCAAGAACTTTTTTCCTCAGCCGCACCGACAGCGGGGTCACTTCCACTAATTCGTCTTCCTTGATGAACTCGAGGGCCTGCTCCAGGCTCATGATTTTCGGGGGGATGAGCTGCAGCGACTCGTCGGAGCCGGAGGCGCGCATGTTGGTGAGCTTCTTTTCCTTGGTGACGTTCACATCGAGGTCGTTGTCACGGGAGTTCTCGCCGACGATCATGCCTTCGTACACCGGGAGGTTCTCCTGAATGAAGAGAGTGCCCCGGGGCTGCAGGTGGAAGAGGGCGTAGGTAGTGGATTTCCCCTGTCTGTCGGCCACAAGGGCGCCTGTCTGCCTTTTGGTAAAGGTGCCGTGCCACGGCTCGTATCCGTCGAAGAGGTGGTTCAGGAGGCCCGTCCCCTTCGTATCCGTTAGGAACTGGGAGCGGAAGCCGATGAGTCCGCGGGAAGGTATCCTGAATTCGAGGCGCACCCTGCCGTGGCCGTTGTTCTGCATCTTCTGCATCCTTCCCTTCCTCATCCCGACCTGCTGGGTCACTACCCCCACGAATTCCTCGGGCACGTCGATGACCAGCAGCTCCATGGGCTCGTGCCGCGCGCCGTTGATCGTTTTGGTGATGGTCTCGGGCATGGATACCGAGAGTTCGTACCCCTCCCTCCGCATCATCTCGATGAGGATGGCGAGCTGCAGCTCTCCCCTTCCCATTACCTTGAAGGAGTCTGTGGCGCTGAAATCGACCCTGAGCGCCACATTGTACAGGAGCTCTTTTTCGAGCCTCTCCCGGAGGTTCCTCGAGGTGACGAACTTCCCCTCTTTCCCCGAGAAAGGCGAAGAGTTGATCGAAAAGACCATGGAGATGGTGGGCTCGTCCACCTTGATCCTCGGCAGGGGCTTCGGGGCCTCGATGCTGGTTACGGTGTCCCCGATATTGATCCCCTCGATTCCGGCGAGGGCGACGATGTCTCCCACGGACGCCTCACGGGTGTCGATCCTTTCGAGCCCCTGAAACGAGTACATCGTGGTTACCTTCGTCTTGACGACCTCTCCGTCGCCCGCTATCATGGCAATGGGGTCGCCGACCCGCACGCTCCCCGAGAATATCTTCCCGATGGCGAGTCTGCCCACATAGTCGCTGTAGTCAATGTTGGTGACCAGGAGCTGCAGGGTCTCCTGCGGGTCCCCTTCGGGCGCGGGGATCGTCCGTACAATCAGATCGAAGAGGGGCTGCAGGTCGTCCGATTCCTGCGACAGGTCGAGCGCGGCGGTCCCCCTTTTTGCATTGGTGTACACGATGGGGAACTCAAGCTGCTTTTCCGTGGCATCGAGGTCGATGAACAGGTCGTATACCTCGTTGAGCACTCCCTGGATCCGGGCATCTGGCCTGTCGATCTTGTTGATGACCAGGACGGGGGGCAGATTCAGCTCGAGAGCCTTTTTCAGAACGAAACGCGTCTGGGGAAGGGGGCCCTCCGACGCATCCACGAGGAGCAGCACGCCGTCCACCATCTTCAGCGTCCTTTCGACCTCGCCGCCGAAATCCGCATGGCCGGGCGTATCGATGATGTTGATCTTAATGCCGTTGTACTCCACGGCGGTGTTCTTTGCCATGATGGTGATGCCCCGTTCCCGCTCGAGGTCGATGTTGTCCATGACCCTCTCCTGCACCCTTTCGTTGGAGCGAAAGATGCCGGCCTGCTTCAGCATCCCGTCCACGAGGGTCGTCTTCCCGTGGTCGACATGCGCAATGATCGCAATATTCCTCAAGTTTTCACGTTTCATAGGGGACCTCGCTTTCCCCTGTCTCGCATCCAGGGGATCTTTCTTTTTTGTAGGGTGTGTATGCACCCTAATCCTTCAGGCGGGATACAGCGGCTTCTGCGCGGCGCATCCTGACAGGTGAAGCAACCTGATATTTTACCCCATCTAGGGCGTAAAATACCACCGTATTATGATGCCGCCGAAAAAGAGCGATACGAGGGACCCGAAGGCCAGGAAAGGGCCGAAGGGGATTTTGGCTTTCCGGCCTTTTCCCCTGAAGAGCATGAGGAAGATCCCCACCGCTGAGCCGGTGAGGCTGCCGATAAAGGTGGTCAGCAGGATGGATTTCCACCCCATGAACGCGCCCACCATCGCCATCATCTTGATGTCTCCGCCCCCCATGCCGCCTCTGCTCGCAACAGCGATGAAATAGAACAATCCGCCCCCTGCAAGCAGTCCGATAAGGGAGTTCCGGAAGCCGACGATGAGGGCCGGATCGGTGAGAGCCGGGGAGGTCCTTCCGAAGGGGTCGGGAAGAAGAAAGGAGGCGCCGATCAGCCCGATAACGATGCCGGGGAGGGTGATCCTGTCGGGGATGATCTGGAAATCCAGATCGATGAAGGTGATGACCACCAGCGCGGAAACGAGGGCGAAAAGGAAGGGCAGGTGCCATCCCGCCCCGAAGGCGGCGAGGACCGCCCAGTAGAGCAGACCGTTCCCCAGCTCCACCAGGGGATAGCGCGGGGAGATCCGCTCGCCGCAGGTCCTGCACCTGCCGCGGAGAAAAAGATAGCTCGCCAGCGGGATGTTTTCCCATGGCCTGATGGGGGTGCTGCACCGGGGGCATGCCGACGGGGGGGAGATGATCGACATATCCCGGGGCAGCCGGTAGATGCATACATTGAGAAAGGAGCCGACGACGAGGCCGAAGAGAAAGGCGAAAAACGGGGGGTACACGTCCATCATGCGCGCTCACTCCTTTGCTTTTTCATGATACCAGCCTGCTTACCTCGGAGGCCCTGTCGAGGGTCTCCTTTATTTCCGGGTCCAGGACTTCCAGCTCCCTGATCGCCTGCGACACTTCCTTGTTGTTGTATACGTTCTTCTCCTTGCCCCGCAGGGAGTACACCTCTTCGCCGATCCTGACCAGCAGCTCGTTCCTCCGCTTCTTCAGCTCCTCAGACCGGTAGAGCAGTTTGAAGATGGTTATCTCGATGCGCACCCTTTCCGACAGGAGGGATGCGAACCATTTCACCTTCCGGACGCCGTTTTCGAGATCTCTCTTTACCTTGATGAACATGCTTTCACCTCTCCCTCATTTTCTACGCCGTCTCCAGCAGTTCTGCCCTCTTTCCCCAGAAGTCGTCGAGGGTCTGCCTGAGGCCGGGAAAGCTCCTGAGCGAGGGGTCCTCCTCCAGAAGGGAAAAGGCCTCCCTGCGCGCCGTTTCGAGCAGCCGGGCATCCCGTATCAGATCGGCGACCCTGAGGTCGGGGACCCCGGACTGCCTCGTTCCGAACATCTCTCCCGGACCCCGTATTGCGAGGTCCTCCTCGGCAATCCTGAAGCCGTCGCCGGTCATGACCATCACTTCGAGCCGCTTCAGGGCGTCTCCGGCGGCGCCGTAGCTCAGGAGGATGCAGTGGGATTGGCAGCCCCCCCTTCCGACACGCCCCCGGAGCTGATGCAGCTGTGCGAGGCCGAATCGCTCCGCATGGATGATAATCATCAGCGTTGCATTGGGGACATCCACCCCTACTTCGATCACCGTGGTGGACACCAGGAGATCGATCCCCCCCGCTTTGAAGGAGCGCATGACCTCTTCTTTCTCCCCGGTCCGCATCCTCCCGTGCAGCAGGCCCACGTTGAGGTGGGGAAACTTCATGCGGAACGCTTCCAGGCCGGTAAGGGCGTCTTTCAGGGTCGTCTTCTCCGACTCCTCGATGACCGGATAGACGACATAGACCTGCCGCCCCTGCTTCACCTCATTTTCAATGACAGGGTAAAGGCTTCCTTTCCGCTCCTCGGTAACGTGCCGGGTAATGACCAGGCTTCTGCCGGGAGGGAGCTCGTCGATAACCGAGTAGTCGAGGTCTCCATAAAGGGTGAGGGCGAGGGTGCGGGGTATCGGGGTGGCTGTCATGATCAGGGTATCGGGGTTGAGCCCCTTTCTCTTCAGGGTCGCCCTCTGCAGGACGCCGAAGCGGTGCTGCTCGTCGATGACGATCAGCCCAAGCCGTTCGAACGAGACCCCTTCCTGGATAAGGGCATGGGTCCCAACGACGATATCCGCATCGGCTGCAGCGACGACCTCACCCTCCCTGTACCTTTTGCTTCCGGTGAGGAGGAGCACTTTCAGGCCCAGCTCCTCCACCAGCCGGTGCAGGGTGAGGTAGTGCTGCTCGGCAAGGATTTCCGTGGGGGCCATCAGCGCGGCCTGGTATCCGGACTCTACTGCTGCAAGCAGTGCGATAAGGGCGACCACGGTCTTCCCGGAGCCCACATCCCCCTGCACCAGCCTGTTCATGGGAGCGGGCGCCCGCATGTCTGCGAGAATGTCCCTGACGACCTTTTCCTGCGCACCGGTAAGGGCGAAGGGGAGCCTTGCCCGCAGCGCACCGGTGAGCCTTCCGTCGGGAGAAAAAGAAATGCCCCTTTCCCGCGCCCCGCTCTTCCTGAGGGCGGCAAGGCCGAGCTGGAGGGCGAAAAGCTCCTCGAAGGCGAGCCGCTGGTGGTAGGGGCTCACGCCCCTGTTCAGGTCCCCGAGGGGCAGCGAGGGGGCGGGGAAATGCACGTTCAGGAGGCTCTCGTGCAGGCCCGGCAGCCCCAGGCGGCGGATGATTCCGGCAGGAACGGCGTCCGGGAGGGAGGCGGCAGCTCCCTGCACTACGGTGTGCAGGAGGTTTCTCAACTGCCTCTGGCCGAGCCCCTCGGTGGAGCGGTAGACAGGCACAATCCGTCCCGTATGGATCTGACCGGAATCACCGGCATCCTCCTCGTCGGGGAATTCGTACTCCGGATTGAGCATCTCGAGTCCCGCTCCCTGGTACCGGCGCTTTACCGTACCGTACAGCACCACGGTACGGCCGGGCGTGAAGAGCTTCTTGAGGAACTGCTGGTTGAACCACTTGGCTTTGAGGAGACCGCTGCCGTCGCTGACGGTGAGCTCGAAGATTTTCAGTCCCCGGCTGCGCGGGTTCCGGGCTGCGACTTCAGCAGCGGCCACCCTTCCGGTGACGGCGGTGGTTTCATCGGCAACGAGGGTTGCGATCTGTCGCGGCGAGCTCCTGTCTTCGTAGCGAAAAGGGAGGTAGTAGAGGGCGTCCCTCACGGTGACGATGCCGAGGCGTTCAAGAAGCCGGGCCCTCTGGGGCCCGACTCCCTTTACCCGCGTGATGGGTGCTGCCGCGTCATGATTCATTACTCTGCGACTGTCTTGTTTCGGTGATGGCCCGGTCGAGAGACCTGTCCGTCTCCTCCATCTTGATCTTCGAGTACTCGGACTCGCTCAGGATCTCTATTTCCCAGCCGGTCAGTTTCGTCGCCAGCTTTATGTTCTGCCCTCGTTTTCCGATGGCGAGGGAGAGCTGCTGGTCGTCGGCGATCACCATCGCCGTCTTCTCCTCCTCATTGATCCCCACCCTGTCCACGGCGGAAGGGGTCAGCGCCCGGGCAATGAAGATGCGGGGGTCGTCGCTCCAGGGAATGATGTCGATCCTTTCGCCCCGCAGCTCCCTGACAATGGACTGCACCCGCGTCCCCTTCATCCCCACGCACGCTCCCACGGCGTCGATGGAGCCGTCCTTCGAGTATACGGCGATCTTTGTCCTTTCTCCCGGCTCCCGCGCGATGCCCTTGATGACCACGACCCCGTCGTTTATCTCGGGGACCTCCATCTTGAAAAGACCGACGATGAAATGGGGGTCGGTGCGGGAGAGAATGATCGCCGGCCCCTTTGACGACTGCCTGACTTCTGAGAGGTAGGCCTTGACCATGTCTCCCCGCTTCAGCGTCTCGTTCGGGAGGGTATCCCTCTGGGCGAGGACCGCTTCCGTCTTGCCGAGGCTGACGAAGTAGATATTCTTCTCCTTGCGCAGGACGGTCCCGCTGACGATATGCCCGATCTTGTCCTTGAACTCCTCGTAGATGATGTCCCGCTCGGCTTCCCGTACACGCTGGAAGATGACCTGCTTGGCTGTTTGCGCCGCAATGCGTCCGAGATCATGGAGCGGGATGGGCAGCTCGACGGTATCCCCCGGTTTGGCGTCGGGCGAGTAGGCCGCCGCCTCCTCAGGGGTGATCTCCTCGTGCTTGTTCTCCACCTTCTCGACGACGGTTTTCGTCTCGTAGGCCTGGATGGCGCATGTCTTGGGGTCTATCCTCAAGTCGATATTGGTCCTGCCGCCGAACCTTTTCCTCACCGCCGAGAGGAGGGCGGCTTCGAGCACCTTGAGGAGCGCATCGCGCGAGATCCCTTTTTCCCTGCTGATCTGATCTATTACAAAACACAGTTCTTTCGTCATTTTTTTCCCCCGCCTCTGTCTCGCAAAAACCGGTTGAGACCTATTTGATTTCTATTTCGAGCCGCGCCTTCGTTATCTTGTCCGTTGCGATAAAGAGGTCTTTTTCCGTCCCTTTTTTTTCTATTTTCAGCCGAACCCATCCCTCGCCCACATCGACGATCCTTCCGACAATGAAGGTCTGGTTGTCGACCTTCTCCTTCGTGACGATGCGGGCAAGCTTCCCGATATTCCGCTCGAAGTCTCTCTGGGTTGCGAGAGGTCTGTCGAGCCCGGGGGAAGATACTTCGAGGACATAGGAGCCCTGAATGGGGTCCTCCACATCGAGGACCGCTTCCATGCTCCTGCTCATCCGCTCGCAATCGCTGATGGTCACTCCTCCCTCCTTGTCCACCACCACCCGAAGCAGGGCCCTTCTCCCCTGGCCGCGGAGGTCGGCGCTGACGAGCTCGAAGCCCTCGTCTTCAGCAACGCGGGATGCGATATCGAAAATCCTCTGCTTGATATTTTTCGTGTCCATAGTCCCTAAAACAAAAGAGTGGGACTACCCACTCTTCCATTAAAAGCGCTGCATGAAAATAGTGATAAAATATAACAGTTTTTCGCAGAAAAAAGCAACACCATGAGGGGCTTGCGTCCCTCATGGTGTTGTGTATCCGAACTACTTCTTTTCAGGAGCCGGTGACGCTTCAGGAGCCGGTGAAGCCGCAGGAGTCTGCTCAGGAGACGGAGCCGGAGTCGGTGCGGTAGCAGGCGCCTCTGCAGGCTTCTGCTCTTCAGCCTTCTTGCAGCCGATCGCAAAAGTGAATGCCACGACGAGCAATAAAGAAAGTATTAAAGCGAAGATCTTTTTCAATGTAGTCACCTCCTTCCAGATTCGAGCCGAAAATTAAGGTAATCATCATACCATCTCAATTATTAACATATATATTACTTCTTGTCAAGGAATAAATTGTTTTCT
>JAXLZK010000044.1:0-20648 GCA_046350935.1 Thermodesulfovibrionales bacterium
GTGAATTCTCCAAAGAGGAGATTGCTTCGCTCCGCTCGCAATGACAGCGAAAAGACTTCTTCAGTACCCTGTCAGGACGCGATGCGGAGCGTCCGGCCCCGCTTCACGATGAACCCTTCCGTCTGCAGGGCGCGCAGATTCTCCCTGAGCGCCTCGGGGGCCGCCGGGACCCTCGCCGCCACCTCTTCCTCAGAAAGGCCGGGCTGTTCGACAAGCGCCTTCAGGATCATCCCCCTCACCTGCCGGTTCGAGCCCCGGAAAGGGGCCTGTTTCTTGTGATGGACGCTCCTCCGCCCGGGGTTCTCCAGAGACCGCTTCAGCATCACCCCGTAATCCATGAGCGCATAGTACCAGGTCCGGGGGTCCCTCCTGTCCAGCGTCCTCTCGACGAGGGGAACGAGCTCCCTATCATGGACTCCCGCCCGGTCCGGGAAGAAAAAATGGAGAAAGACCGTCCTGACGTTCGTCTCGATGAAAACGGCGGGCCTGTTGAAGGCGAAGACCATGACGGCGGAGGCGGTATACTTCCCTATTCCGGGCAGGCGCCGGAGCTCTTCCTCGGTCGCGGGGAGCGCGCCCCCCTGTTCGCGGACGACCCTCCGTGCAATTTCCTTGAGCGCCAATGCGCGCCGGTTGTACCCCATCCCCTGCCATACCTTCAGGACTTCGTGGAGCGCGGCCCTGTCGAGCGAGGGGAAGTCCGGGAAGGCGGAGAGGAACTGCGCGTACTTCTCCTCCACCCTTTCCGTCCGGGTCTGCTGGAGCATGATCTCGGAAACGAGGACGGCGTAAGGGTCCGTCGTTGCGCGCCAGGCGAAGGCCCGCCCGTGCTCCCGGTACCAGGAGAGGACCTTCCTCCGGAAAGCGCGGACAGCCCTGCCGGAAAGCGCGTCGCCGCTCCCTTTTTCGTTTCCCTTTTTCGCTCCCGCCTCCGCCATTCCACTCTCCTTCCGCGCAGGTGAATTTTCCCTGGCGGCTTTTCCCCCTGTCTGTCACAGTATCGCATACACACGGCAGGCAGGTGAAGTGCGGGGGAGCAGCGGCATTTCAGTAAAAGAAAAGAGATTTGCTATAATAGCCCTATTCCCTACGGAATATATCAGGGTATGCATACGCACCCCAGAAAGCAGGAAATGGCGGAAGAAAAGACTTTTAAAAGAGAGTACTTCAGGGTTGACACGTTCCTTCCCTTAAAGGTAAACGCACTCCCCCCCGAAGAGAGAGAGGGGCTCCAGGCAAGAACGGGCGAGTTCCACCATCTCAAGCCCTGCATCGTGAATATCAGCGGAGGCGGGCTGAGCTTCAAGGGAGTAAAGGAATACGCTGCGGGCGATCTCCTCGAAATCATCCTCACCCTTCCCCTGACGATGCCCGTCACCCTCTGCATCTACGGCGAGGTGCTGCGGACGCAGAAGACGGTGAACGGTCATTACCAGGCTTTCATCAAGTACACCGTCATTCATCCCCGCCTGCGGGAAATGATCGTCAACTTCGTCTTCCAGTGGGAGCGGGAGATGCTGCGGAACACGCAGCAGAGCTCCTACACCCGGCTCTATCCGATCCCTGTCGAGAAGCTGGTCGAAGGCACCTTTCTTCCTTTTCAGGTCTACTTCAAGGACAGGGAGGGGATGAAATTCCTCTTCTCCGAGGGCCTTCCGTACGACACCATCGCGCGGGAGTTCTTCCAGGAGAGGGGAATCGCGAGGATCCACGTAAAAGAGGAGGACATGCCCTCCTTCGACGAATACAGCGAAAAGACAAAGGTGAAGGCGAGCTCTTTCGACAAGGACAACATCGTGTCCTTCAAGGAATACTCGTTCACCAAGAAGCAGCACCACTGCATCGACAGGAAGATCCTGCTCCCGAGGACGGAAGTCAGCTTCAGCCTCTACCTCCTTCACCGGTTCAACTTTTCCACCCTTATCGAGGTCACCCCGAAGCTCCCTGTCATGCTGGACGAAACGATCCTCGCCCCGCCCGGCGACCTGCTCATCAAGCGGTCCGACATCCCCCTGTATCTCGACTATATAGGGTCCCTTGCCGGGACGCTCTCCGACGATCCGCTCCTGAGGGCGCGCACGGTGAAGGAAGAGGCGAAGGTCCTGCTGGGCGAGCTCATGCTGTTTCCGCGGAACAAGGAAATAATGCGCCGGGTCTTCGCGATGGCGGACCGACTCATCGACAACGTCCTTGAAGACAGCGAGGCGCAGTACGCCCTCCTTTCGCTGAGGAACGGGGATTACTACCCCTACCTCCATTCGATCAATGTGGCCATCATGTGCATCGGGATGGGCCTTGCGCGGGAGATGAAGAGGAACGACCTCTGGAAGCTCACGGTCGGAGCACTCCTCCACGATATAGGGCACAGCGCCATCAACGACGACATCATCAACAAGCAGGGGAAGATGAGCGACACCGAATTCGGCGTGATAAAGACCCACGTCCTCGAAGGGGCGTCCCTGCTGCGTGGGCATGAGAACATTCCCGAAGAGTCCTTCCAGGTCCTCCTGCACCACCATGAAAAGCTCACCGGGCAGGGCTATCCCTACGGTTTGTCGGGAAACAACATCTCCCTCTTCGGCAGGATCGCCGCCGTTGCCGACGCCTACGACCTGTTGACGACGTGCCGCCCTTTCCGTGAGGCCCAGACCTCCTTCCAGGCCTTTTCCGTCCTTGCACGGGAATCGAAACTGTACGACCCTGAAGTCTTGAAGATTTTTATCAAGCTGTTCGGCAAGGTTAAATAGACCGCGAAAGGGTTTGCAGCACCTTTCGTATCTGGTACAATTAGAGCAGGTACCAGCAGCGCTCCCACGCACTTTTCGCTCAGCCTCCCCCTACCCGGTCATGCCCGTAAAGCCGCATAGGAGGACGATATGGAACGGTATATCTGCATCCACGGCCATTTCTATCAGCCGCCGCGCGAAAACCCCTGGATCGAGGAGCTCGAAATTCAGGACTCCGCCTCACCCTACCACGACTGGAACGAAAAGATCACGGCGGAATGCTACGCCCCCAATTCCGCGGCCCGGCTGGTGGACGGGGAGGGTGCGATCATCGATATTCTCAACAACTATGCCCATATGAGCTTTAATTTCGGCCCTACGCTCCTCCTCTGGATGGAGAAGAACGAACCAGAGATATACCGCAGGATCATCGATTCGGACCGCCTGAGCAGGGAGAGGTTCTCCGGCCACGGCTCCGCCCTTGCGCAGGTCTACAACCACATCATCATGCCCCTTGCCGATACGAGGGACAAGCGCACCCAGGTCATCTGGGGCATCCGGGACTTCCAAAAGAGGTTCGGCAGGGACCCGGAAGGCATGTGGCTGGCGGAGACGGCGATGGACACGGAGACCCTCGATATCCTGGCTGAACAAGGCATCAAATACACTATCCTTGCCCCCTGGCAGGCGAAAGAGGTGAGAAAGCTGAGCGACGCGGGCGAGTGGGACACGGGAGAATGGCTGAACGTGGAGGGAGGGAAGGTCGATCCCACCACCGCCTACCTCTGCCGTCTTCCGTCGGAGAGGAGCATCGCCCTCTTCTTCTATGAGGGGTCCATCTCCTATGCAGTCGCCTCCGCCGGGCTGCTGAAGAGCGGAACAGACATGGCCCTCCGCCTCGCAGGCGTCTTCTCCGAAGGCAGGGAGTGGCCGCAGCTCGTCCATATCGCCAACGACGGGGAGTCGTACGGGCACCACCATCAGTTCGGGGACATGGCCCTGGCCGCATGCCTTCATTACATCGAAGAGAACAAACTGGCCCGGCTCACCAATTACGGCGAGTTCCTCGAAAAGCACCCTCCGACCCATGAGGTCAGGGTGGCGGAAAACACCTCCTGGAGCTGCATTCACGGTGTGGAGCGGTGGAAGTCCGACTGCGGCTGCAGCTCGGGGAAGTTCCCCCGCTGGAACCAGAAATGGAGGGGGCCGCTGCGGGACGCCCTCGACGAGCTGAGGGACGAGATCATTCCCGCGTACAAGCACAACATACGGGACTATCTGAAGGACCCCTGGGGTGCGCGGGACGACTATATAGCGGTGGTCCTCGACAGGTCGCAGGAGAACATGGAGGAGTTCCTCCGCAGACATTCTCTCAGGGAGCTGACGCCGCAGGAAAAGGTCCGGGTCCTCAAACTGCTCGAGATCCAGAGGCTCGCCATGGCCATGTACACCAGTTGCGGGTGGTTCTACGACGAGGTGTCGGGGATCGAGACGGTCCAGATCCTGTGCTACGCAGCCAAGGCGATCCAGCGGGCCGAAGAGGTCTTCGGGTACTCACTCGAACAAAGCTTCATCGACGACCTGAAGAAGGTCCCGAGCAACTACGATCCGGACGGCGCAGCAGTCTACCTGCGCCTGGTGGCTCCCGTCAAAGTCGATCTCTCGCGGGTGGGGGCGCACCACGTCATTTCCTCACTCTTCGAGGAGTGCCCCGCGCATAGCCGCATCTATCTCTACACGGTAGACACGCAGCTCTGCGACAAGGTGAAGACGGGCAAATTCAGCCTCGCCACCGGGCAGGCGCATATCCGCTCCCTCGTCACCTGGGACGAGGTGAACAAAAGCTTCGCGGTGCTGCATCTCGGCGACCATACCGTAAACGCCGGATTGCGGGATTTCATCGGCAACGAGGCATACCTATCCATGCGGCAGGAGATCAGGGCCGCCTTCGAAAGAGGGGACGTGGCGGAGTCCCTTCAACTGATGTTCAAAAACTTCGGGACCGGCAACTATACACTCTACCACCTCTTCAGGGACGAGCAGAGGGAAATCATCGACCGGATTCTCGAAATGACCCACAGCAGCATCGAGGCGACCTACCGCCAGATCTACGAGCTCAACAGCCCTGTCATGAACTTTCTCAGATCCCTGGACATCCCGATCCCCGTCTCCACCCGCATCGCCGCCGAGCACATCGTCAATCTCGATATGAAGAGGGCCTTTCTTGCCGAGGAGATCGAAACGGAAAAGCTTGAACGCCTCGTTCAGGAGTCCCAGCGATGGGAGCTCCCCCTCGATAGAAAAGTGATCGGGCACACCTTTTCGCAATGGATCACCCGGACCATGAGAGGGGCCGCTCAAGAGCCGCTGGAGCCTTCCCTCATGGAGAGGATCCTCAGAACGGTGGAGATCATGCAGCCCCTCTCCCTCACGATGAATCTCTGGGAAGCGCAGAACCTCTGTTTTTCGCTCAAGAAAAGCCTCTATGCTCCCTTGAAGGAAAAGGCGGTAAAGGGCGATTCAGCGGCGGCGGAGTGGGTCGGGGTCTTCCGCAGGCTGGCCGGCTACTTCAGGGTAAAGACAGAATAGCAGACACGTCCCGAAGTAAGGGACGTCGGGCAAAACGGACAAAAGCTGCTCTTCCGTCGGGGAGTGCGGCAGGCGAAAAACTGATTATGCTCATTAAAACCAGACTTTACCTGAACGTAGCCCTCTCGGCGCTCGCGGCCTTTCTGATTGTTGCGATAGTCGCTTTTGCGCTATCCAGAATCGCCCGCGCCAGGGAAAAGAGCCGCATCGCCGCTGCATTGGTGGTCGAGGCGTTTGAAAGGACGGCTTTCAGGGCCGACTATCTTCAGACGGGCAGCGCCCGGTCGCAGGCACAATGGTACGCAAAGAGCGAAAAGATCGACGGAGTCCTGCATGCGGCGGCAGGCACCTTCAGGAACGCCGGAGAAAAGAAGATCATTGCCGACCTGATCGAGAACAATAAGGCCGCCGTAAGGATCTTCTCGGACATTGTGGAGAGCCGCCGGAAAGCCTCTTCGGGCGGTGATGCCACTATCCGGAAGGACAGCCAGACCGAAGATGTCCGGCGGTTGGACATGAAGCTGAACGAGTACGTGGCAAATGCGCGCACCCTGAACGATGCCGTGGACAGACGCCTTTCTTCCGCAGTGATAACGGCCGGCTGGATAATCATCTGCCTGCTCGTCGCCCTCACCGGGACCGTGACGCTCAGTTCATTATCCGCAGCCCGGACAATAAACAACCGCATTGCGAGACTGGGCAGCGGGGCGGCAGCCGTCGGGAAGGGGGATCTCGGGTACACGGTCGAGCTCGAAGGCGGCGACGAATTCAGCAGGCTTGCAGGGGCGTTCAACGAAATGACGCAGAGGCTGCGGGAGTCGCAACGCACTCTCGAGGGCGAAATAGCCGGGCACAGGCGGACTGATGAGGAGCGCGAACGGCTGATCAGGGACCTGGAGCATTCCAACAAGGAGCTTGAGCAGTTCGCCTATGTCGCCTCTCACGACCTCCAGGAGCCCCTGCGCATGGTGGGCAGCTATGTGCAGCTCCTCGAGAGAAAGTACAAGGGGTGTCTGGACGAGCAGGCCGACAAATACATCGCCTATGCAGTCGAGGGCGCCGTGCGCATGCAGAAGCTTATCGAGGGGCTGCTTGCGTATTCGCGGATCGGCACGCGCGGGGCCGATTTCAGGCCTGTCGATATGAATGAGGTGTTCGACAACGCGGTGTCTAACCTCAGCGTTGTCCTCCGGGAAAGCGGGGGATCGGCACGCAGGGACGCTCTCCCCACCGTCCAGGGGGACGAGCTCCAGTTGCTGCAGCTTCTGCAGAACCTGATCGGAAACGCGATCAAGTTCAGGAAGCCCGATATGCCCCCGGCAGTGCATGTCGCGGCGGGGAGGGAAGGTGAAGAGTGGGTCTTCTCCGTTTCCGACAACGGCATCGGGATCAAGCCCGAGCATTTCGAGCGCATCTTCCGTATCTTCCAGCGCCTGCACACCCGCCGGGAGTATCCGGGCACCGGCATCGGCCTCGCCCTCTGCAAACTCATCGTCGAGCGCCATCACGGCCGCATCTGGGTGGAGTCGTCCCCCGGCGAAGGGGCCTCTTTTCACTTCAGCATTCCTGTGCAATAATGTAGAATGAGGAGACCTGCATGAAAGAAGAGCAGGGTATACCGATCGATATTCTCCTGGTGGAGGATAATCCGGGGGACGTGGACCTGGTGCGGGAGGCGCTGAGCGAGGCGAAGATGAGGAATACGCTGTACGTTGCCTGGAACGGAGAGGAAGCGATGAGTTTTCTCCGCCGTGAGGATCCCTATGCGGAGGCGCCGGTCCCCGGTCTCATTCTGCTGGATTTGAACCTTCCGGTAAAGAGCGGCAGGGAGGTGCTTGAGGAGATCAAGGCCGACCCCGTACTCGATATCATTCCCGTGGTCATCCTCACCACCTCGAAAGAGGAGGCGGACATCATAAGGTCCTACAAGCTCCACGCAAACTGCTATATCATCAAACCGGTCGATTTCGAGCAATTTCTGAAGGTGGTGAAATCCATCGAAAACTTCTGGTTCACCATTGTGAAGCTCCCCTGCGCAGCGCGGCCGCTATGAGAAGAAACAACGGCGCACCCTCCGCGCTCAGGATACTTCTGATCGAGGACAATCCCGCGGATGCCGACCTGATCAGGGAGATGTCGGCAGACGGGCGGATCCCGTGCGTGCTGATAACGGCTGACCAGCTCCTCGCCGGGATGAAGCTCCTTGACGGAGGGGCGTTCGATGCGGTGCTCCTGGACCTGAGCCTCCCCGACAGCAGCGGCATCGATACGCTCCGGACGCTCCAGAAGCAGGCACCGGCGCTCCCGATAATCGTTCTGACCGGGCTTGCCGATGAGGAGCTTGCCACACAGGCCATAGGCCTGGGAGCGCAGGACTATCTGGTGAAGGGGCAGCTCGACGGCGAGACGCTCGCACGCTCCGTCCGCTATGCCCGCGAGCGCAAAAAAACAGAGGAGGAGCTCAAGCGTCGCACTGCGGAGCTTGAAGCGCTTCTTTTCAATGCACCTATCGGCTTCGCGTTCTTCGACAGGGAGCACCGGTATACCCGCATCAACAAAGCCCTCGCGGAAGCAAACGGAATCCCCGCTCAGGAGCATATCGGACACCCTATCTCCGACGTGCTGCCGGCTATAGCACGGACGGTCGACCCGATCATCGAGCAGGTCTTCGAGACCCGGCAACCGATCTCAACGGAAATGACCGGGATGACGCCGAAGGATCCTGGAGAGTCCCGCCACTGGCTCGTCTTTTTTTATCCGGTTATAGCGGAAGGCGCCCGGCCCTATGCAGTCGGAGCGTGTGTCATCGAGATCACCGAACGGAAGAGGATGGAAGAGGAAATCAAGCATATGGCGCACCATGACGCGTTGACCGGTCTGCCCAACCGGCGTCTCTTCATGGACATCCTCCGACTGGAGCAGGCCAAGGCACGGAGGAGCAAGGGAAAGTTCGCCGTCCTCTTCCTCGATCTCGATAAATTCAAATACATCAACGATACGTTGGGCCACGACACGGGCGACGCGCTGCTCCGTGAGGCAGCGCAGCGGCTCCGCCGCACCATCCGCACCTCGGACAGCGTCGCGCGCATCGGCGGCGACGAGTTCAACATCCTCCTGACCGATATCGCCCATACGGAAGACGTCGTCACCATCGCGGAAAAAATAGTAGCGGCTTTCAAGCTGCCCTGCGTGATCGGCGGGCACGAGCTCCATACCAGCACCAGCATCGGCATCGGCATCTACCCGGACGACGGAGAAAACAGCGAAGAGCTGTTCAGGAAGGCCGATATCGCCATGTATCACGCCAAGGAGACGGGAGGCAACACCTACCAGTTCTACGACCCCGCCATGAACGTCCGGACCGTCGAGCGCCTGCGCTTCGTGAGCTGGCTGCGGCAGGCGATCAACCGGGAGGAACTGGAAGTGCTGTATCAGCCGCAGGTCGATCTCGCAACCGAAAAGATCGTCTGCGCCGAAGCGTTGGTGCGGTGGCGGCACTCCGAGCGGGGAGTGCTCGAACCGAAGCATTTCGTACCTCTGGCCGAGGAGATTGGATTTGCGACAAAGATCGATGACTGGGTCTTATGGACCGCCTGCAGGCAGTTCAGGGAGTGGCAGGAGAAGGGATACCCCGCCTCCTGCGTGACCGTGAACCTTTCCGCGAAGCAGTTCAAGAGGGTGGACCTGGTGGAGCATATCGCCCGGGTCCTTGCGGAGACCGGGCTGCCCCCCCACTCACTCACCATCGAGATCACCGAAAGCCTCGCCATGGAAAACCTGGAGCATATCATTCCGACCATGCGCCGGCTCGTGGAGATGGGCATCAGCATCTCCATCGACGATTTCGGCACCGGGTACTCCTCGCTCAGCTATCTCAAGCGGCTTCCGGTCAACAAGCTCAAAATCGACCAGTCTTTCGTGAGGGACATCGCGACGGACTTCAACGACAGGAGCATCATCAGGGCTGTTGTCGCCCTTGCCCAGAACATGCAGCTCAGCGTCATTGCAGAGGGAGTGGAAACCGATGAGCAGCGTGTGTTTCTCCGGTCCATAGGCTGCCGGGAAATACAGGGGAACCTCGTCAGCAAGCCCCTGCCCCCCGAGGAGTACAAAAAGCTGATCGCGGTGAGACAGAGAGAAACAGGGTAAAGCAGAGGGGAAAAAGAGACACAAAAGAAAGGGATCACTCCCCTGTCTCCCTTTTCTTCTCCCTCTTTTTTTCCACCGCCTGCATGATGCCCCTGAGTATGTCCGCAGGCGCGGGCGGGCAGCCGTGAATGGCGACATCGACCGGAAGCACCCTGTCCACCCCGCCGAGGGAGGCATAGCTTGTGCCGAAAATGCCCCCGTTGCAGCCGCAGTCGCCCACCGCGACCACCAGCTTCGGGGGAGGCATGGCGTTATAGGTCCTCCGGAGCGCCGTCTCCATGTTCCTCGTTACTGGTCCCGTCACGAGGAGCATGTCAGCGAAGCGAGGCGAGGCCGTGAAATGGATGCCGTACTGTTCGCAGTTGTAGAAGGCGTTTGTGAGGGCCTGGATCTCGAGCTCGCACCCGTTGCACGAGCCCGCATCCACCATCCGGATCGTAAGGCTCCTCCTGAAGTGCTTCCCGATCGCCTCATCGAGCCCCTCTCCCCGCTCCTCGATCCGCGAGCCCGCGTCGTGCGGAATTTCCTCCGAAACAATGCCGGTGCGCAGTATCTGGCAGAGTATCCGTATCATAGGTCATTTCCTGAATAGGATTGGTTGAAGCTTTTATTGCAGAGGGGGAAGTCGGGCACAATGTTCCCCGGCATCGCCTGCTCAAGCCCGAGCCAGTTGAGGCTGGAGGGGTCCCGCACCATGCAGCGGTTCATCCGCCCATCCGGTCCGGACTGCAGCCAATAGAGGACCTCCCCGCGCCAGCCTTCCACCGCGGCAAAACCGGCCCTTTCCGGGGCGGGGTCCGGCACCGGGCAGGCGGTCTCTCCCTGCGGCAGGGTCCTGAGCAGCTCGCGGAGGACCCTGATCGACTCCCGCACCTCCTCAACCCGCACCCACACCCTCGCGTGAACATCACCCGAGATGAGCACCGGGACATTCAGCCCGATGCGGTCGTAGGGAGGAAAGGGGTTTTGAACGCGGCAGTCGAGATTCAGCCCGCTCGCCCGCGCAACGAAGCCCACCGCACCGAGCTCCCGCGCCTTTTCCGGCAAAAGAATGCCCGTGTCCCGTACCCTGTCCTCAAGGGAGGGGTTGTCGTCATAGATGGCGACCAGCCTCTCGAATTCCTTTTCGAGCCGGTTCAGCTCGTCCAGCATTTTCCTCGCGCCCTCCTCCCGGATGTCCGCCCCGACGCCCCCGGGAACGACCCTGTCCATCAGGAGCCGGTGGCCGAAGAGCTCGCGGTTCGTGCGCAGCATACTCTCCTTCAGCCTCATCAGTTGGTAGAGCATGAAGGCGAACGCCGCATCGTTGCAGATGGCGCCGATATCCCCGAGATGGTTCGCGATGCGCTCCCTTTCGAGGAAAAGAGCGCGGAGCCAGAGGGCCTTTTCAGGAGGGGTGCAGCCCGTCATGGATTCGAGCGCCATGCAGTAGGCGAGGCTGTGCGCGACAGTGGCATCCCCCGACACCCGCCCGGCAAGCCGGTATCCTTCCCCCCACTTCATGGACTCGAACCGCTTCTCGATGCCCTTATGCACATATCCGAGCCGCTCTTCGAGGTTGATGATCTGTTCTCCCACCGTCTGGAACCGGAAATGCCCCGGCTCGATGATGCCCGCATGGACAGGCCCCACCGGGATCTCGTAGACGCCCTCCCCCTCCGCCCTCGCCCAGCGGTATTCTCCACCGACCCTCGGCAGCGGCTGCGCCGCGTCGAACGCTTTCCGCAGCGGCCAGGCATCCCCGGGCCAGTCCTCGAACTTGATCCACGGCCTCAAATCGGGATGCCCTTCGGGAACGACGCCCATAAGGCTGTGCATCTGCCGCTCGAACCGGTAGGCAGCCAGATATTTCTTCGTCAGGCTCGGGAAGGTAGGATCGTCCATCGTGACGACCGTTTTCACGATGACGTATTCATTTCCCCAGCGGTAGCACGCAAAAATTCCGAACCACGGCGTCTCCTCGGCCGCCCACTCCGCGGCCAGGAAGGCATAGGCCTTCTTCAGCGCACGCGCCGCCTCGGCAAATCTCTCCTTCGGTACGGTACAGAACGCCACCGCCGCAGGGAACTGGTAGTCCTCCCTGAATTTCACGTCCTCTCCGAGGGCTGCCGCAAGGGCGTCTCTCAGCAGGCTCATCGGCTCTTCCGGGAATAGTGTGCAAGCATACTATCTCCCTCCTTTGAGGGAAGGTATTCACTTCTTTTTTCTCCCTTCCGTGAGGGAAGGTGTTCACTTCTTTTTTTCCCCTCCCTTGAGGGGAGGGGAGGAAGGGGAGGGTGTTCCACACACTGCTCCCGAATCACCGCAAGAACTGTCCTGCTGTGCAACAAAACTTCATTATCCCAGAAACGCAGCACCTTGTATCCTTCCCCTTCAAGCCATGCATCCCGTTTCGTATCGTACTCTTTCTTGTCCTGCTCGGCGTGCTGCCCCCCGTCAAGTTCGATCACCAGCTTTTTCTCAAGGCATACAAAATCGACGACAAAGTTTCCTACCGGATGCTGCCGCCTGAACTTGAGGCCTTCCAGACGCCTTGCCCGAAGCTGAGTCCATAAGAGCGGCTCTGCATCAGTAGAGCGGTCTCTAAGGTCTGTTGCATAGGCTGTCAGCTTATCTGTCATCTTCTCTTCTGCACCCCTCACCCTCGCCCTCTCCCCTTGGGGGAGAGGGGACTGTTTCAAAAGGTCTCCTCCCTGGAGAGAGGGAACCGTTTTTAGAAAATCCTCTCCCCCAAGGGGAGAGGCAGTCCAGCTCGCCCGCCGTCGAAGCAAGGGTAAAATTACCCATACAATTCCCCATTGAGTCCCCACAGGGCAGGCTCATTTCAGTATCTCCACCGCCCTGTGGAACCATTGATTGAGAAAGTCAGGCATATACAGCCCTATGAGCAGCACCAGGGCCATGTGCAAAAGCACGGGCAGATGCGCCACCCTCATGGATTTCTGATGGGGGGGCACCTCCCCGGTCACCATGGCCTGCACCTTCCTGAAAATAGCGGCGAAAGCGACCGCGAGGCCGAGGAGCAGAAAGGGCGTCATGAGAGGCGCATCCTTGATCGTAGCGGTCAGGATCAGGAACTCGCTCGTGAATATCCCGAAAGGGGGCATGCCGGCAATGGCCATGGCGCCGAACATCATTCCCCAGCCCACGAGGGGGTTCCCCCGGATCAGCCCCCGTATCCTGTCCATCTCCTGGGTCATATGCATCTGCGCCGCATGGCCGACGGTAAAAAAGAGCGACGACTTCGCGAGGCTGTGGACGAGCATGTGCAGGAGCGCTCCGTAGGTCGCGATGGGGCCTCCCAGCCCGAACGCAAAGGTCGCGATGCCCATATGCTCAATGGACGAATAGGAGAACATCCTCTTTATGTCCTTCTGCCTGAGCAGGGAGAAGGCCGCGACGAGAAGGGAAAGGATCCCGAATCCCATCATGATATAGCCCGCATGGTGGGTATGGGTCGAGCCGTCCACAAGAGCCTTGCACCGGACGAGGGCGTAGAGGGCTATGTTCAGGAGCAATCCCGAGAGCACGGCCGAAATGGGCGTCGGCCCCTCGCTGTGCGCATCGGGGAGCCAGTTGTGCAGGGGCACAAGACCCACCTTGGTCCCGTACCCGACCATCAGGAAGACGAAGGCGAGGGACAGGATCGTAGGCTCGAGCTTTCCGCTCAGCTCGATGAGGTTTGTCCAGAGGAGCGCTTCTCCCCCCTCCCCCAGCACCCTTTCGGCGGCGAAATAGAGGAGGACGGTCCCGAAGAGCGCCTGGGCGATGCCCACACCGCAGAGGATGAAGTATTTCCACGCCGCCTCGATCGCAGTCGGCGTCCGGTAAAGCGATACCAGCAGCACCGTGGAAAGGGTGGCGAGCTCCATCGCGATCCAGAGCACCCCGACGTTGTTCGTCAGGAGACAGAGGAGCATGGCGAAGATGAAGAGCTGGAACATCGCATGGTAGAAACGCATCCCCCAGTGGCCCACCCGCCCATGTTCCCGCTCACGCCGCATATACCTCCTGCTGAAGATCGCGGTCGTCATCGAGACAAAGGCGGTCAGCACGGCCAGGTAGACGCTGAAGGCGTCGACGAAAAAGAACTTTTTCCCCGCGAGCAGGGGGCCGCCGGTGTAGACGTCCAGGGCGAGATGGACGCCCGCGACAAACGTGGCGGCAGAACCCGCTATGTTGACCTCGGGCGCGCGCTTCCTGTCCCCCACGAAGGCGAGGACAAGGGCGGAAAGGAGCGGAACGGCCAGGAGAATAAACAGCGGCATGTCAGTCTTCCTCCTTCAGCCGGGCCATCTGTTCCACGTCAAGGCTGTCGAAAGTGGTGTTGATGTGAAAAAAGAAGATCCCGAAGATGAAAGCCGCTATCAGGATATCGATCGCCACCCCCAGCTCCACCACGAGGGGCATGCCGTAGGTGGCGCTGGTTGCGGCAAAGAAGAGGCCGTTTTCCATCGCGAGGAAGCCGATGATCTGGGTGACGGCGTGGCGCCGCGTAATCATCATCAAAAGCCCGATCATGACGGTGGCGAGGGCGATGGCGAGGATCGAACGGGTCACGAAGGTGGAAAGCTCGCGCACCGGCGCGGTCAGGTGATAGGAGAATATTACGAGGGCGATGCCGATGATCATCGTGAGCGGCACATTCACCACCGTTTCGATCTCCTTCCTGATCCTGAGCTTATGGATGAGGGAATGAAGAATGTAGGGCAGCAGAGCGACCTTCAGGCTGAGGGTCAGGACCGACGAGATGTAGAGATGGTGCCTGCTCGCCATGTAGCCCACGACTGCCGTGCTGGCGGAAAGGAATATCCCCTGCCAGGCGAAAAGATGGATAAGGCCGTAGATCCTCCTCTGGACGAGCATGCCGAACGCGGTCAGAAGGACCATCGCCGCGAAGAAACTAATTATCTGTGCCATTATCTTTATTTCCATATCACTCCAGCAAGGTACTGAAAAATTCCTTTAGCTGTCATTGCGAGCGAAGCGCGGCAATCTTGTTTTTAGAAAAATTAACAGCTTAGCGATTGCTTCGTCGCAAAAGAAGCTCCTCGCAATGACATTTCGAGTGTTTTTCAGCACCTTTCCAACCTATCATTCCAGGATGAAATGGGAGAGCATCCCGAGCGTCGCGAGCAGGAAGGCAGCCCCCAGGAATTCGGTTACGCGGAAAAGCCGCATCTTCGCAAGCCCCGTCTCGATGAGCACCAGCACGATCCCTGCGAGCCCGAGCTTCAGCACGAGATACAGGAGCGCCGCGGGGAGCGCCGCAAGGCTCCCCTCCCCGGCGATCCCCCAGGGGAAGAAGGCTGCGGCTCCGAGCGAAAGAAAGAGAAAAAGCTTCATCATGCCCGCCCATTCGATGAGGGCGAGGTGCCTTCCCGAATATTCGAGGAGCATCGCCTCGTGTATCATGGTAAGCTCAAGATGCGTCGAGGGGTTGTCCACCGGGATCCTGCCCGTCTCCGCCAGCACGATCATGACAAAGGCGAGGAAGGCGAACGCAAGGGAGGGCCTCAGCACCATGGGGGTGGCGCTTTGCGCAATCACCTGGACGATCTGCGACAGGGAGGTGGATTTGCTCGCCAGCGACAGGGTGAAGACCGCCATGAGCATCGCCGGCTCCGCAAGGGAGGAGATCATCATCTCCCGGCTCGAGCCCATGCCGCCGAAAGCGGTGCCGATGTCCATGCCCGCCAGGGCGATGAAGAACCGCGCAATGGCGAAGAGCGCAACCAGGGCGATGACGTCCGCCGTGGCCGCCAGGGGAAGGTCGACCGACAGGACCGGGATGATCCCCCCGGCGAGGAGGGTCGCCCCGAACACGAGGTACGGGGTGAAACGGAAGATCCACGAGGCGTTTTCCGCAAGCACCACATCCTTCGCAAAGAGCTTTGCGATATCCCGGTACGGCTGGGACAGGCGCGGAGACCTCCGCCCCTGGGACCAGCACTTCACCATCCTCACCCACCCGGTGAAGAGGGGGGCGGCGGCAAGCAGGAGCGAAAGCTGCAGTATCTCTATGAAAAAGGGCTGAAGGTTCATCTCACCAACAATAGAAGTACGATGATCGTCAGAAACGAATAGATGAGGTATGCCTGGATCCGCCCCTGCTGGAGCCTCCCCACCTTCCGGGATATCCAGAAGCTCACTCGGGCGATCGGACGGTAGAGCCAGCCCCAGAAGCGGTCGCGCACCCGGAGAGAGTACAGGAGCCGCCGCGGAAAAGCGCTGTGCGCCGATTGTGCGCTCAGCCGCACCTGCTCCTTTATGTTGAAGAGGGACCCGAAGATCCTCCGAAGGGGCATGGCGAATGAAGTCCCGTTGTACTGCATCCTCTCGGTGAGCTTTTCAAACCCGCAGTCCCAGATCGGCCCGCGATGGATCGTCCCGGGTTTGACGTGAAGGAGGAGGTACGCCGACACCACGACGGCCAGGATGCCCAAAAACACGATGATCCCGGAGTAGGAGGCCCTTTCGGGCGCGACCGGGGTAAGCCACAGCCAGCCGTGCGTCCCCGCGGAAGCGCTGATGGTGGCGCCCACCATCTGCACCGGAACGGTATCCATCCATTCGATGAAGAGGCTCGGCAGAATCCCCAGGAGCAGGCAGGCGGCGGCAGCCAGGAGCATCCCCGCCCGCATCGTCCAGTCCGCCTCGTGGACGCGGACCTTATGGCGGCCCCTCCCGTGCCCCAGGAAGGTCGTACCGAAGGCCTTCACGAAGCAGGCCGCCGCAAGGGCGGCGGTGAGGGCGAGGAGCGCCGCGCCCGCCGGCATGAGGAGCTTCAACAGGGGCGCGGGCAGGGACGGCGAAAGGAGAAACGCCTGGAAAGTAAGCCACTCGGAGACGAACCCGTTAAAAGGAGGAAGCGCGGATATGGAGACGCACCCGACGAGAAAGAGCACCGCTGTCCACGGCATCGTATGGATGAGCCCTCCCATCTCCTCCATGTTGCGCTCACGGGTGGCATGCAGCACGGACCCCGCACCCATGAAGAGGAGACCCTTGAACAGGGCATGGTTCAACGCATGGTACAACCCCGCGGTAAGGGCAAGGGCGGCGATGAGCGGCAGCCGGAACGAGGTGAATATCATGCAGAGGCCGATGCTTATGAAGATGAGCCCTATATTCTCGATGCTCGAATAGGCGAGGAGCCTTTTCAGGTCGTTCTGCATGAGAGCGTACAGGACGCCGGCGACCGCCGAGAGCAGGCCGAACACCATCACGACGGCTCCCCACCACCAGGGGAACACCCCGATGAGATCGAAGGTAACCCGCACCACCCCGTACACGGCGGTCTTGAGCATGACGCCGCTCATCAGGGCGGAGACCGGGGAAGGCGCTACCGGATGGGCTTCCGGCAGCCACACATGCAGGGGAATGACGCCGGCCTTTGCCGCGAAACCGGAGAACGCGAGAAAAAAGGCAATGGCTGCCCACCCCGCCGGGAACGTCGCGGCGCGCATCGCATCGAAGGAATAGCCGCTGAAATCCCTGAACCCCGTGGCAAGTCCCGCCATTACGCCGAAAGACAGGAGGAGGGAGACGGCGCCGACATGCGCAATGACCAGGTAGAGGAAAGCAGCCCTCCTGTTCTCCGACCGCTCGTCTTCATACAGGACGAGGAAATAGGAGGCAGCCGCCATCAGCTCCCATGAAATGAGGAAAATGAGAGCGTCGTCGGCAAGCACCACCAGGATCATCCCCGCAACGAACAGGGCACTGAAAACAATGAGCCGCGCCACCGGCCGGTGCCCCAGGAATCCCCGGGCATAGCCGATGGAATAGAGCGAGACACAAAAGGCGAGCAGACCTATGATGGTGAGAAAAAAGCCCGAAAGGGGGTCGAGGCGCAGGTGAAACGGCAGGTCGGGGAGTCCGAGGGCGAGGACGGCTTTCTCCGTAATGCCTCCCCCCACCGCCCCCACGCCCGCTATGACCGCAAAAAGAGAGGCGACCGCCGCCATGCAGTAGCATACCGTGATCATGCGCTTCTCGTTCCTGCCGAAGAGAGGGACAACGGCTCCCTGCAGCAAAAAGAGCACCACCGATACGAGCGCGCAATCGAGGGGGCCGGAAATCATTTCCCCCCTCCGAATATTTCCGCCTCTTTCCGGGAAATCGCCTGGTAAAGTGCATCGTCCGGCCCCTCTTTCAGGGCCTTCACAATATCCTCCTCCTTCAGCAAGCGCAGCAGTTTTGCCTGGATTCTCAAAAAGCGCCGCTCGCTTTTGGGGAAAATGAAGAAAAGAGTATCCACGGCCTCCTTGTCCAATGCCCCGAACGGGATGGATTTCGCAAGACAACAAAGGGCGATGGAAGAGAGGGGGGCGGTGAACTCCTTGAAGGGCCTCGGGTGGGGGAAGGCGATGCCGTTGCCCACGGCGGTTGGACAGATGCGCTCCCGGTTCATGATAGCGTCGAAAAGCCTTTTCGGGTCCAGTTCGGGGATGCGCGTCCGTATCAGTTCCAGCGACGCGGAAATCGCCTCCTCTTTCGTCTCTCCGCCCACCTTCCGGTAGATCCCGCCCCTCCTGAGGAATTCGGCGATGGAGATGGACTCCTCATCCGCGCGGGTGGGATTCTCCACGGCGGTCTCGTAGGAGAACTCTCTCGTATCCTCCATCCACGAGGTGATCTCCCTCCGGTCGAAGCGCCACTGGCCCCCCACCCTGAAACAGGGGATCGTCTCGTTCTTGATCATCCGGTATATTGTCTTCTCCGATACCTTGAGAAGCTCGGCAACATCTTTCACGCTCATGTTCATATCTGTCTATAGATGTCCAATTTTGTACAAAATTGGGTTTAATAGTACCTTTTTCTTTTCCCTTTTGTCAAACAGGAAAAGATAGAATAAGACAGGAAGAGGTAAAGAGTAAGACAGAAAAAACTGGAGAATAAAGCGAGAGGCGAAGAATACTCAAAAGTGGCGGAGAGATTGTCATTGTCTCGAAAGCAGCGTTGTGTGCCATCATTCCGGCTCGTCCGGAATCCTTCCGACGAGGTCCTCATATAGATCCCTCATCGTGGGATTTCCTATCCTGATCAGATCTATCTTGTCTTGCCTGCTCATATTCTTTATCTGTTTCTCACGGATAATGGCGCTCCAGCTGTCATCGCAAAACTCATAATAAACGAGTCTATGCAGATAATACAGGGCAGTAAAGCACTGCGGATTGAGGTTACTCTTATGTTCATAGACTCTTCGGATAAGATCGTTCGTCACTCCTACGTATAAAGTCGGCCTCGCATTAGCCATAATGTATACAGTAAATGTATTCATTGCCAGTCCGCCACTATTCGGAAAGATTCCGGACGAGCCGGAATGACAACCTCGCATTACTATAAGATACTCTAAAAGCCTGTAACAAAGTGGACAAAAGCTGCTCCGGGAGTGAATCCTTCATCTGTCATTGTCTCGAAAGTAGTGTTGTATGTTGTCATCCCGGACTGGGCCGGGACAAGAGCCGGAATGACAAATTCCCTGATACGTTCATTTTGTTAGACGCTCTAAGAACATCTAACAAAATGACGTGGTACTCTGAAGCGTTGTCATTCCCGCTTGTCGGGAATCCTTCTTACAGCAGGAAACGATTCCGGACGAGCCGGAATGACAAATTCATTCTGTTGGACGCTCTACGTCAGAAAAGAAGAATTAGCAGTTTCTTTTCGTCTCTTCTCTACCTCTATCTTTACCTGTCTTACTCTGCCTTTTTCAGGGTACCAGCAGGGTGGGCAGCTCGGAGAGCTCGGCTATCCGGTGGGAGACACTCCCGAGGATGAGCTTATGAAGGAGATCCCTCCCGGTGGTCCCCGCGATGATCATGCTCGCATTGAACTCCCGGGACACCTGGATGATCTCCTGCACCTCATTCCCCGCAGAGAGGTGGGAGTCGGCGTCGATGCCCGCTTCCCGCAGGATCCTGCAGTGCTGCTCCAGTCTTGCCTCGCTTTCCTGCTCCAGGCGCGCCAGTTCGGGCTTCTCCACTCCCCTGGCGATCTTGCTCCCGATGATATGGGTCACCATCGCCTTCTTCACGACCTTCCCGAGCGTCAGAAGAAGCTCCAGCGCCCTGCCGGAGGCGGGGGACCAGTCGGTGGCCAGGAGCGGCCTCTCGAAGATGCAGTCATTGGTGCGGGTGACGGTCTCCCCGTTCCATTCGAACTGGACCATATACTTATGGACAAGCACCGGCCTGCAGGCGCGCCGCAGGATGTCCACGGTACGGGAGCCGATGAATATCTCCTCTATTTCCGTCTGTCTCGTTTTTCCCGTGACGATCAGGTCCACCTCCTCCCTGTCGGCAAGGGAGAGGATCTTAGGGACGGGGTCCCCCACCTCTATGACAACCCTGCTCCCGATTCCTTCCCGCTCCAGCGCCTTCTGCCAGTCTTCGAAGCGGATCCGCGCCTCCTCCCGCAGGCGCTCCTCCTCCTCCTTCAGATATCCGCCGAAAGGGACGAAGGCGACCTCGTCCCGCGGGATGACATGGAAGAGGACTATCTCCCTGAGGCCGGCCTCTTTCAGGGCGAAGAGAGACTCCAGGGTATTGAAGGCAAGCTCCCTGAACTGCGTCGGGAAGAGGATCTTCTCAATCTTCATTTCCTGCCACCCCCGTTGCGTAAAATGGAAGAGTCAGAGTGTGTAGAACTCCTTTCAAGACTCCCTCTCCCTCAAGGGCGAGGGGGAGGGTGAAACAGAGGGCCTTGAAATAGCTTCCAGGCATACCCTAAAAGAACACAAAGGTAACCACCACGAAGACCGGCAGCAGAATTGCAAAGGAATACTTTACCATGTACCCGAAGAAGCTCGGCATGGGGACGCCCGCCTCTTCCGCGATGGAACGCACGAGGAAGTTCGGGGCGTTCCCTATGTACGTGACCGCCCCGAAGAAGACGGCGCCGGCGGAGATTGCCTCCAGGTACAGCTCCCTCTCCCGTATCAACTGCGCAACGGCCTTCGACTCGGGTATTCCCGGATAGAACCCCCCCAGGGCGGTGCTCAGGAAAGTCAGATAGGTGGGGGCATTATCGAGGAAGCTCGAAAGAGCCCCGGTGCTCCAGAAGTAGTGGGCGGGCTCCCGTACCGCGCCGGTCAGAAAGGCCAGCGCCCCCTGCTCCCCTGCCTGGAGGATCTTCAGGCAGGGCATCATGGTCAGAAAGATCCCGGCAAAGAGGATC
>JAXLZK010000045.1:0-4873 GCA_046350935.1 Thermodesulfovibrionales bacterium
CAGGTATTCTGGAGGCTGATATCGAACTGCATCCCGTTCTTGCCGGTATACAGCCTGTTGCCGTCGCGCACGGCGGCGTTCCTCCATTCATTCAGCAGCCGCATATGCTCCGCCCTCATGAACTCCTTGGATTCCACGCACTGTTTCTTGTCTCCCATCTGCAGGATGGCAGGGGTGTCGAGCCTGGGCTCCGGCTTCCCGACGGCAGTCCCTATGTTATAGAGAAACGGGAATGCCACGATACCGATGAAAACGACCAGTCCGATTATTATTTTGCCGCTGTCATACATTTTCGGTTTCCTCCTTTCCCGGCAGGGGTTCCAGGCGAATATCCAGGGTTCTTTCCTTCTCCCCTTTCATCACCAGGGCGTTGGCCACCAACTCATGGGCGCCGCACACCTGCACCCCGGGGTTCCAGTAATCCATGGAGGCGGAAAGGGTGGCCCTGTCGATAGCGCATACGTTGGCGAGCATATTCACCCCGTGCTTCTCGCGGACGTACTTCACGGCATTCGCCCGGGGGAACCCGCCCCGCATCCTCAGCTCCATGTTCTCCGAGGCGTTCAGGCCCGTGCCGCTTCCGCAGCAGAAGGTCTTCTCCCTGATGGTATCCTCGGGCATCTCGTAGAAATGGTTACATACGTTTTTAATGATGTACCGCGGTTCTTCCAGCATGCCCATCCCCCTCGAGGTATTGCAGGAATCATGGAAGGTCACCTTCAGGTGATCGTTCCTGGACGGGTCGAGCTTCAGTTTTCCGTTCCGGATGAGGTCGGCGGTAAATTCCGCAATATGCACCATCTTGGTGGCTTTTGCGTTCTCGAATACCGTTCCCGTGAGGGGCGACGTGGGGACCTCGAGGAAATCCGCCGGTCCGTTCCAGGTATCCATGTACTGGTGGAGGACCCTCCACATATGGCCGCACTCGCCGCCCAGGATCCATTTGACCCCCAGTCTCTTTGCCTCCGCGTAGATTTTTGCGTTGAGCCTCTTCGCCATCTCGTTGGTGGTGAAGAAACCGAAGTTTCCTCCCTCCGAGGCGTAGGTGCTCCAGGTATAATCGAGCCCGAGCTCGTGGAACAGCATGAGGTAGCCCATCGCCGTATAGGTACCGGGGTTGGCGAAGAGGTCGCCGGAAGGAGTGACAAAGAGGATCTCAGCACCCTTCCTGTTGAAGGTGGGCTCCACCCTGATGCCGGTGATGCTCTCGATATCGTCGACGAAGAGCTCGATGCTGGAGGTGATGGTGTGGGGCTCCAGCCCGAGGTGATTTCCTTTCATGTAGCAGGCGGCTACCGGTCCCGCAATCCAGCCTATCTGGAGGCCGAGGAGGTTGGTGAGCTCCCGGCCCATCATGGTGATTTCGGCCTGATCGATGCCGTAGGGGCAGAAGACCGAACAGCGGCGGCATTCGGTACACTGGTAGAAGTAGTACCACCACTCCTTGATCACCTCGGGGGTGAGGGTCCGCGCCCCGTTGATCTTCTTCAGGATTTTTCCCGCCAGGGTGAAATTCCCCCGGTAGACCGAGCGGAGGAGCTCCGCCCGGAGGACCGGCATATTCCTGGGGTCCCCGGTGCCGATGAAGAAGTGGCACTTGTCGGCGCAGGCGCCGCACCGCACGCAGATGTCCATGAAGACCTGGAAAGAGCGATACCTCTTCAGGAGGGTCTGCATCCCCTCAAGGACGATCCGCTCCCAGTTTTCGGGGAGCTTCCAGTCCTCGTCGGAGGGTTTCCATTCCCGGGCATGGGGGAAGTCGACCGCCTGGAGGTCCTTTATCTTAGCGGGATGGCAGTACATATGCTCCCTGATTTCCACGGGAGTATCCATCCACTCCTTCCGGCGGGGAGTCAGATTTATCTTCGCCAGCTCTGTGGGTTTCGCCGTAAATTTCGCCATAGCTACTCCTTCTCTACCGGGATACCGGCCATTTTCATTTTATCCCTGAAATCGTTCTCGTATTCCTCATAGGTATGCACATGCACGGGGTAGTTCCAGGGATTCACGTGCCGCACCATGCGGCTGTTGTTCACCATGTTCCTCGTGGGGCTGAGGAAGACGCCCGCCATATGCACCAGCTTGCTGAAGGGGAAGTAGGCGAAGAGCACGCTCACCAGGAACAGATGGATGTAAAACAGGGTGCCGATCCCTTCAGGGACCACGGGGCGGAAGCTGACCAGCCCCATCGCCAACTGCTTGACGCCCACGACATCGACCTTGGTGAAGTAGCGCATCAAAACCCCTGTTCCGGCTATGCTGAAGATCAGGAAGAGGGGGAAGTAGTCGGCGGGCAGCGAGATGGAGCGCACCAGGGGAAGGGCGACCCTCCGGAGGAAGAGATAGGCCACCGCGCCCAGGAGAATGAGATCGGTGAGGTAGAGGAGCGGGGCCCCGATCTGCAGGAAACTGTCGAGCCCCTCGATCATCCGGACGGGAAAAGGCACGTGGGCGGCGAAGAAACGGAAGTGGCGCAGCAGGACGATGAGAAAAGACCAGTGAAACGCCAGCCCCGCTAGCCAGAGCCACTTGTCCGACCCGTACGCGAGCGTGTTCCCGTCATTCCGCAGGTCGGCCTTCACGTTCCTGAAGAGGGAGCGGAAGAAGAGCACCTCCAGCGCCATCCTCGCAACGACCCCGAGGGTGCTCGACGGGTTCTCGATCTTGTTCTGCCTTATCCACGGGAGCGATTTCTGCTGGCCGCAGGTGGTGGGGATCCGGAAGGGGACAGGGGAGCGCGCCCATTTCACCACGCGCAGGACGATCCCGACGGCAAAGACGGCGACCGCTGCGTAGGGGATGAGGACCCCGAAGAGGAGCTCCAGGCCCGCCGCCTTCACTCCCGCCGCAACGAGCAGGATAAGCGCTATGACGGTGAAAAAGGGGATCAGAATTTTCATTGGACTAACCTCTTTTCATTTTTTGGTATCCGTGCTGCTGCTACCGGCGTCAGGGTCTTCCTCCCGCACCTCGCATACCAGCTTCGCCTTTTGCAACAACCGATAGGTCAATCGCTGCGCTTCCTCAGCCTGGAGCGCGTAAATCTTTTCCCGGCACTGCATGTAGATGTCGAAGGCGCGGAGGGCCAGCGCATCGATGGCGGACTCGAGGGCGGTCAGCTCGTCGGAGAACCTGCCGCCGCGGAGCTCCTGCTCCAGCTCGCAGCGGAGCACATGCTTGAGAAGAAAGGGAAAAATCATCGCTTTGGAGGGAGGCATCCCCTGGACAGCCCTGATGCGGACAATACCGTCGAGGGAGGAAGAGAGGGTCTCGCTGTCGACCCCGTTGAGGAGACCGTCGAAAACAGCTTCCAGGCCGCTGGAGAAGGAGTATCCCACCGGGTTGGCAAACCGGTTCTTTTTCGTCTTTAAAAAATTCGAGGCATCGGCCGGATACGATTCAAGTACTGCGTCAAGCCACTTCCTGAGTAGTGCTTCTTTCTTTGCCGCCAGAAGGTCCCTTAACTCCATGTCCCCTTACAACCGTTTCGGATCATTTCACCCGGCCCGACTCCCCCTGCTGGACTGTTTGAACCGCGCCCGGGAAAATCCGGAGCGTCCCCTCCCCTGTTCCTGTCTCGCGCTCCCTGCCCTGCGGCCTCAGGACAAGAAAAAGGAGGCAACCCCGTTGCCTCCTTCCGCTCTCCTTCTCTTTATACGCAGCCTGTCGGCTTCGGAAGTCCCGCATATCTGCAGGCCTGTTTCGCGGGGCCGTCGGGAAACAACTCGTAAAGATATTTCGTATTGCCCTTCTCGGGCCCCATCACCTTTCCCACTTCCTTGACGAGGATCTTGATCATGGGGGCAATCTGGTATTTCTGGTAGTAGTCCCTCAGAAAATTAATGATCTCCCAATGAGCCTCGCTCAGGTCCTGACCGTCTCCCGTCGCCATGAAAACGGCTATATCCTTGTTCCATTCTTCAAGGTTGACCATGTACCCGTCTTCATCCACCTCGAACTGCTTCCCACCAACCTCAATATAAGGCATCTTGCTCCCTCCTTTACCATGGATTGTTAATTAGTGCATGTAGTTACCCGACGAGAGCCGCCTAGCGTCCGCGGGATTACTCCTGTTCAATATAGTATATACTAATAAGAACGACAGCTTAAAATTTATGACTGATATCATACACTACTCAGAATATACTTATAAAGATAAGGAGGTCAAATAAAAATAAATTATATATTCATTTGACCCCCTAATGCAGTGCTTCCGCGGCGATCTCCCCCACCGTTCTCGTGACCAGGTCCCCGTCCCGGTAGAAGGGGACCAAAGCGGGGTCGTCCCGGAGCGCCCCCACCTGCCCGCGCACCCCCTCTTTTTCGAGGATACCGAGCACCCATACTGCATACCCCCTGACAGCGGGATTGGGGTCGCCCAGGAAGAAAGGCAGCTCCTCCAGGATGAACCGGACGAGCCCGGGCCGGACAGAGGCTATCCTGCCCATGGCCCAGAGAATCCCAGCCCGGAACATCTCTTCTTCACGAAAGGACCAGATGAGGGGGACGATATCCGCAAGCCCGTCCGGATTGCCGGCGACGATCTCTCCGAGCGCCTCCGCGGCGCTCCAGCCGATCCCCCCCGACTCCTCACCCATTGACCAGAGGAGGCGCCGTATGGTATCCCGTATCACCTCGACCCGGTCATGGGCAAAAGCACGGGAAATGCTCCCCAGGGCCTCACCCGCCCGCCAGGTCAGTACGTCCTCCCTGTCGTAGGAGAGGGAAATCAGCAGCCTGATGACTCCCCGGTCCTGCAGCGCCAGCAGGGTGATTTCCTCAAGGGAGCGCATCGCCAGGAGCTCCCGCACCCTTTCCTTTCGCTGCCTCCCTCCCCCCTTTGCACCGGGAGCAGCATCGCGCACCTTCTCTT
>JAXLZK010000045.1:4973-19965 GCA_046350935.1 Thermodesulfovibrionales bacterium
CAACGCAACGGGCAACGCAACGGGAGCGCCCTCCGCACGGGACGCCTCGCTCTGCACAAAGACCAGCTTTCCCGCGGGGGCGGAGAATCCCTTCGCGAAGACCCGCTGGTGGTTTCTGAGGTCGTAGTCCATGTCCTCCATGCGGTAATCCGTCTCCTGGGCCATGCTCCCGATGTCCCAATCACCCCGTGCCAGGGCAAGAGCCTCCATGTACGCCTCCCCCGTATTATGCCCGGTGGGATCGCATACATAGACGGCCCCGCAGGCGCAGGCGCCTCCCAGCACTTCCCCGAGCCCGGTTCTGATTGTCGCCGGGGGACCCACAATGCGGCCGCAGAAGGGGCATTCCGGCGGGTGCTTCTTCATCCCTCTCTCCTCCCCCCCTCCACGGACACGGGGGAAGGCCCCCTGCCCTCCCGGAAGGCTTTCGCCCGTGCAATCATGCCTTCGCCCCATACGGCCGACCCAAGGGCATGGGTATGCGTGTACGTGGCAAAGACGTTCTTGTAAAAGATCCCGTCCCTCTTCTCCCTGATGCCCTGCCCTCTCTTCATGCGGAAGGCGAAGGACGCCCCTTGAGCCCCCTCCCTTTCCGCCACGGCTGAATAGTGGAACTCATGCCCCCGGAGCACCGTCCCCACCGGGAAAAAGGGATTTTCCCGTTCCACCTCGACGACGGTATAGCCGTGGGCCTGGGGCTTCTCCTTCATCTCGAAGACAAGGGGGAAAAGGCCCACCATGGGGTATTTCCTGCCCTCCACGACAAGGGAGTCCCCCAGGAACATGAGCCCTCCGCATTCCGCGTAGATGGGGAGCCCCCTTTCCGCCATCGTCCGGACGGCCCGCCGGAACTGCTCGTTCTCCGCGAGCCGCAGGGCGTTCGTCTCGGGGAAGCCTCCGCCGATATAGAGGGCGTCGATAGCGGGCAGACCGGCGTCGGACAAAGCATCGACAGCGACAATCCGTGCGCCGCGCTTCTCCAGGTCCTCGATGTTCTCCGGATAGTAGAACTGAAAAGCGGAATCGCGGATCACCCCGATGGAGACGGTGCGGTCCACCTGCGGCGGCTGAGGAGGGGCAGGGAGCGCCGAAAGCCCCTCGTCCCCGGCACCCGGAAGCGGGTCGGCGCTCTCCGCAATCTCCCGTATCCTGTCCAGATCGAGATACCTGCCCGCAATCTCCTCCACCGAAGAAATCACTCTTCCGGCCCCTGGATGCTCCTGGTGCGGGATGAGGCCCATATGGCGCTCGGGAAGCTCTTCGGCAGGGAGGCGCGGGAGCGCCCCGAGGACCGGGAGCGAGCAGTATTTCTCCACGGCTTCGCGGACGACCGCCTCGTGGCGGCTCCCCGAGACCTGGTTGAGAACGACACCCCGCAGGGAGACCTCCCTGTCCAGCTGCATGCAGCCGAGGACCACGGCTGCCGCCGTCCGCGTCATTTTCGTACAGTCTACGACGAGCAGGACGGGGGCTTTCAGGAGCTTGGCAAGCTCCGCCGTGCTGTAGGAGCCTGCCGCGTCCATCCCGTCGTACAGGCCCCTGTTGCCCTCGATAACGGCGATATCCCCCGAGAAGTGGGAGAGGAAGGACTCCCGCGTCTTTTCCTTCGGCATAAGGAAAGAATCGAGCGTATAGCAGGGATGCTGCGCCGCAACGGACATCCACCCCGCATCGATATAATCCGGCCCCTTCTTGTAGGGGACCACCTTCAGCCCCCTCCGCGCCCCCAACGCCGCAATCACCCCGAGAGAGAGGGTCGTCTTTCCGCTGCCCCCCCGTACTCCGGCAATAACCACTCTCGGATATTTCTTCATGACTTATTATTATACCCAATCCCCGGCGGCGGCGGATAGCGGTCAGGCGGCCAGGGTGTGTTGCATACCCTATAAAAAAAGGCAGCCTCCGCTCTACTTCCTGCGTGCCGGCTGCCTTCGCGAAACAAAAGAATGAAAAAGATTACTCTTTCGGCGGGATCTCCACGAAGCTTCCTCCGAAATAGGTATAAATAAGCTTTCCGTCGTCGATCAGGTCCTTCAGCGCATCCTTTACCTCGTCCCGCGAGATGCCCGCCTCGGCGGAAACGGTCTTCTGGATGTCGCTCGATTTCAGTTTCTTTTTTCCGGTGGATTTTTCGACCAGTTCGTAAATCTTCTGTTTGACCTCTTCCTTCTCCATCTCGCACCCCTTCCTTGGTTTTAGAGTAGTCAACGAAAAAAGCGGTGAGCAGCGGGGAGTACCTCCCTGCTGCTCACCATCGTCCTTTTTACGTATTATACAGAATTACCACTTGAATGTCGCGGCAGTCCTGAAGGTTTCCCTCGCAATGGTGAAGTCGTCTATATGCTGGAAGGTGAAAGGCAGCTCGGTAACCTTGAAGAACTTCTCCCAGCCGATCCTCTCGACCCACTCGCCGACCCTCTCGTGCTTCTTTGCGTCCGCGATGTAGGCGTCGAGTATCTTCCTGACGGCCTCGACCACTTCCGGCCACCGGGGAGGGTTGTTCTTGATGAAGGGGATGGCGAGCTTGGAGAATTTCGGGCTGGACCGGAGGTTTCCGACCTTTCCGCCCACCACCACCGCCACCCCGTCGTATTCGGGGTCGTGGATCTCGATGGGAGGGCAGACAGTGAAACAGTTGCCGCAGTACATGCATTTGTCGGCATTGATCTTCACGCTCTTCTTCGCAGGGTCGGGGCTGATGGCGCCGGTAGGACAGGCGCCGATGGTGGAAGGCACCTCGCACATGTTCTTCACTTTATCGTGATCGATGGTGGGGACTTTCCGGTGGATAGCGACTACCGCGATATCGGAACAGTGGACCGCGCCGCACATATTCACACAGCAGGCCACCGCCATCCTCACCTTGTTCGGGGTGGACTTGGTGGTGAAGTAGTCGGCGAACTCGTCCATAAGGGCCTTCACCAGGCCGGAGGCGTCGGAAGCGGCGGAGTGGCAGTGGATCCAGCCCTGGGTGTGGACTATGTTGCTGATCCCGTTGCCGATGCCGCCTATCATGTGGTTCTTTTCCTTGAGCTCTTTCAGGAGCGGCTCGATGTTTTTCTCTTCGGAAACAAGGAACTCGACATTGTTCCGGGTGGTCCACCTGAGAAAGCCGCCGCAGTATTTCTCGGCAAGATCGGCGAATTCGCGGAGCGTGTCGGTGCTGAGGAGCCTCGGGGTGGCGGCCCGGATCGTCCAGACCTTGTCCCCGCTGTTCGCCACATGGACCATCAGGCCGGGGGTCAGGATCTCGTGGTGCTTCCAATCACCGTAGTTCTTCAGCATGACCGGGGGCAGAAAGTCTTTATAGTGAGGCGGTCCTATATCGGTTTTTCTCTGGGGCAAAGCCATAGTATTCCTCCTTACTGTAGTGATTATTCGGTATTTTTATTTCTGCAGGTCCGCTTCGGTCCAGAAGAAGAACGGGTCTCTCCGCGGCTCCTTGACCTGCTGCGGCTGGGGCTCCACCCCGATGAATTCGAGGAACTCCCTCATGCCCTTCCTGATGATGAGCTCGCCGATCCTCTCCCTGTTCTTCCCGTGTTCGTCCCAGAACTCCCACATCTTCCTGATAAGGTCCTTGAACTCGTCGTAGGGCGGCTCCATCTTGATAAACGGAACGATGACCCAGGAGAGGGTCGAGCCGATAACGAAGGGGGCCTTGCTGCCGATGAGGATGGTCGCGCCCTTTTCGCCGGTGGCCTTCAGCGCCTTCGTCATCTTGGCGATACAGTGCATGCAGCGCACGCAGTCCGCATCGTTGATCTTCAGCTCCTTGCCGTCATAGCTCATACACCGGCTCGGGCAGAGATCGACGATTTCTGCCTGTATGTTCATGCCGTTTTTCGCGTATGCGGCGACTTCGTCCTGGTTGACCGCTATCGTGCCTTTCCAGGTGCCGATGATCGAGCAGTCGGCGCGGGCGATGGAGGCGATGCAGTCTACGGCGCATCCGGCTGTTTTGAACTTGAATTTATAGGGAAAAGCAGGCCGGTGCATCTCGTCCTGCCACTCCTGGGTAAGGTTGTAGTTGATGTCGAGGGTGTCGATATTCGACCATTCGCAGCGGGCCGGGCCTATGCAGCAGCTCGGCGTCCTCAGGGCGGAGCCGGAGCCGCCCAGGTCCCATCCGCGTGAGGAGAACTCCGCAAAGATCGGCTCGAGGTTCTCGGTGCTCGTTCCGAGAAGGATGAGGTCTCCCGTCGAACCATGCATGTTCGTGAGACCGCTGCCGTATTTGTCCCAGAGATCGCACATTTCGTTGAGAATTTTCGAGGTATAGAAGAAGCCGGAAACGGAGTTGATCCTGATGGTGTGGAAGTTTGCAACGCTGGGGAACTCTTCGGGGAGGGAAGAGTACCTGCCGATAACGCCGCCTCCGTAGCCGCGGACGCCGACGATGCCGCCGTGCTTCCAGTAGCCGCGCTTGTCACGGTACGACTTTTCGAGCTGCCCGAGCTCGTCGGCAGCCATATCGTTTTTTGCGGCCGCCTTCTTGATTTCCGTGACGAAGCTGGGGAAAGGGCCCTTTTCCAGCTCGTCCAACAGCGGAGTTTCATACTTCTTTGGCATAAACTTCCTCCTTACTATTTGATTTTCGCCCATTTAAAATCAACACGCGCCCCGTTGACCGGAGGCAACCGAAGCATATCCGAACAATTCAGGCTACTATTTTATCACAGGGAGGGTCAAATTAAAAAATTTAATTATTACATTAGCTGTCTTTTTAACCTTGACCCTTCCGCGCGGAACGCCGTACAATGAGAGGCTATGAGAATCAGGCAAATCGAGCTGATCGGGTTTAAGTCATTCGCCGATAAAACGACTTTCCGTCTCCATCACGGGGTAACCTGTATTGTCGGACCCAACGGGTGCGGGAAGAGCAACGTGGTGGACTCGTTCCGGTGGGTCCTCGGCGAACAGAGCGCCAAGAGCCTGCGCGGCGAAAAAATGGAAGAGGTCATCTTCCAGGGCTCGGCGAATGTGAAACAGAAGGGCATGGCGGAGGTCTCCCTTGTCATCACCCAGGGGAGCGCCGGGGCCGACGAGGGCGAGGAGAACGGGAACGGCCGCGCCACAACGCCCTCCTCCCCCGCGGACGCGGTGGTCGTCTCCCGCAGGCTGTACAGGTCGGGCGAGAGCGAGTATCTCATCAACAAGAAGCAGAGCAGGCTCAAGGACATCAAGGACATCTTCCTCGACACGGGGCTCGACGTCAAGAGCTATTCGATCATGGACCAGGGGAAGGTCTCCGAGATCATCAATACGAAGCCCCATGAGAGGCGCTATCTCATCGAAGAGGTGGCGGGGGTCATGAAGTACAAGGTGCGGAAAGCCGAGGCCCTGTCGAAACTCGAATCGTCGAAGCAGAACCTCCAGCGCATCAACGACATCGTCCACGAGGTCCGGCGCCAGATCAACAGCCTCGACCGGCAGGTCAAGAAGGCGGAGCGGTACAAGCGTCTCGCCGCGGAGCTGAAAGAGATCGAGCTCAGGACCGGCAAAAGGGACTATCTGCGGCTCAGCGAGCTCCTCGAAACCCTGCAGGCCGAAATAGCGCGCCTCGGGGAGCTCGACGCCTCCAGGAGGAGCGCCCTCTCCTCACTCGAAAACCAGATCGAGGCACAGCGCCTCGACCTGGTGGAGAAGGAAAAGGCCCTCACCGCCCTGGAGAACGGCCTGTACGCCAAGGAGAAGGAGAACGCGGAGGCCGAGAAGAGCGCCGCCGTCCTGAAGACCGAGATGGAAAACAGACGGAGCACCCTCTCCCGCCTCGCCCTCCAGCAGGAGGGGTTCGACGCGAGGAGGGAAGAGCACCTCAGGCGGATCGAGGAGGTCGGGGACACGGTCCGCACCCTCTCTTCAGCCATGGCGGAGCTCTCGGAAGAGCTGCAGCAGAGGAAAGCCTCTCTCACGGATATGGAGCTCACGATCGGGGACAGGGAGGGGGAGATCGAGGACAAGAGAAAGGAGCTCTTCCGGGTATCGGAGGTCCTCAGCCACCTGAAAAACGAGCTGCACAAGCTCCTCTCCTCACTCGAAACGCTCAGCTTCCGCGAATCCACTTCTCTCCGTGACAGGGAGAGCATCCAGGAGGGGCTCTCCCTTCTCGAAAAGACCATCGGGGAGGGTGAGGAAGGCATACGGGCGGCAAAGGGGAGGCATGCGGAGCTGCTGGCTGAGCAGGACGCCCTGGGGGACGAAACAGAGAGGATCACCGCCGAGATCGAGGAGAGGAAGGCGCTCCTCTCGCGGGAGAGGGAGTCCTTCGCGTCGAACACCTCGCGGCTCCATTCGTTGAAGGAGCTGACCGTAGACCGGTCCCTCATGGATCTCCTTGCCGAGTCGCGGGAGAGCCTGCATTTTTCCGGGCAGGTCCTTTCGGACATCGTCAACGCGGGCAGGGAGTACGAAAAGGCGGTGGAGGCGGCGCTCTCGGAAAAGATCAATTCCCTGCTGCTGTCGGAGGCCGAGGACATCATCGCGGCGGTCCGGCTCATCAGGGAGAAGAACCTCGGGAAGACCTCCCTTCTCTTTTCAGGGTTCGATGCGGGAGGCGGGGGAGAGGAGCGCCCCCCTCTGGCGCACGAAGCGGTCATCGGGCGGGCTTCCGATTTTATCTCTTTTGAAAACAGCGAGTTTCAGGAAGCAGCCGGCAGAATCCTTGAAGACACGTATATCGTCCGGGACCTGCAGAGCGCCCTCCACATCAGGAAGGCGCAGCTCGTACGCAGCAGCGTCCTGGTGACGCTCGACGGGGAGGTCATCGACAGGGACGGAGTGATCCTGGCTGGACAGGGAAAGGATATCCTGAAAAGAAAGAGGGAGATCAGGGAGCTCCAGAAGACCGTGGAGCAGCAGCAGGCGCTCATCGCGGCCGCCGAGGGCGAGGTGGGCACCCTGAGCTCCCTGTTGACGGGCCGCAAGGAGCTTTTGCGCACCGTGCGGAGCTCGCTCGTGGAGGCTGAAAAGGAGATATCGCTGGCAGAGCACTCCCTGCAGGTGCAGAAGGAGGACGGCGCGAGGAAGCAGAGGAGGCTCTCTTCTCTCGACACCGAGACCGCGGCCCTCGCCGACGAGAAGCAGACCCTCACCGGCCTCATCGCCGCCAAGGAGGAGGAGATCGGACGGAGCGAAAAGGAGAAAGGGGTCCTGAACGAGGGCATCGCCGCTCTCCAGAGCGCAATCGCCTCCATCCGGACTGACTACGAGGAGGCGCGCTCCGCACTCACCGACCTGAAGCTCACCCTCGGCTCCCGCAAGGAGAAGAGCGAAGCGCTGCAGCGCGAGGAGGAGCATCTGCGCCGCGCCCTGCACGAGCTGGAGAAGAGCAAGGAGAGCGCTGAAAAGGAGATGCAGGAGACCGAGACGCGGCTCACCGATTCCGCGCTGGAGCTCCGGAGCCGGGAGGAGGAAATCAGGACCCTGGTGGGGGAAGCGGACAGGATGCGGCAGGAGAGGGCCGCCCGCAAAGAGGTCATCGAGGAGGAAAACCGCAGGCTGCTGGAGGAGAGCGCCGCACTCCGGTCCGTCCGCGCCGAGATCGACTCGGTCGCCCAGGAGCTGGCGGCGGCCCACGCCAGGGAAGTGGAGCATCGCCTCAGGCGGGAGAACAGGGAGAGCTCCCTCCTGCAGCAGTACGGCGTGGAGATCGGACGGGAGGAAGTGGCGCTGGAGGGCTTCGACCCTGCGGAGGACGGCGAGAAGGGAGCCCAGCTGGGCGAAAAGATACGGGACCTCGGCCCGGTGAACCTCGGCACCATCGAGGAATACGAGGAGCTCAAGACCCGCTACGACTTCCTTACTCAGCAGCAGGAGGACCTGAATATGTCCATTGCCGAGCTCGAAGAGGCGATCAGCAGGATCAATGCCTCCACCCGGCGGAAGCTCCGCGAGGCGTACGATGCACTCAGGACGAAATTCGCGGAGGTATTCACCCTGCTCTTCGGAGGAGGAAAGGCGGATATCGTGCTGACGGACGAAGAGAATATCCTCGAGTCAGGCCTCGACATCATCGCGCAGCCTCCCGGGAAAAAGCTCCAGAACATTCATCTCATGTCCGGTGGAGAGAAGGCCCTCACCTCCCTGGCCCTCCTCTTCGCGGGGTTCCTGATCAAGCCGAGCCCGCTCTGCATCCTCGACGAGGTGGATGCCCCCCTCGACGAATCGAATACGTTCCGGTTCTCGCAGATGATCAGGGAGCTCTCCCGGGACACCCAGTTCATCGTCATCACCCACAACAAGACGACGATGGAGGCCGCCGACTACCTCTACGGCATCACCATGGAGGAACCCGGCGTCTCGAAGGCCCTGTCGCTGCAGTTCGCCGAGATCGGGGATGCTGCGTAAAGGATCCGCCCCTACGGCACAGCCGGGAGGAAGAAAGAGCCCGTGAAAGACCCTTTTCTCCTGAACGGCATCGAGATCTCTTCCGAAAAGGAGGACCTCCTCTGCTACAGCTTCGACGCCTCCTCAGCCGAGGCCGCCCTTCCCCGCGCCGTTGCCTGGCCGCGGAACACCGATCAGGTCGTACGGCTCCTGCGCTACGCCGGAGCGAAGGGCCTGAGCGTGATCTCGCGGGGAGCGGGCACCGGGATGACGGGGGGCTCGGTCCCCCGGGGCGCGTCCCTCGTCCTCAGCTTCGAAAAGATGCGAAAGATCCTCGACGTCGATACCCGGAATATGACCGTCACCGTGGAGCCCGGAGTGATAAACGGCAGGCTTCAGAAGGAGCTCGAATACCTCGGCTTCTTCTACCCACCCGACCCTGCCAGCCTCGCGGTCTGCACCGTCGGGGGAAACGTGGCGACCAATGCAGGAGGCCCCCGGGCCGTGAAATACGGCGTTACGCGGGACTACGTCATGGGGCTCGAGGCGGTGACGGCCGACGGGACCGTCATCACCGCCGGGGGGAGGACGCACAAGAGGGCGGTGGGGTACGACCTCAGGAACCTCCTCGTGGGATCGGAGGGGACCCTCGCCGTCTCCACCCGCGTCCGGCTGAAAATGCTGCCCCTGCCGGAAGATATCATGACCTTCCTCGTTTTTTTCAACAATCTTGAAGCGTCGGGCGCCGCCGTCTCGAAGATCCTCTCCTCGAAGGTCATTCCCCGCACCCTCGAATTCATGGACAGGTACTCCCTCGAGGCGATCGAGAACTACAAGCCGGTGGGCCTCCCGACGGAGCTGGAAGCCCTTCTCCTGATCGAGCTCGACGGATACCCGGCTACCATCAAGAAAGAGGCGGAAAAGGTGGTGGACATCTGCCATACCCTCGGGGGGGAGGTGATCGTGGCGGAGGACTCCCTGGCCCGGGAGCGGCTCTGGGAGGCGCGGAGGTCCGTCTCCCCCGCCCTGTACCATCTGAAGCCTGCAAAGATCAACGAGGACATCGTCGTACCGCGGGACAAAATCCCCTTCCTCCTCACGGACCTCAGGAGACTTTCTGAAGAGAGCGGGATCAGGATCGTCTGCTTCGGCCATGCCGGGGACGGGAACATCCATGCCAATATCATGGTGGACGCGGACGACCCCGCTGAGTACGCGAGAGGGAAAGGCCTCGTCAGGACACTCTTCGAGCTCGCCCTCAGGTGGGGCGGCTCCCTTTCGGGGGAGCACGGGATCGGCCTCACCAAGGCTCCCTATCTCGGCATGGAAATCAAGGAGAGGGAGCTGCAGTTGATGCAGGGCATAAAAAAAGTCTTCGATCCGGAGGGAATGCTGAACCCGGGGAAGGTCCTTACATATACCCCAGGGCCCTGAGGCGCTCCTCGATCGCCTCCCTGTCCTGATCGCCGCCGCCGTTTTCCTGCTGCACAGGAGAACGGTGCTGAGCAGCCGGACAGTGCGCCCTGCGCTGCCGGTGCAGCGATGCGTCGACGATGCCTTTCATGCGGTCCACCGAGAGTCTGCCGCCGAAGAACCTGTTGAGCTCTTCAGCGTTCCTGTCGGGGCTCCCGACGAGGTCGTCGTAGTGCACATAGAGGACCTCCATATTCTTCTGGTGCGCCAGCCAGGCCTCCACCTCACGCAGGTGCGACGCGTACAAGGCGCCCATTTCCTCTTCGCCGGAGCCGGACGGCTCTCCCATCCTTTCCAGCATCACGCGCTGCGACGCGCAGATCTCGTCCAGGCTCCTCTTCATGAATACGATCCTGTATTCGAGGTCCGGGGGGAGCTCGTAGAGCAGCAGGGAAACGATTTTCACGACTTTTCCCCCGGCCTGGGAGAACCATTCCCGGTCCTCCCTGACCCTCTTCACCCTCTCCAATTCGTAGTACCCGTTCGGATTGTCTTCATCAGCCTGCCGCAGCATGTCGGTGACCGCCTCCAATCCGCCCGCCTCCAATAACCTCATCATCAGCGAGGTGCCGGAGCGGGGCAACCCCGAGACGACTCCAACCGGTTCCGTCATTTCGTTTCCTCCTTGTTCGGTATCGTGAGGTGCGCAGGCACCCTATAGGTCGTTCATGATCAGGCTGTCGGACAGCGCGAGGAATGAGGGGTTGACGAGGTTTTCCTTGTTGTACGTCAGCTCGCCGTGCGTCCCGCTCTCGACGACTCTCCCGCCCGCCTCGCTCAGGATGACGTCGCCGGCCGCCGTGTCCCACTCCATCGTCGGACCCAGCCGCGGGTAGAGGTGGGCCTTCCCTTCGGCCACGAGGCAGAATTTCAACGAGCTGCCCGCAGGGACGAGCTCCACGTTTTCGTAGCGGGTCCTCAGCCGCTCCACGAAGTCGCAGAACTCCTTGCTGCCATGGGAGCGGCTGCCCGCAACCGTTATGGAGCCGTTCGCCGGCGCCCCGGGTTCGAGGGGCGCCAGGCGTCGCGCAGCCGAAACGACCGACTCCATGAGAGCCTGCTCCTGTCCGTCTCTCTGCCGGGCATGCGCGCCGGATGCCTCTCCTCCGGACGCCGCCCTGCGAAAGAGCGCGGAAAGCTCCGCTGCCTGTATCGTATAGGCGCCGGAGCCTCTTTCCGCGAAATATGCAGCACCGGTGACGGGGGCATAGATGACGCCCGCGACGGGGCGGTTCCCCTCGATGAGGGCGATGTTCACCGTAAACTCTCCGTTTCGCTTTACGAACTCCTTTGTCCCGTCCAGCGGATCGACGAGCCAGAAGCGCTTCCACTGCTTTCTTTCCGCGTAGGGCGTGGTTTTCCCCTCCTCGCTGAGGAGCGGCAGCCGGGGGAGCTTCCGGGAGGATACCGCAGCGGCGATGACCCTGTGGGACCTTCTGTCCGCGGCGGTGAGCGGCGACCGGTCGCCTTTATAGCCGACCGAAAATTCATTCCGGTACACCGCGAGGATGGCGTCGCCGGCCCGCAAGGCCGCGCGCAATGAGGTGAGCAGGTAAAGTGACATTCTGCAGCCCCCTCACACGATCCCGCGGCCCTGCATATACCCGAGGATCTTCGCAACGGAGGCGCCGACGTCCAGTTCGCCCGTGTTGACGACGAGCTCGGGATTCGCCGGTATTTCGTAGGGGTCGGATATGCCGGTAAAATGCTCGATCTCCCCCCTCCGCGCCTTCTTGTACATTCCTTTCGGGTCCCGCGACTCGCAGACGCCGAGCGCGCAGTCCAGGTACACCTCGATGAACTCGCCGTCCCTGAACAGCGTGCGGAGCATGCTCCGGTCGCTTTCGTACGGAGAAATAAACGAGGCTATCGTAAGGACCCCCGCATCGACGAACAACTTTGCGACTTCGCCTACTCTCCGGAGGTTTTCCCTGCGGTCGTCCGCTGAAAAGCCGAGATTCCTGTTCAGTCCGTGCCTCACGTTGTCGCCGTCGAGTACGTACGACCGTATCCCTTTTTCGTACAGCAGCGACTCCAGTTCGTGGGCAATCGTCGATTTCCCCGATGCCGACAGGCCGGTAATCCAGACAAGCGCCGACTTATGCCTGTTCAGCGCCCACCTGTTCTCTTTCGTAATGATCCCCTTGTGCCAGACAACGTTGGGCAAGAAAGTCATTCTCCGTATCCTCCTTTTCTTGAACAGCTATGCAGGGATCGACTCCTTCCGTGAAAGGCGGCGGGCGCTGACCGTGCGGCGCCCGGCGATCCGGACGACCGCTTCGGCGGGCTCCCCCGCCTCCCTCTTGCCGAGCAGACTGTCCGGCCCGTTCTTTCTGCTGGATTTCCGCTCATACCCTTTGAGCGAACGGAGCAGACAATCGAGAATGCAGCTCGAAACGTTGATGATCTGCTCGTCCGTGAACCCGTTTTTTCTCAGGACCTTGTAAAACGAGGTGGCGACTATTCTGGTCGCTTTTCCGGCGTCTTTGGCCGCCAGAATGGCAATCTGATCGAAGCTGCACTTCTGTTCCATAGGGCACTCTCCCTTCTCTCTTTCCTGTTCCTTCCGTTGTTCCGAAAGACCGGGCAGACGGCCGCCGGTCCGGCGGCAGGCGCCGTCCGCGGTATGTGATCCTGATCACCGCGCCGATATTCGGGATCCTTTACTATTGATAGCACGACACCTACGAGAAGCAGCGGCTTTCGGATGTGCTCGTGCATGACGACGTGAGACAGGAAGAAGGAGGTTTTTATGAAGCATTTCGCTGCCGGTCTGACCGGCCTGATCGCACTCTGCCTGGTGCTGGGGGTACTCCCTCTGTACGCGGCGGGCAGCGCCCCCGATACTCCGGGTTGTTTACACTTTGAAGGCGACCCCGTGACCATCTCGGCGGACTACGGGGAAGAGGGACCCTACTCGATGACCTACGAACAGTTTGAGAACACTGCCTGGACAGTCGCCGCCGGAGGCACGAAGGTGACCGTCTTCTACCCGAAGGGGCTCAGCAGCCCCGCCCCGGTGCTTTTCTGGGCGCACGGCTTCGGCGGTACGAACTGGACCGGCGTCAGATCGCTCATTACGCATATGGTTTCGCGGGGGTTCGTGGTGGTCCACTCCCCCTACCCCTCTTCGGGGACCGATGTGCCCGGCCGGTATCAGATCATGTGGAACGGATTCCAGATGGCCGCCGAACGCTATGCGTCGAAGATGAACCTGAAGAAAGTCGGCTTCCTGGGGCACTCCTTCGGGGGGGGCGCCGTACCCGCCATGGCATGGAAAGCGCTGAACGAGCAGGGATGGGGAACGCAGGGAGTGTTCCTGTTTATGCTGGCGCCCTGGTATGTCTACAACATGACCGACGCACAGCTTGCATCCTTCCCTGCCCGGACAAAGATGGTCATCCAGGTGTACAACGAAGACACGGTCAACGACCACCGGATGGCGGTCGATATTTTCAACAGCACGACTTCCATTCCGCTGTCCGAAAAAGCGTACTATAACGGCGTGCCGGGAGCCGTCGAACCGGTGGACCACACGGTGCCCTCCGACCGGGAGGTCAACGAGCTGGACCACCTGCTCGTCCGCAGGTCCCTCGACGCCCTGATCGATTATTCCTTCACCATTTCCGACCCCTGCGGAGGGAAAAGCTTCGCGGTAGACGGCCAGGGCGACCGTTTCCAGCACACCGTCACCAAGAACCCCTCCCCGGTAGCCGCTGAGTCCACGTATCAGTGGCCGTGGTCCTCCTACTCGAACCCGAGAAGGTAGAAGAAAACACCGTACGCTGCTTCCGCAACAGGGCGGGAGGAGGAACCCCTCCTCCCGCTTTCCTTTTTTACGTCAACTCTTCCCCGGTTTCTATTGAAACGTCAGCTCCCGGAGCTCCCAGCCGGCCCCCACTCCCAGGTTGCTGTAGGTGGCCATGCCGCAATACAGAGTGTTGCCGTCCTCGGACGTCGCCATCGTACGGATGCCGTAGTTGCGGGAATCCCCCAGACCGGAGCCGTTCTCGCGCACCGCCGCTACACTCGAAGAGGCGAAGCTCCACAGGTCGGCACCGCTCAGGTCGAGAGTGCCCGCGAAGAGCTTGGCGGCAGCCGTCTGCATCGTCCAGGTATAGTAATTATTTCTGTTGCCGAACCCCGACGACCCATACAGAGGCGTATACCCGCCCAGGTTCGGAGTAAGGTCGAAGGTCCGGGTGTCCGGATTGTACGCGGGGAGCTCGGCCTCGCCGTACAGGAGCTGAATCTCCGGGGTGCCCTCCAGGTTTCGCGCCCTCCAGACGGAGGTCGCTCTCCGGCTGCCTGCACTGAGAATGCTCTCCTCTTCCGGGGTTTGGGGTTCGCCGAAACAGAGAGGCTGATAGCTGCACTGCGTATGCACGAATTCGGAGCGGCCCGGGATATGCAGGGTCCCCCAGTAGACCCAGCCGTCGAACTGGGAAATGCCTCCCCCGCCGTAGGCCGAATAGCTGATCAGTACGTCGGGCTCATAATCCTGCGGGCTCCAGATCTGCTTCCACAGGGCCGTGCTCCTCGGAAGAACGTTCTGGGAGTTCATCGCCGGACTCACCCATACTCCCTCTCCGGATATGGCGATCCTGGTTCTTCCGCTGCCGTCGATGTACTGGGCCAGCTCCCTCGGGACCCCGTTTACGGTACCGACTACCACGAAGCTGAAGGGGTTGTTGCGGCTGCCGGTCCAGCGGAGGATGTTCCCCTGCCCGCCGGCCGCGCCCATTGCCGTATACAGCCGGTTGTTTATCACCAGCCACTTCCGGATTGTCGCGTAGCGGCGGAAGCTGCGGGAGCCGAGGTACTCCTTCGTGTTCGCGTCGAAGGCGAACATGATGACGCCGTCGTTCAGCGAGCCGCCGGCCATGAAGACGACGCCGTTATGCGAGCCGGCGGAGCGGATCCCCTGGCTGAGCGCCACCAGCGGGTCGTCGGGCGTCCTGTCGGAGAGGGTATTCGTCGTCAGGTCGTACTCGTACATCTTGGGCGGCCGCCAGTCTCCGTTTTCGTCGGTCACCAGCGGATTCTCGCGGGCGACCTGGCTCTCACCGTACTCGCAAATATACGAGGACGTGTCCGTGATCTCCGCGTTCACGAAGGCGCCCAGGGTGGTGCAGGCGACGTTGGCGGCGGTGCCGAACCACAGGCTGTTGCCCGACCGGGTAAGGCCCCA
>JAXLZK010000046.1:0-19121 GCA_046350935.1 Thermodesulfovibrionales bacterium
AGAGATCGGTGGAAAATCTTATCCAGATGTCTACCTCATACATACCTTTTTTTCCCATCATGCCACTTCACATATAGGGCATCACTTACACTCAATCAGACTGTCACCTTCTCTTTTTGATCTCTTTCTGAAATAAGAGCATCCATTGGGCACCCATAACAACATGCCAGCATTCTCGGACAGTGAGGCTTGCCATTGTAAAATGTATTATTTTGACACCAATATATGCAGTTGGGAAATTTTTCAGGGCAGTATTAGGGAAACGCTGCCAGAACTGAAGTGCTATCTCTGGTGGCCTCAATGAATGGGAGGGGGCAATCCACCGTCATAAAATCGTAATAAATCCACGTCAATATAGAGCCATTTTAAACAGAATCAAAACAAATTATAGCCAGCATAACCGATTGATAATATTGTTATTATTTAGGTATTTTCAGGTCCTTACCAGCCCGTTCAAATCGCCCTCTCAAGGCTAAAACACGGGTTCGAATCCCGTTGGGACCGCCAATTTCTTCACTCAAGCCTTTGTCCGGAACAGTAAGCATCCTGAACAGGAGTTTTCTGCCTGCCGCGGTATTCTTTCCTGCACTCCCACGGCAGCTGGTGAGTTGATTGTTCCCAAAGAGCAAGATGTTTTTCTCCCGCTCTGATTTCAGCTCCGATACGTTCAGCAATAGATCGGGGCTTCCCTTACCTCCTACGCCTTTTTCACGTCTCTAGGCCTTTGCAAAATTATGAAAGAAAAATCTTGCTATCGGCTCTTACAGTGCACTATAGTTAGAGCGTCTAACAAAATGAACGTATAAGGGAATTTGTCATTCCGGCTCTTGTCCCGGCCCGGTCCGGGATCGGTCCGGAATCATTCCCTGGAAGGATTCCCGCGATCCCCGACAAGCGGGGACAGGCTCAGCTCCGCTTGCGGGAATGACAGAAGAAGGACTTACTCCATGAGCCGCTATTGTCCATTTTGTTAGACGCTCTTAGTATCACACTATCGACAGGCAAGTATATACATGATGGACTCTCAGGCTAGCCGGTAGAGAGGTCAGAAAAGGATAGCACCATGGGAGAGCATAGTAAGGTTATTATGAAGCACTTACATGTTGCATGCGCCATCATTGAAAGAAAGGGGAAGGTGCTTGCCACCCAACGCAGCACTGTGATGAGCCTCCCTCTCAAGTGGGAATTTCCGGGCGGCAAGATCAAACCTGATGAATTGCCCGAAGACTGCCTGCACCGCGAGCTTTCTGAAGAACTGGGGCTGCAGATAAACATACGATATGCATTGCCGCTGCACACGCATCGTTACCCTACCTTCACCGTTACGTTGTATCCGTTTATTTGCGCCATAGAATCCGGCGAACCACTATTATTTGAACATGCTTCTCTTACGTGGCTTCCCCCAGAGGAATTGTTTGCCCTTGACTGGGCCGAGGCGGACTTGCCCGTTATTCAGGCCTATCTGCATAGCATTAAAGCCGCCCTCCCATGAAGCCGGTAGCCTTTGGAAGTCACACCTCAGCACTACGGAAGATCAGGTATTCCCCGCCCCCACACTCCATTAGCCCAAAGCAGCCTTTTCACCGGCTCGCCCATGAATTGTTCGAGGAGATGCGCTCCGCCGACGCGTTGGACATCCTGGTTTCTTTCATTAAGTGGTCCGGCCTGCGGCTCCTGATACCGGCCTTTGAGGACTTGCGCGGCCGCCATGTCCCGGTTCGCCTTATCACTACTTCCTACATGGGAGCCTCAGATGCCCCGGCCGTGGAATGGCTGGCCCGGATGCCGAACGTGGACGTGCGTGTCTCCTACGATACCGAACGGACCCGGCTCCATGCCAAAGCGTACCACTTCAAACGCAATACTGGATTCTCCACCGCTTGCACCATACTAAAAACAGAGGGTCCCCTGCCCCATCGAGGCTAGGTCGATCAGGGTCATGGCGCCCGCCACCATGACTCCCGGAATCAGATCCGCATCGGTAATCCCCTTGTTCTGCATCGTCTGGGCGCAGCACTGGATCTCCACCCCCAGCTCCATGGCTTCGGCAAGCCTCTGGGAGAGGGTGGGAGCTCCCGGCTCGGGCTTCTCGTTCTTCTCGATCGCCCCCTTCACCATGATGTCCACCGTGCCCTGCAGGCAGAAGAGGATCGTCCGGTAGTCCGCCGAGGCGGCAAGCGAAGCGAACATCAGCGCGGAACGCACGTTCGGGACACGATCAAAGCCCGATGTGCAGAGGACGGTGAATATACGGGGACGCCTGCCCGATCTGCACTGCGAAAAAATACGCGCCGAAGGCGAGCAGCCGTCGAAAGTCCTGTTCTGCCCGCTTTCGGAGCTTTGCGCCGCATCCGTCACCTCACCCATTTTGCCCTCCCCGGTCCATCAGCAGCGAACAGGCCTGCGGAAAGCGGCTACGCTGTCGGTCAAAAATCGCAAAACAAGCGGGAGCGGAGGCCGCTCACTGCAAGCACACCCGCTTTCTCCGTGCGCTCAGGCATTCACCAGCTCGATGAACTCCTTCGGCGCGAAATTGGTGGCCAGGGTCCAGACGGTGGCCGTGGCTTTCCGCATCCGGTAGACGGCGAAAGGCTCATAGCCCACCTGCTCGATCCAGGGCTTCAGGAATTCGCGTTTCTCGATGATCTCTTTCTTCAGGGCGAGGTCTTCCACCAGCTCCACCGCGCCGCTGACCCGCACCTGTTTAAGGCTCTCGAACCGGGTGTCGGTGAAGCACATTTCGACCTCAGGGTTCTCCATCAATTGCTTATGGAGGTCTTTCCCCTTTGCCCCGTTGAAGATGATGCCGTTCTCGTCCGCCCGGTACAGGAGCATACCACGGACCCGGGGGCGGTTCCCCTCGACAGTCGCCAGATGAAACATGGGATGCGCATTCAGGAACTCAAAGATCTCACGTTTGTCCATGCCGCTTCCTCCTTTTTCAGAACAATAGGGCTTGCCCGACAATGAATTCATACTGTTCCTACTCTAAAGCATACCACGGAAGGCCGCTGAAAAAGAGAAATATTTCTCCGAACAGGCGGGAAGGAGATCAGCAGATACGGGGCAGCTGTTCACCCGAAAGCATCGCGACGATTCTTCTGCTCCCGATGGAGGTCTTAAGGAGTACACGGCCCGGAGGGTCGCTCACCGCTTCGCCGATCACCGCGGCGCCGGCGCCGAGAGGATTCCCTCGCATTGCGGCGAGGACGCTGCGGGCCGCGCCCTTCGGGACCACCGCCACGAGTTTGCCCTCGTTGGCAAGGTAGAGCGGGTCGAATCCCAGCAGCTCGCATGCCCCCCGCACCTCCTCTCTGACAGGGATCGCCTCCTCATCGATCAGGATACCGCATCCCGAGGACGCTGCGAATTCGTTCAGCGTCGTGGCGAGGCCGCCCCGGGTAGGGTCTCTCATGGCCCTGATCCCGGCATCCGCCGCGAGCATGCTCCTGACCAGCCCGTGCAGGGGGGCGCAATCGCTCTCTACGGGAGCTTCCAGGCGCATCCCCTCCCGGCGGGTCATTACGGCGATCCCGTGGTCGCCGATGAAGCCCGAGACGATGACGACATCGCCGGGCCTGATCGACGCGGGGGAAAGGGAGATCCCCTCCCCCACGATCCCGACCCCTGCAGTCGTGATGAACACCTTGTCTCCCTTCCCCCGTTCGACCACCTTCGTATCGCCGGTGACGACCTGCACCCCTGCCTGCTCTGCGGCCTCCGCCATGGAGGCGACAATCCTCCTCAGGTCGTCGAAGGGAAGACCCTCCTCGAGGATGAAGGAGGCGCTCAGGTAGAGGGGCTCCGCGCCCCCCACGGCGAGGTCGTTTACGGTGCCGCAGACCGCCAGCTTCCCGATGTCGCCCCCGGGGAAGAAGAGGGGGTCCACCACGTACGAGTCGGTGGTGAAGGCGATCCGGGCGGAGGGAAGGGAAAGGACCGCCTGATCGTTCAGAGGGGCCAGATACTCGTTGTCGAAGGCGTCGAGGAAGAGGTCGCGAATGAGCTGCCGGCTGAGCGTGCCGCCGCTCCCGTGGCCCAGGAGGATCCGCTTACCGTCCCTCATACTCCCCGCCTCCGTACCGGTAATACGCGGCGCAGGTCCCTTCCGAGGAGACCATGCAGGGACCCTGCGGGTCTTCGGGGGTGCAGACCGTACTGAACAGCGGGCAGTCATAGGGCCGCAGGACTCCCCTGATAATCTCGCCGCAGGAGCAGCCCGGCGGCTCCCCGCTGCTCCCCTTCCCGATGATGAATCTCTTCCCGGCGTCGAAAGCGGCGAACTCCTCCCGGATCGAGAGGCCGCTCGCGGGTATCGTACCGATCCCTCTCCACGAGGCATCCTCCGCCTCGAAAACCCGCTCCATCACCTCCCGGGCCTTCTTGTTGCCCTCCCCGGTGACCACCCTCGTGTATTGTATTTCGATGGCGGACCTCCCTTCCTCGCACTGCCGCACCAGCAGATAGAGCCCCTGCAGGACATCGAGGGGCTCGAATCCGGCGACGACGCAGGGCGCGTGGTAGTCCTCAGCAAGGAAGCGGTACGCATCGGCCCCGATGATCGCGGTAACGTGCCCCGGACAGAGGAATCCGTCCAGCCCCGTCTCCCCGCTGTCAAGGAGAGCCCGCATCGCGGGCGGGGTGAGCTTGTGCACGCAGAGGAAGGAGAGGTTCTTCAGCCCTTTCTGCTGTGCCATAAGGAGGGAGGCGGCAACAGTGGGAGCGGTGGTCTCGAAGCCCACGGCGTAAAAGATCACCTCTTTGCCCGGATTGGCCCCGGCGATGTCGAGGGTATCCAGTGGAGAGTAGACAACCCTGATGTCGCTCCCCCGCGCCTTTTCCTCCTGAAATGAGGAGTCGGACCCCGGCACCCGCATCATATCGCCGAATGTGGCGAGGATGACGTCCCGCCGCTCCCTGATAAACCCGATGACCCGGTCCAGGTCTCCGGCCGCCGTCACGCATACCGGGCAGCCGGGTCCCGAAATCAGCCGGATCGTGGAGGGCAGGGCGTCCCTGATGCCGTACTTCGCAATGCTGTGGGTGTGGCTGCCGCAGATCTCCATGAGCGAGAGATTCTTCCGGGAAAGTGCATGGATCCTCTTCAGGATGCCCTGCGCAAGGTCCCTGTTCCGGAACTCGTCCAGGTACTTCATCCCTGCTCTTCCAGGAACTCGCTGAGGAGCCGCAGCGTCTCCCGCGCCTCCTCCTCGTCCACCTTCCGGATCACAAAGCCCGCGTGGATGAGGACATAGTCGCCGATCTCCACTCCCTCCGTCAGCATCAGGCTCGCCTCCAGCCGGGTGCCCGCCACCTCCACCCTGGCCATTGCATCCCCGATCCCGATCACCTTACCGGGTAGTGCAATGCACACGGTGCGCCCCCTTTTTCATGATCTCCCCGGCCGCTGCCGCCTGCCCGAGGGAGATGCCGCCGTCGTTGGCGGGGACCTTTTCGTTCATCCAGGTGGATAACCCCTCCCGGCGAAGGGCCGCGACGGTGCTTTCCGCCAACAGCCTGTTCTGAAAGACGCCTCCGCTCAGGACCACCTCGCGTATTCCGGTTTCCCGCATCATCTCCTTCGCGACGGCAACGATGATGTCGCACAGGGTTGCGTGAAAGCGCCGGGCAACGGCCGCCGTTTCAGCCCCCCGCTGCAGGTCCTCGACAAGCTCCCGTATCAACGGACGCGTGCCGATCGAAGACCCTTCTCTCTGATAGGAATAGGGCCTCAGGGGTCCTCCGCTGTACGAATGGACAGCCGTTTCCAGGGCCATCGCCGCCTCTCCCTCGAAGGTGACGGCATCCCGCAGTCCGGCCAGGGAGGAGACGGCATCGAAGAGCCGTCCGGCGCTGGAGGTCGCCGGGGAGTTGATGCCGTCCCTGATCATATCCGCGACGGCGCCGACCCTTTCACGCCGGAAGCGCCCGAAAAACTCCGGAAGCGCGTCGAACATATCTTCGCCGAAGGCCCTGTACAGGTACGACACCGCCATTCTCCAGGGCTCCCGCACCGCCGCATCCCCTCCGGGAAGCGGGACAGGCTCGAAGTGCGCCCTTCGCGCGAAGCCGCTCCTTTCGGCGAGCAGGAATTCTCCTCCCCACAGGGTGCCGTCCGTACCGTACCCTGCCCCGTCAAAGGCGACGCCGATCACCTTCCCCCGGAGCCCGTGCTCCGCCATGACGCTCACAATATGGGCGTGGTGGTGCTGCACGGGAATGCACCGCTCTTCAGGGAGGGAATGCTCCCGTGCATAGTCGAGGGCCAGCCTTGTACTGAAATAGTCGGGGTGCATGTCATGGGCCACCAGCGCCGGCGCAACCCCGAAGGTCCTTTTGAGGTTCCCGAGCGTCTCCTTGAAAAACCTCTGGGTCTCGTACTGCTCCAGGTCGCCGATATGCTGGCTCAGGATCGCCTTCTTCCCCTTTGTCAGACAGAAAGTGTTCTTCAGATCGGCGCCGCAGGCGAGGATCTCCCCGAGCTCCTCTTCCAGGTCGAGCGGCTCCGGCACACATCCCCGCGCTCTCCGGAGAACGCTGCCCGCTCCATTGTCCCGGACCCGCATGAGGGAATCGTCCACCCTCATGTAGATGTCCCGGTTGTGGAGCAGAAAGGCGTCGGCGAGGGGAGCCAGCTTCGCAAGCGCCTCCTCGTTCCCTGTGACGAGAGGCTCTTCCGAAAGATTTCCGCTGGTCATGACGAGGGCGGTGAAACCCTCTTTCTCCTCACCGAACAGCGGCCCGCCGAACAGGAGGTAGTGCAGGGGGGTGTAGGGGAGCATCACGCCGAGGGTGGGGAAACCGGGGGCGACCGCTTCCGCCAAGGGGCAGGGCTCTCTTTTTTTCAGAAGCACGATGGGCCTGATCCTGCTCTCTAGAAGGCGCTCTTCCTCTTCGCGCAGGGAGCAGAGGCTCCGGGCGGTTTTCAGATCGGGGACCATGATCGCGAAGGGCTTTCCTGACTTTCTCTTCCTCGCCCTGAGCCTCTCCACGGCAGCGCCGTTCGCGGCATCGCAGCAGAGATGGAAGCCGCCGAGGCCCTTTATCGCGACAATCGCCCCCCGCTTCAACAATGCGGCGGTATCCAGGACCGGATCGCCCTCCCCGCTTCCCGCAAACGGAGCGGCGGCGGGCACCAGCTGCATCTCCGGCCCGCACGCGGGGCAGGCATTCGGCTGCGCATGGAACCGGCGGTGCCCAGGATCGCGGTATTCCCTCTCGCAGTCGGGGCAGAGGGTAAAAGGCGCCATGGTGGTGTTGGGGCGGTCGTAGGGAATGTCGAGGATAAGGGAATAGCGAGGGCCGCACTGGGTGCAATTGATGAAAGGATACCGGTAGCGCCGGTCTGAGGGATCCGACATCTCCCGCAGGCAGTCGGGGCAGAGGGCGATATCGGGCGATACGAGCGCAGACTTCCCCTCGCGGTGCGTGCTCTCCCTGATAGTAAAGGCATTGTAGTGCCCCGGACAGGACAGGAACTCCGCGGTGAGCGTATCGATATGCGACAGAGGGGGAGCTGACGACCGCAGCTCATCGAGGAACGCGCCGATTGCTCCGCCCGCATCTCCATCCCCGCGCTGTGCGCCGTCGCTCTCGACCTCCACGAGCACCCCTTCCGCATCGTTCAGACAGAAGCCTTTGAGCCGGTGCTTGTGCGCCAGGGCATGGAGAAAGGGGCGGAAGCCCACCCCCTGCACCACGCCGGCTACCCGGATTCTCGCCCTCACGCCGCGCTGTGTGCTGCCAGGAAGTCAGCCCACTCTCCCAGGCCGGAACCGTCGGTGCAGGACATGGTGAAGATCGCAAGGCGGGGGTTTATCTTCAGGGCATTCTCCCCTGCCCGTTCCAGATCGAAATCGGTAAAGCGCACGAGGTCGGTCTTATTGATGAGCAGCACCTTTGCCGCATGGAACAGCGCGGGGTACTTGAGCGGCTTGTCGTCCCCCTCGGTGACGCTCATGACCGCGACTTTCATCTCCTCGCCGAGGTCGTATTCGGCGGGGCAGACCATGTTCCCCACATTCTCGATAATGAGCAGCTGCACCGCGCCAAGCCCGAATACCCAGGGGAGCGCATGGTGCACCATATGGGCGTCGAGGTGGCACGCCCTGCCGGTGGTAATCTGGCGGACCGGTATCCGGCAGCGGGCTATCCGCTGCGCATCCAGGTCGGTCTGCATGTCCCCCTCGAGGACCGCCATGCGGACCCTCTCCCGCAGAAGCTCCACCGTCCTCTCTATGATCGTGGTCTTGCCCGAGCCGGGGGAGCTCACCATGTTTATCGTGAAAATGCCGCGTTTTTGGAGCTCCTCCCTGTTTTCGCGGGCAAGAGCGTCATTCTTCGCGAGGATCTTTTCGTCGAGGGCGATATCATGCATCGGCCTGGTCCACCTCCATGGAGACGACGGCAAGCTCGTGTCCGGTGACATGCTCGACGGAGACGCTCCGGCAGTTCGGGCAGTGAGAGGCATACCCTTCGATGCGCATCTCCGTACCGCACTCCCTGCACCTGCCCGCAAGGGGAACCGTTTCGATATCGAGGACCGCTCCCTCCAGCGGCGTATCCTTCGTGCACGCCTCGAAGCAGAAGAGCAGCGACCGGGGCTCGACGGCAGTCATTTCGCCGATTTTCACCCTCACGCTCCGGAGCTTTTCGGCGCCGTGGAGGGCCATCTGCTCCTTTACGATCTCCAGCATGCTCAGGGCAATCGACAATTCGTGCATCGCACCACTTCCCCAACGGCCGGTTTTTACAGGGGCGTACGCAGACCGGGCCCGCAGCAAAGCCGCTGCCGCAGACGAACAGGGCGTGCCTACACACCCTCATTATAATCCGCGGCTCCTGCCCCGGTCAAAACAGGAGAGAAGCGTTCACCACCTTACCTGCCAGCAGGCGAGGATCTCCCCGACGATCCGGACAAGGTGCGGGATGGCTTTTTCGACCTGCGGAGAGAGCACCAGGCCGTGCTCGATGCTCTCCGGCTCCACGCCGAGGACGGTGATGACAGGCCACGCCTTTTCCGGGATGCGCTCCAAGGCCGACACGAAGCTGCACTGATGAAGGGAGGCATACGCGCCGGGCTTCCCGATATCCCGGCCCTTGAGGAAGTGGATCATTCCGGGATCTCCCCCCGCCTGCATCGCATCGATGACGAGGATGTTGTCGGCCCACTCGATGAGATGGAGCGCATCGAGAACCTCCGTCCCCACCTCGGCAACCCTCACCCCCGGGTAGTCCAGACCCTGGAGCGCTCTCACCGCATGGACTCCCACCCCGCCGTCCCTGAGGAGACCGTCCCCGAGGCCCGCCACAAGGATCCGCTTTTTGTGCCTTTTCCTTTCCGTTTTATGGAGTACCGTCTGCATTGCTTTTTTATTCTTTTCCTCCGTCGGTTCGTTTGTCTCTCCCCATGAAAGCAAGAGACATTCCACGAGAGGCGGTCTCACTATAAACGGGGAATTATCGCACCTTACGCACCGCACCCGAAAGCGGACTGCAGGGAGTTTCATGCATTTGGGAGGCGCCTGAGTGCAGTGAAAACCATACAATTGAACTTTTCGTTTATTCATGCGATGGTAGAGAAGAGACCTTCTTCCGCGCTGCGCCGGGGCGTAGGGGATGGGGAGTCGTCTAACGGCAGGACAGCAGACTCTGGATCTGCGTATAGGGGTTCGAATCCTCTCTCCCCAGCCACTCCTTCTCTACGGTTTCTCGCTCCCTTCTGTACCGTTTCGCTGAAAGGCTGCACATTTTTTCATCATGCCGCCTTTTCCCTCAACAATATGCCACATACCGACACGATGGTTTCCAGTGCGTACATCACATTTTTCACATATTTTTTCAGTATGTTATCTGTCGTTCAGTCCGCCTGCACTTCCCGCTTATTCACACCGGTTGTGGATAAGCCGGTAAAAAGAATGCTCAAACCTGCGCCCCTGCTGGATTCCTCCTGTACTGCCTAAAAATTAAGCACCTCAACCTGTTGAAAAATAGAAAAACGGAATGTATCCTTTGGAAAGCCCTTCTGTCAAGTCTTTCTTTTCAACGGGATACGAGCGCATGTTCGCAGGGGGAAGAAAGGAGAAGGGGTAAGACGCCCTGCATCCCTCTCCCCCCGGTGGAATACATATCCCTCTCCTGCTGCAATCCCGGTCTACCGAAACGAGCGGTCAGGAGCGTGGGTAGAGTATAATTAGATAGCCGTTACTATTCGGGAAGGAGCACACCATGAAAATGAAAAAGATTCTGCTGTTTTTCACCATAGCACTCTTCTTTGCTGCCGCCGTTGAGGAAAGCGCCTTTGCGCGCGCAGGGCGGAGCGGAAGCAGCGGGGGGAGCACCCTCGGCAGCAGGGGGTCGCGCACCTATTCGGCGCCGTCGGGGTCACCCTCTTCGAGCCGAAACCCCTATCAGGATCAGTACCAGAGCCAGCAGGGGAGCACCACTCCCTATTCGGCCCAAACACCCGCTCCCTCAGGAGGTTTCTTCAGGAGTCTTGCGGGCGGCCTCGCCGGCGGCTTCCTTGGAGCGCTGCTCTTCAGGAGTCTCGGCTTCGGCAGCTACGGCGGGGGTTTCGGCGGGGGCTTCGGAGTCCTTGAGATCCTCCTCATCGGCCTGATCATTTTCGTCGTTTATAAGATGGTGCAATCGAGGAGGCGCCCCGCATACGGGGGCGCCTATCCGGACCGGCGTCCGGAGCCTCCCTTCCGGTACCAGCCCTCCGAAGAGGCGCCGTACAGGAGAATGCCCGTGCAGGATGCGCCTGCAGCAGCCCCGTACGGGAACGACCTGGAGGCGGGGCTCTCCCACCTGCGGCAGTTCGACCCCGGCTTCGACGAGAGCCGGTTCCGGGAGCAGGCAACGGACATCTTCTTTGCGGTGCAGGCCGCATGGATGAACAGGGACCTGGAGCCGGCCAGGAGCCTCCTCGCGCCCGAAATCCACGGGGAACTGCGCGACCAACTGGCGCGCCTGAAGGCGGAGGGCCGCATCAACCGTCTCGAGAACATCGCGATGAGAGGCGTCGAGATCACCGAGGTGTGGCAGGAGCAGGGGAAGGATTTCATCACCGCGGCAATCACCGCCAATGTCCTCGATTACGTCACCGACGAGGCGGGCCGGGTGGTGGAGGGGAGCAGGACGGAGCCGGTAAAGTTCCGGGAATTCTGGACTTTCGTACGCGCGGTCGGCGCTTCCCCCTGGCAGCTCTCCGCTATCCAGCAGGGGGAATAGGCGCAATGGACACGGTGAGCGTACGCGATCTGGGGCCCTCGAAGGTCATTGAGCTCTTCTTTCCGGTGTCCGGGTTTCGCGCCTTCGTGGTGGTGGACAACGTCGCCCTCGGTCCCGCCATCGGCGGCGTCCGGGTCTCCGCCGGCGTTACCGTAGGGGAGGTGAGGAGGCTCGCCCGCACCATGACCCTCAAGAACTCCATCGCAGGCCTCCCTCACGGAGGGGGCAAGTCGGGCATCCTCATCGACCCCCACAGCCCCGACAAGGAGCACCATTTCAGGATCTTTGCACAGGCCATCCGGGAGCTGCACGAGTATATCCCCGGCCCCGACATGGGCAGCAACGAGGAGTGCATGGCATGGGTGTACGATGAGACGGGCAGGGCAGTGGGGCTGCCCGAAGAGCTGGGGGGGCTGCCCCTGGACAAGCACGGGGCCACCGGGTTCGGCCTTGCCGAATGCGCCGAGGCCGCCTATCGGCATCTCGGCAAGAATCTGGCGGGAGCAAAGGTCGCCATCCAGGGCTTCGGGAGCGTCGGGAAAATGTGCGCCCGGTTTCTGGCGGAAAAGGGGGCGGTCATTGTCGCGGTCAGCGACTCGAAGGGGACCCTTGCCGACCCGTCCGGCATCGACGTCAAGAGGATAGCGGAGGTCAAGGAGCAGGCCGGCAGCGTCGTACACTATCCGTTGGGGACCGTGAAGGGCACCGGGGACCTGTTCGCCGAGCAGTGCGATATCCTCATTCCCGCGGCAACCCCCGACGTCATCACGGGGAAGAATGCCGGAGACGTCAAAGCAAAGCTCATCCTCCAGGGGGCGAATATTCCGGTTACCGGGGAGGCGGAGGAAATGCTGCATCAACGGGGCGTCCTCTCGGTCCCCGATTTCATCGCCAATGCCGGGGGCGTCATCATGGCGGCGATGGAGTATGCGAAAAAGAGCGAAAAGGAGGCTTTCCAGGCCATTTCCGACCGCATCATTCGGAACACGCACGTGATCCTGGAGAAGGCCGCGCGGGAGGGGATTCTCCCCCGAAAAGCGGCGGAGGCCGTCGCAAGGGAGCGGGTGGTCACCGCCATGTCCTATAAGAGGAACCTGTGATACTGTTGCGCTTCTCCTGCAGCGCTCCGCCGTCCGGATTGGAGAGGGAGGGGACAAATGCGATAGTATCAGGAATTGCCGCCCTTTGATTGGAAGGCCGTCTCGACTCCCTGCGCCGTGACCCACATAGCAGGAGTCCGGATGAAAAGACGATCATGGTGCGCAATCAGGTCTGCGAGACGGGTAAAGCTGTCAGACACGCTGCAGTCCATATGGTACGAACAGACACCCGTCACCGGCAGGCCCTTCAAGCCCTTATCGAGAGCATCTTCGAATTCCATGAGAGCGGGGTGACTTCCGCAACACTCAAAATGGGGAGACCCCGAACCTATAAGCCCTTTGTACCCCTGCGCGAGGGCCTTCTTCGCGGCATTCAGCCACTCCTCTGCGGCGCTGACAGGACTGGAGGTGCAGAAAACCTTATTCAAATCCACGATCACCAGAGAGCCTGAAGCTTCCAACTCCTCGACCGGCAGGCCTCCGCGGCTGAGGGAGAAACGGACATCGTCCGGATGCTGCCACCAACACGCTTTGAAAAGGCAGTAATTCTTATTGAGCAATGCTGCAAAGAAAGAAGTCTCAAAAGCAGCGATATCTTCTTTCTCTATAAAGACGCCGAGTACATGCCCCCCTTTGAGGATATCCTGAAGGACTTCCCTTCCGGTATCGCTCCCTGTGTTTCGGGTTCCGCTTTCGAGGAATTTCGCAAACCGTGAGCGTTCGATTCTCCATTCCTTGCCGATCTTGACCGAAGGCAACTTCCCCTCACGGCACATTTTATAGACAGTGTTCGTGTGCATCTTGAGGATCTTCGCCACTTCCTCTATTGTCAGAAACTCCATCTCATATCACCTCGCTTTCATTTTAACAGTTTTTACCGTTTCATTCCAAATCCAAAACAATTGAAACAACAGATCACATTGCATGCCCTTTTCAGCTACTTTTTTTAACACTTGACAACTTATTTTAACATATGATAACTTTTAATCAATCTTTTAAACACGCTAAAAGGAGGAGGAGATGGAAGAAAAGGAGATGGTGGAAAAGATTCGTACCTCAATCGTTTCCTTGGCAGTTGGCAGCACAGAGGCTGCCACGCAGGAAGCGCTTGATGCGGGTGTGGACCCCCTGCGTATCGTGGTGGGAGGTCTGGCAGCAGGGCTCACCGAAATCGGAGAGATGTGGATCAGGAAGGAACGGTTCATAAGTCACGTCCTGATGGCGGCAAAGGCGCTCAGCGCAGGCCAGGCCCTTGTGGAGAAAAGGATGGCTGGTAAGGAAGGGAGCTACAAGGCGGTAGTGGTGCTCGGCACGCCAAAGGGCGACCTGCACGATATCGGCAAAAACCTGGTCGGCATGATGATGCGGGCAGCCGGGTTCAAGGTGCATGATCTCGGCGTGGATGTCGAGCCTCAGGCCTTTATCGACAAGGCCAGGGAAGTGGATGCCGACCTCATCGGCATGTCTCTCATCATGAGCATCTGCCTCGACAAGATGAAGGAGGTCTGTACCCTCGCAAAAGGGGCGGGTATCAGGGGCAAGACTATCATAGGAGGGCCTGCCACGAGCGCCAAGGTTGCGATGGAAATAGGGGCCGATGTCTACGGCGGTTTTGATGCCCCTACCGCGGTACGCACCGCGAAACAGCTTCTCAGTATTGAAGCGTAGGATATTCCCGGAAAAGGAGGGCAAGAAATGAATTCACTGGAGAGAATTGTCGCAGCGATAAAGCTAGAAAAGCCGGACCGCGTACCTGTAACGCCCCTGTCCATTACGAGGTCCCTCCGCGTGGCCGGTTTTACTACGGAAGAGTGTCTTTACAACCCCGAAAAGATGGCGGAAGGGAAACTGGCCGGTACCGAGAGGTTCAACGACGATGCCGTAGTGGCGGGGACGGATCTCTTTGTGGAAGCCGAGAGCCTCGGTTCCAAGGTCATGGTCTACGAGCATACGGCTGTTGTGGTCGATTACTTCATCAGGGACAAAGGCGATAGTAACAAACTCAAAAAAGCGGATCCCCGCAAAAGCGGGAGGATGCCGTACGTCTGCGAAGAGATAAAGATACTCAAGGAAAGGGTGGACAATACAAAGGTCGTAGTCCCGGTCACCGGCGGCCCTTTTACCACTGCCAGCCAGTTGTACGGACCTGAACAACTCCTTATAGCCACTTTCGAGGACCCAAAGTGGGTGCATTCCCTCCTGCGTATCTGCACCGATCTCTCGCTTGCGTACTGGGATGAACTGATAAAGGCCGGCGCACACGCCATCGTGGCCCTGGAGCCTTTCTCCTCCTGCACTATTCTTTCTCCCGAGCAGTACGCGGAATTCACCGCCCCGTACCTGAAAGAGCTGTTCTCCTTCTCCTGGTCCAAAGGAGTCGTGGGCGTCAATCATACCTGCGCAGACACGTCACTGATATGGGACCAGATGTCCGATTGCGGGGCACTGGCCCTGCAACTGGACCACCCTATCAGTATGAGAGAGTGCAAGGAAAAGGTGGGGAAGAGGATCTGCATCTCCGGTAATGTGCATCCCATCGATTATATGCTCTACGGCACGCCCGAGGCGGTCTACTGGAAGAGCAGGAGCGTTATAGAGGAAGCGGCAAACGGTTCGGGCTTTGTCCTCGGGGCTGGATGCGACCTCAATCCCCGGACTCCCGAGGCCAATATCCTCGCCATGGTACAGGCGGCAAAGGATACTGTCTACAATGATGACCTTACCGTATCCTTCGTCCGGGAGTCGTACCCGAGGCCTGCAGGAAATGCCTGAAGAGGAAGCACGGATCATTGTCATCTACGGTTTCCTGGGCTCCGGGAAAACAACCGTGATGCTCCACCTGGCAAAGTGTATCACGGCCTCGGGAAAACGGGCCGCCATCGTTGTCAACGAGGCCGGAAAGGTGCCTGTGGACGGCAAGCTGTTGAGCATGGCCGGACTGCCGGTGAAGGAAATATTTGCCGGCTGTGTCTGCTGCTCAGTGGTGGGAGACTTTGTCGCGACCCTCGCTGCCCTCGGCGGCAGCGGGGAGTTCTCCTGTATTTTAGTGGAGCCTTCCGGCATGGCGGATGCGCCGCGCCTCTTCGAATCCCTGCTCAGGCACGGAAGCTTTCCCCTCCGGAAAATACTGATCCTGGACGGAGTCCGCCTTGCACTGCTGATGAAGGTAGCCCGCCCCCTCATGGAAGGGCAGATGCGGGAGGCCGACATCATTCTCCTTAATAAGAACGATGCAGGGGGAGGAAAAGACGAAGCAGGGACCCATGCCCTTATCGAACAATGTGCGCATCACGCTCCGGTGTATCCGGTGAGCGCCCTGCTGGGCATCCCGGATGATCTCATAAAGGAGATCTTTAATGGAATTCTCGACGTATTCGGAAAAGTGGAAAGTGAGTAAGTGCGGGGTTCAGCCTTCCGAGTTGCTGTGCTTTGTGCTGCAGGCCTGTTCACGGCGACTCCCCCCCGATGCCTTGGGTCATGCCAAAGCCTTTGCGGAGTTTTCCGGCGGGCGGGCCTTCGCGTCTTCCACGCTGACCCCTGCCGAAGTTTCCCTAAGGAGCGAAGGGCACTACGAGGGGGACGTCTGCGATCTGGGGATAACCCTTATCTTCACAGGTCTCCCCCGGACGCTCCTGAAGGATGTCTTTTCGGAGGCGGTGGACGACGTTCTCAGGCAAATAGGTTGCCTGCTTATCGAAAGAGCGGAGGTGTGACGTGGAAACAAGGACAGTATGCGGCATCCCCATGGGAGGAGAAGCGGGCATAGCGCCTTCGCTCCTTGCGGGGAGCATCTTTTTCGACCGACAGAAATTAGTGACCGATCCCCTCGCGGGCTGCTTCGACCGCGCAGAGGCAAGGCGGCTCATCGACTTCCAGTCCCGGTGGTCCGACATCACCGGGAATCCTTGCTGTATTGATGTAATAGCCTCGACCTCTGAAGCCATGCGGAGCTATCTCGATTTCGTAACGGAAGTTTTCCCCGGTCCCATTATGGTGGACGGCACAAGCGGTGAAGTGAAAATTGCCGGAATCCGGTACTTGGCGGAAAAGGGGCTCTCCTCACGTGTCATTTACAATAGCATTTCTCTCGAAAGCACGCCGGGAGAATTCGAAGCCATCGGAGAGTGTGGCATCCGGGCGGCGGTGGTTCTGCTCGTGGAGAGCACCGATTTGTCCGCAGAACGGAAGATACGCATGATGACCCGGGAGGACGGGCTTATTGCCAAGCTTAAGGACAGAGGCATCACCGATTTCCTCATCGATCCTGGCATCATCGACCTGCCCTCCATGGGAGCGGCACGTGAGGTAATGGAAAAGGCGCGCGAGTTCGGCTATCTCCCCGGTGCCGCTGCGCACAATGCCATCAGTACGTGGGGAGGACTGCAGAGCAAGATAGGAAAGGAGTTCCGCAAACCGGCGACAGCTGTCATCAATGCCCTCACCATCGCCTGGGGCGGCACCTTCGTCATCTACGGTCCCATGGCCCTTGCGGATACCGTATTCCCGGCGGTAGCCATGGTGGACGCGGCCATGGGTCAGCTGCGCATGGAAAAGGGATGGTGCCCCCACATGTCCCATCCGCTCTTCACTCTCGCATGAAAAAACGGATCTCCATCACGGTGCATCCCCAGGAGCTCACTCTGGAGGCTGCAGAGGGAGAGAGCCTCCTGGGCATATTGGTGAAGGCGGGGCTGCAGGTGAGCTCCTGTTGCGGAGGCCGGGGCACCTGCGGAAAATGCAAAGTTCGTGTATCCGGCACTGTACCCCGACCCTCCGCTCCGGATCTGTCCCACCTTACTACCGGAGAGCTCGACAGGGGAATGCGCCTCTCCTGCTGCACCATCCCTGAAGGGGGAGAAGTCGTAGAGTGCTCCGATTTCCCTGCAGGCTCCTCCTTCAAGGTGGCGCTCGATACTGTTTCTTTTCCGGTGGACCCATGGAGGAAGGAGGACCAAAATGGTTTCGTGCTGGCGGTCGACCTCGGCACGACCAATATCGTGGGACATGTCATTGACCCGTTCACCGGTCGTGTGGTCTCTTCCGCAGGAAAGGAGAACCGTCAGGCGGCTTTCGGTGCCGATGTCATGAGCCGTCTTTCCTACGCTTCAATAAGGGGCAACGAGGGGCGCGAGGCGATGAGAGCCGCCGCCCTTTCCGATATGGAGAAGCTCGTGGAAGACAGCGAGACGGACCGGCCCGTCACCGATGTCATTGCGGTGATGAATACGGCCATGGAGGTGCTGCTGCTCGGCCGGGACCCGGACCTTCTGGGACGGTACCCCTGTGATTCCGGCATCAAAGGTCCGGTCCATCTCGCTCCTCCTTTCACCGCGAAACGCCTGCAGGGTGCGGTACTGCATCTGCCTCCCGTCATCGGTGGATTTGTGGGGTCGGACACGGTCGCGGCACTATCGGCAATAGAAATGCTCCTGCCCGACCGGCCGTATGTGCTCGTCGATATCGGTACCAACGCCGAAGTTGTTGTCGTCACGGGTAAAGAGATGACAGCATGCTCCACCGCCGCGGGTCCCGCTTTCGAAGGCATGGGCATTACCTGCGGTATGCGCGGCGTGACCGGAGCAATCGACAGAGTGTTTTTCGATGAAGGAGATTTCAGGATCTCGGTGATCGGGGGCGGTACTGCCCGGGGTATCACAGGGTCGGGGCTCTTCAGTCTCATCGGCGAACTGCTCCGAGCCGGGGCACTGGATACCTTAGGCTTGATGCAGCCCCCTCTGTTCCTCCCCGACTGGATCAGGCGCGGCAAAGGGGGAAATGAGGTCATCCTCGCTCCAGGGGTCACCGTCAGCGAACATGACGTGCAGCAGTTCCTCCTGGCAAAGGCCGCCACCCGGGCGGCAGTGGACACGCTGCTTGATGCTGCTGAAGTGAAGCCTGAGGAGGTAACGGCATTCTATCTTGCAGGAACGTTCGCCGGCACGACCGCCCCCCACGATTTCAAGTCCGTTGGCCTCATCCCCCCTGGCAGGGTGCGCGGCGTCGGGAATGCGGCGGCCGTCGGAGCAGCCCTGATGGCGGCTTCGGAGAGCGCGTTCAGGGATGCCTGCCTGCTTGCCGGGCGTATCCGGCATCGTGCTCTGTCAGGGAGCAGTGCATTTATGGATGCATTCCAGGCCGGAGTCCACTTTTGAGAGGAGTGGGACAAATGAACGGCGTGCGGGAGCGGGATACTAACGGGCGGTTCAGTATGATGTGGGTCTGGCTTGGAGCAGCGCTCAGTATCGGGGTATGCGGACTCTTGTCGGTTTCTTTTGTCGCGCTCAGGGATATGGCTCTGCTGGTCGGTCCCATGGGCTCATCGGCCGTTATCGTTTGTGCAGAGGCGGGCAGTCCATCCGCACGATCCCGCAATGTTATTTTCGGACATGCCATTTCCGGATTGACAGGTGTTGTGCTCTACAAGCTGTGTGGAGGGATACCTTGGCTGTCGGGCTCACTGGCGGTGGCATTTGCCTCCTCGGCCATGCTCCTGACAAAGACGCTTCATCCTCCGGGTGGGGCTACGGCCCTGGTTGCAGTAATCGGCGGCAAAGAGATACACGACCTCGGATTTCTTTTTCCACTCATGCCCGTGGGGGTAAGCGCTTGCGTCATCGTCGGCGTCGGTCATATGGTTAATAAAGGGAGAGAGAAGTGTTCAGGGAGTGTCGTCCGGTAACTGCGCTCCCGGCTCCTCTGAGCCGGACGGTGGAGGGGTGTCCCCCTCAGGGGAATGCCGCATGACCCACACCGTACCGAACTCCTTGTCCTGGTAAGCGCGGGCAATCC
>JAXLZK010000047.1:0-5017 GCA_046350935.1 Thermodesulfovibrionales bacterium
TCGGTCATCGAAATGAAGCTCAGCTGGAAGGCCTTCTCGGTCTCGGTCAGGGTCTCGGCCAGGGAATTCCTGAACTGGGCGTCGATGGCTGCCGAGACCTGTGCGGCGAGCTGCGGATTTTTCAAGCCGACGATGAAGAAGCCCGCCTGGTCGGCGCGGCGGGGGATGACCTTCTTCAGGGTCTCGTTGAGGTAGTCCCAGTGGAAGATGAACTGGGACTCGTCCACGGTTTTGTCCCTGCCCGTGTAGATGCCCCGCAGGGTGAAGTCCCAGTTCCCCGGAAAGATGGTCCCCTTCAGGGTGATGGTATCGCCGATCTTCCAGCCGTATTTCCCGGCCAGCTTGCGCCCCGCCACCGCGCCCTTCCGGTCGTGCAGGAAGGCGTCTTTCTGGTCGGGTGGGAGGACAAACTCCGGGACAAGCTCGAGATAGGTCTGCGGCTCGACCGCGAAGTTCGCGAAGAAATTCTTTTCCTCGATATAAATACCCCCGAACCAATTCGCAGCGGACACCCCCTCCACCCCTTCCACCTGGCGTATCTTGTCCTTGTAATTGATGGGGAGAGAGAAGACGAGCGAGATGGCGTTGCGGGTGATGAGGCGGTTGACTGAGGAGGCCTCCACCCCCGCGTACCATGCGCTGATCACCGTGCGCAGGAGCCCGAAGGCGAGGACCGCGATGGTCATCCCGAGGATGGTCAGGGCGGTGCGGAGCTTGTGGCGGAAGGCGTTCTTAGCGAGGAGCCTGATCAGAAACAGTGAGCACCCCCTTTTCGAGATGCTTGATGAGGTGCGCTCTCTCCGCCGCCCTGGGATCGTGGGTCACCATGATGATGGTCTTTCCCGACTCGTCGTTGAGGCGGTCCATCAGCCCGAGGATCTCCTGAGCCGAGACGCGGTCGAGGTCGCCGGTGGGCTCGTCCGCGACCAGGAGAACGGGGTCGGTGACCACGGCCCGGGCGATGGCGACCCGCTGCTGCTGGCCCCCCGAGAGCTGGCCCGGATAGTGGTCCATCCGGTCCGCGAGCCCCACCACCCGGAGGGCAACCTCCACGTGGGCCTTCCGCTCTCCTCTGGACAGGCCGGTGAGCAGGAGCGGGAGCTCCACATTCTCGAAGGCGGTGAGCACCGGGATGAGGTTGTAGAACTGGAAGATGAAGCCGACATTGAAGGCGCGCCAGCGGGCAAGCTTGCTCTCCGAAAGGGTTGTGATCTCGATGCCGCCCACTTTTACGCTCCCGCTGTCCGCCTTGTCGATCCCCGCGATGAGGTTCAGGAGGGTGCTCTTGCCCGAGCCGGACGGCCCCATGAGGGCCAGGAATTCCCCTTCCCGGATGTCGAAGGAGATGTCTTCCAGCACCGGCACGATCTGGGAGCCTCGCCGGTAGGACTTGTAGAGGTTCCGTACCTCGACGATGGGGGGGCGATGGTTTTCCATGCGGCTTTCTTACGCTATTTTTCTTCTATCTTTACCCGTGAGCCGTTCTGCAGCTTTGCGGGAGGGGAGAGCACCACCCGGTCCCCCGCTTTCACGCCGCTCGTTCCTTCCACCACGTCCCCGAGGCGTTGCCCTAGGGACACCGGTGTTTCCACCGCCCTGTCGTTCCTGACCACGAAGACCACCTGCCTGCCGTCGCGGGAAACCACCGCGGCGGGGCTCATCGTCGTTCTCGGCGTCCGCTCCCCCGGGCCGACGGGGCGCGAAAGAAAAGCCACCTTCGCGCTCATCTCGGGGAGGATGCGCCTGTCCTTTTCGAGAAAACGGACCTTTACCAGCACCGTCGCCTTGCTCCGGTCGGCGGTGGGGACGATCATATGCACTTCGCCCCGGAAGCGGGTCTCGGGCAGGGCGTCGAGCTGGATCTCGCACGGCTGTCCCGCCTGCACTTTCCCGATGTTGGATTCGGAGACATCCACCTCCACCCGGAGGGAATCCATGTCGGCGATGGTGACCACCGCCGCCTTTGCGTTGGCGGCCGCACCGATAGGGGTGACGATGTCCCCCACGTCGGCGTTCTTGGTGAGGACCACCGCGTCGAAGGGGGCGCGGATCAGGGTGTACTCCAGGGCCACCTCCGCTCCCCGCAGGGCGGCCCTGCTCGCCTTGATGGTCGATTCAGCGCCCTCCACCGCCGCCTGCGCCTTTTTGAGCCGCGCTTCGGCGGCATCGTACTGGGCCTTCGTGGTATACCCCGGACCGAGCAGGCTTTTTTCCCTCTCGAAATCCGCCGCGGCATTGTTCACTTCGGCCTTCGCCTGTTCGAGGGAGGCGAGGGAGACGTTCAGGTTGGCGAGCGCCTGGTTACGGCCGGCGGTGACGTCGTCGTTTTCGAGACGGGCGACTATTTGCCCCTCTTTTACCTGGCTCCCCTCTTCCACCCCGAGCCAGACGAGCCTGCCGGTCGTCTTCGACGCCACCGCCGCCTTCCGCTGGGCCACCACGTAGCCGCTGGCGTTCAGGAGCGTGAAGCCCTGGGAGGGATAGGAGGTGGATACGGTGGCTGCTTTGACGCCGATCGGAGGGGTGAACACGCCGCGTACATACAGGACGAGGAGAACGAGCAGCGCGAGGCCGGCGATGATCCACCGGTACGGCCTCCTCCTTCGCGCCGGTCCTGCTGCTCCGGCCGACTTCTCTATTTTCAGCTTCGACAGGTCCTCGCTCGCCATGCGGCCATCCTTGTGTGCGGCATCATGCAGGCAATACTCTTCATTATATCAAAATCTTTCCCCTCCACCGATAGTGTCCGTGAAAACAAGGTGTTGCAAAGGGGGCATTTCAGGGTTTTTTTCATTTGTATCAATATGTTATAATAAATGAATCCAACTAGAGAGGAAACGAGATATGTCACTGGTAAAGACAGCAATCAGCATAGAAGAAGAGATGAAGGTCAGCTACCTCGATTACGCAATGAGCGTCATCATCGGGAGGGCGCTGCCTGAAGTCAGGGACGGGCTCAAGCCTGTCCAGAGGAGGATCCTCTACGCGATGTTCAGAGAGGGCCTCCTCCCCAATAAAAAATATTCGAAGAGCGCCGGTGTCGTGGGCGAGGTGCTGAAGAAGTACCATCCCCACGGAGACTCCGCCGTCTACGACGCCATGGTCCGTCTGGCCCAGGACTTCAATATGCGGTATCCCCTGGTGGACGGCCAGGGAAATTACGGCTCGATCGACGGAGACCCCGCGGCCGCCTACCGGTACACCGAGGCGCGGCTGGCAAAGATCGCCGAGGAGCTCCTGGCGGACATCGACAAGGAGACGGTCAACTTCGTCCCCAACTTCGACGAAACCACCGAAGAGCCTTCGGTGCTCCCCACGCGCATCCCCAACCTGCTCATCAACGGCTCCGCCGGCATCGCGGTGGGGATGGCCACCAATATCCCGCCCCACAACCTGGGCGAGGTGGTGGACGGGCTCATCATGCTCCTGGACAATCCCGACGTAACAGTGACCGATCTGATGACTGTTATCAAGGGACCTGATTTTCCCACCGGGGCCATGATCCACGGCACCGGAGGGATCGTGGACGCCTACACCAACGGCAGGGGATTGATAAAGGTGCGGGCGAAGGCGATCATCGAACGGGAGGCCCGCGGAGGGGACAGCATCATCGTCACCGAGCTCCCCTACCAGGTGAACAAGGCGCGCCTCATCGAGAAGATCGCCGAGCTCGTCCGGGAAAAGCGCATCGAGGGCATCTCCGACATACGGGACGAGTCCGACAGGGACGGCATCCGCGTCGTCCTCGAACTGAAGCGCGGAGAAATGGCGCAGGTCGTACTGAACAATCTCTACAAGCACACCCAGATGGAATCCACCTTCGGCATCATCATGCTCGCCCTGGTGGGAGGCCAGCCGCACATCCTCTCGCTGAAGAGGATGCTGCGCTACTTCCTGGAGCACCGGCGGGACGTGGTCCTGCGCAGGACGCGGTTCGAGCTGCGGAAGGCCGAGGAAAGGGCCCATGTCCTGGAGGGCCTTAAGATCGCCCTCGACCACCTCGACGCCATCATCGCCCTTATCCGGAACGCGAAATCCCCCGAAGAGGCGAAGGCGGGGCTGATGGCCGAGTATCCCCTCTCCGCGATCCAGGCCCAGGCTATCCTGGACATGCGGCTCCAGAGATTGACCGGACTGGAGAGGGCAAAGATCATCAAGGAGTACGAGGAGACCCTGAAGGAGATCGAGAGGCTGAAGGCCATCCTCTCGAGCGACGCCCTCGTAGCGAAGATCATCAAGGACGAGCTCATCGAGGTGAAAGGGAAGTATGCCGACGTGCGGAGGACCGAGATCATGCCCGCCGCCGCGGACCTCACCATCGAGGACCTCATCACCGAGGAGGAGATGGTGATCACCGTTTCCCATCTCGGGTATATCAAGAGGAACCCGCTTTCGATCTACCGGAGCCAGCGCCGCGGCGGCAAGGGCCTCACCGGCATGGAGACGCGGGAAGAGGACTATGTGGAGCAGCTCTTTATCGGGTCCACCCACGATTACATGCTGTTTTTCAGCAACCTGGGCAGGCTTTACTGGCAGAAGGTCTATCAGATCCCCGAGGCGGGGAGGACCGCAAAGGGTAAGGCCCTGGTGAACCTGCTGCCCCTTTCCGAAGGGGAGAAGATCACCACGGCCCTCAATGTGCGGGACTTCAAGGAGGGCTACCTCGTGATGTTCACCAAGGCGGGGATCGTGAAGAAGACCGCCCTTGAGGAGTACAGCAATCCCCGGAGCAAGGGGATCATTGCCGTGAACCTGGACGAGGGGGATGAGCTGATCGCGGTGAAGAAGACAAATGGGGAGAACGATCTCATCATCGGGACGCGGAACGGCCTCGCCGCGCGCTTCAAGGAAGAGGATGCGCGTGCAGTGGGCAGGACCGCCCGCGGCGTGATCGGAATCCGGCTCTCCAAGGGGGATGAAGTGGTGTCCGCCAACGTTGTGGAAGAGCGGTCGAGTCTTCTCACGGTCACCGAGAAGGGGCTGGGGAAGAGGACGAAGAGCGAGGAGTATCCCGTGC
>JAXLZK010000047.1:5117-11940 GCA_046350935.1 Thermodesulfovibrionales bacterium
AGAAAGGTGGTGCGGACCGCGAAGGCGAACCGGATCACCACCATCTCGGACTTCATCGGTTCGCGCTACGGGAAGTCCCTCTCCCTGTCCGCCCTCGTCACCCTCGTTGCGGTGGTGGGAATCACCCCGTACCTCGGACTCCAGATAAAGGCGATCATCAGCACCCTCGCCATCCTGTCCGGCAGCGCGGCGGACGGCAGGGCGGGGCTGCACTACGCCCCTGCCGCGGGGCTCTTCATCACCTTTATCCTCGGCATCTTCGCCATCATCTTCGGGGCGCGGCGCCTCGACGCCTCCGAAAGACACGGCGGGCTCGTCTTCGCCATCGCCTTCGAGTCGATGATAAAGCTCGCCGCTTTCCTCCTCGTGGGCCTTTTCGTCACCTTCGGCCTCTTCGACGGGTTCGGCGACATCTTCGGCAGGATACGGGCTTCCGGGTATACGGCGCTCCTCAGCCTCGGCCCCGGGACGGCGACCCGGTATTCGGAATGGCTCGCCCTCCTTTTCCTCTCGATGATGGCCATTCTCTTTCTCCCCCGGCAATTCCAGATGGCGGTGACCGAGAATTACGACGAGTCCCATATCGCCAAAGCGGCGTGGCTCTTCCCCCTCTACCTCTTCCTGATCAACATCTTCGTCCTGCCCATCGCCTTCGGGGGGCTCCTCCTCGGGGGCGCCGGGAAGAACCCCGATTACTTCGTCCTCACCCTGCCCCTGGAGCACGGCGCGCGCTATCTGTCCCTCATCGCCTTCATCGGCGGTTTTTCGGCTGCCACCGGCATGGTGATCGTCGAGGCGCTCGCCCTCAGCACCATGGTGATGAACAGCATCATCATGCCCGCCCTCATCAACTTCCACGACGCCCCCCGGTTTCCCGCAGTGGTATTGAATATAAAGCGGATCGTCATCCTCGGGATCGTCTACCTCGGCTACACCTTCGCCGTCTCCATCGGGGAGTTCTACAGCCTGGTGGACATGGGTCTGAAGTCCTTCGAGGCGGTCACCCTCTTTGCGCCCGCCTTCCTCTTCGGCCTCTACTGGAAGAGGGGGACGCGCCGCGGAGCCGTCGCAGGCCTCCTCGCGGGCTTCTTTCTCTGGTTCTATACTCTCATTCTCCCCGCCATGATCAAGGCGGGCATCGTACGGGAAATCGGCCTGGTGGCGCTCGTCACCGGTTCCGGATTCTTCAACCCAGGGAGCCTCTTCGGCGTCACGGGCCTCGGTAAATGGGGGAACTCCCTCTTCTGGAGCCTGATGGTCAATATGTTCCTCTATATCGGCGTTTCCGTATTCACCCGGCAGTCGAAGGAGGAGGAGATACAGGCCCTCGTCTTCGTGGAGTCCTACGAAAAGGTCCGGGAGCTCGCCCGGAGCGGCTCCTACACGGCCGCCGATGTGGAGGAGATCCTCGCCCTGTACCTGGGCAAGGCGGAGGCCGCGGGCGCAATGGACGGGATCCTGGCAAAACGGAAGAAGACGCGGGACGGGCTCTCCCCCCGTGAGGTCATCGAGCTGCGGAACGAGGCGGAAAAGGTCCTCTCCGGCGCTGTCGGGTCCTCGATGGCGGCCATTATCTTCGAGGACAGGCTCGTCCTTACGGAGAAGGAGAGGGGAGAGCTTTCCGCGTCCATCAAGAACATTACCGAGGGCCTGCGCCTCTCGCGCCAGGAGCTGACGGAGGCCAACCGGGAGCTCTCCTATCTCAAGGAGTTCAGCGAGAACATCATCGAGAGCGCCCCTCTCGGCATCGCCACCGTAGACTCCCTGCTCCGGATCAACTACTGGAACCGGGAGATGGAGAACATCACCGGCATCAGGAGACCCGAGGCCCTCGATCAATCCATCGTCCTCCTGCTGCCCTGGCTTCCCGGGGGCGTCCTGCCCCGGGGCGAGGTGCAGGAGGCCGTTTCTCCCCTGTCCGGGACGAAAACCCTGAAGATCAACGTAAGTCCCTTCAAGGACCCGTCGGGGGGGTATGTGGTGATCTTCGAAGACATCACGGCACGGAAAAAGATGGAGGAGCAGCTCCTGATGACATCGAAACTGGCGAGCATCGGGAAGCTGACCGCGGGCATCTCCCACGAGATCGGGAACCCCCTCTCCTCGATCTCCTCCCTCGTGCAGGAGCTCAGGGACCTGAAGCTCGAGACGGAGGAGGACAGAGTGTTCACCGGCGACTCCCTGAAGGCCATTTACGCGCACATCGAAAGGATCGCGCGGATCGTGCGGAGCCTCGGGGACTTCGCCCGCGTCTCCACGGTGGAGAAGACCCTCTGCAGCGTTCCGGAGGTTCTGGACCGTACCCTCAGCCTGGTGAAGTACGACAAGAGATTCAAGCATATCCGCTTCAGGACCGAGATCGAGGAGGTCCCGCACCTTCTCCTGAATCCCGACCAGGTGCAGCAGGTCTTCCTCAACATCATCCTCAACGCCCTCGACGCCATGCCTTACGGCGGGACGCTTTCCGTCACCGTCAGACGGATGCACTCCACGGTGCGGATCGTCTTCACCGACACCGGGCAGGGAATGGACGACGCGGTAATGGACAGGGTCTTCGACCCCTTCTTCACCACGAAGCCGGCGGGCAGGGGGACGGGACTGGGCCTGAGTATTTGCTATGGTATAATCAGGGATCATGGAGGCACCATTACGGCGAAGAGCAGAAAGGGAGAGGGGTCCAGCTTCATCGTAAAGCTTCCCGTGGACAAGGACTGATATGGCGGAACGGCTGCTGATCGTGGAGGATGAAGAGACCCTCAGCGCCTCCCTGAAAAGGGTCTTCACCCGGGAGGGGTACCTCGTCGAGACGGCGAACAGCGCCGAGGCGGCGCTGGACCTCCTGGAGGAAGGGTGTTTCGACCTGATCGTGACCGATATCATCCTGCCGGGGGTGGACGGCATCGGGCTCCTCAAAAAAGTGAAGGAAAGGAACCCCGAGCAGAGCATTATCGTCATGACCGCCTACGCCTCCCTCGAGACCGCGGTGGAGGCCCTGCGGGCAGGGGCGTACGACTATGTGGTCAAGCCCGTCATCCATGAGGAAATCCGGCAGATCGTCCGCAACGCCCTCAACCAGAGGGCGCTCCAGCGGGAGAATGTCCTCCTCAAGCGCCAGATAGAGAAGCAGTACGATTTCAGCAGGATCATCGGGGAGAGCCCCGCGATGCAGCGGGTCGTCAAGGACGTGAAGAAGATCGCCGACGCGCGGAGCACCCTTCTCATCCTTGGGGAGACGGGCACCGGCAAGGAGCTGATCGCCCGCGCGATCCACTTCAACAGCAGCAGGGCCGGTAAACCCTTCATTCCCATCAACTGCAGCGCGATCCCCGAGCCCCTCCTCGAATCAGAGCTCTTCGGGCATGTGAAGGGCGCCTTCACCGGGGCGGTGGCGGCGAAAAAGGGGCTCTTCGAGGAGGCCGCCGGGGGCACGGTGTTCCTCGACGAAATCGGGGACCTCAGCATGGGCCTCCAGTCGAAGCTGCTCCGGGTGCTTGAGGACTACCACATACGGCCGGTGGGGGGCAACCAGAGCGTAAGGGTCGATATCCGGTTCGTATCCGCCACGAACAGGGACCTCGAAGGCATGATACGGGAGGGGCGGTTCCGGGAGGACCTCTTCTACCGCATCAATGTGGTGACCCTCAGGCTCCCCTCCCTCCGGGAGAGGAGAGAGGATATCGGGCCGCTGGTGCGCTATTTTGTCCAGAAGTATTCCCACGATCTCGGGAAGACGGTACAGGAGGTCGAAAGAGAGACTCTGGAGCTTCTGATGAACTATTCCTGGCCCGGCAACGTGAGGGAGCTCCAGAATATCATCGAGCGGGCGGTTCTCCTCAGCGAAGAGGGGGTCATACGCAGAGAGCACCTTCCCGAGAGCGTCTGCCGGGAGGAGTCCTTTCTGCACCATATCATCAACGAGAAGCTCTCTATCGAAGACTATACGAAGGCTTTCATCCATACCTACCAGGGGAGATACACGGAGCAGCAGCTCGCCGATATGCTCGGCATCACCCGGAAGTCCCTCTGGGAGAAGCGCAAGAGGTGGGGCCTCGGCAAGGGGCAGGGGTCTCCGAATCATAAAAAACAAAGGCAGGGAAAAGAAGAAGGTGAGGGTGAGGGTGAGAAACGCCCTTAAGGAAGCCCCTCTCCCCTGCCCTGCTCCGTATGCCCCCTGTCCGCCCTACCCGGAAGACTCTCTTGCGTAATCGCGCATCCCCTGAAAATCCACCACCACGACAGGCTCGTCGCCGACCACCCAGGCGTCATGCCCCATGGGCAGCAGGGACACGTCGCCGGCCTTGCATTCGAGCTCTGTCCCGTCGTCCATGACGATCATGAGCGTCCCGGAGGCATGGTACTGAAAGTGCGGCGCCTCGCAGCTCTTTGTATTCACCAGCGGCTGCACGGATGTCGACCACTTCCACCCGGGCTCCAGGGTGGCGCGCCCGATGACCGCCCCCCCAATATGCACCAATTCCAGCTTTCCCTTCGGGAATTCCCTCACCTCGTCCGGCTCTCTGAAGCTCTTCTTTTCCGCTTTTTCCGCTGTTACCGGTGCCTGCATGGGAAACCTCCTTTCTTTAGGGTGTATCTTACTTATCTCTTAACAGAAACAGCGTGAACATGCAAGCAAAGAAGACGCGAGGCACAGAGAAGACAGAGCAAGACAAAAAATGCTACCTTAGGTAGCAGCGACAGAAGACTATTACTTTTTGTTACACGAGAGCGCTCCGCTCTCCTTCCCCTTTACCCCGCTCAAACCCTTTCTTTACGCCATTTCTTATTTTTCGGCCCTGGCATTCCTTTTGCTTTCATAGGGGTTGGAGGTGAAAACGGATGCTGCTCGAAGACGTCGTGAGCTTTCTGCGGAGCACCCCTCCTTTCCAGTTCCTGGAGGAGCCGGTGCTGAAAACGGTGGCCGAAACCCTCTCCATGGAGTTCCATCCACGCGATGCTGTCATCCTGCGGCAGGACGGTCCCCCAAGCGACTCCCTCCGGATCATCAAGAAGGGCGGAGTGAAGATCTCCCTCAAGGCGGACGGCGGAGAGGATATGGTCATCGATTACCGGGGAGAGGGAGAGACCTTCGGCCTGGTCTCCCTCATGGGGAGCACCCAGAAGACCACCATCACGGCGGTGGAGGACACCCTCTGTTATCTCCTGAAGAAGAACGATCTCTTCCGGCTCATCGACTCCACCCCCGCTTTCACCGAGTACTTCCTGCAGTCCCACTTCACCAAGTATATCGACAAGACCTGCCGGGAAATGCGCGGCAGGAGTCTCTGTTACGGCAGCAGCGACCACCTCCTCTTTACTACCCCGGCGGGTGAGCTCGCCACCCGGAAAGTAGTGACCGTGGGGGAGGGCGCCACCATACAGGAGGCCGCGCAGGTGATGGCGCAGGAAAAAGTCAGCTCGGTCATCGTCCTGAACGGCGGCAGCCTGCCGGCGGGGATCGTCACCGACAGGGATCTGCGGGAAAAGGTGGTGGCGCGGGGACGTGGGGTGAATGAGCCGGTGCGGAGCATCATGTCCCTTCCGCTCATCAGGGTGGATTCCCGGGACTATTGCTTCGAAGCGGTGCTCAAGATGCTCCGGTACAATGTCCACCATGTCCTGGTGATAAAGGACGGCGCCCTGGCCGGTATCATCACCAACCACGACCTCATGGTCCTCCAGGGGAAATCGCCCCTTTCCTTTGCCAGGGATATCGAAAGCCAGCTCACCGTGGAGGGCCTTGTCCCCGTCTCGAAGAAGATCACCCACCTTATCGGGTTTCTCCTCAGGGAGGGCGCAAAGGCGGGCAGCATCACCAGGATAGTCTGCGAGCTGAACGACCGGCTGGTGCGGAAGGTGCTCGAGCTTGCGGAGAAGAAATTCGGACAGCCGCCGGTCCCCTACTGCTGGATCATCTTCGGGAGCGAGGGGAGGAAGGAGCAGGCCTTCAGGACGGACCAGGACAACGCCCTTATCTTTGCGGACCAGGACACGACGGAGAGGGATGCCGAAGCCCGCGCCTGGTTTGCCGGGTTTGCGGCTTTCGTGCGGGACAGCCTGCAGCACTGCGGCTTCCCCCCGTGCCCCGCCGGGTATATGGCCGCCAACCCGCAGTGGTGCCGGCCCCTGCGGGTCTGGAAGAAGTACTTCACGACCTGGATAGCGAATCCCACCTCCGATGCCCTGCTGAAGTCCCTCATCTTCTTCGATTTCAGGCCCCTGTACGGCGATTTTTCCCTGGCCGACGAGCTGCGCGACCATCTGAGGAGCTCCCTGGAAGGGCAGAAGGTCTTCCTCGGCCACCTTGCGAATCAACTCGTGGCGAACAGGCCTCCCCTGGGGTTCCTCAAGTCTTTTGTCGTGGAGAAGAGCGGCGAACATAAGGACGAACTGAACCTTAAGATCAAGGGGATCGCCCCTATTGTGGATATAGTCCGGCTCTTCGCCCTGGAGAAGGGGGTCCGGGAGACGTCCACCTTCGAGAGAATCGAGGCGCTGCGCGACAGGCATACCATCGTGAAGGAGTACGCCGACGAGCTCTCCTACGCCCTCGAGTTCATCCTGCTGCTGCGGATCCATCACCAGTTCGGGCAGTGGGAAGCGGGCGCGCCCATCGATAATTTCATCAACCCTCACTCCCTGAGCAATCTTGAAAGGAAGACCATGAAGGACGCCTTCCATCTTATAGCGAACGTGCAGGACCTGATCATGGAAAGGTACAAGGCGCTGATATGGTAACGATGAGGGGATTACTGGACAGAATGAGGAAGAGGAGCGGCGGCAGGGGGGAGAAGACCCCCGGACCGGAGGAGTGGGGCAGGAGCGG
>JAXLZK010000047.1:12040-14786 GCA_046350935.1 Thermodesulfovibrionales bacterium
GGAAACGGAGTTCGTGGTGCTCGACACCGAGCTCACCGGCCTCGACGAAAGGAGAGACGCCATTGTGTCGCTCGGCGCCCTCAGGATGACCGGCGGCAGGATCGAGCTCGGGGGCTCCTTTTACGAACTGGTGAAGCCCGCGAAGGAGCTTACCGCACAGAGCATCGTCATCCACGGCATCACCCCGTCGGAGGTCATGATGAGGCCGGACATCGGCACCGTGCTCTTCGAATTCCTGCAGTACTGCGGAAGCGGTATCCTCGTAGGCCACTGTCTGTCCCTCGACCTGAGCTTTCTCAACAGGGAAATGAGGCGCAGGAGCGGAGGCGTCCTCCCGAACGCGGCCGTCGATACCTTCGTTCTGTACGGGTGGCTGCGGAAGAGGATGCCCTCCCACCGGCTCCTTGCCGCGCCTCTCCGGGACTATAGGCTCCACGGAATGGCGAGGCTGTTCGGGGTGCCGGTGCAGGGGGCCCACAATGCGCTGATGGACGCCTTCGTCACCGCACAGCTTTTCCAGAGGTTCCTCCCGCTGGCACGGGAGTGCGGAATGAGAACGGCGGGTGACCTGCTGCGCGCGGGAGATCCTTTAAAAGGGGGTGATACGTACTGGGTTACGGGGGAGCCGGGCAATTTTTAGCCTGAGATGCAGAAAGCAAAAAATGGTCCCGCATTCTGCGGGACCTGCCAGAAAGGAGAGAGACTATGAAACACAAGTCGGCACACGAGATCCTCGAGGATCCCGATTTCAAGTCGTTGTCGAGCCAGAAGAATACCATCTCCGTGATCCTTACCGTCCTGGAGCTGGTCCTTTATTTCGGTTTCATCGCGCTTATCGCCTTCAACAAACCGTTCCTTTCCTCGAAAGTGTCGGGAGCCATCACCATCGGCATTCCTATCGCCGTGGGCACCATCGTCCTATCTTGGGTCCTGACCGGGATTTACATCCGGTGGGCGAACAACAAGTACGACGTGCTGGTCAGAAAAGTAAAAGACAGGATAGGAGGATAACGCAATGCTACAGACGACCATAGGACAGGTCCATGCCACCTCGATCGTCTTCTTCGTCCTCTTCGTCATCGCCACCCTCGGCATCACCTACTGGGCGGCGAAAAGGACGAAGACCACGAAGGAATTCTACGCGGCGGGCAGGAGCATCACCGGCTTCCAGAACGGCCTCGCGCTTGCCGGGGACTACATGAGCGCCGCCTCCTTCCTGGGGATCGCTGGCCTGGTTTCCACGAAGGGGTACGACGGCCTCATCTATTCGGTGGGGTGGCTCGTCGGCTGGCCCATCATCATGTTCCTCATCTCCGAGCCCCTGCGGAACCTCGGGAAGTACACCTTTGCCGATGTCGTGGCATACCGCCTGAACCAGAGGCCCATCCGCGCGGCCGCGGCCGCGGGCTCGTTGGTGACCGTTCTTTTCTACCTCATCGCCCAGATGGTGGGAGCCGGTACCCTGATCAAGCTCATGTTCGGCCTTCCCTTCGAGGTCGCCATCGTCGCCGTCGGAGTCCTGATGATCGCCTATGTCCTCTTCGGCGGCATGCTCGCCACCACCTGGGTCCAGATCATCAAGGCGGTGCTCCTCCTGGGCGGCGCCACCCTGCTGGTGCTCCTCACCCTCGGACAGTTCGGCTTCAGCTACGGAGAGCTCTTCAGCCAGGCGGCGTCGAAATACGGGGATAAGTTCCTCGAGCCGGGCGGCCTCGTCAGCAGCCCCCTCGAGGCCTTCTCCCTCGGGCTCGCCCTCATGTTCGGCACCGCGGGGCTCCCCCATATCCTCATGAGGTTCTACACCGTTCCCGACGCAAAGGAGGCGCGGAAGTCGGTCTTCTTCGCCACCGGCTTCATCGGGTACTTTTACATCCTCACCGTGACCATCGGCTTCGGCTCCGCGGTGCTCGTCGGCCAGAAGGTCATCATGGGCATCGACAAAGGCGGTAACATGGCCGCTCCCCTCCTTGCCGAGTTCATCGGCGGCACTGCTTTCCTCGGGTTCCTCGCCGCCGTCGCCTTTGCGACGATCCTCGCCGTTGTCGCGGGTCTCACCCTCGCCGGTGCATCCGCCCTCTCCCATGATCTGTACGTGGGCGTCGTGCGGCGCGGCGTATCGAACGAGAAGGAAGAGGTGAGGGTGGCGAAGATCGCGACCGTATGCCTCGGCATTGCCGCGATTCTCCTGGGCATCCTCTTCAAGGGCCAGAACGTCGCCTTCATGGTAGGCCTCGCCTTCGCCGTTGCGGCGAGTGCGAACTTCCCCGCCCTGCTCCTTTCGATCACCTGGAAGAAGTTTACTACGAAGGGCGCCGTGGCGAGTATCTATACGGGGCTCTTCCTTGCGGCGGGCCTCATCATCCTGAGCCCTACCGTCTGGGTCGATGTCTTCCATGCAGGCGAGAAGAAGGCGGTGGAGACGAAGATAAAGGACGCGGAGACCCTGTCCAAGGCAAAGACGGACGCCCTCGAGAAGCGGAAGGCGGCGGGCCGGGACATCGCCGCCCTCGATACGGCCATTGCCGCCGAAAAGCAGGCATTCGAGGCCCAGAAGAAAGAGCTGAGCGCCGCCATGCCGAAACCGGTCTTCCCCATGAAGAACCCGGCCGTCATCTCCCTGGGCCTCTCCTTCCTCGTCGGAATCCTCTTCTCCCTCCTGTCGCCCGAGAAGAGCGCGGAGACGAAGTTCGAGGACGAGAAGCTCAGGAGCTATGTGGGGATCGGGGCTGAATAGTTTTAGGGTGTG
>JAXLZK010000047.1:14886-17011 GCA_046350935.1 Thermodesulfovibrionales bacterium
GTGTGCAGACACACCCTCATTGACAGCAGAGGGGGGAAAAGGTACAGTAGTGGCGTGAAAGCGTAGGAAGGGAGCGCTTGTCGCCTTCAGGCCGATGGGATACAATTCTAATAAACCTTGATAAGGAGGATGCAGCATGGAGGTAGAGTGCAAGAAAATAGATGTGCTGATGGAAGAAAGCAGGGCGTTTCCTCCTTCTCCGGAGTTCAGCAGAAAGGCGTATATCGGGAGCATGGAGGAGTATGAGAGACTGTACCGGAGGTCCGTGGAAGACCCGGAGGGCTTCTGGGGAGAGATGGCGGAGAAGCAGCTCACCTGGTTCAAAAAGTGGGACAGGGTCCTTGAGTGGAACTTCGAGAAGCCAGAGATAAAGTGGTTCCAGGGGGGAAAGCTCAACGTCTCCTACAACTGCCTCGACCGTCACCTCTGCACTCCCCTGCGGAACAAGGCGGCGATCGTCTGGGAGGCGGACGACGGGAGCTACAAGACCTACACCTACCAGCAGCTCGCCTATGAAGTGAACCGGTGCGCCAATGTCCTCAAGAAGCACGGCGTCCGGCGGGGCGACCGGGTGACGCTGTACCTGCCGATGGTGCCCGAGCTGGCGGTCTCGATGCTCGCATGCGCCCGGATCGGGGCGATCCACAGCGTCGTTTTCGGGGGCTTCAGCTCCCAGGCCCTCCGGGACAGGATCCAGGACTGCAAGGCGAAGCTCGTGATCACGGCCGACCGGGGGGTCAGGGGTGGCAGGCAGGTCCCCCTCAAGGCGAATTGCGACGCGGCCCTCCATGAATGCCCCACCGTCGAGAGGGTCATCGTGGTGAAGCGGACCGACGGGGTGGACATGGAGCCCAGCCGGGACCTGTGGTGGCACGAAGAGATGGGCGCTTCCGACATCGCGAACTACTGCGAGCCTGAGCAGATGGACGCCGAGGACCCGCTCTACATCCTCTACACTTCGGGCTCCACGGGAAAGCCCAAGGGAGTGCTCCATACCACGGGTGGGTACCTGCTGTATGCGAACCTGACGTTCAAATACACCTTCGACTACCATGACGAGGACATCCACTTCTGCACCGCCGACATCGGGTGGGTCACGGGCCACAGCTACATTGTCTACGGCCCCCTGTCCAACGGGGCCACGAGCCTTATGTTCGAGGGCATCCCCACCTACCCGAACCCCGGGAGGTTCTGGGACATCTGCGACAAGCACAAGGTCAACATTTTCTATACGGCCCCCACCGCGATCAGGGCGCTGATGAGGGAGGGGGAACAGTGGGTGCGGACGCAGGACCTCTCCTCCCTCAAGGTGCTGGGCACCGTGGGGGAGCCCATCAACCCAGAGGCCTGGATGTGGTATTACCGGAACGTGGGCAAGGGGAGGCTCCCCATCGTGGATACCTGGTGGCAGACCGAGACCGGGGGCTTTATGATTACCCCCCTTCCGGGGGCGATGACGTTGAAGCCGGGCTCCGCCAGCCGGCCTTTCTTCGGGGTGGTCCCCGAGGTGCTGAAGGAGGACGGCTCGTCCGCCGCAGCCAACGAGGGCGGCTATCTCGTGGTGAACAAGCCGTGGCCGGGCATGCTGCGGGGCACCTACGGCGACCCTGAGAACAAGAGGATGAAGGAGGTCTACTTCACGCGGTTTCCGGGCAGGTACTTCACGGGAGACGGGGCCCGGGTGGACGAGGACGGGGACTACTGGCTCATGGGGCGCATCGACGACGTGATCAACGTGTCGGGGCACCGGCTCGGCACCGCGGAAGTGGAGTCGGCCCTGGTGAGCCATGAGGCGGTCGCGGAGGCGGCGGTGGTGGGGTACCCCCACGACGTGAAGGGGGAGGGGATCTACGTCTATGTGACCCTGAAGGAAGGGCAGCAGCCCTCGGACGATCTGAAGAAGATCCTGGTGGGCCATGTGAGGACCGCGATCGGACCGATCGCCTCCCCGGACAAGCTCCAGTTTGCGCCGGGCCTCCCCAAGACCCGAAGCGGCAAGATCATGAGGAGGATCCTGAGAAAGATCGCTTGCGGGGACGTGGAGAGCCTGGGGGATACCTCCACCCTTGCCGACCCTTCGGTGGTCACCGATCTCCTGAAAGGCAGAATGTAGACGGGCTGAAGA
>JAXLZK010000048.1:0-17331 GCA_046350935.1 Thermodesulfovibrionales bacterium
AGAACAAGGAATGACTCCGCTCTCTCCATGCCTCTCGTGCGGCGTGGACCGACAGTCGCCCATCCGCTCTGTTCGCCCTCCTGGCTCCCACAAGGGCGCACGGAATTCCGGAAGCGCTATTTCTTGAGGCGCGATTCGATGTCGCTGCTGATTTTCCGGGAAAGGGCCTCGTCGCCGAAGGTGCCGATTTTGATGGTGGTCACGGTCATATCGGGTTTTTTCGCCTGCAACACCAGAGAAACAGCGGTTCCGTCCTTCTTGTTCCCCTCGATCGTGCCGCTGTTCATGTCGTGCTGGGCGCTGTTGATTACGATATCGTTCGCGGCGAGAGCCGCACGTGCAGCCTCGAAAGTCCTGTACACCGTATCCGCAAAGGTCACCTGCAGCTCGCCCCGCGAATAGATCGCGGCTTCCGTCCCGAAGGGCGGCGAAGGGGGCTTCTCCGCGGTGGCGCACCCCTGGACGATACAGACGATAAATGACAGGAAGAAAGCGGAAGTGATTTCGCTTCTTTTTTTCATAGGGCCTCTCCTTTCAGCAGGGTGTGCAGGCAACACTCCCGTGTTCTGTTCAGGTCATTCCGTACGCACCGTGCGCTTCTCCCCTCTCTCCGCCCCCCGCAAGGACCCTGTATCCGCATAACGGCTTCAGCCCTCCTGTGGCATGACGCACCCCGCGGAGAGCAGGGTAAAATACTCTTCTATCTACCATTTAGCAGCCTTTCCCCTTCTTGTCAAGCAAAGCACGGACAGGAGCGCCTCTTCTCTCCTGCCTCTTCTTTGCATTTCGCCCTTTGCAGGATATACTTTGAGCAGGCCCCCTGTTGCGATATAATTTGAGTAAAGCGGAAAATCCCTTGCCCGCGCTATTCGGCCACTGCTGTCCGGGCTGGACAGACGGCCTGGCGCCCGGCTGCGATTCGGTCTGCTTTCGGGCAGACGCTCGGTATTGATGCCTGCACGTACGGAACTACAGAGGTGCCCGATGCTCTTTTTCCTTCCTGCAGGGCTCCGCAGAAGCGCTCTCTTCCGCCTTAACGGGGTCTCCTGCCGCTTTTTCCTGCTCCTTTCAGGGCTGCTGCTTTGCCTGGCGCTGCCCGGACCGGCGCGGGCCGATCCCGTCGTTCACATATCCGTTGAGGGGGTCGAGGGCGACCTTCTGGAGAATATCCTGGGGTACCTCAGCATAGAGCAGCACAAGAAAGACGCCGACCTTTCCGAAGAGGACGTGCGCAGGCTGTACGAGCAGGCCCCGGAAGAAATCAGGAGCGCCCTGCAGCCCTTCGGCTTTTACAAGCCGGACATCACCTCTGCGCTTTCCCGAGAGGAGGGAGCATGGAGGGCTCATTTCCAAATCGCCCCGGGGCCGGCGGTCAGAATACGGACGATCGACCTCGCCGTTTCGGGGCCGGGCTCCGGGGACCCCCGGCTGGAGCGGCTCAGGGAGGACTTCCCCGTGAAAGAAGGCCAGGTCCTGCAGCATGAAAAATACGAGAAGGCGAAACGTATGCTCCAGGAAACCGCCGCGGAGCGCGGCTATCTCGATGCGGAATTCCTGGAGCACAAGGTTGTCGTGCATCGTGAGGAATACTATGCTGTGGTGGAGTTGCATCTCGCTACGGGGCCGCTGTACCACTTCGGGGAAGTGACCTTCCACCAGGAGGCGCTCCGGCCGGAATTCATGGTCCGTTTCCTTCCCTTCCGGGCGGGAGACCCGTACCGCATTTCGGGGCTGCTCGATCTGCAGAGCGCCCTGTACGAGAGCGACTACTTCAGCGAGGTGGAGGTGATGCCCCGGAAGGACCTGGCAGAGGACCTGGTCATCCCGGTGGAGGTGTTCCTCGAGCCCCGGAAGCGCCAGAAATACGTCTTCGGGATCGGATACGGCACCGATACCGGCGTGCGCGGCATCCTCGGATGGGAAAACCGCAGGGTCAACCGCAGGGGCCATAAATTCACCGCTGAGCTGAACTTTTCCGAGATACGGGGCAGCCTCACCTCCCGGTACACCATCCCGATGAAGCATCCCGTCACCGACCATTTCGACATTTCGGCGGGCTTTTCCCAGGACAGAACAGAGACCAGCAGGAGCGCAACGCGCCTCCTGGGCGTCAGCTATACGCAGGTGCGCGGGAAGTGGCAGGAGACCTTTTACCTCAATTTCCAGCAGGAAAAGTTCACTATCAGCGACGAATCGGGAGACTCCACCCTCCTCCTGCCGGGTACGAACTGGGTGCGGGTCAAGGCGGACAACCGCATCAATACCACCAACGGGAGCAGGCTGCTCCTCGACCTCAGGGGCGCCCATACCGCCCTGGTATCCGACACCTCCTTTGTGCAGGCGCGCGTGAATGCAAAAGTAATACGCAGCCTGGGCTCTATCGGCAGGATCATCCTGCGGGGGGATGTGGGGACGACCCAGGCAGGCGATTTCTCCCGGCTTCCCCCCTCCCAGCGTTTTTTCGCGGGGGGCGACCAGAGCGTGCGCGGATACGCCTACAACAGCCTCGGCCCTGAGAGCGCGGAGGGGAAGGTTATCGGAGGAAAGCACCTGTTGGTGGGCAGCGTGGAGTATGAGCAGCACATCGTGAAGAAATGGAGCGCCGCGGTATTCTTCGACGCGGGGAACGCTCTCGCCAGGTTTTCCGGGCCGCTTGAGCAGGGGGCGGGCTTCGGAGTGCGGTGGAAATCCCCGGTCGGTCCGGTGCGGGTTGACCTGGCCTGGGCCCTGAGCAAACCCGGTACCCCGTGGCGCATTCATATCACCATGGGCCCCGACCTATGAAGCGCGCATTCCTCTGGATAGCCCTTTCGCTTCTGCTCGTCCTGACCGCCGGCTTCGTCTTTCTGGCATTTCTGCTTGCCACGGAAGCGGGTCTGCAGCGGCTGTTCCCGCTGCTCTCCCGGTATGTTCCGGGCGAGGTGACGGTGGCGGAGCTCAGGGGGCGCCTCATCGGTCCCCTTTCAATAAAAGGTCTGGAGTATCGCACCGGCTCATTCTCTCTTTTCGTCGATTCCCTTTCCCTCGACTGGATGCCTTACTTCCTCGCTTCAGGGGAGATATATATTACCCGGCTCACCGCAGAGGGGATCACCTATATCGCTGCGGGAGAGGAGAAGCCCTCTCCGGGGCCGAAGCGCGTACGCCTCCCCGACATACGCCTGCCCCTGGCTGTTACGCTCCAGAATGCAGAAATGAAGAGGATCGCCGTATACCCCACTCAGAAAGGCCCTCCGCTTGTGGTGAACGAGGCGTTCCTGGAGCTGAGCAGCGGTTGGAACACCCTCTCCCTCCACGAGCTCAGGGCAAAAGGGCCGCTGTTCACGGTGCGTATGATAGGGAAGCTCCGCCCGCAGGGAGAATACCCCCTCGGGTTCCAGGTGGATTGGCTTGTTCGTCCGGACGGATATCCCGAGGTGCAGGGCAGCGGGGAAGTGACGGGCAGCCTTGCGCACTTGAAGGTGAGCCAACAGGTGACCGTCCCCGTTGACCTGGAAATCGAAGCGGAGGTATCCGATGTCCTCTCTGCGCCCTCCTGGAAAGCGGACCTGGAGATACGGAGGTTCGTGCCCCGCGACATAAGAAAGACCTGGCCTGCGCTGCGCGTGCGGGGCAGCGTCCGGGCCTCGGGGACCCTCTCCTCTTTCGGCGCCGGAGCCGCCCTTGCTGCAGACGGGATCGGCATAGGAGCGGTGGACGGCGCCTTCAGGCTGCAGTACCGCAGCAGGAAGTGGAGAGTGGAGGACCTTCGTCTGGCGGTGCGTGATTCTCCCCTGCGGGTGCTGGCACAGGGGGAGTATTCTCCGGGATCCGACGGGAGGGGGAGCATTACGGCGAGCGGGGGCTGGACCGGCCTGTCCTGGCCTCTCCGCGGCGGAAGGGCCCTCTTCACCAGTCCGGAGGGAAGCTTTCGTGTCTGGGGGAGCATCGACGACTATACGGTCCGTCTCGCGTTCGACCTTGCCGGCGGGAATGTGCCCCCCGGCCATTGGACCCTCTCCGCGCAGGGCGACCGTACGGGCCTGACTGCGCCGTATGTGCGCGGGCAGTTTCTGGAGGGGGTCGTAGAGGGCAGGGGCAGGATACAATGGAGGCCGGAGCTGCAGTGGTCGGCTTTCCTGACGGGGAAAGGGCTGCATCCCGGCTTGATCCTGCCTGCATGGCCCGGGGAGATAGCGTTCGAAGCTGCGGCCTCCGGGAGCCGCGCCGGAGGGGTGACGAGGGCCGCGGTGCAGGTGAGCAGGGCGGCGGGCACCCTGCGCGGCTACCCTTTCAGGGCTGCGCTGCAGGCCTCGATGGAGGGGGACGCCTACCGGCTGGACGCCTTTACCGCCGCTTCGGGAAGTGCCCGAATCAGGGCATCCGGAAAGGTGGGCGCCGCATGGGACCTTGCGGGGAGCATTCAGGCCCCGGCTCTGGAGAGCCTTCTTCCCGGAGCGCGGGGCTCCTTCAGCGGGAGTTTTTCCCTTGCCGGACCGCGCGACGCCCCCCGCATCGCCGCCGCCGTGCACGGAAGAAATATTGCGCTGCAGGATTTTGTCGTTTCGGGAGTTTCATCTCTCGACGCGGAGGCGGCGCTCGATCTGCAGGATTCCTCGGATTCCCGTTTTGTCCTTCACGCAGCCGGCCTGCGGGCAAAGGGCAGGGCGCTTCGCTCTCTCGACCTGCAGGCGCAGGGGAGGCTGTCGGGCCACGACGTACGGCTGACGCTCCTCGGTGCTGAGGAATCCCTGTCTCTGGCAGCGAGGGGATCCTACGGGGAAGGGCGGTGGGAGGGGACCCTCCTGAGCTCCTCCCTGCGCTCCCGCGAGCTGGGGGCATGGTCCCTCGAAAAACCGGGCCCCCTGCTGATCGACGGCGCTGCAGGGAGAGTAAAGGCGGGGCAATGGTGCTGGAGCAAGCGCTCCTCCCGCCTGTGCGCCGAGGGGGAATGGAATGCCGAGGGGAAATCATACGGCAGCCTTCTTGCCGTGCAGATACCGTGGAGCCTGCTCCAGCCCCTGCTGCCCCCGGAGGTGAAAATAACCGGAACCGTAACCGGCACCCTCGCCGGAACGTACGAGCGGAAGGCGCTCAGGGCAGAGGCCTATTTCAGGGGGACGCCGGGCTCGGTAGCCTATGGGGGGGAAGGGGACAGGCAGGTAATGCTGCAGTTCCGTGAAATAGCCTTTGAGTCCCGCCTCGATGAAAAAGCACTGAGCGCCCGGCTGGAAATCCCCCTGACAGAGGGAGGGTCAGTCAAAGGAGATTTCACGCTGCCCGGCTTTCCGCTTCCCTCCTTTTCCCTGCGGCACCAACCGCTCCGGGGGCACCTCACCGTCAATTTCCCCCGCCTCGATTTTCTTCCCCTCGCCTACAGAGAAGTGAAAGAGGTGAAAGGCAGTTTCACCGCCGCTGTGCAGCTTGCAGGCACGCCGGCGAAGCCTCTCGTCACGGTGCGGGCCGCGCTGGAAAACGCCTCGGCCTCGGTGCCGCGCCTCGGCATACGCCTGGAGGACATACGGCTGGTCGCCTCCGATGCGGGAGACGGCAGGGCGCATTTCGAGGGGCGCGTCCGGTCCGGCCCGGGGACGGTGAAGCTGACAGGCGAAGCGGGTTTGGCGTCCGGCGAGGGATGGACCGCGCGTCTGCGCATCGAGGGAGAGCAATTCATGGCGGTCGATATTCCCGAAGCGAAGGTTTTTGCCTCTCCCGATCTTGAGGTGCTGGCGCGGAACGGCAGGGTCGAGGTGGAAGGCGTGGTCAGGATCCCCAGGGCTTCCATAAAGCTGCGGGATGTCTCCCGTACGGTGTCGGTCTCCCCGGACGTCGTCGTGGTAAACGGAGTGGAGAGGGAGCAGCAGGAGGAAAAAATAAGGCTCTACACCCGGATACGGATTGTGCTGGGGGACAAGGTATTTTTTGAAGGGTTCGGCCTCATCGGGCGGATTACCGGCAGCGTGCTTGCCGTGGACACCCCCGACAGGCTTACTGCCGGCACCGGGGAGCTGGAGGTGGTGAACGGCATATACCGTGCATACGGCCATACGCTCAACATCGACCGCGGCAGGTTCATTTTCGCGGGGGGACCCATCAACAACCCCCGCCTCGACGTCCGGGCGGTGCGTACCGCAGGCGAGGTGACGGCTGGAGTCACTGCGCAGGGCAGCCTTAAAAATCCCCGGCTCAGCCTGTTCTCGACCCCCTCCATGGACCAGGCGAACATCCTTTCCTATCTCGTGCTCGGCAGACCCCTCCAGAGCGCCACGGGAGAAGAGGGGCAACTGCTCTACAAGGCTGCAAGCTCTCTCTCCTTCAGCGGGGGGGAGTTCCTGGCCCAGCGCATCGGCGGCGCGTTCGGGATCAGGGACATCCACATCGAGCAGGGGGCGGAATTCAGGGAAGCGGCCCTGATTGTCGGGACGTATCTCTCTCCCCACCTGTACGTAAGCTACGGCATAGGCTTGTTCGAGCCTGTCAACAGAGTGCGCATACGCTACGAGCTGAGCAAAAAACTCCTGCTGCAAGTGGAATCGGGGCTCGAAAGCGGAGCCGATTTGTTCTATCGGATCGAGAGATGAGCAAGAGAGGAGCATCTCACTCCCGTATTTGACTGAACAAAGGTTTTGCTCTATGGTTGATATAGATAAGGATGAACGTTTGTTCGGCGGTATGAATCACTGCTCGAGGGGGTGAACCATGGAGACGGTATACAGAGGAGTTGCGGGTATAGGAGAATCCGGGGAGGGACCGTATCCCCGGGGAGTATTGCGGCGCATTTCATGGGGGGCCATCTTTGCGGGCACCGTGGTGGCCCTTGTCATCGGGCTGGCCCTGAGTCTTCTCGGAATGGGAATCGGGCTCGGCACCATCAATCCCGCGACTGAGGAGAATCCGCTGGGAGGGGTGGGCGTAGGAGCGGGCATATGGGCGGCTGTCAGCGCTCTCCTCTCCCTCTTTGCAGGGGGATGGGTTGCCGGAAGGCTTGCGGGATTTCCCCGCTCCCCTATCGGGATCCTGCATGGAGTTGTCGTCTGGGGTGTGGTGACCCTGTTTTCTTTTTATCTCATGACCACCGCGGTAGGCACCCTGGTGAGCGGTGTCGCCGGAGTGATAGGAAAGGGGATCTCCCTTATCGGCAGTGGCATCACGGCGGCGGTCCCTTCCGGCACCGTGCGGGGAGAAGGGGCGGATACGTCCCTCGATTCCGTAATGAGCCAGGCGCGCAATCTGATACTGCAGCGGGGGAAGGCGACTCCCGGCATGCCGGATGAGGAGGTGCAGCAGGCGGTGCAGAGGCTGTTGAGTGCCTCCACCGCTACCGAACAGGACCGCACCACGGTAATAAATTTGTTGACGGCCCGCACCGATATGAGCCATGAGGAGGCGACCCGGGTCGTCGATGGATGGCTGCAGGCGAAAGCGCAGGCGCGGCAGGCAGCCGGCACCGCGCTTCAGGTGACCGGGGACACCATGGACACCCTTTCAAAAGCAGCGTTGTGGGCCTTTGTCGCAGTCGTGCTCGGTGCGGTGGCGGCGGCCGTGGGGGGATCGCTGGGTGCTCCGAAGGGAGTGGTGGTGCCTGCGGAGCGGGTGCAGTAATACCGGATGGTGCCGCAGGGCAACGTTCGGCAGAGGCGGAGAAGCGGGAAAAGGGCGGACAGACTCCGCTCCTGTCCGCCCGCTGCCCAAACCCTTCCCCCTCCCTGCCTTCTGCCGCTCTTTTCCGTTCTTTCCACCGCGCCTTTTCCTGCCCGTTTTTCAGCAGTTCTCTCCCCGCGCAGTCCTTGACATTTCCGTAAAGATGCTGCAGAATTTCCGATAGGCTCCGATGGGTAAAGCGGCTGCGTTTCGCCCTTTCGTCCTGAAAATCTCTTCTACAAGACGTGATTGGCTCACCTTCTTCCTGTCGCTGTCCGCCCTGTGTGAGAGATGAAGAGAGCACTTGCAGAATACCGGGAGGAGTGATGGGGAACGAAGCTTTCAAATGTCTTGTGGAGGAGATCCTTTTCCCACTGGACGTACGCATCAACGGAGACAGGCCCTGGGACATCAAGGTCCTTGACGAGAGGCTCTACCAGAGGGTGATCAATTCCGGAAGCCTGGGATTGGGCGAGGCGTACATGGACGGCTGGTGGGAATGTGAAAGCCTTGATGAGTTTTTCTCCAGAATCCTGCCGTCCGATCCCGAAAAGAGGCTGAAGAAGAACCTGAAGCTGATCTTTCCGACCCTCCATGCCCGGGTGCGCAATCTCGGGAGCAAAGCGCGGGCCTTCCAGGTGGGAGAGAGGCATTACGATCTCGGCAATGAGCTCTACCGGAATATGCTCGACGAGCGGATGGTCTACAGTTGCGCCTACTGGAAGGACGCCCGGAACCTCGGTGAGGCGCAGGAGGCCAAGCTGGACCTCATCTGCAGGAAGCTGGGGCTGAAGGCTGGACAGAAGCTGCTCGACATCGGCTGCGGCTGGGGATCACTGGCGCGGTATGCCGCAGAGAAGTACGGGGCCGAGGTGGTGGGAGTCACCGTCTCCCAAAAGCAGAAAGAGTGGGCTGACGAGGCCTGCCGCGGCCTGTCGGTGCAGATACGCCTGCAGGATTACCGTGAAATCAGGGAGACCTTCGACCACATCGTCTCCGTGGGCATGTTCGAGCATGTGGGGTACAAGAATTACCGCACCTACATGGAGGTAGCCCGCAAGAGCCTGAAAGAGGGCGGACTCTTCCTGCTGCATACCATAGGGGGGAATACCTCCAAGGTGGCGACGGATGCCTGGACCGGAAAGTACATCTTCCCCAACTCGCACATCCCTTCCATCAAGCAGATAGGTGCCTCCATCGAGAAACTGTTCGTAATGGAGGACTGGCATAATTTCGGCCAGTACTACGAACGGACGCTGCTTTCGTGGTTCGAGAATTTCGACAGGAACTGGGGCGTCCTGAAGGACCGCTACGACACCAGGTTCTACCGTATGTGGAAGTATTATCTCCTGAGCTGCGCCGGGGCTTTCAGGGCGAGGGACTTGCAAGTCTGGCAGATAGTCCTCTCACGGCAGGGGATGCCGGGCGGGTATCTCGCCGTACGGTAAGGAGCGCCCGAAAGGCGTTGCCCCTTCAGGCGGCGATGTCTACCCCCTCATCCTCCCTTTCTGAGTTCGCTCCGATCCCGTAATAGAGGTAGCCGAGAGAGAGGAGAAAGGAAATAGGCCCGCCGAGTGGAAATTCTATGTCGAGCAGGGTATGCAGGGACTGCAGGATCAGCGAGGGAGTGAAGGAAACGACGGAAAGCCGCACCAGGGCCTGATAGCCGAGGGAGAGCCCGAACTGCCGCGCGAAAAAAGCTCCGACAGCGGCGCTCGGCAGGATCTGCATACCGTAATAAAGCAGGGAAGTGAAAAGGGCGAAGGGGAACAGGAGAAGGGGGAGCAGGCTCCTGAACAGCTCCGTCCACTCCCGCACCCGTTTCTGATCGATGACGATCCGGTCGAACCCCGCGAGATCGAATACGCGGGTGTCCTCAGGGCTTCTTTTCAGCAGCAGCTTCGTTCCCGTCAGCAAGGCGAGTGCAGGCGAATTGTCCAGGGAAGTGATCGCGCCCGAGGTGTCGAGAATGAAGAAAGGGGTGCTCTTGTCGGGATAATAGACGAAATGGGGAGACGGCGCGTCGATGGAGGCCGTGCCCCGGGTGAGAGTAATGACGGGGAGCTGGCTCACGACTTTCGGCGCCTCCGTGGCGATAAGGGCGGAGACGCGCGCCTGGAAGCGCATTATTTCGGGGATTCCGTAGAGAGACAGCAGGAGCAGGAGATACGTGCAGCAGTATCCCTTCCAGTTCCTGCATACGTCCCGGTACAGCGACCTCGAAAAGAGCGACAGGTAAAGGGGATGCACGAGAGAGTAGTGTTTCATGTCCGGCCGGTGCGGCTCCTGGAAAGCATGTGAAACTGTACCGTTATCCGCACGGGGTTGTCAAGGCCGGGTGCGGGATTTGACGCCTGCCGCGCAGGGGGGATACAATACTTTCGTGCTTACCATCGGTAGTGTCGTGCTCCCCTCTCCCTGTCTCCTTGCTCCCCTCGCCGGGATAAGCGACCTGCCCTTTCGCATGGTCAACCGCAGCTTCGGGTGCGGCTTCGCCTTTGCGGAGATGATCAGCGCACGCGCTCTTGTCTACCGGAACAGGAACACCGCTGCGATGCTCTCCTCATTTCCGGAGGACACGCCCTTGGGCGTGCAGCTGCTGGGCAATGATCCCGAAATGATGAAGAGGGCGCTGGAGCTCCTCCGGGACCATGCGTTCGACCTTCTCGATATCAATGCCGCCTGTCCGGTGGGCAAGGTGACGGCGCGGGGGGAGGGGGCGAGCCTGCTCCGGGACCCCAAGGCGCTTGGTGCGCTCCTTCGTGCTGTTGTCGCCCATTCTCCGGTTCCCGTAACCCTTAAAATCCGTGCGGGATGGGACGACGCCTCCCGCAACGCCCTCGAGGTGGCGCTCCGTGCGCGCGAGGCGGGGATCAGCGGCCTCTTCCTCCACGGGAGGTCGCGGGAGCAGGGATACAGCGGAAGGGTTGACTACCGGATTATCAGGGAAGTAAAGGAGGCGCTGGATGTACCGGTCATCGCCAGCGGCGATGCCCTCTCCCCGCATCTGGTCAGGAGGATGTTTGAGGAAACGGGGTGCGACGGGGTGGCCGTTGCGCGGGGAGCTCTGGGAAATCCTTGGATATTCAAAGAGATTGGTCCGTTTCTCCGGGACGGCACTCTTCTCCCCCGTCCTGAGGGGCCGGAGGTCGCCCGCACCATGCAGTCCCATCTCGACCTCTGCATCGCCCATTACGGAGAGGGGGTCGGCACCCTTGTTTTCCGGAAATTCTTTGCCTGGTACGTGAGGGGGTTTGCAGACATCAAGGTCCTGAAGGAGCAGGCCTTCCGTGCAGCGACGCGCGAGCAGATGCTCGGGATCATCAGGGAAGTCGGGGAAACCCGGGAGCATGTCTGTTATTCCGCGCACTACCGGTAAAGGCTGAGCAACCGCTCCCCGAAGAGACAAAACGAAATTCTCTCCTTTTCCCTCTTTTCTCCTGCTTCTTTCTCTCCTCCTCTCTGCCAAACCGGTAATAGAATCCTTCCCTATCCTGACGCCTGCGCACTTCGCCTTGACACTTCAGACAAAATGGTGTATAAATAGAAATAATAATGTCCGGTGCTAAACTGTCTCTTTTGAGGAGGCAGGATGGCAGCGGAACCTCGTCTTAGCGGCAGAAGGAGTTAAAGAGACTGCGTGATTTCGGAAGGTGATGGAAGGGGTATTGATGCAGAAAGAGGCAGCAGATGCTGTCTGAGAGGCAGACGGCAGATCCATCGGATTGTGCGGCGCATAGAGGCCCAAGGAGACAAGGGGATAGTGCACGGGGCTCGGGGAAGGATTGTCAGGCATGGGAGTCGTTGGTGTCGAGGGTTGTGCAGCTGTATCGCGAGAAATACTTGGGATTTGGTCCAACACTCATGGCGGAGAAGCTCCGCGAAGGGGAAGGCACAGAGGTGAGCAAAGAGAGCGTCCGCACCTGGCCCTGGATGCCGGGTCTTTGGCGAAGAAGGCCGCGCGAAGCGGAAGGTTCACCGGCAGTGGCGGCAGCGCAGGGCATGTTTTGAGGGAGATGCTGCAGATGGACGAGGCCATCACCGGTGGTTTGAGGACCGGGGGCCGGCATGCGTGTTGATGGCGTACATCGATGATGCAACGAATACCATTTATGCCCGATTCTACGAGTACGGGGAACGCTCTCCCTGCGATGGACAGCCTGACGGTATATCGGGAAATACGACACCCCTGAGCGTCTATCTGGACAAACACACGACGTATAAATCTTCCGCAGAACCATCAATCGAGGATGAGATAAACAGGACAGAACGCTGAAGTCAGTTCGGCAGGCATTGACGGAACTGCAAGTAAGGATCGTTCATGCCAGCGCCGCCCACAGGCCAAGGGCGGGATGAGCGACATGACTGGGGCTTGCAGGATCGGCTGGTGGAAATGACCGTGGGGGAATCGGCAACATCGATGAGGCAATGGATTTCTGGACGGGTATCTTGCCTTGCATAACTGCAGGAAGTTCAGGGTGCAGGCAAGGGAGAGGAGCAGCCTTCTGCGGGGGTCCCAAAGGGAGTGGACCTGGACCGGTCTTCTTTTGCCATCAGGAATAGCAGAACGCTCAGGAACGATTTCACGGTGGCACATAATAAGAAGCTGTACCAGGCCGGGGAAAGCCGTGAATGCAAAGGTGGTGACTGTCGAGGAGAGGGTCAACAGCAGCATGCATATGTTTCATAACGATAAGTTCTTTCAAGGGGAAACCGCACCGAGCGGCCGGAGAAGCAGCAGCGCAATCCGGCACCACGCCGGCAGAGACCGCCGTTGGAGTACGCCCGATCATCATGGAAAAGCCCAACAGCTTTACCTTTGGCGGCAAATGGAACGCCAACGCTAAAAAACCAGCAGGGGCCACAGTATGAACCAACCGGTCATTTCTATTTTATGAAAGCGGACATTTCTATTTTGCCTTGACACGCGCCTGCGCACTTCGCCTTGACACTTCAGACAAAATGGTGTATAAATAGAAATAATTTTCATTTAATCGTCCGGATGGGAAATGCACCTGGATTATCACCGTACATTGAAAAGCCTGAAGCTCAAGGCGACTCCGAAGAGACTTGCGATTCTCGAAATCCTTGCGGACGAGTTCGTGTATCTCGGGCCTGACGATGTCTGGAAGCGGTTAAAGACCCGATTCAAGAGGATCGGACTGCCGACTGTGTACCGGAACCTCGAGGAGCTTTCGGAAGGGGGGGTCATCTCAAAGGTCGTCCATCCCGATAGAAAGCTCTACTACTTCTTCTGCGAGCGACAGGAGCACCACCACCATTTCATCTGTCTCTCCTGTCGGAAGGTGGAGGATATCTCCTTCTGTGCCGCCAAAGAGATCGAGAAAGAGGTGGCGGGCAGAATACAGGGGAAGGTCCTCTCCCATATCCTGCAGATCAACGGGCTCTGCAGAAACTGCTCGGGCGGGGAGGAGCGATGAGAGGGAAGATTGCAGTGGTCTGCCTGCTGACGGCCGTCCTCCTCGCTTCTTCCTGCGGGCAAAACGGGGGCAGAAGCAGGGGGGGCGAAGCAGAGGGACTCAGGGTGGTTGCGAGCCTCTTCCCCCTGTACGACTTTGCGCGGAATGTGGGCGGAGAACAGGCCCAGGTAAGCCTGCTCCTGCCTCCGGGGGCGGAATCGCACAGCTTCGAACCGAAGCCTGCCGATATCCTGTCTCTCAACAAGGCGGATATTTTCATCTATACGAACAAGTTCATGGAGCCGTGGGTGGACGATATTCTGAAAGGGGTCGCCAACAAGGAGCTGCTGGTCGTGAATGCCGGCAGGGGGCTCTCCCTCCTGGAGGGGGGCGGAGAGGGCGGCCATGGGCATGGTCGCACGGACCCCCATGTGTGGCTGGACTTTTCCAATGCCGTCAGGATGGTGGATACGATTCTTGAGGGCTTTCTGCGGAAGGACCCTGCACACGGGGACCTGTACAGGAAGAACGCCGCAGAGTACAAGGAAAAGCTGAGGTCCCTCGACGAAAAGTTCCGGAGCACCCTTGCCGGATGCAGACAGAGGATGCTCGTAAGCGGAGGGCATTCCGCCTTCGGCTATATGGCGCGAAGGTACCATCTTGACTACCGCGCCGCCTACGGCTTCTCCCCCGATGCGGAGCCGACCCCCGGAGAGCTGGCGGAGATTGTCAGGATACTGAAAAAGAACGGGCTGCACTACCTGTTCTACGAGGAGCTGATAGCTCCCCGCGTGGCGGAAACCATAGGCGGAGAGACGGGGGCCTCTCTCCTGAAACTGCACGCCGCCCATAATGTTTCGCGGGAGGAACGGGAGAGGGGCGTCACCTTCCTCTCCCTCATGGAGAAAAACCTTGAAAATCTGAGGATCGGACTGCAATGCCCGTAGATGCCGTTGTATCGGTCAGGGATCTGACTGCCGAATATAATTTCATCGAGGTCCTGAGCGATATCTCCTTTGCGGTGCAGAAGGGGGACTATGTGGGCCTTGTGGGCCCCAACGGGTCGGGGAAATCCACCCTGATCAAAGCCATCCTCGGGCTGCTGAAGCCCTCCCGCGGCAGCATCGAGGTCTTCGGGACCGACGTCACCACCCTGAAGGAATGGGAGCGGATCGGATATCTGCCCCAGCGGATGCAGTCTTTCAATCCCCACTTCCCGTCTACGGTGGAGGAGGTCGTTTCCCTGGGCCTGGTGTCGAAGAAGAGGTTCCCCCGGCGCATGGGGAAAAAAGACCGGGCCGTCGTTCTGCGCGCGCTCGAAATGCTGAATATCGGGGGCCTGGCGCATCGGCTCATCGGCGAGTTGTCCGGAGGGCAGCAGCAGCGGGCTTTCATCGCACGGGCGCTCGTGAACGATCCGGAGCTCCTGATCCTCGACGAGCCGACCGTTGCACTGGACCCGGAGACGCGGGAGAGCTTTTTCGAGGTGCTGCACCGCCTCAACAGGGAAAGGAGCGTCACCGTTATCCTCGTCACCCACGATATCGGGAGCATCGGTACGTATGCCTCCAAGCTCCTGTATATCGACAAAAAAATCATTTTTTACGGCAGCTTCGACGAGTTCTGCCTTTCCGATCCGATGTCGAAGTTCTTCGGCGCATCGTCGCAGCACATCATCTGTCATAAGCATCATTGAAAGGACGGCGGTCTGCCGGGGCCCCGGAGCGGCAGGCGGGCAGGAGAAAAAAGAAAATGGAAATAGCGGAGCTTTTCAGATACGGATTCATTCAGAGGGCTTTGGTGGCCGGGTCGTTTATCGCACTCCTCTGCTCCATTCTGGGAGTCGTCCTGGTGCTGCGGAGACTCTCCCTTATCGGAGACGGTCTCGCCCACGTCACTTTCGGGAGCGTTGCGGTCGGCCTGTTCCTCAAAGTGTATCCCCTTTCCGTCTCCATCCCGCTCGTCATGCTCGGCTCGCTCGGGGTCCTTAAACTGACGGAGCGGGCGCGGGTCTACGGGGATGCGGCCATCGGCATCGTTTCCTCTCTGGGCATTGCGGGGGGCGTGCTCCTCGCCAGCCGGGCGGGCGGATTCAATGTGGACCTTTTCAGCTATCTTTTCGGCAATATCCTGGCGATCAGCAGAGCGGAAGTCATCACCGCCATCGGCCTGTCCGCCGTGGTCCTGCTGACCATCTTTTTCTATTACCATGAAATCTTTTCCGTCACCTTCGACGAGGAGTTTGCGAAGGTGTCGGGCATCAATACGAAGCGGCTCAACACCCTCCTCGTCCTCCTTACGGCCATTACCGTCGTCCTCACCATGAAGGTGGTCGGGATCATGCTGACCTCCTCCCTCCTGATCCTCCCCGCAGTGACCGCATTCCAGGTGGCGCGCGGGTTCCGCAGCTCCCTGTTCCTCGCCTCTGCTGTCGCACTTCTTTCGGTCTTCCTCGGGATCTCTCTCTCGGCTGTGCTGAATCTCCCCTCAGGGGCGACTATCGTCCTTCTGAACCTGTTGTTTTTCGTCGCGGCGTTCCTCTTCAGGAGCATTCGCAGGAGTGCACGCGGCAGGTAGCCCCCCTGGTTTTCTTCTGCAAGACAAACAGCAATTTTTGTGCTACTCTTGAAAGTAAGAGAGGGGAGTTCCGCTCCCCGCCGCGGAGTGCGCGGCGGCAGGGTAACAGTGGGTAGTTTTTTGTTCACCGGGTGGAAAGCCGCTCCGCGTATGCGGACCGTTGAGTAACCTATACCTGAAGGAGGAACGCTGATGAAGAAATCTCTATTTGCGGCGCTGGGTATCGTATTGCTTTTTTCTTCGGGATGTGCGACAAAGGACTATGTGAGGCAGCAGGTGGACCCCCTTGTTGACCGGATCAGCAAGATCGAGTCGAGGGTTGGTGCCATAGAGGACAGGCTGGCGGCCCTTGAGAAGAGACCGGGTGTGTCTGCAGCGGATGTGGATGCTGCCCGGAGAGAAGCTGCCGAGGCGAAGTCGATGGCGCAGGAGTCCCTTAATGCGGCGAAGAGCGGGGCCGCGGCGGGTGCGGGCGCCGGTGCGGCGTCTGATGCGTCCCGTCGCGCCGAAGATGCTGCGCGGCGCGCCGAAGCCGCAGCCGATAGGGCGGAAGCAGCGGCGTCAAAGGCTGAACAGTCTTCGAAGAAGTCGCAGAAATCTTTCGAGCTGCAGCAGAGGAAATAGCTCCGCCTGTCAGGAAAGAGGGGGCTTTCCCCGGGGGAAGGCCCCTCTTCCTTTACTCCCCCTCTCGTGAAATATCCACCGGAATCCCCTCTTGCTCGCTCAGGGCCCGGTACATTTTTTCGACATCCACTGCGTCGAAGAGATTTTTTTTCTTCAGGAGCTGCATCGCCTCGATGAAGTAATTTTTTGCACTGTCCTCTTCGGAGTGCACTTCGATATAGACCCGGCCCTTGCGCATCCCCAGCTTGACCGGCTGCCGGACGATAGCGACCGGAGTGCCCACGGGCACCGCGGCGAAGAGCTTCGGAATGTCCTCGGGGTAGAGCCGTATGCAGCCGTGGCTCGCCTTTCTGCCAATGGCGAAGGGCCTGTTCGTCCCGTGGATGAGGACCGAGCGAAGGGACAGCCGCAGCGCGTGGGTGCCGAGGGGGTTGTCGGGACCCGGGGGCACAATATTCGGCAGATCGGGCTGCTCCCTCCTGATGGATTCGGGTACATACCAGCGCGGGTTGACGACTTTCTGCAGAATACTGAAACTCCCGAGCGGGGTGGCGTGCCCCTCGCTGCCGATGCCGATCGGGAAGGTCATTACGAGGCGTTCGTTTCCCTTTGTGAAAAAATAGTAAAGCCTCATTTCGGACAGGTTGATCACCAGGCCCTCGTAGGTGCTCATCTCGGGCAGGACCCATGCGGACGGGATGGTGACGGTGACTTTCACTCCGGGTACAAAAGGGTCCAGGCCGGGGTTTGCATCGACGATCTCATTGTATCCGACGCCGAATCTCCTGGCGAGCTCGATAAGGGATTCGTTTTTCCTCGTGATGAAGTGGGTTTTCAGGGCTCCGATTACTGTGTCTTTCTGCCCGAAGGGGTGTGCTTCCGCATGCGCCGGCAACGGGTGAAGAGCGGTGAGAAAGAACAGGAGGATGCCGAAAAAGACTTTCTGCATAGATTCCTAATAATAGCATAGCTGAATGTATTTGACAAAAAAGGGGCATCTGTTGTTAAATAAAATCTTTCGGGCGGATAGCTCAACTGGGAGAGCGCTGCCCTTACAAGGCAGAGGTCACAGGTTCGATCCCTGTTCCGC
>JAXLZK010000049.1:0-2607 GCA_046350935.1 Thermodesulfovibrionales bacterium
TGATCGGGTAATATGCGTTCAAGCCGGGCAGTAAAGCCCACATTTGTTTTTTTCTGTCCTTTTGTATTACTCTTTTAAGGTTTCAGGTTCTTTTCGGAAGTCGGGCCGGGATGCCGGACCGCTGCCGGAGAAGACACCGTGCGAAGTCTATGTACAGAGAATATTTCGGCTTGAAAGAGGCTCCCTTTTCCATCGCTCCCGATCCCCGCTATCTCTTCATGAGCAAGGGGCATCAGGAGGCCCTGGCGCATCTCCTCTACGGAATACAAAACGACGGGGGATTCGTCCTGCTCACCGGGGAGGTGGGCGCAGGGAAGACCACGGTCTGCCGCTGCCTGCTGGAGCAGGTTCCTGACGACACCGACATCGCCTTCCTCCTCAACCCCAAACTGAGCGCTGCTGAGCTCCTTTCAGCGGTCTGCGACGAACTGGGGATCTCGTGCCCCCGGAACTCCGCACGCATCAAGGACCTTGTCGACGCCCTCAACGCGCACCTCCTCGACGCCCATGCCCGGGGCCGCAGGACGGTCCTCATTATCGAGGAGGCGCAGAACCTCTGCTCCGACGTGCTGGAGCAGCTGCGGCTGCTGACCAATCTCGAGACAAACCGGCGCAAACTGCTCCAGATCATCCTGGTGGGCCAGCCGGAGCTCCACGAGAAGGTGTCGCGCCCCGAGCTGCGGCAGCTGGCCCAACGCATCACGGCGCGGTACCATCTGGGCCCCCTGTCGCAGAGCGAGACGGCCGCCTACGTCTCCCATCGTCTGTCCGTGGCGGGGATGCACCGGACGGTGTTTCCCCCTCCCGTGGCGCGGCGCCTGTTCCGGATGAGCAAGGGCGTACCGCGCCTGATCAATCTCCTGTGCGACCGGGCGCTGCTCGGCATCTACGTGCTGGGACAGGACCGGGTATCCCTGCGGGTCCTGGAGCAAGCCGCACGGGAGGTGTTCGGGGTCTCCCGGACAGAGGGACTTCAGGGCAAGGCATACCGGTGGGCGGCGGCAGCCCTCCTGCTTCTCCTTTGCGGCGCCGCCCTGCTTTTCGTCCGCTCCCGGCAGCCCTCCCACCCCTCCCTTCCGGCAGCGGCAGCGGAGCGCCTTCCCGCGTCCGCGCTGCAGTGGCCTGCCGGTCAATCCCGAAGCCGCAGCAAAGAACTCGCGTTCCAGGAGCTCTTCAGGCAGTGGGGTCTCGCCTCTGTTCCCCAGGAGCGGGGAAACGTCTGCACGCAGGTCCAGGAACTGGGAATGCGCTGTTTTACGCGGCAGGGCGGCATCCGGAGCCTGCTTCTCCTGAACAGGCCCGCGGTGCTGCGGTTCCTCGACAGCGAGGGGAGGGAGTTCTACGCGGCGCTGACGGCGCTCCAGGGGCAAAAGGCGACTCTCGTCGTGGGAGGGGAGCGCCGGCAGGTGGAGGTAGGAGAGATGGCGCTGCAATGGACAGGCGGTTTCACCCTGCTCTGGAAGACGCCTCCCGGCTGCCGGGGAGAGATCCGGCCCGGCAGCCGCGGCCCGGCTGTCCGCTGGCTGGCTGAACGCCTCGCCCTGGCGCGGGGAGAAAGGGAAAAGCCGGCGGAGCCGGCAGCGTTCGACGAAGCCCTCGTGGGACAGGTAAAGGACTTCCAGCGCGCAAAAGGCCTGCTTCCGGACGGAGTGGCGGGGGCGGAGACATTGCTCCACCTCTCCAGTACGGAGGAGGAAGAGTCCGCGCCCTCTCTCCGCAGAAAGGAGGGCGCTTAGGAATGTCCTATATTCTCGACGCCCTGAAGAAAGCCGAACAAAAGCGGCAGCAGGAGACCGCTCCCACGCTCCTCACCGTCCCGTATACCGCGGCAGCGAGGCCGAAGGGACGGCCATGGCGGACGTACCTTCTTGCGGCCGCGCTGCTTCTGAATGCAGCCTTTCTCCTCTGGTGGCTGCGTCCCTGGCAGCAGCCGCAGCACTCCCGGAAAGCGCCGGCGGCTCTATCACCGCAGGCGCCGGCGCAGCAGCCCGTCCCTCTGCCTCCGGCACCGACGGTGCATGGAGCGCGGGACAGCAGTGCGGTGCCGGAACACGAACAGAGGGAGCAGGACACTCTGCGGGAAAGGCCGGTCAGTCCACCGGCTCCCGCTGCGGAGACGAAAATCCTGCCGTTCGGGGAGCTGCCGCCCTCTGTTCAGCAGAGTCTGCCCGCACTGCAGATCGCAGGCCACTTCTATTCTGCCTCGCCCTCCTCACGCATCGTGAGCATCAACGGGCGCACCGTGCGGGAGGGAGAGGAGGCGGCCGAAGGCGTCACCGTCGAGCGCATCACCCCCGACGGGGTGATCCTGTCCTTCAGAGGGTATCGTTTTCACCGGGGGGTATTCTAGAACCGGGGCTGACTAGGCATCCTCCGGCAAGGGACGAGGGAGTACCCTCTTTCCGTGCGAGCGAAGGGATGCCCTAACTCCCCCTCACCCCCTCTTAGCGTAAGAGGGGGGAAGATATGTGTCCCCTCCCCTTACGCTAAGGGGAGGCGGGGAGGGGTTATGGTATCTTCCGTTTCTCTCTCCTTACCTCTCCCTTTACCTGTCTCTCTGTCTTTTCCTAATGCGCTTCGGCGGAATTGTACAAACCGTGCTTCTTC
>JAXLZK010000049.1:2707-14955 GCA_046350935.1 Thermodesulfovibrionales bacterium
TCTCTCTGTCTTTTCCTAATGCGCTTCGGCGGAATTGTACAAACCGTGCTTCTTCATGATGTCATAGAGGGTGGGTCTGCTGATTCCCAGCTCCTCCGCGGCCCGGGCGATATTGCCTCCGTGCTTCTCGATAGCGGCGATCGCCATGTCCCGCTCCACCCTGTCCCGCGCCTCGCGCAGGCTGGTGAGCTCGGGATGCGCCGTCTTCGGCACCGAAGACCTCTCCGTAAAGCCGAGATCGTAGGGCTCGATCACCGAATACTCCGACATGATGACGGCCCGCTGTATCCTGTTTTCGAGCTCACGGACGTTTCCGGGCCACTCGTAGGACTCCAGCAGCTTGACGGAGGCGGGGCTGAACCCCCGGATCCGCTTCCTGAACTCCTCGCTGAACCTCCTCAGGAAGAGGTTCGACAGGAAAATGATGTCATCGCCCCGCTTCCGCAGCGGAGGGAGATGGATGATCAGCACGCCGATCCGGTAGTAGAGGTCCTCCCGGAATCTCCCCTCATGGATGGCCTTCTGGATATCGATATTGGTGGCGGCGATGATCCGCGCATCTACTGCCACGTCCTCCCTGCCGCCTACCCGCTGGATCGTCTTTTCCTGCAGGAAGCGGAGCAGCTTTACCTGCAGGTTCGCCGGCAGCTCCCCGATCTCGTCGAGGAAGATTGTCCCCTTGTGTGCGTACTCCACCTTTCCCTGCACCTGGAGGTGCGCTCCGGTGAAGGCGCCCTTTTCGTGCCCGAAGAGCTCCGATTCGAGGAGGTTCTCGGGGATGGCGCCGCAGTTGATGGGCACGAAGGGACTGTCTTTTCTCAGGCTGATGGCATGGATCGCCCGCGCCACCAGCTCCTTGCCCGTGCCGCTCTCCCCGATCACCAGTACGGAGATGTCTGAGGAGGAGACCTTCCTGATGGTGGAGAAGATCTTCAGCATCTCGGGACACTGCCCGACCATGCCGCCCAGCTCCGTGGCTTTTTCATCGAGAGAGCTGTGCAGCCTCCGGTTCTCCGCCTCGATGTTGTACAGGTAGAAGGCCCGTGCAATGATGATGAGCAGTTCCTTGAGATCGATGGGCTTATGGTAGAAGTCGTAGGCGCCCATCTGTATCGCCTTCATCGCATTCTCCCTCTGGTCGTTCCCGGTGATGACGACGACCTTCGTGGCAGGGGAGTCCTTCAGCATCTCGTCCAGACACCGGAAGCCTTCTCCGGTCCCGTTGTCGGCAGGCGCCAGACCGAGGTCGAGGGTCACCACCCGCGGGTGGTGGCGTTTGAAGAGGTCGAGAGCCTCCCTGCCGCTGCCGGCAAGCAATACGGCATACTCTTTTCCGAGGCCCCACTTGAGCTGCTTCCGTATTTCCTCATTGTCGTCGATGACAAGTATTTTTTCCATACCCTCTCTGATAGTCGGGAACCGGCACGATAAAAGATAAGCCCCGCATAGCTAAATTATATCGCAGCCCCCAGGGGCGCACAACACAAAATATCCACCGCGGCGCCGGGGCGTCAGCCCTCCTGAACAGCGCATCCCGCTCCGCGGAAGGAGGGGAGGGCCACCGTGAACACCGAGCCCTTGCCGGGTGCGCTGGACACTTCGATGCGCCCCCCGTGCGCCTCCACGATCTGCCTGCATTGGTAGAGGCCGATCCCCAGGCCCTTTTCCTTCGTAGTGCTGAAAGGCTTGAACAGGTGCTTTCTCTGAAACTCTTCCGTCATGCCGCACCCCTTGTCCCGCACGCGGATAAAGGCGCCGTCGCTTTCTCCCACCTCCACCTGCACCGGCCCGTTCCCCCCTGTGGCATCAAAGGCGTTGAGGATAAGGTTCAAAAGCACCTTTTGGATCTCCTCCACATCCACCTCGGCGACAACGGGGCGCGCGTCGACACGGACCTCCCCCGTATTGACCATGGACGCCGTCTCGTAGGCGATCATCTGGAGGTCGGATGCCTTCCGGTTCAGCGCTTCCTTCTCCTCGAAGTTGCGCAGCTTCGTGATCAGCCTCTTCATCTTGCCGATGGTGACGTCGAGGGACTGAAGCATGTCCTGCTGGAAATCGGGATTGTTCATGTACTCCTTTGCGTTGTCCACCATGAGGGAGAGGGTGAAGACGAGGTTCTTGAGGTCATGGACCACAAAAGCCGAAATCTTCCCCAGGGCCTCCATCTCCCGGGCATTGCTCAGCTTCTCAGACAGCCGGAGGTTGAGGATCACCGAGGAGGCGTGGCGGGCAAAGGTGCGCATCAGGTCGTAATCCTCATAGGTATACTCCTCTTTCTTATTGAGAAGTTTCCCCATGGCGATAAAGCCCTCAAGGGCCCGGTCGGCATGGAGGGGGACGACAAAGGATATCCTGCTCCTGGCGAGGAGGTCCCTGTCCGCCGCCCCCTGGGCAGCTCCCCCGTCCTTTGCGTTGAAGATGCGCCTGCTGCCTTTCAGAAACTGTACGAGGGGATCGCCGTCGGTGAGCGCCGCTTCGATCGGCCTCATCTCGAATACCACCGTATTGAAATAGGCCTTCTTCTCCTCATCGTACTGGAAGAGCGCGGCCCCCTCCGTGCCGAACGTCTCGCAAAAGCCGGAAAGGACCGCCTTCAGGAGCTCTTCGCCCGTTTTCGAGGAGGAGAGCCTGTCCGTGAACTGGATCCATTGCATACGGTAATCGTACTTGTTGGTGTAGAAGTTCTTGTGCAGCAGGACCTCTATCCTGCGCCGCACCCTCTCGGAAAGGAAAAGGAGGAGCAGCCCCATTCCGCCGAGAAAAGCAAGGGAAGCCACCATCACCTTCCGGGTGGAGGGTCCGAAGTAGCGCATGCCCTCTCCCACCAGGCCGAGCCCGAGCAGGTACAGCCCCACTGCGAAAACGACCACCGACCGGTACGCCACCTGCCGCGACACGCTCACTTTTACGCTCCCGCTCCTCTTCGCCCGGGCGTACACCATGCACAGGACCGCGGTGATCGCGACGACGGACCTCACCGGCAGGAGGCTCATATTGAGGGAGCGGTACAGGAGCACCTGGCTGTAATAGAAGACTGCGAGCGCCGCCAGCAGCCCCGTCCCGAGGATCTCGAACTTGATCTTCCACCGCGCGCTCTTCGTGGCGGTGAAAAGGGTCATTTCGAGATTGACGAGAGAGACGATCATGTAGCAGAGGATGCCGATATAGAAGAAGAAGCCGGTATTGCCTAGGAAGAGGATCCTCTCCGCTGCGAAATCGGGGGAATGGAAAAAGGACTGCACCGGCAGGAACGTCGCGGCGAGGAGAAACAGGGGAGAGAGGGCGAACAGGGCCTGCTGCACTCCCCGCATGCGCCTTTCCCCGCCCTTCCGCGCGTAGGTGAGGGAGAAGAGCAGCCAGAGAGGCGGAAGCAGCGCCTCCGCCATCAGGGAATACCTCTTCCAGAAGAGGAGCGCCTCGGGGTGCCTGACAGCAAGAAGATCGAAGAGCTCCAAAGAGGCGGTCAGGAAGAAGAGGGCGGAGAGAATACCGCCGTTCAATGACCTGTTTTTTTCCTTGAGAGTGTAAAGGGAGAATCCCGCTGTCAACACGAGGGAGATCAATGAGAGGGCTGTCGCTACCATGGTTTTCTCCGCTTCTCCTTATTTTTCGAGGAATCGTTGAGCGCCGTTTTTTCTCCTTCTTTTGATCATAGCAGCAAAAAGGGCCTTCGTATAGAGGGAAAATAAAAGAGGGAAAATGGGGAGCAGCATTCCTTATTCATTGCGGAAGGAATTCATCGATCACCGGGGAAAAGTCCTGTACGAACCGGAGCGCTGCGGAGAGCGCCCTCTCCCCGTCGGAGCCGAAAGGCAGGGAGACCCTGATAAAGGCGGAATCCCTGCGCCGGTAGAGGAGGGAGTTCAGTATCCCCCACGCTTTCAGGGCATACTCATTCGCCAGCGTCCTCCCCTTCACCCGGTACCAGTACAGGAACCGCTCCTGCTCTTCCCCTTTCCGGTAGACTGCGCTCACCACGCGGAGGCTCTTCCCGCCCGCCTCCAGCGTAAGCTCCTTTTCCTCGATCCGGTGCCACCCGCTCCCCGGAAGGCAGTGCCGGGGCGAATGGATCCCCCCGCTTTCCTTTCCCCCGTCGTGGTATCCGATATACAGGAAGATGCGGCTACCGTCCGGCCGCGCATATTCCCTGGCCAGATACTCGGTGGGCCGCAGCACGCGCAGCACCTCCCCGCTGAAAAGGGAGGAGGAAACCACAGTCCATCCCTCTCTCTGCACGGGAAACTCCCGGAGAGTCCTCTTCAGCGGCACAACGGTATCGGTATGCAGCCGCGTAAACAGAAGGGCGGCGAGGAGCAGCAGGCACACGGCGGTAAACCTCCCCTTCCCGATCATCTGCCGATCCTCCCCACCAGCGCACCGGTCAGGACCATCAGGACGACGGCGAGGCCGAACACCGCCAGGCCCGCGAACTCGTGGAAGAAACCCTCCGCAGCGCGCGCGCCCCAGTAGTGGGCAAGGACTCCGGTGGCAACGACCCTGAGGGCGTTGGCGAAAAGGGCGATAGGGAGCGCCGAGGCGATCACCGCAGCCCTCTTCAGCACCGAGGACTGCGTAAAATAGGCGAAGGCCGCTCCCAGCGCGAAGAGGGACACGAGAGAGCGGATTCCGCTGCACGCGTCGGCCACCTCCAGCACGATCTCGGGAAACATGATTACGTTGCCTTCCCTCCAGACCACGAGGCCGACCGCCTTCAGGAAGAGGACCGAGTATTTCGCCACGAGGAGCTTCAAGGGGAAAGCGACGGTGTCGTAGAGGAGATACGGCAAAGGGACCATGAAGAGGAGATAGGTCAGGGGGAAGGCGATGCTCCTGAGCACCCCCGCTCCGAAGAAGGTGAGCACCAGACCCGCAAGCACGATCACGAAAGAGACCCTCAGGGTGAAGTCTTCCGCCCCCAGGGACGCTGCAGTGAACAGGAGAAGAGCGGCGAGGACGAGCAGGATTCCCCTGTTGTCCGGCAGCACGGGTGCGTCCCGCAGCGCTCCTGTCTTGCGGTATAGCACGTACCCCGAGACGAGGGGAACGAGGAAGCCGTGGGAATAATTGGGGTCCCGGTACCACTCCGTTGCCAGCGACGCGAAGACGGAAGAGTAGAGCCCTCCGGCCAGGAGCAGCGTACAAAGGAGCGGGAGCCGGTACCGCGCAAGCGCTTCGGAGAGGCGGAGGGTCTGCGCGCCGCAGCTCCGGTTACAGGCGTACGAGAACCGTTTCATCCCCTTCGCCCCGGACTCTCTTCTTCCTGCTTTTTTCTCGGTGGGAAACGATGAGGGTATGGGGCGTCTTCTTTATCGTCATCCTCTTCCCCGTTGTTTCCCCGCCGCGCATATTGGTGAGGAGATACCTGACCACGTCGGCGACAACCCGGCCGTTTTCATCCGTTGCTCCCTCGAAGACCGGTTCTCCCTCGCTGTCCTTCACCACCACCCGTGCGTCCCGCAGCGGGGCTCCCGAGGCGTCCTGCACCTCCACCGCGAGGCGCCGGCCGACACGGATTTCCTTTTTCCCCTTGCCCGAGAACTCCAGGTCGGCATTCTCCAGCGATGCACCGTTCACCATCGTGTTGCCGGTGAAGACCCCGGTGCTCGGACGTGAAGAGTACTGGCTCCGGACCGTCCGGTAGGTTGAATAGTCGTCCCTCTTCACGAAGGTGTTGCCGATGAACTGCGGGTAGCCGTCCGCAGCGCCGTAGCTGTCGGCCAGCAGGACGTTGGCCCAGTTGCTCTCCACCCGGTTGTTCCGGAAGACGAGGGAGGGAGACGCGTTGTCGCATACCACCGCTATGGCGGCCGCCTTCGCCTCGCCGTCGTCGTTGAGGGCGATAATCACGTTGTCGTGGAATTCGGCCTTCTGCTCAGCCCTGGGGAGCCCGACGAAGAGCGCCCGCCCCCAACTGTTGAACCCGGTCCCCTGATAGTCGCGCGAGGCCCTGAGCAGAAACGTGTTGTACATTACCTCCACCCCGTCCCCTGTCCCCCAGGTCATCCGCAGGCAGGCCGCCCCCGTGTCCCCGTACTCGTCGCCCTTCCGGGTGCTCTGGACCTCCACATAATTGGAAAAAACCTTTCCATTCCTGCCGGGCCAGATGCCGATGGGGTGTACACCGTAGCCGTAGACCTTGTTGTGGTGGAGAGAGCCCGATTGCATCGAGAGGCCCACCGAATTGGTCACCCGGCTGTCGATCTGCACCTCGTTGTGGTGGACCTCCCCCTCTTCACCCACCCGGATGCCCACCTGCCGGGTCCTGATGACGTTGTGGTGCACGTGCGCGTTGACCACCCTCCCCGCCCGCAGGGCGTCGATCCCCTGATGCCTGTCCTTCACCTCGGTCCCGGAATCCCGGACAACGGAATGGTGGATGCGGGCGTCCCTGCCCCACTGGAGATAGATGCCGTGGGTGTCCGCGGAGCGGTAGCTGATCCCGATCCCGCCGATCTCCAGACCGAAGGTCTCGTAGGCATACACCGGATTACAGTTCTTTCCGGTTCCGGGCTTGCCGCGGCACTCCCCCTCCCCCTGGACGATCCTCCCGTTGACGAGGGCCACGTTTTTCCGCTTCTCCCCTTCGATCAACACGCCGTATGCCGCTTCCGCGTCCCGCGTCCCGTATGTCACCGTGTACCCGTTCAGGTTCAGGGTGACGTCGGAAGCCGCAACGGTAAACGCCGTCCCCTCTGTAGCGATATCGTTCTGCAGCACATACTCCGTATCGGGCTGGTCCAGGGTCGCGGGGCCGGTAATCTCCCTTACCCGCGCCCGCCGCGGCTTCTCCACCCGGGCAAGCCCCGCATCGAGAACCATCTCGCGGACGCCGAGGTCGAAGGGAGCGGCGGCCCCCGGCGGTACGCTGCCCGGAAAAAGCAGCGCTCCCAGGAGGAGAACGAGCAACCGCCCTGCTCTGCCGCCCGTCATGCTCCCTTGCTCCGTCTCCCTCTCCCGTCGGCCGTCTCCTGAAGCAGACGGTAGACTTTCTCCGCCGTCTTTCCGGCGTCGAACCTCTCCCGGGCCACAGAGCGGAACCTCTCGAACGCCTCGCGCGGCGGATCCTCCATAACGCTCCGGAGCGCCTCGGCCAGCGCCTCCGCGCTTTCGCTCCTGAAGACCACGGCAGGGGTGTCCCGCACCGCCTCGCGCAGGCCCATGCAATCGGAGGCGATGAGGGGAGTGCCCGAACAGAGGGCCTCCATCGGCTGCAGGGGAAAGGCCTCCCACTGCGAGGGCATCACCACGACGTCCATGTCCCGGTAAACGGCGGCGACATCCTGCTGGAAGGGCAGAAAGACGAACCGCTCCTCCAGCTCCTTCTGCCGCACCTTTTTCCGGTACCAGTCGAGGTAATCCCCGGACCCCACCGCAATCACCCTGAAATCCCCCGGCGTCTTTCCGCTCTTCACCAGGATGTCCACCGCGTCGATCAGGTAGGGGAACCCCTTTTCGGGCATGAACCTGCCCAGGTACCCGATAAGAAAGGTCTTCCCGTTCAGCCCCAGCCTTTCGCGGAATTCGCCGGTGCCGGCGCCGCCGAACAGGTCCGTATCGATGCCGTTGCGGATCACCACCTTCCTGCAGCGGGACCGCTCAAGGGACGGAATGGTTTCGTGGAGGTGCTCCATGATGTCGTCGCTCACCGCATAGAGCACCGTCGCCTTCCGTATCACCCATGCGAGCAGGGCCTCCTGGAGCTCAGCCGTCCTCCCCTTGAGGTGCCGGCTCTCAAAGATTCCGTGCACCGTTATGATATGGGGCACCCCGAAGGGTACGTTCGCCGCATAGGCGAGCAGCGCCGAGAGAAAGCCGTTGCTCTGGATGACGTCGTAGCGCCCCTGCCGGAGCTCCCGGAAGATCGTCCGCACCATCCCGCCCCGCCCTTCTTCCGGCCGGCAGACGATGAGTCGTGCGCCGGCCTCCTCAGCGTCCCGCTTCAATGCCGCGTCCTCCTGGGTGGACGCGGCCACGATCGTGAGAGAGCAGCGGGAGGCAAGGTGCTTGTACAGGTAGCGCATATAGGTCCTGATCCCTCCCAGGGGCCACCGCGCGACCACCAGCAGCCTGATCGCGTCTGAGCTCACCGGCTCTCCTGCATCGGCGCCAGCAGGTCGTTCCATTGGGCGACGAACTCCTCGCTCCTCGACTCGTGCACGCTGACGATCACGCGCGATACGCCCGAAAGCACGTTGCCGCTTTCCCCTTACCGAGCATTTCTCCGGAGTGCGCTGCGCGGCGCGGCCCCTGCAGGCGCGCCCGGCGCGAAGAGCGGAACAACTCCCGTCTTTTCGGTCTTCCGCTGCAGGAACCAGGCGGAAAGCACGCCGAGGGCGCCTAGCCAGAGCCAGTTGTACCGGTACAGGTTATGGCCGAAGTTGCCGTTGAAGAGGAGCAGCACCATTGTCTGGACCGATGCAACAGAAACATACCTGAGGAGCAGGAGGCGGCTCTTCTCCCCCGGCGGCGCGTCGGGGGGGAGCCCGGAAAGGCGCAGACCCGTTTCCCGGGTGACTCTCCGGTGGGTCTTCAGTATGGTCCCTACAAGGAACAGAAAAGTCAGAAAGCCGACGCCCCCCAGCTCTCCCAGCAATTCCCCGTAGAGATTATGCGCGCTGCCCCCCACCGGCACCGCCTCCCACCCGTATTTGAAGTTCCCCGGCCCGATTCCGAGCAGTGGATACGTGCCGAACAGCCGGATCCCCTGCTTCAGCCCGCTGAGTCTCCCCTCCGCCGACTCGTCCGCGCCCTTCGGGGCTATCCCCTTCACGAAGACGGACTTGAAGCGCACCTGGTACTCCACCGGCATGGTGTTCCAGGTGAAGGCCAGCATGACCAGCACCAGGGTGAGGCCCAGGACCTTCCGCGAGGCCCCGAACAGGACGAGGAACACGAAGAGGAGCGCCGTCACCATCCCGCTGCGCGACCCCGTAAAGACGATGCAGGTCACTGCCAGGACCCCGTACGCCCAGAGCATCTTCCTCGTCAGAAGCGGGAGGCCCTTCTGCTTTATCATGGCCCAGAGGAAGGGCAGTGAGTAGGCGATGGAGGCGGCGAAGGAATTGGGGTCTCCGTAGGTGGTATCGACGCCGATCATCCTCCGGATGCCCATCCTCCACATATGGCGGTCGTTGACGAAGAATTCCCATGCCGACTTCCCCACGTACAGGAACATCACCGCGAGATAGGCGATGATGAACTTCTTCATCTGCTCCTCGTCGCGCAGGGTAAGGACGATGATGTAATAAAAGACGATGAGCTTGAAGTAATCGAAGCTCGCCTGGTAGGCTTCCTGCATTTTGAAGGCGAAAAGAGAGGAAAGGAGCATCGCCGAGAAGAACGCGAAGAGCGCGGTGTTCACCGGGTGCGGCTTGTGCTTCCGGTGGCTCCAGAGAAAGACCGCAGTCATGAGGAAGAGCATGTACACCCGCTCGAGGCGGACGGCCGCCAGAGCGGGCCAATACTCGAAAGGCCTGAACACGAAGAGGAACAGGTAACCGACGACGAGCCATAGCATAGCGCCTACCTCTCTTTCATGATGGTATCCAGTTGTGCGGCGACGTTCAGGTAGTGGTATCGTTCGATCCCTTCCCTTACAGGGGTCACCGCGAGCGTCCCTTCCAGGACTCCTTTCAGCCGCGCGCAGATCTCCTCCTCCCTCTCCACCGCGCAGAGCAGGTTGCCGCTCTCCCGCAGCACCCGTGCGCTCGCCCCCTCCCCGGGAGTGATGCCGATGACCGGACGATAGGTCCCCAGGTAGTCGATGAGCTTCGAGGGGAGGAAAACGCTCTCCCTCCCCTTTTGCAGGGGGGCGTCCACCAGGAGCAGGTAATCGGCGTTCCGCATGGCGGAGAGGGACGAAAAATAGGGGACCGGAGCGTGGAGATGCACGAAGCGCAGGAGTCCTTTTTCCCGCGCCCTTTCCCGGTACGCCTCCTCCATAAGGCCGTAGCAATGGACCTCCGCTCTCCCCTCCAGGTCCAGCTCCTTCCGCAGCGCCTCCAGGGCGTTGAAGAGAGGGAGAGGGGTCCTCGGCCCGTAGAAGTGCCCTGTATGGACGAACCGCAGCTTCCCCCCGTCTCTCCCTGCGTCCTCAGGAAGCCCTCCCGGGACCCCGTACCACTCCGGGATGAAGCTGTGGGGCAGCACCCCGCACTTCCGCACCATTCCGGAAGGGTATTTCCCCATCACCAGCCGCAGCATCTCTTCAGAGGTAAAGAGGACGACGTCGGCGGCCCCGATTACCCTGTCCTCCCACTCCCTGTTGCAGCGGAGCACCTTTTCGCTCCGGTAGTACGTATACGTATTGTCCGTCCAGGGGTCGCTGAAATAAGCGACCCAGGGCTTGCGGGTCCGCTCCTTGAGCCAGTACCCGATCAGGTGGTTCGCGTGGGGCTGGGAGCAGCTCAGGATCAGATCGTAGGAAGAGAGATCAAACCTCTTCAGGGAGCGGACGGCTGAAAAGACCCACTCTCTCTTTTTCGGCTCGAACACGCGGTGGAGCATTCCCTGTCCGATCGCGCTCCTTTTCAGGAGCTTGAGCAGGGCGTTCGACTCCCACGACCGCACCCGGTAGTTGACCACCCCTTCCGGGAGGAAGCGCTCCAGGGTGGGATCGAGCAGGCTCGCGTCGTAGAGGTCGAAAGATTCGGGCTCCACCGTCACTGCGGTAATCGCGTGTCCGTATTGGCGCAGCCCGGTGACCAGTTTCAGATAGCAGAGGGTTGCGGGGAACAGCAGAGGAGGGTAGCAGTAGAGGACGGCGAGAATGTTCACCGGCGCGCCTCCAGGTATTCTCCCATATACCGCACGATCCTCTGCGACGCCCGGCCGTCGCCGAAGGGGTTCGCCCCCGTCGCCATCCTCCGGTGTTCCTCCTCGGATTCCAGGAGCCGGGACGCCTCCCGCACGATCGTTTCCCTCCTGCTCCCCACGAGCCGGGCGACCCCCGCCTCCACCCCCTCGGGCCTCTCGGTGGTCTCCCGCATGATCAGCACCGGCTTCCGCAGGCTGGGGGCCTCTTCCTGGACACCCCCCGAATCGGTGAGGACGAAGTACGCCCTCTGCATCAAGGCTACGAAGGCCGGATACTCCAGCGGCTCGATGAGCAGTACACGCGGATGCCGCCTGAGCGCCGCCTTCACCACCTGCCGCACCTGCGGGTTCGGGTGCACGGGGTAGATGATGCCGGTGTCGGGATAGGCGTCCGCCAGTTCCCGCAAGGCGCCGCACATCTCGAAAAAGGGCACGCCAAAACTCTCCCTCCGGTGGGCGGTCACCAGGACCATCCGTTTCACCGACGCCAGAAAACCGTTTATGAGCTGGAAAGCCTCCGCCAGCCGCACCGGCCTCCGGAGGATCTCCTCCAGCGCGTCGATCACCGTATTGCCGGTGACATGGATTCTCTCCGCCGGCACTCCCTCCCGTATCAGGTTCTCCCGCGCCCACCCGGTGGGGGCGCAGTGCAGGTCCGAAAGAACGGTAGCAATGCGCCGGTTCCCCTCCTCGGGAAAGGGGGAGTACTTGTCGGAGGTCCTGAGCCCCGCTTCGACGTGGCAGACGGGTATTTTGCAATAATACGCGGCAAGGGCCGCGGCGAATACCGTGGTGGTGTCCCCCTGGATCACCACCATGTCCGGCCTCTCCCTCTCCAGCACCTCACCGATACCCCGGATGCTTCGGGCGGTGAGGTCCGTCAGCCCCTGGTTCCCGGTCATCAGGTCGAGATCATAGTCCGGCTCGATGGAGAAAATACCCAGTACCTGGTCGAGCATCTCCCGGTGCTGCGCGGTGGCGAGAACCTTGAGCGTAAAGGTCCCGTCCCTCCTGAGCTCCCTGATGACGGGAGCCAGCTTTATGGCCTCGGGACGCGTCCCGAATATCGCCATGATCCTGTGCATTCTTTTATCCTTTATGCTTTTTTTCACTGTATGAAAAGGAATTCAGAGGAATTAAAAGGCATAGAAACCCAACGCGCCCTCTTTCGGGGGAGGAGGGAACAGGGGGAGGCTACTCCTTTCCTCTGTCGTCATCCCGGCGGATCCTCTGAGCCGGGATCCAGTCCTTTTCAATAATGAACTGGACCCCGGCCTTCGCCGGGGTGACGGATTCTGAAAGAAGCATACAACGGGGGGACCCCGGGGGGAATACCTTGGAAGCGGCTTCGCCAGCCCAGGCGGAACCAGGGAAGGTGGAGCAGGCCGTCGTAGCCTCGCAGACCGTCGGGATGCCGGACAAGAATGAGC
>JAXLZK010000050.1:0-10634 GCA_046350935.1 Thermodesulfovibrionales bacterium
TATATCTCCCTGCCCACCGCCTGCGCGACGGGTTTCAGCTCCTGCATCAGCGCCGCGAAGAATTCCGGCTTCAGGGATTGCTCTCCGTCGGAGAAGGCCTCCGCAGGGTTGGTGTGCACCTCGATGATCAGGGCGTCCGTCCCGGCGGCAACGGCCGCCTTCGCCATGGGCGCCACCAGGTCCCACTTCCCTACGCCGTGGCTGGGGTCCACCACCACCGGCAGGTGCGTCAATTGCTTCAGCAGGGGTACGGCGCTGAGGTCGAGAGTGTTCCGCGTCGCGGTCTCGAAGGTCCGTATCCCCCGCTCGCAGAGCAGGACGTTGAGGTTCCCCTTCGACATGATGTATTCGGCGGACATGAGCCATTCCTTGATGGTGGCGGAGAGGCCCCTCTTGAGCAGGACGGGCTTGTCCACGGAGCCCACCTCCAGCAGGAGCCGGAAGTTCTGCATGTTCCGCGCCCCGATCTGGATGATGTCCGCATACTTCATGAGGACGTCGAGGTCCCGCGGGTCCATGATCTCCGTTACGATGGGCAGCCCGGTCTTCTCCCGGGCGTCCGCCAGGTACTGGAGGCCCTCCTCTCCGAGCCCCTGAAATGTATAGGGGGAGGTCCGCGGCTTGAAGGCGCCGCCCCGGAGGAAGGTCGCCCCCCCCTCCTTCACCTTTTCCCCGATGCTCATCATGAGGGTCCTGTTCTCCACCGCGCAGGGGCCGGCGATCACCTGGATCTTCCTGCCGCCGATCACCGTGCCCCGCACGGAGATTTCGGAGTTCTCCTTCCTGAAGTCGCGGCTGGCGAGCTTGTACGGCTTGACGATCCGCACCACGTTCTCCACGCCCTCCATGGCGCGGATGGCGTCTTCCTCGTTCTCGGTTACTTTCGAGGTGTCGCCGATGACGCCGACGATGGTCCTTTCGGTGCCCTGGGAGACGTTGGCCTTCAGTCCCCTGCTCTCAAGTTTCTTGAGAAGGTGGCGCAGGGCCTCCTCCGAAGCCTCGGGCTTCAAAACGATGATATCCATGCTCTTTCTTCCTCCGTTCTCCGTGAGCTCTGCAGCCGGCTAGGGGTGCTCCGCCCGAAACTGTCTGAAGGCGTCGATGAAACGCCTGTTCTCTTCAGGCAGCCCGATAGTGACCCGTATCTCCTGAGGACCGACGGGCCTGATGATCACGCCCTTCCGCAGCAGGGCGTCGTTCACTGTTTTCGATTCGATTTCCATGGGCAGGTAGATGAAATTCGCCTCGGTAGGGACATACCGCACTCCCAGGGCTTCGAGCTCCCGGTAGAGATACCGCTTGCCCTCCCCGTTCACCGCCAGGGACCGCTCCAGATGCTCCCCGTCGTCGAGGGCGGAGAGCGCGGCGACCTGCGCCAGGGTGCCGGTGTTGAAGGGAGCCCTGATCTTGTTCATCTCGGCGATGATCCCGCTCTTCGCGATGCCGTACCCGGCGCGAAGTCCCGCAAGGCCGTACGCCTTCGAGAAGGTCCTGAGGACGAGCACGTCTCTTCCCCCGGTGAAATACCGCAGGGTATCGGGGTAGTCCGGGTCCACGACATACTCGTAGTACGCCTCGTCGAGCACGACGAGGACGCCGTCGGGGACCCTCTCCATGAAGCGCGCGAACTCGTCCTTCCTGTTGATCGTCCCGGTGGGGTTGTTGGGGTTTGCCACAAAGACCATCTTCGTTCTCGGGGTGACGGCGTCCGCCATCTTCGCGAGGTCGTGCCGGTAGTCGGCGGTCAGGGGGACCTCGACAGCCGCCGCCCCTACGGCCTGCACGGACATAGCGTAGACCACGAAGGAGGGCCGGGCCATGACCGCCTCGTCGCCGGGGCCCAGATAGGTCCGCACCGCGAGGTCGAGCAGTTCGTTGGACCCGTTGCCGAGGAGGAGCTCGTCAGGGGAGACCGCCACCCCGCGTGAAGAGAACTTTGCGCAGAGGGCCTGCTTCAGGTAGTAGCCGCCCCCATCGGGGTAGCGGTGCAGGTCGCCCGTACCCGACAGGTATTTTTTCAGCGCCGCGAGGGCTTTCGGGGAGGGGCCGAGGGGGTTTTCGTTGGAGGCGAGCTTGATGGAGCCTGTGATCCCCAGCTCGCGTTCGAGCTCGGACAGGGGCTTCCCCGGCACATACGGGCTGATCGCTGCTACGTACGCACGCGGCGGTATCACGGTTATCTCACCACTTTTTCGCCCACTGGGTAGGAGCCGAGGTGCTTCAGGTAAAGGCAGCTCTCCTTCACCTCGTCGGTCGCTTTCTGCACCTTCTTATCATCGATATGCCCCTCCATGTCGATGAAGAAGATGTATTCCCACGCCTTTCTCTTCGACGGGCGGGACTCTATATTGGAGAGATTGATCTTCGCTCTCTTGAAGGGGAGCAGGATCTCGTAGAGGGCGCCGGGCCTGTCCTTTACCGAGAGGAGAAGGGAGGTCTTGTCGTTGCCCGTCTTCGAGAAATAGCTCTTCGAGATCACCAGGAAGCGGGTGAAGTTGTTCTTGTTGTCCTCTATGCTCCGCGCGATGAACTTCAGGTCGTGGAGGCGCGCTGCCATCTCGCTCGCGATGGCCGCCGCACTCTCCTCCTTCGAGGCGATTTCCGCGGCCTTCGAGGTGCTCGAGGCCTCGTAGATCGCGGCGTGCGGCATATGGGCTTCGAGCCACCCCTTGCATTGCGAGATCGCCTGGGGGTGCGAGTAGATCTTCTTCACCTTCCTGCGGTCGCCGCTCCGGGAAAGGAGGTTGTGGGACACCTCCAGGAGCACCTCGGCGGAGATCTTGAGGTCGAAATCCATGAACATGTCGAGGGTGGAGCTGACCACGCCCTCGTTGGAGTTCTCGATGGGCACCAGCCCGTAGTTGGCTTCGTTCCTCTCCACCGCGGAGAAGACGGACTTGATGCTCTCGAAGGGAATGTACCGCGCGGAAAACCCGAAATGGCGCAGGGCGGCAAGGTTGGTGAACGAGCCTTCGGGCCCGAAGTAGGCCACCTTCAGGGGCTCCTCGAGGGAGAGGGAGGCTGAGATGATCTCCTTGAAGATTATTCTCAGGGCCGCGGAGGGGAAGGGCCCCCGGTTCAGAGCGCCGATACGCTCCAGGACCGCCTTCTCCCGCCCGGGGGAATGGAAGGGGAGATTGGCTTCCCTTTTGATCGCGGCGATTTCGACGGCGTAGCCGGCCCTCTTGTTCAGGAGCGCCACGAGCTCCGCGTCCACCGCATCGATCTTGTCACGCAGCCGCTCAAGACCCGCCGGTTTTTTCGCTTTTTTGTCCATGGTCTCTAATAGTACAGGACTAATTCTTACTTTTTCAATGGCGGGGGAGACAGGGGGACATTCTGAATAGGCATTCTCTGGTGTGGGGCGAGGGCCTCCATCCCCTTTGGCATGGGGCCTGAATAGGCACCCTCTGGCATAGGTCTGGGGGGACCGCTCTTTCTTTGCGAGCGAATTCCTCCGTGATCTCAGGGGAACATCTCTCTTTGATAATGATCCGTTTTCTCTCCATGTACCCATGGGGACAGGACGTTACCTGTCCCCTCTGATATTCCAGACGCTCGCTGCAGACAAGAGGATCCCCCTCAGTCCCCCCACACTCTGCTTTAGAATCCCTCACCTCGGTTCCCCCTTCCTCTGAGATTGCTTCACTCCGCTCGCAATGACAGGCGGAAAAGAGCTTTTCGTGTTCTGTCATTGCGAAGGGTCGTTCCCTGAAGCAATCCCCTCCTCTTCCCAAAGAGAATGCGTGGGGAAGGAGTCTGAAGTGAAGAGAGGGGGAGGGGACAGGGGTGAGTGCTCCTTGCCTGCGACACCTTGAAGTATTTCACCCAGAGATACAGGCCATGAGTCGGGAAAAGAAGAGAGGATGTATGCTCTTCTTTTCCCGCTACCCAGAGGACAAGAGTATCTGAAACAACTATCCGCGAGGGAATACGGTGATTCGTCGCATTGCAAGGACTCGAATCCCCTTCCCGACTCCTCCAAAGGGGAGCGCATTAAATCAGACGGGAGGATACGGCTCAGATAGTGAGCAGCCGGATGATGTTCCGTTTCCCCAGGAAAGGGGAGCTCGCCACGAGTACGATGGAATCGCCTTTGACGGCGAGCCCCTCCCGTATCAGGGACCTCTCCACTTCGGCCAGGAACGCGTTGCTGAGCTCAAGCATATCTCTTCCGGATCGGTCTGCCGGACACTCCCCAGTAGAGCGGCATCTGGCGCAGCACCTTCTCGTCGGGGGTGAAGGCGATCACCGGCACGCCGGGCCGGAGCTTCGAGAGGAGCCGGGCGGTGAACCCCCCGTTGGTGAAGACCACGATGGCCTTTGCCCCGATGTCCCGGGCCGCGTTGCACGCCCCGTCCGCAATCGCCTCGGGAAAGCCGGTGCCCACCTCGTAGGTGGAGCATATCTTCCCGAAAAGGTTCTCCTCGGTGGAGCGGATGATCACGTCCATCATGCGCACGGACTCGACCGGGTATTTCCCCGCCGCGGTCTCCGCGGAGAGCATCAGGGCGTCGGTCCCGTCCAGCACCGCATTGGCCACGTCGGAGGCTTCCGCCCGGGTGGGCCGCGTATGCTCCGTCATGGATTCCAGCATCTGCGTGGCGGTGATGACCAGCTTGCCCTGCCTGTTGGCGAGCTCGATGAGCTGCTTCTGGACGATGGGCACCCTCTCGGTCGGCAGCTCCACTCCCAGGTCGCCCCGGGGCCACCATGATGCCGTCCACGATCTCCATGATCTCGTCGATATTGTCCAGGGCCTCGGGCTTCTCGATCTTGGCGATGAGGTGGGGCACGCGCACCCCCTTCCGCCGCGCCCAGCTCCGCACCAGCCCGATGTCGGACGCGCTCCGTACGAAGGATACGGCGACATAATCGACATCCAGCTCCAGCCCGAATTCGAGGTCTTTCCTGTCCTTGGTCGTGAAAGCGTGGAGGGAGGTCTTCGACGCGGGGAGATTCACCCCTTTCTTTGAGGTGAGGAGCCCTCCCTCGACGACCCGCCTTCAGGCGCCGCCGGCGGCTCCGGTGACCTCAAGCTTGACCAGGCCGTCGTTGATGAGCACCGCCTCTCCCGGCTTGACGTCTTCCAGCAGGGCTGGATACGAGATGTACAGGCGGTTGCCGCTGCTGATCTCCCTCCCTGGGGAGAGGAAGACCTCGCTGCCCGTCCGAAGCCGTATGCCGCCGCCTTCCACCTCTCCCAGGCGTATCTTGATCCCCTGCAGGTCCTGGAGGAGGGAGACGACTTTCTTCTGTTTCCGGGCCTCTTCGCGGACCAGGGCGGCGACGGCGCGGTGCGTCTCGTGGTCGGCATGCGAAAAGTTCAGCCGGGCCACGTCCATCCCTTTCCGGATCAGTTCGCCGATGATCTTCCGGGAGGACGAGGCCGGGCCGATAGTGCAGACGATCTTGGCTCTTCTCATGGGGCGGTGCGCACGCGGGGCTGCGGCGCGCTATGCGACGTTTTCTTCGGCATGGGCGGGGACGTGCGCCGGTTTGACCAGGGAAAGGTGCCTCTGCCAGTCCTCTCCAGGGCCCGGGTAGTCGGACCGGTAGTGGGCGCCGACGCTGCCCTTTCTCCGGAGCGCCGCCTCGGTGATCAGCAGGGAGACGGTAAGCATGTTCTTCAGTTCGAGCCCTGCGCGGGCGGCGAAGTCCATCTCCAGGACGCCGCTCCACCGGGCGAGCGCCTCGCCCGCCTCGCCGAGGGACTTCCCGCACCGGATGATCCCCGCTCTCTCCCACATGAGACTCTTGAGGGCGCCCCTGATCTCTTCCACTGAGGCGGCGGGCGGCGGGCCTGCCGGTTCATTCCCCCGGCCAAGCTCCCGGCCAAGCCCCAGGTCAGGCGGCGCAGCAGGGTCAGGAAGGCTCCCTGCATAGTGCGCGGCCGCGTTTCCGGCCCGGAACCCGTACACGAGCCCTTCGAGGAGGCTGTTGCTCGCGAGCCTGTTCGCCCCATGGACCCCGGTGCAGGCGACTTCCCCTGCCGCAAAGAGCCCGGGGACGCTGGTGGCGCCGTCGAGGTCCGTCTTGACGCCCCCCATGATGTAGTGCGCCGCCGGAGAGACGGGAACGAGGTCTTTCGTGATGTCCACGTCGTAGCGGAGGCAGGTGGTGTAAATCCGGGGGAAGCGCTTCCTGAGGAATTCCGCGTCGAGGTGCCTGAGGTCGAGGAAGACATGCCTGCTCTCCGTCTTTACCATCCGGGAGACGATGGCCCGCGAAACCACATCTCTCGGGGCGAGTTCTCCGGCAGGGTGGTACTCCTTCATGAAAGGCTCTCCGTGGATGTCGCGCAGGACCGCTCCCTCGCCCCGCATCGCCTCGCTCAGGAGGAACTGGGGCGCGGAGGGGACGAAGAGCGCGGTGGGGTGGAACTGGACGAACTCCATGTCCTCGATCACCGCCCCCGCCCGGTAGGCCATCGCCATCCCGTCGCCCGTGGCGACGGCGGGGTTCGTGGTCCTCGAAAAGACCTGCCCGGCCCCCCCGGTGGCGAGGAGGGTCGCTTTTGACCGGACGACGAGGGTGCCGCCGTCGCGCAGGACGTACGCGCCCCTGCATCTCCCCTCTTCGATGATCAGGTCGATGGCGGTGCAGAAGGGAAGCCGCTGCAGGGTGGGAAGGGTCTTGCATTTCTGGATGAGGACCCGCTCCAGCTCCCTGCCGGTGGAGTCTCCCTGCGCGTGCAGGATCCTCCTCCGGGAATGGGCCGCCTCCATGGTGAAGGCCAGCTTCGTCCCCTCCCTGTCGAAGGAGGCTCCCCATCCGATCAGCTCGAGGATGCGCTCCGGGCCCTCCTCCACCAGCACCTTCACCGCCTCTTCCCGGCAGAGGCCGTCCCCCGCTTTGATGGTGTCCTCGAAGTGGATGCCGACCTCGTCCTCGTCGCTGAGGGCGACGGCGACTCCTCCCTGGGCATATTCGGTGCTGCTCTCGGTGGGCGAATCCTTGGTCACCACGAGGACGTTGCCGTGGCGGGTCAGTTCCACTGCGGCCCGGAGACCGGCGACGCCGCTGCCGATCACGAGGAAGTCTGTTTTCAGATCCTGCATACGATGCTTCCCAGCTTCTCCGACAGCTTCACATTGACGCTGTAGTCAATGCGGCAGTCGATGAGAGAGGGAACATCCTGTTTCAGTGCGTCTTGCAGCGCGGCGGCGAGGTTTCCCCCCCTCTCCACCCGGTATGCCTTGCACCCGAAGGACTCGGCGAGCTTGACGAAGTCGGGGTTCTGGACCTTGACGCAGAAATCCTTTTTGTAGCGCATCAGCTGCTTCCATTGGATGAGGCCGAAGCAGTTGTCGTTGAAGATGACGGTGACAAAGGGCAGCTTCCACCGGACCGCTGTTTCGAGCTCCGCCACGGACATGAGGAACCCTCCGTCCCCCACCGCAGCGATGACTTTCTTTTCCGGGTGCGCCAGCTTGGCGGCGATCGCCCCAGGGACGGCAAAGCCCATGGAGGCGAAGCCGTTCGAGATGATCAGCGTGTCGGGTGCATAGGCGGGGTAGAAGCGCCCGATCCAGATCTTGTGCGCTCCGACGTCGCTGATGAGGATGTCCTCCCTGCCGAGCGCCCGGCGGATGCCGCGGATCACCTCCAGGGGGCTGAGCCCGTTTTCCGTCCTGTACAGGTCGGGGTCGTCCCTGTTTTCTTCCACGTCCTTCTTCAGGCGGATAAAGTAGGAGGGGTCTTTTTGAAATTCCGCCATGTCCGCCATGGTGCGCAGGGTCGTCCGGATGTCGCCTGTCAGCTCGTAGGCGTTGTAGGAGGCGTCCACCTCCGCGGGGCCGGTGTCGATATGGATGATCTTCTTGCTGGCGTCCCAGAATTTCGGGCTGAACTCTACCGGGTCGTACCCCACTGCGATGATGAGGTCGGCGCGGTCGAGCCCGCACTGGACGTAATCCCTCGACTGGAGCCCTATCGTGGAGACGAAGAGCTCGTGGTCGGCGGGGAAGGCCCCCGAGCCCATAAAGGTGACGATCACGGCGATGCCCGTTTGTGCGGCGAGGCGGAAGAGCTCCTCTGAGGCATGGCTCCTCAATACCCCGTGCCCCGCAAGAAGAAGGGGCGCTTTCGCTTCGCGGATCCTGTTCACCGCCTCCTGGATCCGTGAGAGGTCGGGGGAAGGGTAATGCAGGGGCTCGTGGGGCAGAGGGCTGCCCTCGGCCGGGGCGCTTGCCACGTCTTCGGGCAGCTCCAGGTGCGTGGGCCCCTGTTTTTCGAGGACCGCGAGCTTGAACGCCTTTCTCACCACCTCGGGGATGGTGCGCGGGGCGATGATCCGGGAATTCCATTTGGTAATGGGCTTGAACATGGAGAGGACGTCGATATACTGATGCGACTCCTTGTGCGCCCTGAGCGGCGATGCCTGGGCGGTAATGGCGAGGAGGGGGGCAAAGTCGAGAAAGGCGTCGGCCACTCCGGTCACCAGGTTGGTCGCGCCGGGACCGAGGGTGGAGAAGCAGACGCCGGGAGACCCGGTGAGCCTGCCGTATACGTTGGCCATAAAAGAGGCGCCCCTCTCGTCCCGCGTGACGACCACCTCGATCCCCGATGAGGAAAGGGCATTGAGGAGCTCGAGGTTCTCCTCCCCGGGCAGGCCGAAGGTGAAGCGTACTCCTTCATTCTCAAGACATTTTGTCAATAGTTCCGCGCTGTTCATGATACCACCATATTACCACAGTTTCGTGGGGAATACTAAGAGCGGGAGCGGGGATCAAACAGGAAGTGATCTGAACACGCATCCTCCTGCAGGGGACAGGGAAATGCGAGCGAATTCTTCCGTGAGGGGTATCCTTGAGTATGGGGACCTCTGAGGAGAAAGTCCTTTCCGCTCATTCTCAGAAGGCCTCCTGTTTTCTGCCCCAGAAAGACTCTGTCTTTCCGGGGCCCCCTGTCTCTTTCTCCGTATGGCTGGGGAGGCTTGACTCCACCCTCCCTGGTTCCGCCTGGGCCGGCGAAGCCGCTTCCAAGGCATTCCCCCCAGAGGTCTCCCTGTGCATGCCTGTTTCGGGCGTTCGTTACCTGTCCCCTCTGAGATTCCAGACGCTCGCTGCAGACGATACCCCTGCCTCCCAGGGCAATCGCATCAAAATATCTACTCAGTTATCCCTTGGGATTGCTTCGCTCCGCTCGCAATGACAGCAAGGAAGGGGAAGACAATGACAGAGGGAGAGGGGCGCAATGAGAGAGGGAAAAGACTCGTGCAATGACAGAGAAACGATTCTCTCTTTAGTCTTCCTCTCCACCTTTCCCTCTGCCTGTCTCTGTCATTGCGAAGGGTCGTACCCTGAAGCAATCTTGTTGTTTTCCTTTACATTGCTCTTAAGATGCGTTTGCCCTGCCCTGCCTCCCTGTGTCCCTTTTTATTAATGAACCCCCACTTCACAGCATATTCTTTTCTCCTCCCCTTACAGCCATTTCTTCCTCTTGAAGAACACCAGCATCGAGAGGGCGATGACGAGCATGGCCGCGAGGACCGCGGGGTAGCCCCACCGTGATTCCAGCTCCGGCATATGTTTGAAATTCATGCCGTAAATTCCTGAGATGAGGGAGAGGGGCATGAAGAGAGTGGTGATGATGGTCAGCACCTTCATCACCTCGTTCAACCGGTTGCTTATGCTCGACAGATAGATGTCGATCATGCCCGACACCACGTCGCGGAAGGTTTCGACGGTGTCGATCACCTGGATGGTGTGGTCGTACACGTCCCGGAGATAGATGCCGGTGGAGCTGCGGAGCAGCGGCGACTCCCCCCGTTCCAGGGCGCTGACCACCTCGCGCAGGGGCCAGACCGACTTGCGCAGGAAGATCATCTCCCTCTTGAGATGGTGGATCGCCTGGAGCGTGCCGGGCGTGGGACGGGCGACCAGCTCCTCCTCGATGAGCTCGATGCGGTCCCCTATTTTTTCGAGGATTACGAAATAGTTGTCCACGATGGCGTCGATGAGGGAGTAGAGAAGGTAATCCGCCCCCTCTTTCCGGATGCGCCCGATGTCGTTGCGGAGATGGTCCCGGACGGAGTTGAAGACGTCCCCCTTGATGCCCTCCTGGAAAGAGAGGACGAAGTTCTCTCCGAGGACCAGGCTGATCTGTTCGATGGCGAGGGCGCCGGTCTTCTCGTCGTAGTAGAGCATTTTCAGTACGGTATAGAGGTACTCCCGGAAGTCCTCCAGCTTCGGCCGCTGGTCCGTGTTGAGGATGTCCTCCAGGATGAGGGGGTGCAGTCCGAAGCACCCTCCCAGCTCCTCAAGGACCTTTTCCGGATGGAGGCCTTCGACATTGATCCAAGTGACGGAGGGGCTGTTCCTGAAGGGGATGCATTGGCCGGTTCCGGTGACCTCCCTCTCCGCGAAGCGGGTTTCCTCGTAATCGATGAGAGAGATCCTGATCTCCTCGCGCCTCTGCTCGCCGATATGCACGAGGGCTCCCGGGGGGAGCCCGGCCTTCTTCGACCTTCTCTTGGTGAGTCTCATGACGCTCTCCTCCTCCCCCACAGGGCATCACAGGGCGGTCTGCGCGTTCTTTCACGTTCTCTCGCGTTCCGGCACGTTCCAACGGCGCATCCGGCCACCCATACGAAAAAAAACGGAATAGGATAATGGTATCATATATTTACC
>JAXLZK010000050.1:10734-16216 GCA_046350935.1 Thermodesulfovibrionales bacterium
AGACAAGGAGGAATGCGGCATATGGACGATACGGAGAAGGACGCATTGGAAGAATCGCTGCAGGGGTACAAGGAGAAGGTCTCCCCCATCGACAAGGCCACCCTTACGTGGGACAGGGACCTGATCTTCGTGGGGAGGACCGGCCAGGGGTATGAAATCGAGTTCGATGCGCGGGTGCAGTGGGGCTGCAAGCCCACCGATGCCCTGCTCCTCAGCCTCGCAGGGTGCATGGGGATCGATATGGTGAGCTTCCTGAAGAAGATGCGGGCGGAGATCGCGGGCTTCAGGATCTCCATGACCGGCGAGAGGAACCCCGCTCCCCCCCAATACTACAAGACGATCGAAATGACCCTCCATATCGCCGGGAAGAACCTCGACCCGAAGAAGGTGGAGCGCGCCGTGTCCCTCTCCCACGAGAAATATTGCTCCGTGTACAACTCGCTCAGAAAGGACATCGAGGTGAAGGTGCGCTATGTCCTTGAAGAGAAGGAGCCGGACGCGGAAGACCCCGGCGGCCCTGCCGAAAAGCGGCCATGAACGGCTCTGCGTACGGGCCGGAGGTGCGGGGCGGTTTCGGAGGAGGCGCGCGGTGATCGGGATCGTCGCTTCGACGGAAGGGGAGGCGGGGCTTCTCCTGCGCCATCTCGCCGGAGGGGAGCGCGCTTTCGTGCAGCACAAAGCCTTTTACCGCGGGGCCCTCAAGGGGAGCGTCCCCGCGGTGATCTGCATCTGCGGGGTGGGCAAGGCCAACGCCGCCCATGGGACTACCCTGCTCCTGGAGAGATTCGGCCCCGATCTTGTCTGGTCCCTGGGAGTTGCGGGAGCGTACCCTTCTTCAGGGCTGGGCGTCGGCGCCGTCGCCGTTGCGGAGCGGGATGTCTACGGCGACGAGGGGCTGGCGACCGGCGGCGCGTCCGGCTTCCATTCGATGGAGGTCCTGCGCCTTCCCCTCTGCAGGGTGGACCACACCCTTTATTACAATGCTTTTCCCCTCTTCGTTCCCGAATCCCTGCGGGGCTGCGGGAGCCGGGGCACCTTCGTGACCGTCTCCGCCTGCTCGGGCACGCGGGAAAGGGGGCGCGAGCTGGAAGAGCGGTTCGGCGCCCTCTGCGAGAGCATGGAGGGAGCGGCGGTGGCGCATGTCTGCACGCTGGGCTCCGTTCCCGTCGCGGAGATCAGGGCGGTGAGCAACATCATCGAGGACAGGACCGCGGAGCCCCTCGACCGGGCGAGCATCGTGACCGCTGCGGAAAGGGCGCAGGAATACTTCCTCGATGTGTGCGTTTAGGGCGGTGTGGTGTTTCAAAAGTCCTCACTCTTTGCCATTGCGAGCGCAGCGCGGCAATCTCCGGGCTTCAACAACGGAATCTTCAGGATACGGCCCTTCGCAATGACGGAGGTAGTGCAGTTATTTATGAAACACTACACTAGGATGAAGCAGGATGCTCTTTCCGGTAGAGCTCCATCACCTCTTCACGGGTGACGACCGCCTCGACCATCCGGTACGGCACGACGGTCCCCTCCATCTCGGCGCTGATGGCTTCGTATCCGCCCTCCTGCCTGTCCACCAGGGCGATCACTTTCACGATGGAGAGACCCGCCTCCCGCGCCTTCGCGATCGCTTCGATGGTGGATTTTCCGGTGGTGATGACGTCGTCCACAATGACCACCTTGTCCCCTGCTCTGACATTCCCCTCGACCCACTGCATGGTCCCGTGGCTCTTGGCTGTCTTCCGCACGACGAAGGCCTCGATGGGCTTCCCTTTCAGGTGGGACGTGTACGCCACCGCTCCTGCAATGGGGTCCGCCCCCAGGGTGAGCCCCCCGATGCCGTTTGCCGGAAGGTCCTTTATCAGCTCGAAGATCACATGACCGATGGCGTACATGCCCTCGGGGTGGAGCGTCACCGTCTTACAGTTGAAATAGTAGTTGCTCATGCGGCCCGAGACCAGCTTGAAAACCGGCTCTTCGCTGTATTTGAAGGCCTTTTCGTAGAGCAGCCGGACCAGTCTTTCTTTCATGGAATTTCCTTTGGTGAAGTATGTCCGGTAGTATAGCAGATGCGGGGGATGAGGAGAGGCGGAGAGAGCGGACAGATATTTCCGTCCGCTCTCCTTCGGAGTGCTTAATATCTTCTTCTGAACATTTCGCTTTCGCAGATCTTTGACGCGGTCCTTCACCAGCCGGTCGTCCTCCCACACACCCTCTCACGCACCTTCTTGCAATTGGTGCGTTCGTCAGCACCCATGGGCTCGGCCCGGTAGACGCCGCGTCCGTTGTCGGTGGTGTACTCCACCGGCCTGTTCGCCCGGGCCGCTTCCTGCGAGCCCCCGGACCGAGATGTCCGCAATGGTCGCCCCTGCCACGGCGCCCAGCCCCGCCCCGATCACTCCTCCGCGCCAGGGGTTCTTCCTGGTCGAGCAGGGCCCCGGCGATGCCGCCCATCAGACCGCCTGCCGCACCGCCCTCATAATGGTAGCGGGCGCGCGCTCACGAAGAAAAAGACGAACAGAAGCGCTGCCAGCGTTATTTTCCTGCCGAATCCCATTGTACTCCCTCCTGCGGTTAATAGTGACATCCTCTTTATCATTCTACCAGAATAAAGCAGAGTGAAGCAGAATAAGCAGATAACGAAAGACAGAAAAGAGGAGTTTTCTTGTCTTTTCTAACCCCTGCTTTATTCTGCCAAGCCTTACTCTGTCGCTCCCTGTCCCGCCGGTTGACTTGCGCTCGGGGCAGTCAGTATTGTAGGGATATGAAAGTGGTGCTTTTCGATATCGACGGTACCCTCCTCGACTCCGGCGGGGCCGGGACACGCGCGCTGAACTATGCTTTCCGGGAGCTTTTCTCCCTGGACCACGCCTTCGAGGGCATCGGCATGGCGGGAAAGACGGACCTCCAGATCATCAGGGAATGCCTCGAAAAGCATGGCTTTCCCCTTGGCAACGGGCTCATCCCCCGGATGATGGACGCGTATATCGCCCATCTGAGAGCCGAAATGGAGAACGACAGGCGGCACCTCAAGCCGGGGATCCGCGAGGCGCTCGCTGCGCTGAACGGCAGGGGCGGGCGGTGCCGGCTCGGGCTCCTGACGGGGAACATCGAACAGGGCGCCCGTATCAAGCTGGAGCCGTTTTCCCTGAACGGTTACTTTCCCGCAGGCGCCTTCGGAAGCGACGACGAGGACCGCAACCGGCTCCTTCCCGTCGCCCGGCGGAGGTTCGAGGAGCTGTGCGGGAGGGAGATCCCGTTCGGGGACTGCGTCGTTGTCGGCGATACGCCGCGGGATGTCCATTGTGCGAAGCCGTACGGGGCCTTCAGCGTAGGGGTCGCTACCGGTCCCTATCCTCCGGAGGCCCTCCGGGAGGCCGGAGCGGACATCGTGTTCAGGGACCTCTCCGTTACGGAGACGTTCCTGGAAGCGATCGGCATGGGGTAAGAGGGGCTCTTTTCCGGAGCAGGAATCAGTCCGGGGACCCTTCTATCTCGCGCAGCGCCTCCCTCGCCACCTCCCTGACGGCGCTGTTCTCGTCATTTTCCGCCTCGAGGAGATAGGGGAGGGCGTCCCGGTGCCCGATGCTGCCGAGGAGGGAGGCGCTGTCGCCGCGCACCGTGGGATTCGGGTCCCTGAGGAGCAGGGCGAGGGAGGGAATGAGCTCTGCCAGGGCGCTTTGCCGCACCCGGGCCAGTTCTTCGACGAGGGCGGCGGCGCCGAGTCTCACCCGGAGCCGCTCGTCCCGGACCATGTCGATGATGAGGGGGTAGAGGCCCTCGTCGTGCCTGAACATATCGATGATGTTTTCGAGGAACCCCTTCTCCATGTAGTCGAGCACCATCGTCTTCATTTCACCGGTAATCACTGTACTTTCTGTCTCTGCCGGGCCGGTGCGGACGCTTCTCACCCGTGCCAGTCGTACTTCCTCCTCTTGCGGTGGAACACGTATTTCTCTGCGGAGAGGGCGGCGATGCACCCCTGCGCCGCTGCAATCGCCACCTGCCGGACCTCCGTACAGGTCACGTCTCCTGCACTGAAGACCCCCGGGAGGGACGTTTCGGTCATCTTGTTCGTCACGATGCATTCCTCCTCGGACACCTCCAGCGAGCCCTGCAGGAAGTCGACGACGGGCTTGCTGCCGTGGAGATAGACGAAGACCCCGTCCATGTCCAGCGTGCTCTCCCCTCCCCCGGTATCGCGTAGCTGCACCCGTTCGACCAGGTCGCCCCCTTCGATGGCGGCCACGGACCGGCCGGCAAGCACCTTCAGGTTCTGAATGGCCAAGGTGGGGTTGTCCGGGGAGACCTTCAGCTCTTTCGAGGGGGAGATGAGGTAGACCGTCTCCGCAAAACGGGAGAGGAGCCCCGCCTCCTTGACCGCTTCCTCCGAATCGCCGAGGACGCAGACGGTCTTGCCGCGGAAGAAGGCGGCGTCGCAGATGGCGCAGTAGCTCACTCCCCTGCCGAGGAACTCCGCCTCCCCCTTTATCGTCGCCTTCCTGCCCATGGAGCCGGTGGCGATGATGAGGGACTTTGCCTGGTAGGACCGATCCATGGTGAAGGCCTCTTTTACCTCCCCGTCCAGGGACACCCCGATGACCTGCGCTTCGACATATTCGGCGCCGAACCCCACGGCCTGTTTCCTGAAAATTGCGAGTAGCTCCGGCCCCGTCAGGGGCTTTTCGAGCCCCGGGTAGTTCTCGATCAGGCTGGCGAAGGCGAGGGCCCCTGCCGAGGAGGATTTGTCGAGGACCAGGGTCTTCATCTTCGCCCGGGCGGCATATTGGGCGGCGCTGAGGCCTGCCGGGCCCCCGCCGATTATGATGACATCGTAAAGGGAATCAGTCATAGTTCCTCCTGTCGGAAAAGGCGAATGGAAAAGTATCTCTATTATACCTCAGGGAGCGCCTCCGGAGAAGGCGCACCGGGCGGCGGTGCGGGGCAAAATGTATGGCCAGTGTGTATCCCTTTGAGATTGCTTCGCTCCGCTCGCAATGACAGAAGGGAAAGGAAGACAATGACAGAGGGGAGAGGGGGGCGCAATGACGGACAGTGCGAAGGGTCGTACCCTGAAGCAATCTTTTTGTTTTCCCCAGAATCGCTCTTGTGGTGCGATTGCCCTGGGCAACGGCGGAGGGAAGCCCCCTCCGCCGCACTCATTTCCGGCCGGGATCAGGGATATCGTTTCTGTCTGTCGTGCTTCTGCGCGAATACTTTCTTGTCGAGGATGTCCAGCCGGTGGTTCAGGGCGTCGATCTCGCGCGGGGCAAGGACGCCTTTCCGCGCTTTCTCGAAGCTCTTCCTGATATGGTTCAGTTCGCGCTGGAGGTGCTTCGCCTCCGGCAGGGTCAGGGCGCCCGAGAGCTTGCCCTCGTCGATCCTCTGCTGGAGGTGTGCGATGCGGTCCCTGATCTGCTCGGCAGGGGATGCCAGGGCAGGGACCGTCCACGCCAGCAAGAGCGCAGCGGCCGCGAGCGGCGCCGCCACT
>JAXLZK010000050.1:16316-17544 GCA_046350935.1 Thermodesulfovibrionales bacterium
GAAAGCCTGTTTATTGAGGAAAAGAGCTGCTTTGCTTTATAGTAGGGGAGAGGGCGGGGCGCTCCCCGAAGAGGCCCTCCAGAGAAAATTCGTGAGGGATCGTTGATGAGAATTTCAGGAGTCTATACAGGGTTGCAGAACAGGGTATGGGTATTTCCGGCGCTGGCGCTCGCGACCCTTGTCATCGGGCAGATATGCAAGACGAGCTGCTCTTTCCTCACCGGCGACATCCTCGGGCTCGACCTGAATGTCTTCGGGGTGCTCTTCTACTCTTTTCTCCTGGCCGCCGCCATCGTGTATAAGGGGCTTTTCCCGAAGGACTGGGTGATGTCGCTGATCGCCGCAGCGGTGTCGGCAGGGGTGGGAGCGGAATTCATTTTGATCAAGTTCCAGGTGGAGCAGGGGGTCTATTGCCCCAAATGCCTCATTTCCGGGCTTTTCCTCTTCCTCATGTTCGCCGTGGTGGTGCGGCGTCTGAAGGTATGGCTCGCGGCGCTCCTGGTAGTGCTGGGGGCTGTTTTTACCTCGCTGACTTTCAGCGGCTCGGTGATCCCCTCCTATGCGAAGGAGGTGCAGCACCCGAGCTTCGGCAACGCGAAGGCCCCTCTCGAGATCGTCGTCTATTCAGACTATTTCTGCCCCGCCTGCAGGGAAGTGGACGGCAGGGTAAACTTTCTGCTCAGACGGCTCCAGGACAGGGCGAAGATCCTCTTCGTCGATGTGCCGCTCCATAAGGAAAGCGGGCCGTATGCGGAGATATTCCTCTACACGTGGTTTGCCTCGGGGGACCGGCTGGAGCAGGCGCTCCAGGCCCGGGAGATCCTCTTCCAGGCTTCGGGGGCGAAGACCGATCCGGAAGGGGTCAAAGGCTTCCTGAGGACGCAGGGCATTCCTTTCCGGGAGGACAAGGAGAGGGCCCGGGAAATCTTCCGCACCTTCTATAATCCCCTGCTGAAGAGGGACACGATCAAGGCGACCCCCACGGTGGTGATCGTGCAGGGGTCCGGGAAGAAGTCCTATGAGGGGGGGGCCGCTATCCTGAAGGCGCTGGAAGAGGCGGCCTCCTCCCGGTAGCCGCGCTCAAAAGCGTCGTACGATTGAGTAGTACGTGTCCCTCTGCGCCGCTGTGAAGCCCGCGCTCCGTATCGCCTGTACGATGTCCTCTTTCGAAACCCGGTAGCTGACCCCCGCGGCGCGCACTACGTTCTCTTCGAGCATGGTGGAGCCG
>JAXLZK010000051.1:0-4494 GCA_046350935.1 Thermodesulfovibrionales bacterium
ATGAACCGGCAGGCCCGCCGCCCGCCGCCTCTCCCGCCTCAGTGGAAGAGATCAGGGGCGCCCTCAAGAGTCTCATGTGGGAGAGAGCGGGGATCATCCGGTGCGGGAAGTCCCTCGGCGAGGCGGGCGAGGCGCTCGCCCGGTGGAGCGGCGTCCTGGAGATGGACTTCGCCGCCCGCGCAGGGCTCGAACTGAAGAACATGCTTACCGTCTCCCTGCTGATCACCGAGGCGGCGCTCCGGAGAAAGGGCAGCGTCGGCGCCCACTACCGGTCCGACTACCCGGGCCCTGGAGAGGACTGGCAGAGGCACCTTTCCCTGGTCAAACCGGCGCACGTCCCCGCCCATGCCGAAGAAAACGTCGCATAGCGCGCCGCAGCCCCGCGTGCGCACCGCCCCATGAGAAGAGCCAAGATCGTCTGCACTATCGGCCCTGCTTCGTCCTCCCGGAAGATCATCGGCGAACTGATCCGGAAAGGGATGGACGTGGCCCGGCTGAACTTTTCGCATGCCGACCACGAGACCCACCGCGCCGTCGCCGCCCTGGTCCGCGAAGAGGCCCGGAAGCAGAAGAAAGTCGTCTCCCTCCTCCAGGACCTGCAGGGGATCAAGATACGCCTGGGAGAGGTGGAAGGCGGCGGCATACGGCTTCGGACGGGCAGCGAGGTCTTCCTCTCCCCGGGGAGGGAGATCAGCAGCGGCAACCGCCTGTACATCTCGTATCCAGCCCTGCTGGAAGACGTCAAGCCGGGAGAGGCGGTGCTCATCAACGACGGCCTGGTCAAGCTTGAGGTCACCGGAGCCGCCGGCGGCGCCCTGAAGGCCCGGGTCGTCGAGGGAGGGCTCCTCACCTCAAAGAAAGGGGTGAATCTCCCCGCGTCGAAGACCTCCCTCCACGCTTTCACGACCAAGGACAGGAAAGACCTCGAATTCGGGCTGGAGCTGGATGTCGATTATGTCGCCGTCTCCTTTGTACGGAGCGCGTCCGACATCGGGCTGGTGCGGAGCTGGGCGCGGCGGAAGGGGGTGCGCGTGCCCCACCTCATCGCCAAGATCGAGAAGCCCGAGGCCCTGGACAATATCGACGAGATCATGGAGATCGTGGACGGCATCATGGTGGCCCGGGGCGACCTGGGAGTGGAGCTGCCGACCGAGAGGGTGCCCATCGTCCAGAAGCAGCTCATCGAGCTCGCCAACAGGCGGGGCAAGCTGGTCATCACCGCCACGCAGATGCTGGAATCCATGACGGAGCATACGCGGCCCACCCGGGCGGAAGCCTCCGACGTGGCCAATGCGGTGCTGGACGGGACCGACGCCCTGATGCTCTCCGCGGAGACCGCGGCGGGGAAATACCCGGTCGAGTCCGTGCGCATGATGGACGTGATCATCCGCTCCACCGAGGAGAACCTTTTCGGGAAGATATGCTCCACCTACGAGGTGGGCACCGGCTTTCCCGAGGCGATTGCGGACGGGGCGTGCAACGCGGCCCGGGACATCGGGGCAAAGGCCATCGTGGTCTTCACCAACGGGGGGTTCACCGCCCGGCTCCTCTCGAAGCTCCGGCCCGGCGTGCCGGTGATCGCCTTCACCCCCGACGAGAAGGTGCTGCGCCAGATGCCGCTCTACTGGGGAGTGTCCGGCAGACCGATCCGGAAGAGAGATATGCTTGAGCTCAGCAACGCGTTCCTGGCCGAAGTGGAGAGGTCCCTGATACGGGAGGGGATCGCCGCCAAAGGCGATTCCATCGTACTCGTGGCGAGCTCCCCTTTCCTGGGGAAACGGAACATCATCCGGCTGCTCACTATCTGAGCCGTATCCTCCCGTCATGCCGCCTGCCGGAAAAGCGCCCCGGCGGAAGCCTCTACTCCTCGGTCTTGGTTTTCGAAACCGCCTCGCTGAAAGAGGTGATTCCCGCGCGCACCTTTTCCATCGCATCCCTGAAGAGAGTGATCATCCCGCACTCCTCGATGCCGACGCGCCTGATCGCCTCCGTATTGATCCTCTCCGAGCTCATCGCCGCCCGCAGCGCATCATTGGGAGCGAGGAGCTCATAGATCCCCACCCTCCCCTTGTACCCGGTGTTATTGCACACGGGACATCCGACAGGACGGTAGAAGGAGACAGTGTCTGCGGGAGGCACCTCCGCCAGGCGCCTTTCGCTCTCGTTGGGGGAGTACGGCTCCTTGCATGCGGAACACAGGCGCCGGAGAAGGCGCTGGGCGCAGATCAGGACAACCGATGAACTGACGAGGTAGGGCTCTATCCCCATCTCCACGAAGCGGCTCATCGTGGAAGGAGCGTCGTTCGTATGCAGCGTGGAAAAAAGGAGATGCCCGGTGAGGGCCGCTTCCACCGCAATCTCCGCAGTCACGCGGTCCCTGATTTCCCCCACGAGGATGGCATCGGGGTCCTGTCGCAGGAAGCTCCGCAGCGCCTCCTTGAAGGTCAGCCCGATAGCAGGGTTGACCTGCATCTGGTTGATGCCCTGGAGGGTGTATTCGATGGGGTCCTCCGCGGTCTGGATGTTGATATTGGGCCGGTTTATCTCGTTCAGCGCCGAATAGAGAGACATGGACTTCCCCGATCCCGTGGGGCCCACATGGAGAACCATCCCGTACGGTGTCCTTATTTTCTCCCGGTACAACGAGAGGGCCTGCGCTGAAAACCCCATGCTTTCGAGGGGCAGCAGGGTGCGCCTCTTGTCGAGGATACGCATCACTATTTTCTCGCCGTACTGCATGGGCGCGCAGGAAACCCGGAGGTCGAAGTCCAGGGGCTTCGCGGTGAACTGTTTGAAAACGATGCGGCCGTCCTGCGGCATGCGGCGCTCCGCGATATTGATTCCCGCCATTATCTTGACGCGGCTCCCTATCGGGTTGATGAGCCGCCGGGGCTGCAGGCGGGAAATGATGCGCAGCTCGCCGTCGATGCGGTAGCGGATCACGATGCTCTTTTCCTGCGGCTCGATATGGATATCGGACGCCTGCATGGCGTAGGCGTCCTCGATGATCTGGTTGACGAAGCGGACGAGGGGCGACGCATTCAGGTTGCGGTAGATCAGGTCGGTATCGCTCGCGGCGTCGTCATCCGCGGCATCCGCTCCTTCTCTCACGGGGTAGAGATCGCGAACGCTCTGGGCAAGAGCGCTTATGTCCTCCTCCTCATGGTCGCTCGTCTTGTAAAGGACTGCGAAGACGTCGGGGGGCGACACAAAGATCTTCAGGGGCCTCATGCTCTCCAGTATGTCGAGCACTTCTATATTGAAGGGGTCGGACACCACGAAGGCGAATCCGCCCCCGATGCTTACGGCAGCTACATTGTTCCTTTTGGAAAAGGTGGGGGGCAACACGTCCAGGAGCAGATTGGCCGTTTCGATGTCCGGCAGGTATTCGTGGCCGACGAACTGTGCGATGAGGAGCGCCAGGCGGCTGGGCTCGAAGCCCCGCGTATCGTGCAGCGCCTTGTAAAGCTGCGACGTCTTGAGCATCTTCATCCTTTCGCGCTCGTCGTCGGGAATATTCAGGAAATCGAAAAGAAATTCGCGGAAGGCGGCAAAGGAACGTCTTTCGGGCTTCCCTGTCTTTGCACGCTGCCCCGGAGCACGGGAATCCTCCTTCCGGAGGATGAAACGCTTCCATTTGTTCTCGGTGGTCGAATGCTTCTCAAGAACCGCATACAACGTTTCCTTGCCGATAGGCTTGGTAAGGAAGTCCACCGCACCGAGAGAAAACGCCCTTGCCTTGTCCTGCTCGGAAGAGAGAGCCGTCAGGAAGATGACCGGGATGAAGGAGAGATCTTCACGCTCCTGAATTTTCGCGCATACCTCATACCCCGACACTTCGCCCATCATCACGTCGAGGAGGATAATATCCGGCTTGACATCCTCTATAAGCGCAAGAGCTTTTTCCCCGCTTTCCGCTTTGAGAACGGTGCAGCCCTTTTTCTTCAACAGGAGCTCGACAAGGGAGAGGATGTCCTGGTCGTCGTCGATAGTAAGGACCGTCAGCTTTTCCATGCGTTCCCCCTCTCGGTATTCATGTTCGATCTCTTTTTTCCCGGCGCCGCGCGGAGTGCCTCGGCCGTTCTGCGCCTTCCGCTGCAGGCCGCCGCAGGCGGACCCGGCGTAACGGCGTCTGAATACTATCATATCCGACCCTGTTTTTCAAACAACTTCCCTCTGCGGCGGCTCGGGAACTTCCGGTGGAAAACAGGGGCTGCTTTTGATAGAATAGAGCAAAATCCAGCGAGGAGCCGTTCATGATGCGAAAGCTTGCCGTATGGGTAGTGCCGATGCTCTGTGCCTTTCTGTCTGTGCAGGCATCCTTTACTGCAGCCGATCAGGGGAAAATCTACATCGGTCTCGATGCGGAATTCGGACATGCCACAAGCACTTCCGCACAGGCGATACAACAAGGCATCCTCATCGCGATAGACGAAATAAACAGCGGGGGAGGAGTGCTCGGCGGACGGACGCTCGAACTGGTGGAAAAGGACA
>JAXLZK010000051.1:4504-7126 GCA_046350935.1 Thermodesulfovibrionales bacterium
AATGAACCCCGACCTGGTTGCGGTTTTTTGCGGGAAGTTCAGCCCTTCGACGCTGGAGGCCCTGCCCGTGATACACAAAATCGGTATACCGCTGCTCGATCCCTGGGCCGCCGCCGACGCCATTACCGACAATAAGTACACGCCGAATTTCGCCTTCCGGCTGTCGCTGAAAGATTCCTGGGCCATTCCGGTCATGATGCGGCATGCAGCAAAAAAGGGCATTCACAAGGTCGGCCTCCTGGCCCCCCGGACCAGTTGGGGGAGAAGCAATGTCGAGGCGGCGAACAGGTATGTACTATCGAACCCCGCCATGAAACTGGTCACCATCCAGTGGTATAACTGGGGGGAGAGCTCCCTGATCGCCCCGTACCAAAGCATCAGGAATGCGGGAGCGGGCGCCGTACTCCTCATCGCAAACGAGGGCGAAGGGTCCATTCTTGTCAGGGAAGTGGCGCACCTGGAGAAAGGGGAACGGCTTCCCCTCATCAGCCAGTGGGGCATTACCGGCGGTGATTTTCCGGCCCTGACCCAGGGCGCCCTGCGGCACGTCGACCTCTCCGTCGTCCAGACCTTTACCTTCATGGGCCGCAACGACCCGAAAACGGAGTACGTCCTGCAGGCGGCAAAAAGACTGTTTCACATTGAACGCCGCGAGGACATCAAGTCGCCCGTGGGTCTTGCGCACGCCTACGACCTTACGCATATTCTTGCAAAAGCGATCGACGCGGCGGGGTCTGCGGACAGGCGGAAGATCAGGGACGCCCTGGAGAAGCTAGACCGTTACGACGGGCTGGTCAAGTCCTACAAGTACCCCTTTACCGCAACACGACACGATGCGCTGTCGCCCGGAGATGTTTTCATGGCGCGGTATGACGAGAACGGGGTCCTCGTCAAAGCAAAAAAGTAATGCCCGCCCGCCTGCGCGACGCCTGGAAACTGCGCAAAAGGCTCCGTGGGCCCGGGGGACCTTTCCGGCAGGCTGCGACCCTGCTCAGGGAGCTGATGGAGCGCAGCCTCCGCAATCGCATTGTTACGTCCGCCATGATGGTGCTCACTGCGGCAGTGATCGTCCTCCTCATGGCGATCTCTCTCGTCTTCATGAATCTGCTCCTGGTGCAGAACATCACGAAAAGCCTCGCAGCGCAGGCGGCCATCCATACCCACAAAATAGAAAGCGCCCTGACCCGCATCGCCGACGACATCGCCAACCTTTCCTCGAATATGCTCCTGACAAGCGCGCTCGTCGACTCCTCCGGGAGGGACATCTATCTCGACCCTTTTTTTAAAAGCTATAAGGTAAGAGACCAGCTGCCCATCACCGTTGCGCTCTGCGACTACCTGGGGAACCCTCTCAAGACGACCGGCACCGACGCGGAGCCGCTGCACCTCCTCCCCTCCGTCGTCGAGAAAGTAGTGGAATCGGGAACTCCTCATGCGGAGGTCCTGACCGCCGGCTCAAAGACCCTTTTGCTGATGGTTTACCCCGTCTATTTTCCGTCCACGAAAAAACCGGAGGGAGTGGTGGCGGCGGAGGTGCCGCTGGACGATGTTTTCGACAAGTACCTGGGCTCCGGGAAACACGATTCGCAGGACATCATCAGGGTCGCTCAGGCAGGTACCGTTATCTGGTCGCTCATGAACCGCAAAGCGGGAAAACAGTTCACCGCCACGCAGAGCGCGTTATTGCGGGAGCCGCTGCACACACTGAGCCTGAAGATCACCATAGGGAGCTACCGCAAAGTCCCCACCCTGGCCCTTGCCGGTGTCTATACCGTGGCAGGCGCCTGTTTCCTGTTTCTCTCCTTCTGGATTGCACGCATTATCTCGGTGCGCGTAACGTCCCGGTTGCAGGCACTGAGCAAGGCGACGAAAAAAATAGCCGAAAGCCTGGCATTTGAGTATATAGAGAATACCGGTGAAAAAGACGAGGTGGGAACGCTCACCGCCTCCTTCAACAGAATGACCGAAGTGATCATCGGCATGACGCAGACTCTCGAAAAAAAGGTGGAGGAGCGTACCGCTCAGCTTTCGGAGGCGAACACCAGGCTCTCCCGCGAGATAGCCGAGCGGAAGAGCACGGAGGAGGCGCTCCGGGAAAGAGAGGGAAAGATCCAGGCCATCCTCCGCACCACGGTCGATGCCATCATTACGATAACGGAAAGCAACATTATTGAAACCTTCAACCCGGCGGCGGAGAGGATTTTCGGCTATTCAGCCGGAGAGGTAATAGGGAAGAATGTGAAGATCCTCATGCCGGAGCCCGACCGCAGCCTCCACGACGAGTACGTTGCCCGCTATCTGAGAACGGGAGAAAAAAAACTCATCGGGATAGGTAAAGAACTGGTGGGCCTGAGAAAGGACGGCGAGATATTCCAGATGGAACTTGCGGTCAGCGAGGTCGCCATCGGGGACAGGAGGATATTTACGGGGCTGATACGCGACATCACGGAGCGCAAGAAGGCGGAAGAGGCATTGAGGAAGAGCGAGGAGCAGGTCCGCCTCCTGCTCGAATCCACCGCCGAGGCGATCTACGGCATCGACCTCCAGGGGAACTGCACCTTCGCGAACCCGGCGTGTATCAGGATGCTGGGATACGGGGGACCGGACGCCCTGGTCGGGAAG
>JAXLZK010000051.1:7136-7385 GCA_046350935.1 Thermodesulfovibrionales bacterium
TCCCGTCAGGGGCCGCATTCCCCAGGAAGAATGCGCTATATACCGGGCCTTCCGGGAGGGGGAGGGAACTCACCGGGACGATGAGTTCTTCTGGAGGGCCGACGGAGAGGCGTTTCCCGTGGAATACTGGGCGTACCCCCAGATCCAGAACGGAGTGGTGTCCGGCGCGGTCGTCGCGTTTCTCGACATCACGGAACGCAAAAAGGCCGAACTCGCGATCATAAAGTCGAGAGAGCTGGCGGAGGCCGC
>JAXLZK010000052.1:0-6379 GCA_046350935.1 Thermodesulfovibrionales bacterium
TGTGCTCCTTTTTTCATGTGCCGGTGAGGAAACTACATCTCGGTAATCTTGATCGCCTCGCTCGGACAGACGCCGATGCAGCTCTCACAGAAAACGCATTCGGACGTCTGGTAGGGGTCGGACTTGCTGTCGACCATCCTGAAGACGCCCTGGGGACAGATGTTCACACACTCCTCACAGCTCTCACACTTTGCGGAATCCACTGCAACCAAATACATATACTCTCACCTCCTGCCTATCGTAATGGAACGGATACTTTGCGTGTACAGCTTTTATTTTAACCAATTTATGCGGAAAATGTATAGACAGCAGACGGCTTACCTCTCTCCCTGCCCCCCCCTTTTCAGCGACGCATCAAAATAGGAAGGATACAGCTTCACCAGACAGTCGGGACAGAGCCCATGGCTGAACTCCGCGTCGGAATGCTCGCTCACATAGCGCTCGATCGGGCTCCAGCGCCCCTTTTCATCGCGTATCTTTTTGCAGGAGGCGCAGATAGGGAGGATCCCCTGGAGGGTTTTAATGGTGGAGAGGGCCGCTCTCAGCTCCCGGTTCGCACTGCTCAGCTCCTCCTCCGCCCGGTCGATCCTCTCCCCCACCGCTTTCGCTATCTTCGAGCTGACGAGGAATACGATGAAGATCGACAGGACCGAAAGGAGAGAGACGGTCAGCGCAGGGTTCACCACATGCGCAAAAATGGTGGTGCCGATCCAGCCGTTGATCACCACCATCATGACCGTCACGGGGACGAAGGCGCGCATGAGCACTGCTCTGGTCGACGAGCCCGCAAACTGCCCCCACAGCCGACTGCGCGGACCGGCCAGAACAAGCTGCCCGGCGGCGAGAAACGAAAAAGCGACCGCCGTATTCAGCGCCATGGGGATGACCGTGCCGCCGTAGAGGATGCGCGTCCCGTAGGAATACCCGAGCAGATGCCCCGCAGCAACCAGCACCACCACCCCTGCGAGGTCCACGGCCGTGCCTTTCCCCCTCCGCGGGGCAGGCGGCGAGGTCAGCCGAATCAACGAGATGCTCAGTGCGATGAAGCAGGCAGCGGTAATAAAGGCCATTCTCCCGAGAGCAACCGTACCGAACCTCTGCGGGCCCCGATAGAAGACACGCTCGATGTCCAGCGCGTACCCCGTACCGATTTCGACGACGATCAGGAGGCAGAAGAGCAGAGCGGAGAATGCGGCTCCCTTCACGATGAGAGTGACGGAAGGGCGTGCGGGAAAGGCACGATGGAGCAGCAGGGCGCTGCTCATTCCGATGAACAGCAGCGCGGTGCTCGGCGCCATGGGAATAAACCGGATGCTCGCCTGAGAAAGGAGAAGAAACCCCGTTGCCCAACCGAGAAGAGCGACAAGCCCCAGTACGATAGTCGCGATGAAACACGCCGCCGGCGCTTTTTCGACGAGAGCCTTTCCCCTCATTGGAAACCCCTCCTTTCCTGCCGACCTTCCGCTCGCTGTCGGTATGACTATACCTTAACATTTTCTGTATTTTTCCTCCCCGGAATAGTAGAATACGGATAGATCACGGGAAGGCGATCGGGGTGCCTGCATGAACGGATTTTTTCTGCCGCACGGGAACCATCTCAATCAGATCAACCGGGAGGAGGCGACCTCCTCCCTCCTCCTGCAGGAGCCTGATTGCCCGCCCCTTCCTGTGTGCATATGCCCTTCATGGTTTATTACGATTTTCTCCTCTTCCGCGCGGCGCTCTCCCTCTTCTTCCTCGCGTACCTCCTCTTCGTTGCTCTTCTGGGGTATCTGCTGAAAAACGCCGCGCAAACGCTTAACCGTCTGTTCTTTCGACATCGTTCTTCACCGGCCCCGAGCCGGCCGCTGCACTCCTGATCGACCAACCCTGAATGTGCTGAGAAGGGGCGTGGCGCCGCACCGGGTGCGCCTTCCGAGGAAACATGCCGCACGGGCCTGCAGTGTGTTTCCGGGTCACATCAAAAAAAGAAGAAAGAGAGGAGGCAGTCCTATGAAAAGAAACGCACATTCAAACCTTCACCGCAAGGGGGAGAGCGGACCGGCAGCGGGCGGCAGGCAGGTACGGCAGGTTCGTCCCGATGAGGCCCTGCTTTTTCGCACCCTGTACGAGGAGAACCCGCTCGTGGTCCTTGCCCTCGACAGGTCCGGGACGGTCTTCACGGTCAATACGTTCGGGGCCGCGCAGCTCGGATACTCTCCCGAAGAGCTGATCGGGAAGCCGGTGAGCGCTCTTGTGTACGAGGAGGACAGGGGGATCGTGGAGCAGCAGATCGCCGCATGCCTGCAGGACCCCGTACGGGTGACGCAGTGGGAGCTTCGGAAAATGCGGAAAGACGGGACCATCGTATGGATGAGGGAATTCATCCGTTCCCTGGGGAGAGCAGGGAGGCCGGCCCTGTTTCTGATGGCGTGCGAGGATGTGACCGACCTCAGGAAAGCCGGGGAGATGCTGCAGGAGAAGGAGCGGCAGCAGCGGGCGATCCTGAGCACCATTCCCGACATCGCCTGGCTCAAGGACAGGGAAAACAGGTTTGTGGCGGTCAACGAGGCCTTCGGGACCACCTGCGGCATGCGGCCCGAGGAGCTTGCAGGGAAAACGGACTTCGACATCTGGTCCGGAGAGGCTGCTGCACACTACCGGGCCGATGACGAGGCCGTGATGGCCTCCGGCAGACGCAGGCAGTTCGAGGAGCTGCTGACGGACAGGAAAGGAGCAAAAAAATGGATCGAGGTGATCAAGACTCCGGTCTTCAATGACGTGGGGGAGGTCATCGGCATGACCGGCATCGCACGCGACATCTCCGAACGCAAACGGATGGAGGAGACCCTGCACCACCAGGCGCACCACGATATCCTGACCGGACTTCCCAACAAGACCCTGTTCGTGGAGCACCTCACCGCCGCGCTCTCCCGTGCACAGCGCTCCGGGGGGGCGGCGGCGGTGCTGTTCCTCGACCTCGATCAGTTCAAGTCCGTCAACGACACCTTCGGCCACAGCGTGGGCGACGCGCTCCTCGTGGCGGTCGCCGAACGCCTCAGGGCCTGTCTGCGCAAGACCGACACCGTCGCCCGCATCGGCGGCGATACGTTCACCGTCCTCCTGCCGCGCATCGCCCGCGCTGAAGAGGCATCCGGGATCGCGCAGAAGGTGATCGCCGCGTTCCAGCAGCACTTTGCGGTGGACGGGTGCGAGCTCTTCGTCGCGACGAGCATCGGCATCAGCCTCTATCCCCACGATGGCGGGGACGCGGAGACACTGCTCAAACACGCCGATATAGCCCTGTACCATGCGAAGGAGCAGGGCAGGAGCCATTACCAGTTCTACGACCCCGCCATCAACAGCAGGAGCCTGAAGCGCACACGGCTGGAAAACAGGCTGCGCCGGATGCTCGCCCATGAAGAGCTGGTGGTGTTTTACCAGCCCCAGGTCAAGATCGCTACCGGGAAGGTCATCTGCGTGGAGGCCCTGGTGCGGTGGCAGCACCCGGAACTGGGGCTGCTCGGACCGAACCAGTTCATCTCCCTTGCCGAGGAGATGGGCCTCATCGTTCCCATGGGAGAATGGGTCCTGCAGACCGCCTGCGCGCAGAACAAGGCGTGGCAGGACAGCGGACACCCTCCCGTCTGCGTTTCGGTCAACCTTTCCGCGCGCCAGTTCCTGAAACCGGACCTCCCCGAAACGATCATGCACGCCCTGCGCACAACAGGGCTGGACCCCGGGTGGCTGGAGCTCGAGATTACCGAGGGCACCGCCATGAAGGACATGGACCGGACCGTCGCTCTGCTGCATCGCCTGCGGGACAGGGGGATCGGTATATCCATCGACGATTTCGGGACAGGGTATTCGTCGTTGAGTTACCTGAAAAAAATGCCTATTCAGAAGCTCAAAATCGACAAATCGTTCATCAGCGGGCTTCCCAACGACCCCGAGGACAAAGCCATTGTCAACGCGGTGATCGCCATGGCACACAGCCTGAAGCTGAAGGTGACCGCCGAAGGTGTGGAAAAAGAGGAACAGCTGTCATTTCTGCGTTCCCGCGGATGTGATGAGGCGCAGGGGTATCTCCTCGGAGAGCCGATGCCCGCACAGGAAAGTGCACGCTATCTCCTGCCCGGGAGGAAGGAAGCGGATCAACGGTAAAAAAACCAGCCGATCACAAGAAAAGCCCCTGAAAAAGAAGGAGAGCCCATTTCCCCGATGGAGATGGGCTCTCCTGTTGCTTTCCGACGTCTTCCCGGTAAAAGGTGCCGTTACGCCCCGATCTCTTCCTTAACCGAAACCGCCACTTTATACAGCACCGTCAGCACCAGGAACCCGATGGCGTAGACGCCCAGGGTGATGAGCAGCTCCGGCGCGGTAGGGGCATACTCAACCACTCTCTCGAAGGGGTTGGGGATGAAACCGCCCACCACCAGGCCCATGCCCTTATCGATCCAGGTGGAGACGAAGACCGCCGCGAGGGCGATGGCAAGGATGCCCTCGTTCCTCCTCAGGTGAGGGAAGAGGAGCAGACCGATGCCCACAAAGGCGAGGATAGCGGCGCTCCACATCCACGGTACGAGCCGTGTATGCCCCTCCAGGCCGACAAACAGGTACCGGAGGGGGGCCGTATGGCCCGGGATGTTGCTGTAGAAGGCGGTGAAGACTTCGAGGAGGAAAAAGAACACGTTGATGACCATGGCGTAGGTGACTATCTTCGCCAGCGACTGGATCGCCTCGGTCCCGGGGTCGAATCTGCTCACCTTTCTCACGATCAGGGCAAGGAGAATGAGCAGGGCCGGGCCCGCTGCAAACGCCGACGAGAGAAAGCGTGCGGCCATGATGGCAGTGAGCCAGAGGTGTCTTCCCGGCAGACCCGCGTACAGGAACGCGGTGACGGTATGGATGCTGGCCGCCCAGGGGATGGAGAGATAGATGAGGGGCTTCACCCAGGCGGGAGGAGGCACTTCCTTCCGCTCTGCGCCGAGGGTGGTCCATCCGATCACCAGATTCAGGGTGAGATAGCCGAGGAGGACGACCATATCCCAAAACATGATGGAGTTCGGTGTCGGGTACAGCATGACGTTCATCACCCGCATAGGCTGCCCGAGATCGACGAAGATGAACAGGATGCACATGATAACGGCGGCAATGGCCAGGAACTCACCCAGGATGACGATCCTGCCGAACTTTTTATAGTGATGCAGATAGTAGGGGATGACCAGCATCACCGCGGACGCCGCGACTCCCACGAGATAGGTGAATTGGGCGATGTAGAAACCCCAGGTCACATCCCTGCTCAGGCCGGTAATGCCCAGGCCGTAGGTGAACTGGTAAAGATAGGCGACGGTGCCGGCCCCTGCAAGGGCGAGCAGGAAGAGCACCCATGTCCAGTAACGTTTGCTCCCCGAGAGCGCCTTCTCAAGCATGTTCCGCACCTCCTGTTTCGTTGCTCCTGATGATGTAATATATGCTGGGCATGGTACCGAGCTCGGGCTTCCGGCGAATGGTGTAATGGGAGGCGATGAGCTTCCTGACCTCCGAGTGGGGGTCTTCCAGGTCTCCGAAGACGATGCCTCCGTTGGACTGCTCCGCGCAGGCGGGCATCTTGCCCACCGCCAGGCGCTCGTAACAGGCAGTGCACTTTTCCACCACCCCCTTGGTCCTCGTAGGGAATTCGGGGCTCGGCTCCTTGATGCCGGGCCGGGGGTCGCGGAAGTTGAAGCTCCGCGCACCGAAGGGGCAGGCAGCCATGCAGAACCGGCATCCGATGCAGCGGTGCATGTCCATCATCACAATGCCGTCCTTCCTTTTGAAGGTGGCCTTGGTGGGGCAGACCCGCACGCAGGCAGGCTTTGCGCAGTGGTTGCAGAATACCAGGAAAGGCATCTCCTTCAGGGTGTGGGGAGTATACTCGTCCTCATTGCCCGGAAAGACATGCTCATAGGAATCCGTCCATATCCATTTGATTTCGTGGGGAGAACCCTTGCCGAAATCGGGCACATTGTGGATACTGTGGCAGGCATGGACCACCCTGTCGATGTCCTCCTGCGTTTTGAACTTGCTCATATCCACCACAAAGCCCCACCTCTTCGCCGTCAGGGCGTTGGAACCCGGTTCCATCTGCGAGGCCTCGACGCCTTTCCTGCCGAGGCCCGTCACCGAAGCGCCGCCGATCCCCAGCAGGGCGGAAACTCCCGCCATTTTCAGAAAATGTCTTCTATCCATGCTCATAGGTTGTTCTCCTTCGGCACGACATGACAATCCCAGCAATACGGCTTCACGTCCATGTAGGTGTGGCACCTGTCACAGAACTCTTTCTTGTTGGAATGGCATTTCATACAGGTATTCTGGAGGCTGATATCGAACTGCATCCCGTTCTTGCCGGTATACAGCC
>JAXLZK010000053.1:0-5861 GCA_046350935.1 Thermodesulfovibrionales bacterium
CCGCCCCCCGCCCTCCGGCTAACGTAAAGGCGCAGTAGCACAGGGTATACAGGCAGACTGCGTTGCCAGTCTGCCTGTATACCCTGCCGGAACCCATTGTCAAAGCCCCCCTCCCGGCCTTTGGCCGCCCTCTCCCTCCGGAGAATAGGCAGGGAAAGGGTGAAAAACTTTTCTTTCCTTCTTCGTGCCTCTCTCCTTTCCATGATCGGAATTTGCCATATCATGTCCGGTGACCTCTGGGCCGGCGCAGAGGCGATGGCCTATACCCTGCTGAAGGGGCTCCTGCAGTACCGGGACCTGCGCCTTTCGGCAATTCTCCTCAACGAGGGGAAGCTTGCGGCAAAGGTCCGCAGCCTGGGAATTCCCGTCGCCGTTCTTGACGAGGCGAGGGAATCTTTCCCCCGTATTCTCGCAGAGGCGAGACGGACCCTGCAGCGCGAAGCTCCCCACATCATCCACTCGCATCGCTACAAGGAAAACATCATCGCCTGCCTCGCCTCCGGGTTCGGGGGGCGTATCCGGCGGGTCGCAACGCAGCACGGCATGCCGGAAGTCCACGACAGGAGGGACACCCTGTCCCGCCGGCTCGCTCTTCGCCTCGACTTTTTCGTGCTCTCCCGTTTTTTCCGGAAGACCATCGCCGTTTCGGGCGACATGCGGAAGATGCTTGTCGCATCGTGCGGGGTCCCGGAGGACAGGGTGCAGGTGATTCATAACGGGATCGAGGTGCCGGAAGGACACCCCCCGCGCGGGGAGGGGGATACCCTGGTCGTCGGCTCTGCGGGACGGTTCCACCGGGTGAAGGACTTTCCCCTGCTGGTGCGGGTGGCGCGGGAGGTGGCGCGGAGACGCCGGGACGTACGGTTCGAGATAGCGGGAGAGGGGCCCGGGGAAAAGGAGATACAGGAGCTGATCCGGGGGTATGGATTGGAGGGGACGGTCGTCCTGCGGGGGTTCGTGGAGGAGACAGCGGCTTTCTACCGAGGTCTCGATCTCTACCTGAACACCTCGCTGCATGAGGGAATCCCCCTGGGCGTACTGGAAGCGATGTCCCACGGAGTCCCTGTCGTCGCCCCCGCGGTGGGAGGGCTGGCGGAAATCATCCGGGACGGTGTGCACGGGCACCTGGTTGTGGGCAGGGATGCTGAACAGTTTGCCGAAAAGTGCATTGCCCTCTGCAGCAGCCCCCCGGTGCGGAGGAGGATGGGAGCGGCTGCCCGGGCGAGGGTCCTGGGGAGCTTCTCCCTCGGGAGCATGGCGGGACAGTACCGGCAGCTCTATATCGAGGCCCTGGCGGAAGGCTGCGGAGGATCTTCCGCGGCGGCATGACACCCTAGGCGGGAGGGAAGAGGGAGACGTGTCTCAGCAAAGGAATGATTCCACGGTGATGCTTCGGAGAGAAAAGCAATGATGCACGGGGAAGACAGGATCGAATTTCTGAAGCGGACGGAGCTCTTTTCCGCGTTGAGCAGCGAGGAGCTGCGCCAGATCATGAAGGACATGGTGGTGAAGGATTTCAAGAGAAACCAGACCATCCTGTACGAGGAGGACTCCAACGACTTCATGTACATCATCCTCGACGGAGAGGTGAAGGCGATCCAGAGAACGGAGGAGGGAAAGGAGATCATCCTCGCGCTGCACCGGAAGGGGGAGTCTTTCGGGGAAATGTGTCTTTTCGGGGAAAACATCACCCCTGCCGCGGTGGTGGCGAAGAGGAACTCCGTCGTCGCCCTCATCTCGAAGAAGGCCTTTTTCTCGTCGCTGCTGAACCAGGAGAAGATGCTCAGGAAGCTGCTCAGCCTTATGTGCTCGCGGCTGCGCGAATGCTGGAAGACGGTGCAGATCCTGAGCTTCAACAACGCCTCCCAGCGCGTCAAGATGCTGCTGGTCATGCTCTCCAATAAATACGGGGAAAAGAGCGACGGGGAGGTAGTGGTCAATGTCCGCTTCACCCACCAGGAAATAGCGGAAATGACGGGGATGACCCGCGAGACCGTGACGAGGGTGATGGACGAGTGGCAGAGGGCGGGGGAGATACGCATCCTCAAGGACCGCTCGATCGTCCTCCATCCGGAATTCTACCGGGACATACGGTACGCTATGTAAGTCATAGAAGGGGGAGCGGTTTTCCTCCTGCGGGAAGACGCGGGGGGAGTCGAAGGGGTGCGGACCATTCTGTGCAGGAAAGGGGTGCGGAGGATGCTCAGTGAGAAAATATTCAGGGAGTACGACATCAGAGGCATTGCGGATAAGGACCTTGCCGGGGAAGCGGCCTTTCTGATCGGAAAGGCCTTCGGCTCTCTTCTCCGGAAGAAAAACCCCCGTGCCGCGCGGGTGAGCGTGGGGAGGGATGTGCGGCTCAGCGCGGAGTCCCTTGCCGCGGGGCTCATCGAGGGGATCGTTTCCACCGGCATCGACGTGTACGACATCGGGATATGCCCCACCCCTCTCCAGTATTTTTCCCTCTTCCACCTCGGCCTCGACGGGGGCGTCATGGTGACCGGGAGCCACAATCCGCCCGAATACAACGGGTTCAAGATAAGCGCCGGAAAGGAGACCCTTTTCGGCGCGGATATCCGGCGGCTCGGGGAGATCATTCGGCGGCGGGAATGGGCGAACGGGAGAGCCGCCGGGACGGTCCATGCCTACGATATCGCCGCCGCGTACAGGGAGTATATGCTGGAGGAATTTTCGTACCTGAGCTCCCCCCGCTTCAAACGGCTGAAGATCGTGGTCGATGCGGGAAACGGCACGGCAGGGGGGGTGGTGCCGGATCTTCTGCGGCGGACCGGATGCGAGGTGATCCCCCTCCATTGCGAGCCGGACGGAACTTTCCCTAACCACCATCCCGACCCCACGGTGGTCGAGAACCTTCAGGACCTGGTGGAGGAGACGCGACGGTCGGGGGCTGCTATGGGCGTCGGCTACGACGGGGATGCCGACAGGATCGGCGTGGTGCAGCGGGACGGCCGTATCGTGTGGGGCGACCGGCTCATGATCCTCCTGTCGAGGGAAATACTGCGGGAGAACCCCCGCGCGAAGATTATCGGCGACGTGAAGTGCTCGCAGGTGCTATTCGACGAGATCGGGAGCAGCGGGGGGATCCCGGTCATGTGGAAGACAGGGCATTCCCTCATCAAGCAGAAGATGCGGGAGCAGGGGGCGCTCCTCGCCGGCGAGTTCAGCGGACACATTTTCATCGCGCACCGGTATTTCGGGTACGACGATGCCGTCTACGCCACCCTGCGCCTGGTGGAGATCATGAAGCGGGCGGGAAGGGACATACAGGAGCTCTTTTCCGACATCCCCGAAAGGTGCTCCACCCCGGAGGTCCGGCTCGAATGCCCCGATGAAAAGAAGGCGGAGGTGGTGGACAGGATCATGGAGAGGGTCCTCGCCTGGAGCAGGGCGGGGGCGGGGCCGCACCGCATCCTCGGGGTGAACCCCCTCGACGGGATGAGAATTCTCTTTGAAAGGGGGTGGGGGCTGGTGCGGGCGAGCAACACCCAACCGGCTGTCGTACTGCGCGTGGAGGCTGAGGACGGGGCGAGCCTGGAGCGCTACCGGGCCTTTCTCGAAGACGAATTCAGAAGGGCTGTGGAGGAAGCATGAAAGCGATGATCCTTGCGGGGGGCGGGGGCACGCGCCTCTGGCCGTTGTCCAGGAAAAACTATCCGAAACAGTTCCTGAAAATCTGCAGCGAGAGGTCCCTCCTCCGCCAGACTGCCGACCGTCTGCTCCGGGTGGTCCCCCCGGACGACCTGATCGTCATGAGCAACAATGCGTACAAATTTCACGTGAAGGCGGAGCTCGGCGAGGTGCCTCATATGATCCTCGAGCCGGAGAGCAGGAATACGGCCCCCGCCATCGCCCTCGGGATGAACTACTGCAGGGAGATGCTGGGCTGCACGGACGAAGAGGTGATCTTTCTCTCCCCCTCGGACCACGTCATCAAACCCGATGAGGGCTTCGCGCATTCCATGAGGCATGCGGGGGAAATAGCGCGGAAGGGCCATATCGTGACCTTCGGCATCAAGCCCGATAAGCCCGAGACTGGATACGGGTACATAAAGGGGGGCGCCCTGCTGGACGGCGCGGGGGAAGACGGGCTCTGCCGCCGGGTGGAGCACTTCGCTGAAAAGCCCGACAGCACCGCTGCCGAACGCTACCTCCGGGACGGCTCCTATTTCTGGAACTCAGGCATGTTTGCCTTCACCCTCGGCACCATGGCTGAGGAGATGCGCCGCCATGCTCCGGAAATAGGGGAGATGCTTGCCCTCGGGTACGGGGAGCTCCTCGAACGGTTCGTGCGCATGCCCGACATCTCCATCGATTATGCAGTCGTCGAGAGGTCGGACAGGGTCGTGGTGCTGCCCTTCGACGCATGCTGGAACGATATCGGCTCATGGGATTCGCTGTACGACGTCATGGACAAGGACCGGAACGGGAACGTCACCGGCGGGGACGTCCTCGCCCTCGAAACGAGGGGAAGCCTGATTCTCGCCGGCAAGAGGCAGGTTTCGACCATCGGGATCGAGGATTGCGTGATCGTGGATACGGACGACGCGCTCCTGGTGGCGAAAAGGGGGAATGCGCAGAAGGTGCGGGACGTGGTGGCGGCCCTCAGGAAGGACACCCGCACCGAAGCTGAGGAGCACTCCACTGCCCACCGGCCGTGGGGGACCTATACGGTCCTCGAGAACGGCCCCCGCTTCAAGATCAAGAGAATCATGGTGAGGCCGGGCGAGCAGTTGAGCCTGCAGATGCACTACCACCGTTCGGAGCACTGGGTGGTGGTGCGGGGGACCGCGAAGGTCACCATCGGCGGCACCGAAATCTTCGTGCACGAAAACGAGTCGGCATATGTCCCGAAATCGACGCTCCACCGGCTCGAAAATCCGGGCAGGGTGCCGCTCGAGATCATCGAAGTGCAGAACGGCGAGTATGTGGGAGAGGACGATATCGTGCGGGTAAAGGACGCCTACGGACGCTGACTCCGGAGAATCCGCCGCTCACGCGCGCGTCCCCGGGCGCACCCGCCCCGGTGCAGGGGCTTTGGGAGGGCGGGGGCCGAGGAGCAGCTCCCTCTCGAAGCAGGCGACCGCCTCTTCGTGCCTCCCGAGGTTTTCGAGGGCCACTCCCTTGTTGTGCCAGGCATTGCCGGAGCGGGGATCGAGCCGGAGGGCCTCACTGAAGCAGGCGACCGCCTCTTCGTGCCTCCCGAGGATTCCGAGGGCCACCCCCTTGTTATACCAGGCGTTGCCGAAGCGGGGGGCTGTCCTGAGGGCCTCATTGAAGCAGGCGACCGCCTCTTCATGCCGCCCCCGGCGCACCAGCAGAGCCCCTTTGTTGGACCAGGGCGCAGGCAGGGAGGGATCGATGCCGAGCGCCGTTTCATAGCACGCAAGGGCGCCGTCGTATTCTCCGAGGCTTTCGAGCACCACTCCCTTGTTGTACCAGGCTTCGGCGTCCCGTGGGGCCAGGTGCAGGGCCGCATCGAGGCAGGCAGCCGCCTCTTCGTGCCTCCCGAGGTTTTCGAGGGCCACTCCCTTGTTGAGCCAGGCGTTGTCGAAGCGGGGGTCGAGCCGGAGGGCCTCCTCGAAGCAGGCAGCGGCTTCCCCGTGCTTCCCGAGACTCCCCAGTGCCACCCCCGTGCGGTGCCTTTCTTCTGCAGCCTCCCTTCCTGAGGGAATGTCCTCCCGGCCTGGGTCCTCATGAGGGTCCCCTTGGCGGAAACCGCTCCGTTCCTCCCTCCGTCCCGCGTCTTTCTTCTCTTCTCTCCTGTCGACCTGTCGTGCAAAAAGTCCGGTGATCCGGTTTCGTGCCTGTCTGTCGTCCATTTGGCTGCTCCTGGCGTCTGC
>JAXLZK010000054.1:0-3416 GCA_046350935.1 Thermodesulfovibrionales bacterium
GCCGGGTTTTTCCGGGGTTCCTATGGTAGACTAGGAAGAGAAAACCGCCTGCAGAGCGAACAGGGAGCGGAAAGCGCTACTCCTCAATTCCTGCGGGCGCTTCACTTCGATTTTCCCCTGATAAAGAAACGGGAGGTGCTTTGGAAACGGACTTTTTCCATGCGATTATTCTGGGGATCGTGCAGGGCCTGACGGAATTTCTTCCGGTAAGCAGCACCGCCCACCTGATCCTCTTTCCCTGGTTCTTCGGATGGAAAGGGGCGGTCGATACCCTCGCCTTCGATGTGGCGCTGCACGGCGGAACCCTGCTCGCCCTGCTGGTCTGCTTCTACAGGGACTGGCTGCACCTGCTCTTCAGAGACAGGCGCATGCTCTCCTATATTCTTGTCGGGATCATTCCTGCCGGCGCGGCGGGTGTGCTGCTGAACAAGTACGTCGAAAGCACGCTGCGAAGCCCGCTGGTCATCATCTGCACCCTGGTCGGACTCGGCATCCTCATGGTGGTCGCCGAGAGGCTGAGCAGGAAGAGCAAGGAGTGCGTGTCCCTGTCCGACTCTCTCTTCGTCGGCGTCGCCCAGGCGATTGCGCTGATTCCCGGCGTGTCCCGCTCAGGCATCACCATTACCGCAGGTCTTTTCAAGGACCTTACAAGGGAGTCCGCTGCACGGTTCTCGTTCCTTCTTTCGACGCCCGTCATCGGGGGGGCGGTGCTCCTCGAAGGGAAGAAGCTCGTGGCGAGCCCGGAGATCTACCATCTCGATGTCATCCTTGCCGGGGTCGCGGCCTCTTTCATTTCCGGGTACCTGGCGATACGCTTTCTTCTGGAATTCCTGAAGCGCCATCCCCTGAACATCTTCGTATACTACCGGTTTCTCCTTGCCGTCATCATAGGCGTCTGGTATTTACGGTCGTAACATACCGAACGGGCCGGGCCTGCGGCGGGGCGGTTGAAAAGCACCGGGCAGCTGCGATGGTTGTGCAGGGTGGGCGTTACACTTCGATCCGGAACGACGCTCCGTGGGGAACATTGCAGACAGAGAGTCTTCCCCCCATGTTGTTTTCGATGATGGTTTTGGCGATGTAGAGACCGAGGCCCTTCCCCTTGCCCTGGTCCTTGGTCGTGAAGTAGGGCTCGAAGATCCTGTCCTGGAGGGCCTCGGGAATGCCTCCCGCATTGTCCCGTATAACGACTATTGCCTTCTCCCCTGAGCGGAAGACCTGTGCATGGATCTCCCCGTGCTCGCTGTCGGGGAGTTTTCCTTGCCCGACCGCCTCCAGAATGGCGTCCTTCGCATTGAGGATGATGTTCAGCAGCACATGCTTGAACTCGTTGGGGTAGCCCTGGACTTCCAGGCTCTCTTCGGCGCTCTGGTGGCGCACTTCGATGAAGTGGGCCTTCAGCTGGGGCTCCACCAGGGAGAGGGTCTCCCGGAGCGCCCGGATCACGCAGAAGTGCTCCTTGCCGCGGGAGGGTTTGAAGAAGTTCCTGAAATCGGTGATGGTATTTGACATATGGTACAGCAGCTCCATTGCGCTCTGTACGCCGCTCTCAAAGTAGGCCTCGTCCATCTCCCCGGTCTTATATAAGGCAGCCAGGTCCTGGATGATGAGCCCCACCCCGTTCAGGGGCTGTCTCCATTGGTGGGCCACCGCTCCCAGCATCTCCCCCATGGCCGCCATCTTCGCCTTCTGTTGCAGCATCAGCTCGCTCTTCCGGCGGGCATCGATCTCCTCCTGCACCCGCTGTTCAAGAGTGCCGGTGAGGGCTTCGAGCTTTTTGGTCTTTATGCGCAGCTCCCTTTCTATTTTTTTGCGTTCCGTGATGTCGATGAAAGTGGCGAGCATGACCCTCCTCCCGGATACGCTTATCATACGCGCCGAAATCTGGATCCTGAACAGATCCCCCGACTTCTTCCGGAAGGTTTGCTCCAGGTCCCGTATAAATCCCTGTTCCGCCACTGCCTGCAAAAACAGGGATGTCGTTTGAATGGACGACCAGAGGGGTATGTGCTCGACGGAACTGCCCACCGTTTCCTCACGGGTGTAGCCGGTCATCTGGAGCCACGTTTCATTCACTTCCAGGTAGCGATAGTCTTCGAGACTGATCATCATCAGCGCGGAAGGATTGTCGCTGAAGGCGAGGGCAAACTTTTTCTCGGACAAGCTCACCGCCTCTTCCATCAGCTTCCGCTCGGTGATATCCGTGGCAATGCCCATTAATCCCGTCACACTGTCCGGCCGATCATGGAGAGGGGTTTTCAGTGTAAGAAAGATCCGCCGTTTTCCCTCTTTGGAGACGGTATCATCCTCCACCTGTACCTGCTGACCGCCGAACACGCGCAGATCGTCTTCCCGAAAGCGCTCTGCCGTGGCGTCGTCGAAGAAGCGGGCGTCACTACTGCCCTGCAGGCTTTCCTGATCGCATCCGAGCAACTCCAACAGGGAGCGATTGGCATAGACATAGCGTGACTGCACGTCTTTGATGAAAACATGCGAAGGGACATGGTCGAGCGCCTTGCGCAGCTGGTGCGCCTCTGTCTCCCTGCTTGCCAACCGGCGCTCCACTTCTTTGTATACCTGCCACATTATGGTCTCCGTCTGTTTGCGCTCGGTGACGTTGCGCGCCGTCGCATACAGGCTCCCGTCGCCTGCGGCCGCGGCCCACCATTCCAGCCATGCGTAGGTGCCGTCCTTGCGGCGGTACCGGTTCGTAAAGTTCATGGTGGGCTGCCCCTCCCGTTGTCTCTCTACCTCTCTCAGGGAGGATTCCAGATCATCGGGATGGAGGAATTCGACAAAATTCCTTCCTATGATTTCGTCCGGTTCATAGCCGAGCTGGCGCGTCCACACCAGAGCGTTGATTTTCCGGAATACCCCTTCCTTTGAGACAATGCAGAGCATCTCCTGGACAAGACTGAAAAAAAACTCGCTGTCGTCGGCTTTCAAATGCACGGTCCTATTACCCTGAAGGGTTCCGGCTCTTTGCCGGCAAAACAGATGGAATTTATCTTATTTCTTCGGTCTCTTGTCTGTCAATACACGCTTTCAGGGCTGCCGTGGGCGTACTCCGGGGGCGGAAAGAGAGCACCCGGCGGTGCGCCGTGCCGGTGCTCAGCTCACCGAAGATCGCCGTGTTCGGGACATCGGCGCATTCCCTGCTGCGCTTTTTTCGTTTGGGTTTTCAGAATGACGTTTTCTTGACGCCTTTCACCCTCACCCTTCCCCTCTCCCCTCGAGGGAGAGGGCGGCCGCAGGACGGGAGAGGGGGTCTGAAAATGAGTCCAGGACAGAGGGTCGCAATGACGGAGAAGTGATGTCTCTCTTCTGCCTTCCTCTGCCTCTTCTCCTGTCTTTGTCATTGCGAAGGGTCGTGTCCTGAAGATTCCGTTTTAGGACTGTCTCACGAACTGTGTAAA
>JAXLZK010000055.1:0-2793 GCA_046350935.1 Thermodesulfovibrionales bacterium
GTCTTCGCCTGAAAATACTGGGTCCTTGCCTGGGCGATATTCTCGAAGATCCCCTTCTCGTGCGCGGCATAGCCCTTCACCGTCTCGACGAGGTTGGGGATGAGGTCGTAGCGCCTCTTCAATTGGTTATCCACCTGCGCCCACTGGGCCTTCACCTGCTCGTCCATCGTAATGATCCTGTTGTACTGACCGACGATCCAGCCCCCGATCATGACCCCGAGGGCGACTACTACCGCCACAATTCCCACTGCAATCTTCGCACCGCTGCTCATTGGGACCTCCGCATTGTTCGTTCTTTCACCATCTTCCCGATGCGCCGCCGCCGCCGAACCCTCCGCCGCCGCCACCGCCGAAACCACCACCGCCCGACCAATCCCCTCCCGACCATCCTCCCCCTCTTCCCCTTCCCGAAGTGAAGAGGAGAAGAAGGCAGAGCCCGGGATGCCTGATGAAGAGGCAGAGAGCCGCAAGCAGGGCGATCCCGATGACGATCATGCCGGGTATGCCTACCCCGGGAGCCCTTTGCACGCCCCTTTCCGACGGCGCGCGCCGGGCTGAAGGCATTTCCGTTATCTCCACCCCCTCATGGGCGGCAATGGTCCTTACCACGGCAAGCGTGGCATTCACAACACCCGCATTGAAGTCCCCCTTCCTGAAGTAGGGGACGAGGTACTCCCTCCCGATGGAGCCCGCCAGGCTGTCGGGAAGGACTCCTTCAAGACCGTATCCCACCTCGAAACGGTATGCCCTGTCCTGCACGGAAACGGTCAGGAGGACTCCGTTGTCCTTTCCCTTCTGTCCGAGCTTCCACTTCTCGACCGTCCTGATGGAAAACCCTTCGATGTCCTCCCCGTCCAGGCTCTGCAGGGTGAGGACCACCATCTGCACCGTCGTCTTCTGCTTCAGCTCCCGGAGATAGGCGTTCAGCCGCCTCTCGGTGGCATCGTCGAGGACCCCGGCGAGGTCCACCACATAATTGGGCGGAACAGCGGGGGGAGTGGGTGTGGCTGCGGACAGGACAGCAGGGAGGAGGAGCAGGAGGGCCAGGAGCATCAGCCCGATCCGGTGCGCGCGCAGCGCCTGTATGCCTCGTGTTCTCACCGGCTGCCGCCCGCTACTCGCCGGCCTGCAGCGCGTCCACAAGGCCGCCGATCTTTTCGAGGAGAGCGTGATATTCCTCGTAAAGACGCTGCAACTCCTCCCGGGAGGGCTTGAGTACACCCGCCCTGAGCTGAAGGAGCTCCTCGAAAACATCCGCTTTCAGGGAAGAGATCTCCTCTACTCTGAGCACCACTTCGTGCCGTTTTACCGGCGGTTCCTTGCCGGAGAGGCGGGTAACCGCCCTGAGGAGGGGCATGCATCCCACGATGGATTGGGAGAGAATATCCGTCAGACGGCCCTTTTCCCCCAGGGAGGAAATATAACTCTGCCGCAGGCCGACGAGCCTCGTTTTTATCTCGCGCTCGCATTGCAGGCGCAGATAGCGCCTGTCGATGTTGAGGCCGCTGAATATGTCTTCTCCCCACACTGTCCTATGGATCAGGCGGAAATCGTGGAATTCGACGGGAAAGACATCGAGGGAATCCCTGATGGAGTCCGGGGTAAGGACCAGCGGGGCCGCCACGCCTTTCTTGCGGTATTTCCTGCCGAGGGGGGCAAGAAAGCGTATGAAGGAAAAGTCCATGTTGTGGAGGACGATAACGGAGTGGATGACGGAGGTCTTCTCCCTGAAATCCGGAGTAAGGGCGCTCCCGACGAGGTGAAGGGAATGGACGTTGCGCGGGTACCCCTCAAGAATCTCATGAAAAAATGGGCCTATCCTCTGCGCGACAACAGGAGTAAGATCATGAAGATGTATTTGTTCCATAAAGGATTATACCATACTACCTCCCTTGAAAGGGATTGGGGACACCTACAGGGTGTCGCAATTGGGGTCAGGCATCGCAATTGGGGTCAAACCTAAACAATACACTTTACAAGATACAGAGACAAAGCACCCCTGGTAGTGTTCAGGTTTGACCCCGACACTTCATTGCCACGCTCCGGTGACGATCCTTTCAATGCCGGAAAAGTCCCTGACAATGTTGATGGTGTGAAAGCCGGTTTTCCGCAGGATCTTCTCCACCTCTGCGGCCTGCCCGTATCCGATTTCAAGGGCGAGCACTCCCTTGTCCTTCAGATGGCGTGGAGCGCCTTTGGCGATCGTACGATAGAAGTCCAGCCCGTCCACACCGCCGTCCAGTGCTTCCACCGGCTCGAAATCCCTGACTTCGCGCTGAAGGGTCCGTATCTCTTCCCTCGAAACATAGGGGGGGTTGGAGATGATACATTCGAACCTCATGCCACGGACAGGTCCGAAGAGGTCTCCCAGCAGGAACCGGACATTCCGGATATTGTTTTCGAGGGCGTTCTGGATGGAGTACACCATTGCAGCTTCGGAAGCATCGGTGCCATACACCCCGGCCTCCGGAAAGCGCTTCGCAAGGGAGAGGGCGATGCACCCGCTGCCGGTACAGAGATCGAGAATCGAAAAAGGGGGCTGCCGATTGGCGAGAAGCCGGATCGTCTCTTCAACGAGGAGCTCCGTCTCGGGACGGGGGATGAGGACTCCCCGGCCCACATGTATTTTCAGCCCGTAAAATTCGACGGAGCCGAGAAGATACTGCAGGGGCTCGCCTTCGGCTCGCCGGGCGGCAAGGGCGGAAAGTGCCTCTTCCTCCTCACGGGAAAGCTCGCGGTCGCCGCGGTAGAGCTCTGAAGGATCGATATATAGCACATCCGTGACAAGGACCA